>NZ_JBIVUE010000007.1:0-498949 GCF_044757045.1 Streptomyces sp. NPDC091377 | reverse complement strand
CATTCGGTGGGTGAGGTGGCGGCTGCGTTCTGTGCGGGTGTGTGGTCGTTGGGGGATGCGTGTCGTTTGGTGGCGGCGCGTGGTCGGTTGATGGGTGCGTTGCCGTCGGGTGGGGTGATGGTGTCGTTGCGGGGGTCTCTGGGGGAGGTGGAGGTGTTGTTGGAGGGGGTGTCGGGGGTGTCGGTGGCTGCGGTGAACGGGCCGCGGTCGGTGGTGGTTTCGGGGTCGGGTGCTGTGGTGGACGAGGTGGTGGGCCGGTGGGAGGCGGGGGGTGGTCGGGCGCGGAGGTTGCGGGTTTCGCATGCGTTCCATTCGTCGTTGATGGAGCCGATGCTGGAGGATTTCCGTGAGGTGGTGCGGGGGCTGACGTATCACGCTCCGGCCGTTCCGTTGGTGTCGAATGTGACGGGTGGGCTGATGGACGCGGCCGTGGCCTGTGATCCGGAGTACTGGGTGCGGCATGTGCGTGAGCCGGTGCGTTTCGCGGATGGTGTGGGTGCGGCGCGTTCGGCGGGTGTGTCGGTGTTTGTGGAGGTGGGTCCTGGTGCGGTTCTGTCGGTGATGGGGCAGGAGTGTGTGCCGGAGGAGTCGGTGACGTGGGTGGCCTTGTCGCGTGGTGCGGGGGCGCCTGCTGCTGAGGTGTTGTTGTCGGGTGTGGGTGCCGTGTTCGCGGCCGGTGTGGGGGTGGACTGGGGTGCGGTGTTGGCGGGTGCTGGTGGGCGTCGGGTGGGGTTGCCGACGTATGCCTTCCAGCGGCGGCGGTACTGGCTGGAGGTGTCGGGTGCGGCCGGGGGTCCGGAGGGGCTCGGGCTGGGGGCCTTCGGGCACGGTCTGCTGGGCGCGGCAGTGACGGTCGCCGGCGCGGACACCACGGTGCTGACGGGCCGCATCACCCGCTCGTCGCACGGCTGGCTTGCGGACCACGAGGTCAAGGGCCGGGTGTTGGTGCCGGGCGCGGCGCTGGTGGAGATGGCGTTGCGGGCCGGTGACGAGTCGGGCTGCCCGGTGCTGGAGGAGTTCACCCTTGAGGCGCCACTGGAGCTGCCGGCCGCCGGCGGTCTGCAACTCCAGCTCACCGTCGAACCCTTTGACGAGGACGAGAACGGCCGACGAGGCGTCGAGATCTATTCCCGCCCCGACGACGACCAGGGACGCCCCTACACCAGGTGCGCCACCGGACGCCTCGCCCCGCAGGGGAAGACACCCGCCGGGGACTGGCAGGGGGCGTGGCCTCCTCCTGGCGCGCAGCCGGTGGACCTGTCCGGCGCGTACGAGGAGTTGGCCGAGCGTGGCTATGCCTATGGCCCCGGCTTCCAGGGTCTGACCGCCGTATGGCGTGACGGTCCCGTCCGCTGTGCGGAGGTCACCCTGCCCGAGGAGCACACCGGCAGCCACGGCCCCGACATGTTCGGCCTGCACCCCGCCCTGCTCGACGCGGCCCTGCACACCCTCCTCGTGGACAGCGAGCACACCGACGTACGCGTCCCCTTCGCATGGACCGACGTCACCCTGCATGCGACGGGAGCCGTTCAACTACGCGCGGTCGTACGTGAGATGGACGAGGACACGGTCGCGGTCACGCTGTATGACGGTGAGGGTGGGCTCGTTGCCGAGATCGGTGAACTGACCCTGCGGACGCTCACCCCGGCCGCCGCCCCGGCTGCCACCGACCACCTCTACACCCTGCGCTGGACCCCGCAGCCCCTGCCCACCCACCCGGCGGACCTGGCCGGCTGGGCCCTCCTGGGCACCCCGGAATGCCTGGCCGGGGCCCGCCACTACCCCGACCTGTCCGCTCTCCTCGACCACCCAGACCACCAGCCGCGAGCCGTCCTCTACGCCCCGCCCTCCGGCACACCCGTGCGCGAGGCCGTCCACTCCTTGCTCAGCCTGCTCCAGCAGTACCTGACCGAACCCCGCCTGGCCGACGTCCCCTTGACCGTCCTGACCCGCCACGCCCACGCCCTCGATCCCGGCGACCCGGTCGACCCCGCACACGCCGCCCTGTGGGGCCTGACCCGCACGGCACAGACCGAGAACCCCGACCGCATCCACCTCCTCGACACCGACGACGACCCCACCCACCTCGCCCAGGCCCTCACCACCGCCACACCCCAACTCGCCCTCCGCGACACCACCCTCCACACCCCCCACCTCGTTCCCCTGCACGAGGATCCGCCCCTGTCGCCGCCGCGGAACGCCGAGACCTGGCGGCTGGACACCAGGGAGCCGGGCACCATCGAGTCGCTTGAGCTGGTGCCCTGCGAGGAGATGGCCGAACCGCTCGCTCCCGGCACCGTGCGGGTGGCGGTGCGGGCGGCCGGGCTGAACTTCCGGGACGTGCTGATGGCGCTCGGCATGTACCCGGGCGAGCGGGTGATGGGCAGCGAGGGCGCCGGCGTCGTCACGGAGGTGGGGCCGGGAGTGACCGGACTCGCTCCCGGAGACCGCGTGCTGGGGCTGCTGCCGCACTCGTTCGGGCCGGTGGCGGTCGCCGACGAGCGCCTGCTCGTGCGGATGCCGGAGGGCTGGACCTTCGCGCGGAGCGCTTCCGTGCCGGTCGTCTTCCTCACCGCCTACTACGGGCTCCGCGACCTCGGTGGACTGGAGGAAGGAGACGCCGTCCTGGTGCACGCGGCGGCCGGCGGCGTGGGCATGGCCGCCGTACAGCTGGCCCGGCACTGGGGAGCGCAGGTGTACGCGACCGCCGGCCCCGCGAAGCAGCGGCTGCTGCGGGAGATGGGCCTTGCCGAGGAGCGGATCGCGTCCTCGCGTGATCTGGAGTTCGCCGAGCGCTTCCTGCACGAGTCCGGCGGGGGGATGCGAGTCGTTCTGAACTCACTGGCGAAGGAGTTCGTCGACGCGTCGCTGCGATTGCTGCCCGAGGGCGGCCGGTTCATCGAGATGGGCAAGACCGACATCCGTGACGCCGCCGAGGTCGCGGCCCGCCATCCGGGCGTCACCTATCAGGCGTTCGACCTGATGGAGGCGGGCCCGGACCGGATCCGGCAGATGCTCGGCGAGATCGTGGCGCTGCTGGAGGCGGGCGTGCTCGACCCGCTGCCCGTGCGGAGCTGGGACATACACCGGGCGCCCGAGGTCTACCGGTTCATGAGCCAGGCACGGCACGTCGGCAAGATCGTGCTGACCGTACCGTCCCCTCCCGACCCCGACGGCACCTTCCTGGTCACCGGCGGCACGGGTGCCCTGGGGGCGCAGGTCGCCCGGCACCTGGTGGAGGCGCACGGTGTGCGGCAGCTGCTGCTGACCAGCCGGCGCGGTCTCGACGCGCCCGGAGCGGCCGGGCTGCGGGACGAGCTGACGCGGCTCGGGGCGTCCGTCACGGTCACCGCGTGCGACGTGTCCCGACGCGAGGACGTGGCGCGACTGCTGGCCGGCGTGCCGGACGCGCATCCACTGACCGCTGTCGTCCACGCGGCCGGGGTGACCGCCGACGGCACCCTCGAAGCGCTCGACGCCGATGCCGTGGACCGGGTCCTGGATCCCAAGGTGACGGCCGCCGGCCATCTGGACGAGCTGACCCGGCACCTCGACCTGAGCCGGTTCGTGCTGTTCTCGTCGATCGCGGGCACCCTCGGCACGGCGGGCCAGGGCAACTACGCCGCGGCCAACGCAGGACTGGACGCCCTGGCCCAGCGCCGCCGGGCACTCGGTCACCCGGCGCTCTCGCTGGGCTGGGGATACTGGGCGCAGGAGAGCGAGCTGTCGGGGCACCTCGGCGACGCCGACGTGGCCCGGCTGAGCCGCAGCGGCATCCTCCCGCTTGCCACGGACGAGGGCCTCGCGCTCTTCGACGCCGCCATGGCGCTCGGTGAGGCCGTGGTGGTACCGGCCCGGCTGGGCACCCGCGCCGAGCGGGGCGCCGACGTGCCGGCCGTACTCAGCAAGGTGGTCCGGCCGGTGGCGCGCCGCGCCGCGGGCACGGACGGGACCGTGGGGAGGGACCGGACACAGGCCCCGCAACTGGCCGCGCTGGCGCCGGCGGAGCGGGCCGAGGCACTGGTGCGGCTGGTCCGTACGCACGCCGCGGTGGTGCTCGGTCACGAGTCGTCGGACACCGTGCCCCGCGATGCCACGTTCAAGACCATCGGCTTCGATTCGCTGGCCTCGGTGGAACTGCGCAACCGCCTCAACTCGGCGACCGGGCTGCGTCTTTCCGCCACCGCGGTCTTCGACAACCCGACGCCCGAGGCGCTCGCGGAACTGCTCGGCACGCAACTGCCCGGCACGGCCGTCGAGGACGGACCCACCCCCGGCACGGAGAGCCTCGCCGCCCTCGAAGGGCAGCTGGCCGCGGGTGCCCTCGGCGAGGAGGAGCGGTCGAGGTTCGCCAAGCGGTTGAAGTCGCTGCTCTGGCAGCTGGAGGACACACCCCCCGACGCCGCCGCCGTGGAAGGTGACGGGGCCGACGCCGAGCTGTCCACGGCCAGTGACGAGGAGATGTTCGCGCTGATCGACCGCGAACTGGGCCGGGGCTGAGCGCCCGCGGCCGGAAACACCGACGCCGCGGGCCCGTCACAGGAACGGGACCCGCGGCACGAGGCGCGAGCGGTCGTACGAGGGGTCAGGTGCCGGAGGTCTCGGCCGGCCGGCGATCCGACGCGCGGGAGGCGGCCGGCTCGTCCCCGTCCGCGCCGACGGCGACATGCGGCCCGTACGACTCCAGGAACTCCTTGAGCTCGGCCAGCACGTCGGCCGCCTCGGCACCGTCGATGACACGGTGGTCGAACGCCAGGCTCAGCCGCATCACCGGAGCCACCACGACGGCACCCTCACGGACGACGACACGGTCCACCACCCGACCGACGCCGAGCGTGACGGTCGTACCGCCGAGCGACTGGAAGCCGTCCACCGGCCGGTGGCCGAGCGAGGTGACGGCGACGGTGCCGACCAGCTCGCCGCGGTGTGCCAGGGAACGGGTGGCCAGCCGGAACAGCAGCCGGCCGACCGGCACGGGCAGCCGGTGCAGCTTGCGCACCGGCGCGAACTCCGGCATGTGGTCGGGATCTCCGTCCCGGAACCGCTCCACGTGCCGCTGCACGCCCGCCAGGCTCGACCGCTCCAGTTCCGGCACCACGGTCGCCAGCACCACACGTCGGCCACCCAGGGTCTTGTCCAGGGTCACCTTGCCGTTGACGGTGGAGTAGCGCGCGATCCGGGGGCGCAGCCGGCCACGGACGGCCGCGTTGGCCTCCGGGTGGCGGGCCAGCACCCGGCCCGCCGCCTGGAGGACGTAACTCACCACCGAGTACCGGTGCCCCGCGTCGCGGGCCGCCTCCCGGTGGCGCTGCACGCCGCTCATGTCCACCTCGGTGTCGAGGTAGACGGGCGCCGCGGCGCGGATCTCGTCGCAGTGGTAGAGGGTGTGCCGCCGCTCGGCGGGGAACCGTGACCCGCTCACGCCGCGACCGCCACCTGGTAGATGCCCCCGAGGGTCCCGGCCTCCAGCAGGTCCGGCATGGAGACGCTGCGGCCGGTACGCCGTTCCAGGGCCGCGGTCAGCCACAGCAGGTGCACGGAGTCCCAGCCGGCGATCTCGTCGAGGGGCCGCTCGGCGTCCTGGACGGACACCGCCAGCCCCAGCTCGTCACGGATCAGCACCACAAGATCGTCGATCGTGTTCATGAAGGGGTCCTTCCGGGTTCGGGCCCACGACGGACGGTCAACGAGTCGTGGCCGCTGCGTGGTTCGCGAAGGCATGGAGGTCGCGCGAGAGGGCGGCGGCCACGGCCTGTTCGGCGCCGTCCAGGTAAAAGTGGCCGCCCGGGAACCGTTCGACACGGAAGCCGCCCGTCGTCAACTGAGCCCAGGCCCGTGCCTCCGCGTCGGTGACCCGCGGATCGCTGATGCCGGTGTAGACGGTGACCGGGCAGCGCAGGACCAGTTCCGGGTCACGGCGGTAGGTCTCGACGGCCGTGTAGTCGGCGCGCAGCGCGGGCAGGATCATGCCCCGCATGTCGGGGTCGGCGAGGATCTGCGGATCGGTGCCGCTCAGCGCGGTGATCTCGGCGATCAGCCCGTCGTCGTCCCGCAGGTGCACCGTCTCGTGGCGGGGTGTCACGGGGGAGTGCCGGCCCGACGCGATCAACCCGATGGGCGCGTTGACGCCGCCGCGCTCCAGCAGCCCAGCCGTCTCGAAACCGACGACGGCGCCCATGCTGTGCCCGAACAGGACCAGCGGCAGGTCGGTCAGCGGTTCGAGCACCGAGGCGATCCGGGCCGCCAGCGCGCGGGTGTCCCGAAGCGGCGGCTCGTGGCGGCGCTCCTGACGGCCCGGGTACTGGACGGCCACACCTTCGACGAACGGTGGCAGTGCCCTGTGCAGCGCGAGGAACGCGCTCGCGGCGCCCCCCGCGTGCGGCAGGCAGACCAGCCGCACGCTCGGCCGCCGGGCCGCGCCGAAGCGACGCAGCCACCTGTCGTTGAACTCCGTGGGCACCGTGGCCATGCCTTCCTCCGCCCTCCCGGGTGCGAGAGCGCGTGGCACACGGCTGAGAGCGCACCTGGGGCACTCGGTCTCCTCTGTCGTCAGCGACCGTAGGGACGTCGGTTGAAAGGCCGACAAAGGTCCGCTAAAGAGCCGAGCGCGCGGACGCGGGCCGCGCGTTCACGCCGTACGACTGCCCAGGCGGGTGCCCACCTCCTTGCGATGGGTGATGCCCAGCTTCTGGTAGATGCGGGTCAGGTGCTGCTCGACCGTGCTGGCGGTGATGTGGAGGCGGCGGGCCACCTGGCGGTTGGTGAGCCCCTTGGCCACCAGCTCGGCGACCCGGTGCTCGGCCCGGGTGAGCTTCTGGGGCGCGGGGCCGGGCGGCTCGGGCCGCGCCTCCTGCCGGGGGACGGGCGCGGCCCCCGGCAGACAGCTGTGGGCGATCGCTGTCGCCGTGCGCCGGGCGAGCTGGGCCCACGTGTCGTGTTCGAGTACCCGCAGGGCCTCGCCCAGATCGATCAGGGTTCTCGCCAGCTCCGGCCGGTCGCCCGACGCGTGGAACTCGCGTACGGCCTTGAGGAGCAGGCGCGTCCGTGCGTGGGGCCCGGCCAGCGCCGCCTCCAGCCGCAGCGCCATGGCCTGGTTCCGGCCGGACTTGCGTGGGCCGCCGGCCGTGTGTTCCGCGAGCAGGTACGCCGCCTGCTTCGGGTGCCCCAGCTCCAGCCACGCCTCGGCGGCGAACAGCCGCCAGGGCACCAGCGTCGGGTGGTCGACATGGAACCGCTCGGCCAGCTTGCCGATGCGCAGGTAGTCGGACAGCCCCGCGTGCGGCCGGTTCGTGGCGATGAAGAGGCAGCCGCGGGCCCGGAGATAGCTGAGCCAGTAGACGCTCTTCTCCCACGCCGGCGGCACCGGCTTGGCGAACACCCGGGTGGCCTCGTCGTAGCGCCCCATCTCGATGTACAGGGCCGCGAGCGTGGACTCCGCGGCACAGGCCATCGCGCTGCTGCGTTCGGTGATGACGCGCTGCACGCGTCTGACGCAGTCCAGACCGGCCGTCAGCTTCCCCTGGCGCAGGGCCGCGACAGCCTGGAGGAGGGCGAAGACCGCCTCCCAGCCGGGGGCTTCGCGCTCGGCGGACTCCTTGACGATCCGCTCGCACCAGCGCCAGGCCGACTCCAGCCGGTCGGTGATGATCAGGGCCTTCACCGCGCTGGACAGGGACCAGACGGTGGCGTCGGACAGGGCCGAGACCTCCAGGAGATTCTCGGCCGCCGTCGCCCAGTCGTCGCGGTCGCCGATGAGGAAGTTGCCTTCGGCGGTCCGGAAGAGGGCCGTGGCCGACTCCTGCGCGGTACGACCGGCGAACGCGGCAGGCCGCTCGTCCGCGTCGACGGGCGTACGGAAGCTGGACCAGGCCCACAGCCAGGCGATGTTGGGATGGTCGCCCGCCCGCACGTCCCCCGCGCTGGTCTCCGTCCCCTGCTTCTGCAGCACGGTGAAAGCCTCCTCCAGCCGGCCGCAGCCGAAGAGCAGGTCCGCCAGCCCGTCACAGGCCGCGCCGGGCATCGTGCCCGACTGGAAGGCATCCATCAGCTCGGGCAGATGCCGGGCCTCCACGGTGGTGGGATTCATCCGCAGGGCGACCAGCGCCAGCCGCATGTGGATCTCGATACGGTCGATTCCCTCGGGGCAGTCCTCCAGGGCGAGTTCGAGACACCGGACGGCCAACTGGGTGTCCTCCTCGCCCATGGCCGTCTCCGCGGCGTTGCGCAGCACCGTCCGCTGCCACGGCTCCTTCGTGGACCGGGCGGCCAGCAGGTGCCGGGCCACTTCGGTGGCGGGCGCCCCCGCGCTGTACAGGGCCGCGGCCACCTTGATGTGCACCTTGGTCCGCACGGACGGATCGACGTCCGACAGAACCGTGCGCTGCGCGGTCGGGTGCCGGAACGACATTCCGTCAATGACACCGGAATCCCGGAGAGACGCGAGCTGCGCGTCGATGAGAGAGGGGGAAATCCTGCTCATCCGGGACAACAGCTCCGGAGAGGCGGAATCGCCGAGTACCGACAGCAGGCAGCCTATTTTCACAGCAGCGCAACCGCTACGACGCAGAACGGACATCACTGCCTGCCCGTACATCGCCAGTTCGGTGGACTGTTCCGTTTCGCTCGGCGGAAGTGTCATATCCCTGTTCTTGAAGTCCTCAAGCAGGGCGCTCAGCAGGAGAGGGCTGCCGCCGCTCAGATGCTGGAGCAGCCGTACCCACCGATCGTGCGGCGGGTCGCTCTCCGTCGCGATCAACTCGCGGACCGCCCGGGTGTCGAGCGGACCCAGCCGGATGTGCTCGGTGTACGGGCGGCGCAGGAACTCCGTCTTGGCGGGCGCCTCCCGGTGCGGCAGATGCGGCAGGTCGGTGACGACGAGCAGGATGCGTCGGTCCCGGTGCCAAGTGACGGTCTGGATCAGGAAATCCAGCTGTGACCAGGGAATCTCCTGTACGTCGTCCACACAGACCACCGTGGTGCCGCCCTCGGCCACGCGGGGCAGCGCGGTGGCGAACTGCACGGCCGGCGAGGTGGGCACGGTCCCGCGCTCCGGCGGCGACACCGGCAACTGCGCGGCCAGCTGGTGGAACAGGGAGAGGGGCGGGTCGGCGGTCACCGCTCTGCCCTGAGCGCTGAGCACCGTGAATTTCGCGGTCATGGCGTGTTCGGTGAAGGCGTGCAACAGCGCGCTTTTTCCGGCGCCTGCGTCGCCGGTGACGACGATGGTTCTAGAGGGGCCGCGGCCACAACTGAAAAGAGCTGCCTTCAGTAATCCGAGTTCTTTCTCACGACTCACGAAAACCATTACGGAATACTCACCCCCGTGGGCCTGCGTACTGTGGGCACGCAAGCCATGAGCAACTCTTGGCCGAAAAGCTCGACCGCACCATGCATCTCGGCCACAAGATAACCACCGCGGGTGGATTTGCAAGGCCGCCTTCTCGCAGTGGCGGAAAACCGCGCCCGATTTTCGCTAGATTATCCGGGCTGTCTGCATTTTCGTGAGCCGGCGAGCGCACCTCCTGTGGTGATGAATCCGGATTGCCAGAGTCCGGATATCCACTTGTGCGGCCCGGGTGCGCTCCACCTGACGGCTTTGGCCGGGCTTTGGTGGGGCGGAACATCCTGCACGAATGGCTTCCCTGTACGCCTGGCTGCTCCGCGCGGCGCAGGAATCCCTGATCGCCTTCGGCCGGATATGGGTGTGGATCCCGCCCGTCGAGTCCGAGCCGCCCCCCGGAGGGCCGCCGCCGGGCCATCCGGAGCGGCTGTGTCCGGATGTTCCGCTGAGCGCCGTGGAGGTGGAGATCCTCCGGCATTTTCCCGACCTCGACCCGCCGGTGCCGCCGCCTGATCGCTGACCGGAACGGGACCCGCCCGGCGGTACGCCACGATGGCCGGCACCCGACGCGCCCCGATGGGTGACGCGCTTGTGACGGACCCGGTACCGAAGAGAGGTGATGGGTGGGTCGGCGGCAGGATGGCCGGAAATCTGTCCTGTCCGCCCGACCGGGCAGGGGAGGGCAAACCGGCAGAGGACGGCAAACCGGCAGAGGGCGGCAAAGGGGAGATAGGGCGCACATCCGTGGGGGCCTCGGTGTCCCCGGCCAATTGCTTGTGTTGAGGTCGAGTGCCGCGTGGATGAGGCCCATGGAGGTCGGCCGGGCGCGGCTCTCGGTTGGTCGAGACCAAGCTTTTATCTTGCGTGCAGGGATCACTTAATTCCGTCGGCCTCTCATTCGGTGATTCCGGAAGCGCAGATCGGTGATCGAGAAATACGGGGAAAGCGAGGAAGTCGTCAGCGTGCTCTCCTGGCCGACGTTGCAGGTGGCGGCAGTCGCCAGGCACCGCACGGAGCGATCGCCGACCCATCGGCGGCGTCCCCGGTCCGCTGATCGGACCGAGCGTCCGTTTCGGCCGTCGCCGGGCGGGCATCCACCGGTCCGACGGCCGGAAGGCGGCCCGGACAGGTGGTGCCGCCCGGCGGTGGGGGTCCGTCAGCGCTTCTGCGCGCGGACGCGGTCGGTGATGCCCAGGGTCAACGCCTGCGCCCGCTCCTCCAGGTCCCATTTCCCGTCGCGGTAAGCCTGGTTGCTGATCCAGAAGACGAGGACGCCGTCGTCGAGGGACCTGCTCAGCAGCGCCAGGGACCAGTCGTTGCCGCCGTCGTGCCAGGCGAGGGGGCCGTGGGGAGTGTCGCGGATGCTCCAGCCGTATCCGTAGAAGCTCTCTGATCCCGGCTCCCGTACACGGGGCCGGAAGAGCTTCTGCCTCGCCTCTGCCGGCAGGATCCTGTCGCCCAGGAGCGCGCGGTGCCAGCGGAAGATGTCCTGCGCGGTGGAGAGTATGCCGCCGCTGCCGCGCAGGTTCCAGTAGGGTCCGTCGGCGGCCCAGGGGTGATCGTAGGGCCTGCCCCTGCTGCGCCCCTTGCTGTCGTACTCCACCGCGACCAGGTGCTGTTTCCAGCGGGGCAGCACGTATCCGGTCTGCCGCATTCCGGCCGGTGCGAACAGGTGGCGGGCCAGGAACTCCTCGTAGCTCCGCCCGGACGCTTCCTCGATGATCGCGGCGAGCAGTCCGTACCCGGTGTCGGAGTAGTGGAACTCGCTGCCCGGAGCGGACCGGAGCGGCGATGACAGGGCCTGGCGTATCAACTCCGTCCGGGACAGGGGGGCGTAGTCGTCGCCAAGCGCCTGGGGCAGCCCCGACGTGTGGGTGAGCAGGTGCTCGATGGTGATACCGCGTCCGTCCTCGGGTACGGGCCGTTCGTCCCCGAGGTGGCGGCTGATCGGATCGGTCACCCGCAGCCGGCCCATCACCTCCAGTTTCACGACCGCCGCCGCGGTGAACTGCTTGGTGAGCGACATGACGTCGTACACGGTCCGGCAGCTCGCGGGGGTGCCGGTCGCGCGGTCGGACGTGCCGAAACCGCCGCAGTACGCGAGCCGATCGCCCCGGGCGGCGATCACGGTGGCACCGGGCCCGGCGGGCAGGGTGCGCCGCACGAAGTCACCGATCGATCCGGTGTCGCGACCCGGGGCCGCCGGGGCGTGCTCCGGGGGTGAGCCGGCAGCGGGTTCTCGGGCGCACGCGCCGAGCATCAGCACCATCGTGAGGGCGGTGGCGACGGCCGCGGTGCGGCGGTGGTGGTGGCGCGGCAGGGCGCTCCCCATGTGACCTCCAACGTCGGTGATCCGTGGGCAGGTTGGCCGCCGCGCCCGCCGTCCCTCAAGGCGTTAGGGTGTTCGAACGTGTACGAGACCGTGTACGTCCAGGTCAGCAGGGGGAAGCACGATGACCACACCACCACCCGTACCGCCGGACACCGACGCCGCCGCCTTCATGACGGCGCTGCGCGATCTCAAGGTGTGGTCGGGCCTGAGCTACCGGCAGCTGGAACGCCGCGCGGCGCGAGCAGGCCACGTCCTGCCCCACTCCACGGTGGCGACCATGCTCGGCAGGGACCGTCTGCCCCGCGAGGAGCTGGTCGCCCTGTTCGTGGCGGCCTGCGGGATGCGGGCGGACGAAGCCCAGGTGTGGCTCGACGCGCGGGTGAGCATCGCGTACGGTCGCCCGGCCGAGGCCGCGCCCACGACGAAGCGCGGCGGGCGCTCGTGGCGGCCTCACCAGGTGCTGGCCGGGGCCGCCGTGGCGCTCACCACCGTGCTCCTTGCCGGGGTCGCGGGGGTCGGTGTCCTCACCGACGAGGTGGAGGTCGTACAGCCACCGGCGTCGCTTCTCGTGCCGCGTTCCTGACCGAGTCCGCCGGCCCGACGGTCCGAGCGGTGCCGGGCCGGCTGGTCGTCCGGTGCCGGAACCCGGTCGTGAACGGCCCCGACCCGGCCGGTGCGTTCGTCCGCCGGGGCACCATGCGCTCGGCCGTCACCGCCGGACTCTTCTGCGGCCGAGCCGCCTGGTTCACGCCAGCTCTGGAAATGATCACGTCAATGTGGAATGGACAGGCAACCTTCCTAACCTGGTCGCCCTGAGACAGAGGGGCTGTCCGGCCCCGCGAACGACCCGTCAGGAAGGGCTCCCCTTGCGAAGAACCCCCAGACCGACCCCGCCCCCGACCCCCGCGGCGGTCCCGGCCCGCCCCGGGCGCCTCGGCCGGGGCACCCGGACCGCCCGCACACTGGTCCACACCCTCGTGATGGCGCTCGCCGCCGGGCTGCTGAGCGTCGGGGCGCTGGTCACCGGCGCCGGACCCGCCGCCGCGGCCCCGGACGGTCCACCGGCCCGCTTCTACCTCCAGAACGTCAGCAGCGGATACCACGTCTCCGCCGCCGACAGCCTGGTCGAGGCCCGCCGCCCCAAGGGCGACGAGGACCAGCAGCAGTGGGAGTTCGTCCCGCAGAACGACGGCTCGCACCAGATCCGGAGCACCACCCGCACCGACACCTGTCTCGCCCGGTCCCACACCGGCACCCGGGCCATCCTCGCCCCCTGCGGAACCAGCACCACCCCCTGGTGGCTCCAGCAGATCGCCGGCGAGAAGTACAGCATCCACGCCGCACCCGGCAGCGCCGAGCGGCTGACCGGCGGCATCGTCCACGGCGACGACCCCGTCCCGGTCACCGTCGGCAGCGCCACCGACCGCACCACCCACTGGTACACCACCCCCGTCCGGCCGGTGACCACCCCGCTGAGCCCGGAGGACCGCGAGGACCCCACCTTCGACCAGCTCACCTTCCTCACCGCGCACAACGCCTTCCAGAACACCGAGGACATCGGCGGCGCCGCGGCGCCCAACCAGCCGCACTCGATGATGACGCAGCTCAACGACGGCGTACGCGGTCTGATGATCGACGTCCACCAGTACCAGGGCCGGCCCAGCGTCTGCCACGACAACTGCTTCGTCCAGGGCTGGATCAGCCTGGAGTACGTCCTGGAGCAGCTCGGGGGCTGGCTCAGGACCGCGGGCAACGAACGGGAGATCGTCACCCTCTTCATCCAGGACGAGGTCACCACCGCCCAGCTCCAGTCCGTCTTCGACCTGCCGCACATCAAGAGCGGACTGGGCTCGCTCGTCTTCAACCCCCGCACCGAGAAGGTGGACGAACACGGCTGGCCCCGCCGCTCGGAGATGATCAACGAGAACAAGCGGCTCGTCATCTTCTCCGACAAGGGCGACGACAAGCCGACCCGCGAGGGCTTCGGCGTGATGTTCGCCCAGGACTGGACCGTCGAGAACTACTGGTCCATGGGCGCTGGCCTCGGCAACTCCGACTGGAGCTGCTACAGCCGCTGGACCGGTATCCCCCTCACCCAGGAGGAGGGGAAGTTCCGCCGGCTGTTCGTGATGAACCACTTCCGCGACATCCCCATGTCCCCGACCTACCGCAACGACAACGCGAAACTCCAGGACCGGGCCGAACGGTTCTGCATGCCCGCGGCCCGCAAGAAACCCAACTACCTCGCCGTCGACCAGTACAAGGACGGCAACCCCATGGCCGCCGTCGACGCCCTCAACACCTACTCGTACTCCGGCGACACCCCCGGCGACGGCGGTACGGCACCGACCTGGCGGGTGCCGCGCCTCGCGGTGATGCCGCTCGGCGACTCCATCACCCAGGGCGTGGGCAGCAGCACCGGCAACGGCTACCGCGCCGAACTGCGCAACCACCTCCAGAACCGGGCGACCACCCTCGACTTCGTCGGCTCCCTCCAGCACGGGACCACCACGGACCCGGAGCACGAGGGACACTCGGGCTTCCTGATCGAGGGGATCGCCGCGAACGTCGAATCCTGGCTGTATCAGGCGAAACCCAATGTGGTGACCCTGCACCTCGGCAGCAACGACATCAACCGCGACCACCAGAGCGCCACCGCGCCCGCCCGGCTCGGCGCCCTGATGGACCAGATCCTCGCCGCCGCCCCCGATGTCACCCTGCTGGTCGCCTCCCTGGTGCCCAACACCCGGCCCGGCGCCCAGGCCCGGGTCGACGCCTTCAACGCCCAGGTACCGGGCCTCGTCCAGGAACGCAGGAACCAGGGCTTCAAGGTCGGCCATGTGAACTTCTCCACCGTCAAGGGCGGTGACCTGCCCGACGGACTGCACCCCAACAACTCCGGCTACCGCAAGATGGCCCGGGCCTTCTTCAACGGCCTCACCCAGGCCGCGACGGCCGGCTGGATCACCGAGAACGTCGTGGTCAGGCCCGTCCCGCCCGGGCAGGGCGGCACCGGCATCGGCGACCAGGACGTCGACCTCAACAACGACGGCCGCGCCGACTACCTGGTGGTGGGCGCCAACGGCAGTGTCCGCGCGTTCCTGAACCGGGGCGGCGACGGCCGCGGCGGCTGGGAGGACCTCGGGCACATCGCCGCGGGCTCCGCCCAGTGGACCGCGGCACAGATCAGATTCGCCGACCTCGACGCCGACGGCGCCGTCGACTATCTCGTGGTGGGCGCCAACGGCAGCGTACGGGCGCTGCTGAACCGGGGCGGTGACGGCCGCGGCGGCTGGGAGGACCTGGGCACCGTCGCCTCCGGCTCCACCCAGTGGACCGGCGCCCAGGTGCGGTTCGCCGACCTGAACGCCGATCGGAGGGCGGACTACCTGGTGGTGGGCGCGAACGGCAGTGTCCGCGCGTTCCTGAACCGCGGTGGTGACGGCCGGGGCGGCTGGGAGGACCTCGGCCACCTCGCCTCCGGCTCCACCGAGTGGACCGGCGGCCAGGTGCGGTTCGCCGACCTCGACGCCGACCGGGTCGCCGACTACCTGGTGGTGGGCGCCAACGGCAGTGTCCGCGCGTTCCTGAACCGGGGCGGCGACGGCCGCGGCGGCTGGCAGGACCTGGGCACCGTCGCCTCCGGCTCCGCCCAGTGGACCGGCGCCCAGGTGCGGTTCGCGGACCTGAACGCCGACCGGAGGGCGGACTACCTGGTGGTGGGCGCCAACGGCAGCGTACGGGCGCTGCTGAACCGGGGCGGCGACGGCCGCGGCGGCTGGGAGAACCTCGGTCCCATCGCCGCGGGTTCCGCCCAGTGGACCGGCGGCCAGGTACGCATGTGACCGGGCGTCCCGGCGGCTGACCCGACCGTGTCCCGCCCGCTCCAGCACGATTGGACGAGGAGGTCACCGGCAGCCCGCGGCACGAGTACAGCCGCCGGCTGCTGGCCGCCGTACCGGCCGTCTCGCCACGACGGCGACACATCGGCACACCCTTGACCACGGACCACTGAGTACTGTCTATTGACTGATGAGTCAGTCAAGTCCCTTGCCGCACGATGTGCCGCACACGACGTGCCGCACACATCTTGCCCCACACATCTTGCCGCACACAGGACGGGAGCGTGTTACCAAGAGCCATGCCCGCACAAGCCGAAATCTCCAAGGACGTCTACGACGTCGTCATCGTCGGCGGCGGCCACAACGGACTCGTCGCCGCCGCCTACCTCGCCCGCGCCGGACGCTCCGTCCTCGTCCTCGAACGACTGGACGTCACCGGCGGCGCCGCCGTCTCCACCCGGGCGTTCGTGGGCGTGGACGCCCGGCTGTCGCGCTACTCCTACCTGGTCTCCCTGCTGCCCTCGAAGATCGTCGACGACCTCGGACTGGAGTTCGCCGTCCGCAAGCGCACGGTGTCCTCCTACACGCCCACCGACCGCGACGGCCGCGCCACGGGACTCTTCGTCGGCGGGGGAGAGGACCGCACCCGCGCCTCCTTCCGCGCCCTGACCGGCTCCGACGCCGAGTACGACGCCTGGCGGCAGTTCTACGCCACCACCGGCGACGTCGCCCGCAGGATCTTCCCCACCCTCACCGAACCCCTGCCCACCCGGGACGCGCTGCGCGCCCGCGTCGGCGACGACACCGCCTGGAACATGCTGTTCGAGCAGCCGCTCGGCGTCACCGTCGAGGAACGCTTCCGGGACGACCTGGTCCGCGGCGTGGTCCTCACCGACGCCCTCATCGGCACCTTCAGCAGCGCCCACGACCCCTCCCTCGCCCAGAACATCTGCTTCCTCTACCACGTCATCGGCGGCGGCACCGGCGACTGGGACGTCCCGGTCGGCGGCATGGGCGCCTTCACCGACGCGCTGGCCGCCGCCGCCCGCGCGGCCGGCACCGAGATCGTCACCGGCCACGAGGCCCTCCATATCGAACCGGGCGAACCGCACAGCGTCGTCGCCTATCGCACGGCGACCGGCGAGGGCAGCGTCGCCGCCCGCAAGGTCCTGGTGAACGCCTCCCCCGAGGCCCTCGCCCGGCTCATCGGCGACGCGCCGCCCGCCGAGCCCGCCGAGGGCGCCCAGCTCAAGGTCAACATGCTGCTGACCCGGCTGCCCCGGCTGCGCGACACCTCCGTGGACCCGCGCGAGGCGTTCTCCGGCACCTTCCACATCTCCGAGGGGTACGCCCAACTGGACACCGCCTACCGGGAGGCCGCCGCGGGAACGCTGCCGTCGGCGCCGCCCTCGGAAATCTACTGTCACTCCCTCACCGACCCGACGATCCTCTCCCCGGACCTCGTGGCCGCCGGATACCACACGCTCACCCTGTTCGGGCTGCACGCCCCCGCCCGCCTCTTCGACCAGGACCACGACCTCAGGCGGGACACCCTGACGAAGTCGGCGCTGGCCGAACTGGACGCCGTGCTCGACGAACCGATCGAGGACTGTCTGGCGCTGGACGCCGACGGACGGCCGTGCATCGAGGCCAAGTCCCCGGTGGACCTGGAGAAGGAACTGTGCCTGCCCCGCGGCAACATCTTCCACCGGTCGCTCGCCTTCCCGTTCCTCGACCCCGCCCGCGACGCCGGGCGCTGGGGCGTGGGCACCGGCCACCCGAACGTACTGCTGTGCGGCGCGGGCGCGATCCGCGGCGGCGGCGTCAGCGGCATCCCCGGCCACAACGCCGCCATGGCCGTACTGGAGGAGTGAGCGCACCCCTCGTACCGCAGTGAGAAGTGACGAGTCATGAGCCATGAGTCATGAGGGAGGGACGGGGACGCCGTCCGCAGGCCGGGACGGCGTCCCCGTCCCTCCCACCCCCGCACCCCGATGTCCTGGAGGACACCTGGCCCTCGCCCTGCGCTGCGCCCGGCTGGTCGACGTCGTGGAGGAAGCGGCGTTCAGCGGGTGGTCAGGAACCGGCGCTCTCGCGCGCGGGGGCGCGGCGGGGTGCCAGTGCCTCCGCCTCGATGCCGAGTTGGGCGGCCACATGCTCCCGCACCCACTGGGCGGCCTCGGACTTCTGGAGGACACCGCGCCGGGCGACCAGCGGCACGGCGAGGCCGTCCAGGAACACGGTGATCCGCCAGGTCGCCGTGCGCGGGTCGGCGCAGTGGAACTCGTCGTTGTCCACACCCTCCTGGATGAGGGTTGTCAGCGATGACTTCCACTGCTCGTCCATCGCGCGCATCACGTCCTGGAGACCGGTGTCCCGCATCCCCGCCGCCCAGCCGTCGATCCACAGCCGCCAGTCCGGTGCCTGTCCGGTCGGCAGATACAGCCGCAGGAGCGCCTTCAGCCGGGTCAGCGCGGAGCCCGAGCGCGTGACGATCCTGCGCAGGCTGTCCATCTCCCGCTGCGCGGCATGGGAGAACGCCGCCTCGATCAGCAGTTCCTTCGTCGCGAAGTGGTAGTGCAGCAGACCGCTGCTCACGCCGAGCGCCGACGCCACGTCGGCCACCCGGGTCGTCCCGATGCCTCGCTGGTTGATCTGCGCGACCGTCGCGTCGAGGATCTCTTCCCGCCGGAGGACAACTTGTTTGCGCGCCACGGGGGACATCTTACGGGGCTTCCTGACTGACCTGTCAGGAAGCCGGGCGCGCGGCGGCCGGCCGGAACGGGGCGGGCGGGCCACCGGCCCCGGTGACCAGGTCGGTGGTCAGCTCACCGATGAGCGGTGCGAACTTCGCCCCGTGCCCCGAGCACGGCGAGCAGACGACGAACGGCCCGGCCCGGTCGAGCAGGAAGCCTCGCTCGGGGTGAAGGTGAACAGGCACGTGGTCTCGCCGCGCGGCGTCGGATCCAGCCCCGGCAGCCACCGCTCGACGTACGCGACCACCCGGGCCCGCGACCGGTCGCAGACCACACCGTTCCGCCCGGCCGCGCTGGTGCGTCGGCGCCGTAGTGCGCGCCGATCTTACGGTCGTCCCCCGCGCCCCCGTCCCGGCCGCCCGCGAGGTGGTGGATCCCGGGCCCCTCCTCGTGGAGGACGCTCGGCCAGGTGGGCAGGGCGGGGTCGAGCCGGGGGGAAGTGGAACGTCTCCTGCTGGGTGACGGTCAGCGCGGGCAGCGCGACCCGGCCCGCCAGGAGCCCCGCGGCCCAGCCTCCCGCCGCGTCGGCCACCGTCCCGGCGCGCACGCTGTCGCCGCCGGCCAGGGTGACCCGGGCACCACCTCCGGGCTCCGGCTCCGGCGCGGTCACCTCGGCGTCATGGCGTACGACCGGAATGGAGCACCCGGGGCCACTGAAAGGACCGGACACCACCTCCGGTACGGTCGCGACACGGCCCTTCGCTGACTGGACGTACAGCTTCCAGGGGGAACGGAAGGCACCCCCGGACCGCGACGGCGTCGAACCGGACACCGGCGCCGTCGTGGCAAGGAGGGCAATCCGCCCCATACGGACTCGGTCGCACGAGGGTCGCTGGTACATTTCCCGCCGCCAGGCGCAGCGGCCGACCCGGACCCCCGCGCCGCGCCGGGCCGGGTGGCGTACGGCGAACCTGCCCTGGGTCCGGGCTCACCGGGCCCGCCGCGACGGGTACCGGAATGCTCCACTCGATCTTCGCGAACCGGCCATGTCGCCCGCCGGGCCCGGCGGGCGGGTCCGCCGTCCGGCGCCGACGCGACCTTGAGCAGCCACACCACACTCTGGCTTGATATCGCCAGAGATCTTCGGAGGTCGCCGCGGCTGGCGCATTTACCCCGGGCATCTGCCATCCGGGACCGCAGCGGAATCCGTGGGGCGCCGGCCCCCGGAGCCGACGGGCCGTCAGCGCGCCGCTCGCCCCGCATCCGGCCCCGGGCCCTGGCAAGAGCGCCTTCCCGCCAACCGTGCCGACTGCCCCACGTCCCGCGCCAGAGCGTCCGAAAGCCGAACTTGTTGACAGGGACCGGTCACACCCAGGATCCCAACCATCGACGCGGCAGCCCCAGGACGCCCCGCACAGCCCAGGGGTCTGCCGACGACGTGACCGAGGGCCCGGGCACCGAACGGGCCTCCCACCCCTCATCGGAGGACATCTTGAAGGTCAAGACGTTCCTGTCTTCGGGCCCTCTCGCCAAGAGAGCCCGCGCCGCCACCGTCGTCGCCAGCCTGGCGGCCGTGTCCGCGCTCGTGGCCCCCACCGCCGTCGCCGCCCAGGCCCCGGTGGACAGCAAGGCCGGCGCGGCACAGCTCGCCGCCGCCAGTGACGCCGTGCTCACCGCGGACGTCGGTGGCACCGCCTGGTTCACCGACAAGGCGTCGGGCAAGGTCGTCATCACCGCCGACAGCACGGTCTCGGCGGCCGAGATCAACAAGATCAAGAAGGAAGCCGGTGCCCAGGCCGGAGCGCTGGAGATCAAGCGCACCCCGGGCAAGTTCAGCCGCTTGATCGCCGGCGGCGAGGCCATCACCTCGGCCGGCGTCCGCTGTTCCCTCGGCTTCAACGTCATCAACTCGGCACGTCAGTACTTCGCGCTCACCGCGGGCCACTGCACCTCGGGCCGGCCCAGCTGGAACATCGGCACCGCCGTCCCGGGCCAGACCGTCTTCCCGAACTACGACCACGGAGTCATCGCCCACTCCAACCCCGCCGCCGCCGACGGCCGGGTGTACCTGTACAACGGCACGTACCGCGACATCATCAACTCCGCCGCCGCCACCCTCAACCAGCGCATCGAGCGCTCGGGCAGCACCACCGGCTACCGCACCGGCACCGTCACCGGTCTGAACGCCACCGTCAACTACGGAGGCGGCCAGCTGGTCTACAACACCATCCAGACCAACGCCTGCGCCCAGCCCGGCGACAGCGGCGGCCCGCTCTTCGCCGGCAACACCGCGCTCGGCCTGCTCTCCGGCGGCAGCGGCAACTGCTCCGTCGGCGGCACCACGTTCTACGAGCCCGTCACCCGGCCGCTGAGCCTGTACGGCTACAGCGTCTTCTAGACCCCGCGGCGGCACCCGACCCCGCAGCCCCCTGCGGTTGTCGCCCGCTTCCACAGACCGTCCCCGGCACGGCCCCCAGGCCCGCCGGGGGCGGTCTCATGCCCGCCTACCGCCCTTGGACCGGGCGGCCGTACACGTGGTCCGGTGTCACGATCTGGGTGACGGCCCGGGCCACCAGCGAGGACGGCTCCTGGCCCTGGTAGGTGATGTCCGTGTTGAGCAGGACGACCAAGGTCGCCTGCCGCGAGGGCAGATAGACGGTTACCGTCTCGTAGCCGGGGAGGGAGCCGTTGTGCCCGATCCACCCGTTGCTGTCGAAGATGCCCAGGCCGTAGGTGGTGCCGGGAACACCCGTCGGCAGTGTCCTGAGCCGTTCCGCCTGGGTCGCCGGGTTCAGCAGTGTGCCGGTGGCGACGGTCTTCGCCCAGCTCCGCAGGTCGCCCAGGTTCGAGATCATCGCGCCGGCCGACCAGGCCCAGGTGGGGTCCCAGCCGGTGGCGTCGGCGACCTGGTTGTTCAGCGTCTGGTCGGTGTAGCCCTGCGGGTGCGGGTCGGGGATCCGCGCGTCGTCCGGGAACACCGTGTGCCGCAGCCCCGCCGGGCGCACCACCCGCTCCTCGATGACCTCGGCGATGCCCTGCCCGGTGACCTTCTCGATGACCAGGCCGAGCAGGATGAGGTTGCTGTTGGAGTACTGGAACCGCTCACCCGGCGGGAAGGTGTTCGGATGCCGGTAGCCGTAGGCGAGCAGTTCCTCGGGGGTGAACGTACGGTCCGGGTCGCTGAGGAAGTCGTGGTCGAAGCCCGGGTCGGAGCTGTAGGGGAACAGCCCGCTGCGCATCTCCGCCAGTTGCCGCAGGGTGATCCGGCCGCCGTCCGGCACTCCGTCGACATGGTCGGAGACCGGGTCGTCGAGCCCGACCCGGCCCTCCTCGACGAGCCGGAGCAGGGCGGTCACCGTGAAGGTCTTGGTCTCGCTGCCGATCCGGACGTACATGTCGTCGGCCATCGCCTGGCCACTGGCCTTGTCGGCCACACCGGTGGCGCGGACGTAGTTCCCCCGGCCCGGCATCCACAGCCCGACCACGACACCGGGGATCCCCGCCTGCCGCCGTACGTCCTCGACGGCCCGGTCGAGGCGGGCCGCGACATCGGACCCCAGCCCCTCACCCCGGAGCCCGTCCGTGCCCGGCCAGGGGACGTGGAGCGGGACGACGCCCGCCGGGCCCGGGCCGGCCGCGGCGGGAGCCGCCGTGACCGGTACGAGCACGGACGCCACGAGCAGGGCCGCGGCGAAGAATCGGTGGCGGGCCGCACAACGCATGCCGGAGCACCTCTTCCGGAGCAGGGCGCCACGGACGGTGACAGCACACCCGCCGCCCGCCGCGCCCGGTGAAGACCGGACCTCACCAGCATCGGGCCTGCCCCCACCGCCCGCACCTCGGCCCGGCCGCCCCTTCGGCGACCCGGGGACCATGCCCCGCTCACGACCCGCCTCGGCCCCCAGCGTTCACCCGAACCCGGCTTCCCCGCACGGGGTGGCACATCACGGCCACCTGATCGGCATCGGCTTCGCCCCCCGGGCGCTGGATGGGCGGCACCCGCAACGCACCCCGCACCCGCACCCCGCACCCGCACCCCGCACCCCGCACCCGCACCCCGAACCCCGCACCCGCACCCCGCCCCGCGCACACATACTGAACAGGCCGGCGCCCACGACCTCCCCGGGTCATGCGCAGCCCACGCGTCAGGGCTGGTCGGCGAGTTCCTCGTCCAGGTTCGCGAGGAATCTGCGCAGCAGCCCTTGCAGCACGTCGATCTCCTGGGCGCTGAAACCGTCGAGCGCCCGGCTGTTGGTGGCCAGGAGCGCCGCGCGGGCCCCGGGCAGCTTCGCCACGCCCTCGTCGGTGAGGGAGATCAGGCTCACGCGCCGGTCGCCGGGGTCGGGCGCGCGCTCGACCAGCCCGTCGCGTTCCATGCGCGCCAGCAGTTGCGCCATGGAGGGCTGTTCGATCCGGGCCAGCCGGACCAGCTCCTTCTGGGGGAGCGGTCCTCCCGTCGCCAGGGCGGCGAGGACCGGCATCTGACCGAAGCTCAGCCCGAGCGGCCGGAGCCTGCGGTCGTTGAGCCGGGCCAGTACGCGGGCGGCGGTGTTGATCAGGGAAGCGGGCGGCGAACTCGGAGTCGGAAGCATCACGCGCACATTGTATAGGGACCTATGTATCGTAGGTGCATAGGCACCTATGCAATGCAATTGACCGCACGCAGGGGAGACGCAGATGATCATTCGCAACGTGACCGTCATCGACGGCACCGGCGGGACTCCGCGGGCCGGGATGGACGTCCTCGTCACGGACGGACGGTTCACGGACATCCGCCCGTCGCGCACGGACACCTCCGCGGTGCCGACCGGGGAGCCGGTGCTCGACGGCCGCGGCGGCTGGCTGCTGCCCGGCCTGTGGGAGGCCCACACCCACCTGAGGGACTACGGCATGTCGCTCCCGGCGCCCGAGCGGTTCGCCCACCTCAAGGAGGTGCTCGCCGGGTATCTCGCGGAGGGCGTCACCTCGGTGTGCGACCTCGGGGGCATGCCCGAACTGAGTCCTGAGCTGCGCGACGCGAGCCGGGCGGACGCCGCCATGGCATCGCTGTTCACCACCGAAGCGGCGTTCACCGGAATCGACGGCTGGCCGGTGACCGGCCTCGTGGGGCATCGCTCCGGGGTCATGGAGGTGGGCGACGCCGACCACGCCCGCCGGCTCCTCCAAGGGGTGCGGCTCGGCGAGGTCGACTACGTCAAGTGCATGTTCGACAGCAGGCCCGGGGGCGGCCGGCGACTGCCCCCGGAGGCGCTTGAGGTGATCATCGCCGCCGCACACCAGGCCG
The DNA here is from genome assembly GCF_044757045.1 of Streptomyces sp. NPDC091377. Taxonomy (NCBI): domain Bacteria; kingdom Bacillati; phylum Actinomycetota; class Actinomycetes; order Kitasatosporales; family Streptomycetaceae; genus Streptomyces; species Streptomyces sp. NPDC091377. Next base: position 475,455 of record NZ_JBIVUE010000007.1, on the reverse strand, counting down.
GCAAGAAGGCGCTGGTGCACATCGCGACCGGCACCGACCTGCGGGAGGCAGTCCGGGCGGGCGCCGACTGCATCGAGCACTCCCCGCTGCCCCGGGACCCCCACGACCTGAGCGAGGCCGAGCAACTCGCCGCCCTCATGGCCGAAGCGGGAACGCTCTACTGCCCGACCGTCGCCACCTGGGAACAACTGGCGTACGGGGCGGACCCCGAGTACCTGGACCAGCTCATCGCCGACGGCATCCTCACCCCGGACGGGGCCGAGGAGATCATGGCGCGCCCCACCTACGGCCGGCCGTTCCCCAAGCACCCCGCCGACGAGTGCCGGATCCGGTTCGACCACGCGATGCGCACGCTGCCGGTCTTCCACCGAGCCGGCGTCACACTCGTCGCCGGGAGCGACATCGCGAGGGTCATGCCCACACCCGCCCGCGCCCTGCTGCGTGAGCTGCAACTGTTCGCCCGGGCCGGGGTGCCGAACTCCGCGGTCATCGCCGCCGCCACCGGCCACGCGGCGGAGAAGATCGGTCGACTCCGTACGAGGGGCACCATCACCGTGGGCAGCGTGGCCGACGCCGTCCTGCTGGACGCCGACCCCCTCGCGGACCTCTCCCACCTGGTCCACCGGCGCCACCTCCGCGCCGTCGTCAGCTCGGGCCGGATCGCCTCTCCCTGACAGTCGGGGCGCCGCCGGTGCGGTCCTGGCACCCTCTTCCGTACAATGGATATCGGATACCATGAACCGATGACCGCGAAGAAGTGGGCCGCACCTCTGCCCGTAGTGAAGAGCAAGGCCGACCTTGTCTACGAGAGTCTCCGCGCCGCCGTGGCGTCGGGGGAACTCCAGCCCGGTGAGCGGGTCAACATGGACGAACTCGCGCGTACCTTCGGGGTGAGCAAGATCCCGGTGCGCGAGGCGACCAAGCGGCTGGAGTCGGAGGGGCTGCTCGTCTCCCGGCCGCACTCCGGGGTCACCGTGGCGAAGGTGGACAAGAACGAGATCCGCGGGGTCTTCCTCGCCCGTGAGGCCATCGAGGGGCTGGTCGGCCGACTGGTGGCGGAGCACGCCGACGCGGAGCTGATCGCGGGTCTGGAGGACATTCAGCGGTCTATGCGGGCGGCGTTGGAGGGCGGGAGTGAACAGACCCTGTCCCAGCTCAACACCGAGTTCCACCGGCTGCTCGCGGCGGCGACCGGGTATCGCATCCTGGCGGACCTCACGGAGCAACTGCTGCTGACGATCCAGCGGTACCGCGTGATTGCGCCCAAGGACCGGATGGACTGGCACTCCGTCGTGGAGGAGCACGCCACCATCATCGAGGCCCTGCGCGGCGGCGACCCGGAAGCGGTCTCGGCCGCCGCCCGAGCGCACACCGCCTCCCAGTCACGACTTGAGGTGAACCCGCCCGACTGACGACCGAGCACCGCACAGGCGCGACCCCCACGAGCACGACCCTCCGCCGGGGTGCCCTCCCGTCGGGGTGGCCTCCCGACGGGGTGGCCCCGCATGGGGGTGGCTCTCCACGAGGACGGCCCCCGCGGAGGTGGCCCCGCACGTGGAAGCCCCCGCCGCGGATGGCCCCGACCAGGGTGGCCCCGCCAGGGTCCCCACGGGCGGGGCCCTCAGGGGATGCCCCCCCCCGCGATGGTCGCCCCGTCAGGCCCTCCCCCTGCCGGTGTGGCCCACACGAGGATGGCCCACGCCAGGGTGGCCCCCACGGGCGTGGCCCCCATGAAGACGGCCCCACGGGCGTGCCTCCCCACGGGCGCGACCGCCAAGGGGTGGGCCCCACGGGGAGGCCCCCCACAGGCATGCCCCCCACCAGCGTGGCCCCCACCAGGACGGCGCGAACAGCCCCGGCGCCGCAGCCCCGGCGTTTACAGACCCGGCCCATGCAAGGGCGGTAGGCCCATTCGGCGGCGTGGGGTGTTTCGTAGGAGGCTTGCCGGGCTGACGACCGAGGCCCCCGCGTCCAGTACCAGTTCGCCTCCGGTCAGCAGCGCGGCGCCGGGGCCCGCCGCGTACGCGACGGCGTCGGCGATCTGTTCCGGCGCCCCCAGCAGGCGTAGCGGGTTGCTCTGGCGCAGACGTTCCAGGTCCTCCTCGCCGTCGAGCCGGGACTCCGTCGCGGGCGTGCGTACCCATCCGGGGGCGACGGTGACGAACGAGATGCCGTACTGCCCGTAGTCCACGGCCAGTTGACGGGTCAGCGCGGCGACGGCCCCCTTGGCCGCCGCGTAGGCGGGCAGCCCGGGCGCCGCCGTGCGATGCAGGACGGACCCCACGGTGACGACGGCGCCGGAGCCCGCGGCGATCATCGCGGGCAGGACCTCGCGCACGCACAGGTAGACCGAGCCGAGATTGGCCCGCAGGACCGTGTCCCACTCCTCGGTCGTGGTCCGGTGCAGCGGCTTGCCCTCGGTGACGCCCGCACAGGTGACCAGGACAGCCACCGCCCGCCCGGCGGGCGCCGCGGACCGTACCGCCGCGGCCACGTCGTCGGCGTCGGTCACATCCGCACGGCGGTAGGTCACCCCCGGCAGGCCGGGATCGGTGACATCCACCCCCACGACCCGGAAGCCGTCGGCCACGAACCGGGCCGCCACGGCCCGGCCGATACCCCCCGCGGCTCCGGTGATCAGGGCGGTACGGGTCATGTCTTCCCACCTCGCAGGTCGGCCACCCGGCAGCAGCCGCCCACGGGCGGACCGTTCCGGTGACGGGGTTGAAGTTCGACAGAGAAAGTATACGATCTACTAAATAACCTCAAGCAGGCCCGGGAGGCTTTCTTGCACCCCTCCGACCTCCTCTTCGCACTCACGACGCGACGCCTGGTCGCCATCGTGCGCGGCCAGGACGCGGACGCCGCCCTCGACACGGTGCTGACGCTGGTCCGCCGCGGCATCGATCTCGTCGAGGTCTCCCTCAGCGGGACCGACGCGCTCCGGGTCATCGAGAAGGCCCGCGCCGTCCTCGGTCCGGAGGCGCTCCTCGGCGCCGGTACGGTACTCACCGCGCGGGACGCCCGGCACGCGGCCGACGCGGGCGCCGCCTTCACCGTCACCCCCGGTGTCACCGAGGCGGTCGCCGAGTCGCGTGCCCTCGGACTGCCCGTCCTCGCCGGGGCGCTGACCCCCACCGAGGTGGCCTCGGCCGTCGCCCAGGGCGCCACGGCGGTGAAGCTGTTCCCCGTCGGCCCGGGGGCGGTGGAGTGGCTGCGCGCGCTGCGCGGCCCTTTCCCGCAGGTGCCGTTCGTGCCTGTCGGGGGCATCGACGCCCTCATGGCGCGTGCCGTCCTGGCCGCCGGGGCCCTCGCCGTGGGGGTCGGAAGCCCGCTGGTCGGAAACGCCGCCGACGGTGACCCCACAGGTCTGCACGACCGTATCGCGATGTTCCGTTCGCTCGGCGTGGCGGCGTCGTGATCGACGTACTGACCTTCGGTGAGGCCATGGTGTCACTGCGGACCGACCGGCCGATCCGCGCGGGCGACGCGCTGCGGATGTCCGTCGCGGGCGCGGAGGCCAATGTCGCCATCGGCCTGGCACGTCTCGGGCACCGGGTGCGCTGGACCGGCCTCACCGGTACCGACGGATTCGGCGACCTGATCCTGCGCACCCTCCGTGCCGAGGGGGTGGACATCAGCCATGCGGCCCGGGTCGGGGAACCCACCGGACTCGTCGTCTTCGAGGCGCGGACCGCCGATCTGACGAGAGTCTCCTACCATCGGTCGGGCTCGGCCGGCTCCCGCATCGGCCCCGCGCAGGTCGCGGCGGCGTGGGACCGACGGGTGCGGGTGGTGCACGTGACCGGCATCACCGCGGCGCTCGGCCCTGGTCCGCTCGGCGCGGTCCGCACGGCCGTGGAGTCGGCGTCGGCGGCCGGGGCGACGGTGTGCCTGGACGTCAACTACCGTGCGAAGCTCTGGTCCCGGGAGGCCGCGGCGGCCGTGCTGCGGCCCCTCGTGCCGAGCGTCGACATCCTGATCGCCTCGGACGACGAACTGCCCCTCGCGGCCCCCGCCGCGGCGGTCTCCGAGGCCGAACAGGTCGAGGCGCTCCTGGAACGCGGTGTGCGTGAGGTCGTCGTCAAACGCGGGGCGGACGGTGCCGAGGTGTTCGACGCGTCGGGTTCGACGGCACGGCCCGCGGTCCCGGTCACCGTCCGGGACACGGTGGGCGCCGGGGACGCCTTCGTCGCCGGCTACCTCTCGGGGCTGCTCGACGGGGCACCGGCCGGGAGCCGTCTGGAGCGGGCCGTGACCACGGGAGCCTTCGCCGTCGCGTCCGTGGGCGACTGGGAAGGGCTGCCCGCGCGCGAGGAACTCGACCTGCTGCGGGCCGCGCCCGGCAGCGCCATCCGGTGACCGCGCCGCGACCCCCGGTCGTCTGGCGGCCCTTGACGTCCGCCCGGCACCAACTGGCCGAAGGAGCCCGGTGGTGGGAGGGGGGACTCCTCTACGTCGATCTGCTCCGGGGCGACCTGTACCGCTGCCGCGGAGCGTCCGACGGCGTACCGGAGCCCCTTCTCGGCCTCGGGATGCCGCTCGGCGCGGTGACTCCGGTGGCCGGGTCCGGGACGGAGTGGGTGGTCGCGGCCGGTGACGGCATCGCGCTGTGCGCCACGGGCGGCCGGCCGCGCTGGCTGGCCCGCCCCGAGCGGCGGACCGGCCGGGCCATGCGGATGAACGACGGAGTCTGCGATCCCGCGGGCCGCTTCTGGGCGGGCAGCATGGAACGCGGCGCCGCGGCGGGCGCGGGCTCGCTGTACCGGGTCGACCCGGACGGCTCGGTGCACCGGGTGCTGGACGGACTGACCGTGCCCAACGGCCCCGCCTTCACCGCCGACGGAACCCGGATGTACCTCGCGGACAGCGCCCTCGGCACCATCACCCGCCACACCGTGGACCCCGTGACCGGCGCGCTGACCGGCTCGGAACCGTTCGCCGCGCCGGCGCCGCACGAAGGCCGCCCCGACGGGATGACCGTGGACGACGAGGGACATCTGTGGGTCGCCCTGTGGGGCGGCGGGCAGGTCCGCTGCTACAGCGCCGACGCCGACGTCCTGCGCACCCTGTCCGTCCCCACCCCGCATCCGAGCAGTGTCGCCTTCGGAGGCGGCTCGATGTTCGTGACGACGGCCCGGCACCGGCTCGAACGGCCCGGCCCGCTGGCGGGCGCCGTGCTGGTCGGCGCCACCCCCGTATCGGCCCCGCCCGCCCGCGCGTTCGGCCGCGTCCCGCCCGTGTAAGCCCCGGTGCGGGCCAGTACTCCCTACCGGGGAAACGCCCGGGAACACCCGGGAAATTCTCCCGTCACACCCCTGGAAGTTATTTCGTATATGGAATACCTTCACTCCGTCGAGCCCCACTGTCCGGATCGGATCTGATCCTGTGTCCGGATCCCGTGTCCGGATTCTGTCCCCAGGTGGTGTAGGTCCCCATGAGCACGTCCTCACTCGCGGAGAGCCAGGCACCGAGCCGGCCCCACCCCGCCAAGCTCCGCCGCACGATGGTCGCGAGCACCGTCGGCACCGTCATGGAGTGGTACGACTTCAACCTGTACGGCCTGGCGTCCGCGCTGGTCTTCGGCCCGCTGTTCTTCGGATCCTCCTCCACCGGAGCCACCCTCGCGTCCTTCGCCACCTTCGCCGTCGGCTTCGCCGCCCGCCCCGTCGGCGGCATGCTCCTCGGCCACCTCGGGGACCGGCTCGGACGCAAGCACGTCCTCCTGATCACCATGCTCGCGATGGGCGTGGCCACCGCCCTCGTCGGGCTGCTGCCGACCCACGCCTCCATCGGCGTCTGGGCCCCCGTCCTGCTCATCGTCCTGCGCATCGCCCAAGGCATCGCGGTCGGCGGCGAGTTCGCCGGTGCCACCCTGCTGACAGTCGAGAACGCGCCACCGGGAAGGCGCGGCCTGTACGGAGCGATTCCGGCCATGGGCACCGGGGCCGGATTCGTCCTCGCGAGCGCCGTCTTCGGCCTCGTCACCCTGCTGCCCGACGCGGCGTTCGAGTCCTGGGGCTGGCGCATCCCCTTCCTGCTCAGCGTCGGCCTCGTCGTCTTCGGCGTCTGGGCCCGCCGCGGCCTGGAGGAGACCCCCGTCTTCACCGAACTGGAGGAGCGGAACGAGAAGGTCCGGTTCCCCCTGCTGCACACCCTGCGCAGCCGGCCCGGCGCGGTCGTACGCACCCTGGGCATCACCGTCTCGGGCTTCGTCTGGGGCTACCTCGTCCAGGCGTTCGCGCTCTCCTACGCCACCTCCCACCCGGGCCTGTCGAAGACGACGATGCTGTGGGCCGTCGCCCTGGCCTCCACCCTGTCCATCGGCGCGATCCCGATGTGGGGCCTGCTGTCGGACCGCATCGGCCGCCGCACCACGGTCACCCTCGGCCTCCTGTGCACCGCCGCGTTCGTCTTCCCCTTCTTCGCCCTGCTGGAGACCCGCAGCACCCCCCTGATCCTGCTCGCCTTCGTCGTGGCGATCCCGATCTGCAAGGACATGGTGTTCGGCCCCCAGGCCGCCCTCGTGGCCGAGCAGTTCGACGCCGAGGTCCGCTTCAGCGGCGTCAGCACCGGCCGGGAGATCGGCGGGGCGCTCTTCGGCGGCACGGCCCCGTTCATCGGCACCGCCCTCCAGACGTCCACCGGCTCCATCGCCCCGGTCGCCCTCTACGTCATCGCCGCCTGCGCCCTGACCCTCGTCGCGGTCCTCTCCGGGCGCGAGACCGCCCACGACTGACCGGCACCAGCAGCGCGCCCGCACCGCCCACCGCCCTCGCGGCACCACCCCCTGGAGAACCACCTCATGCCCTCGCAGCCCCCGCGCATCGCCAAGGTCGAGGCCCTGGCCCTGTCAGCCAGCTTCGACGACCTGTACGACTCTCCGGAGCAGGTACCCGACTGGCTGCGCCACCCCGCCGCCAGCCACCGTGTCGCGCCGCGTCGCGGCCAGTACGCGACCCTGGTCAAAGTGCATGCCGAGGACGGTTCCACGGGCATCGGGGAGTGCTACGGACTGCCGTCGCCCGAGGTGACCGCGACCGTGGTCGCCACCGTGCTGGCGCCCCTGCTGATCGGCCAGGACGCCACCGCGAGCACCGCCGTGTGGGAACGGCTGTACCGGGGGCAGGCCGCCGGCGGGCACAACCGCGGCTTCTACCTGGAGGCACTGGCCGGGGTCGACCTCGCCCTGTGGGATCTGCGCGGCAAGCTCGCCGGCGTACCGGTCCACCGCCTGCTGGGCGGACCGGTCCGCGAACGCGTCGACTGCTACGCCAGCCCGGTCGCCCTGCACGCGGACCCCGCCGACTCCGCCCGGCAGGCCCGAGGCTTCGTGGACGACGGCTTCCGCGCGCTGAAGGTCAAGATCGGCCGGGGCGCACGTACCGACCGGGCCCACCTGACGGCCGTACGGGAGGCGGTCGGCGACGACATCGAGATCCTCACGGACGTCAACTGCGCCTACGACCTGGACGAGGCCACCCGGGTCGGCGCCGTCCTGCACGATCTCGGCATCTCCTGGTACGAGGAACCCCTCCAGGTGGACGACCTGGCCAACCTCGCCGAACTCCGCCGCAGGACCGGCCTCACCATCGTCAACGGCGAGACCCACTTCACCCGGTTCGACCTGCGGGACTCCCTCCAGCACCGGGCGATCGACGTCTTCATGCCGAACGTCGCCCGCTGCGGCGGCATCACCGAGGCCACCAAGCTCTCGGCGCTCGCCTCCGCCTTCCACGTCGACATCGCACCGCACGGTGTCGGCTCCGGCGTCAGCCTGTGCGCCGCACTGCAACTGTGCGCCGCCACCCCCAACCTGCGGACCTACGAGTACAACCGGCTGCCCAACCCGATCCGCGAACGGATCCTCCTCGACCCGCCCGAGTTCCGGGACGGCGCCCTGCTCGTCCCCCAAGGCCCCGGGCTCGGCGCCGAGATCGACGACGCCGTCGTCGACCGCTACACCGTCGCCCGCTTCTGACCCCTTCCCTCCGACTCCCTTCTTCCCTCGTCACCCCCTCTGAAGTTCCCTCCGTGTGCCCACGCCATCAAAGGAGATGCCCGATGTCCCGGAACAACTCAGCCGGACCGAACCGCAGGGCCGTCCTGCGGGGTGCCGCCCTCGCCGGCGCCACCACAGCCCTCTCCCCGCTGGTCAACCTCTCCGCCGCACAGGCGGCCACCTCCGGCAGCTATGTCATCCGCTACGACCAGCCCCGCCGGCAGACCATCCTCGGGCTCGGGTTCGAGATCCAGTCGGACTCCATCGGCTCCGACAACAACGGCCTTCCCGACACCGTCACCGGGGTGCCCTACGACCTGACGGCGAGCGAACGCACCCGGTTCTACGGGCAGATGCTCAAGGGAGGCCGCTCCGACCGCGGATTCCGCTACTGCCGGCTCGCGATGGGCCTGTACTACCGCGGCCTCGACTCCAGCCAGAAGCTGATGCGGGACCGCTACCCGGGACAGGCCGCACTCCTCGCCGACATGATCGGGCGGGCGGGCATCGAAGGGACCTCCGTCGAGTACTGGTCCCCGGCGCCCGGCTGGAAGTCGAACCACTCCTACATCGGCGGACAGCTGAAGTCGTTCGCCCCCGCCGACCTGGCCGCCCTGGGCGACGCGATGGTCGCCGACCTCGACCACCTGACCGGCCAGGGGATACCGGTCTCGATGTGGGGCCTCCAGAACGAGCCCCTGGAAGACACCCCGTACTCCTCCTGCACCTACTCCGCCCCGGAGTACCTCGCCGCGTTCAAGGCGGTCGCCTCCAGGGTCCGTGCCGCCTATCCGGACGTGATGATCACCGCCGACAGCCAGGACGGCTGGTCCGGCGCCATCGGAAAGTCCATCAAGCGAGACCCCGAGGCGCTGTCCTACGTCGACGCCTGGACGTACCACCGCATCGGCGCCGACAGCACGCAGCAGATGGACAGGGACTTCACCTCCGGAGCCATGGGCAAGCCGGTCTTCAACAACGAGTTCGAGTACCTCGTCGGCGGGACCTCCGACCGCAGGACCATCAACACCGCCCAGTCGATCATGAACTGGATGGTGTTCCAGGAAGCCCCCACCTGGTTCTGGCTGCATGCCCTCAAGCCCACCACGAACGCCGAGTCACCCGGCTACTCGCTCGGCTTCTGGCGTCCGCCGCACGACACCGACTTCTCCCGCTTCCCCGACATCCCCGTCGGCCACTGGGACTTCAATCCGCAGAACTGGAACGCGGTGGCGGGCTTCGTGACGTACATGCCCTGGGACTCGGTCAGGTACACGGTCGACGAGTCCACCCGCCTGGGGGACCAGCGGATCATGGCCTGGAAGACCCCCGCGGGCAAACCGGTCTTCGCCATCACCAACCGCTCCGCCACGGAGTCGTTCACCTACACCGTCGACACCCAGACCGCCGCCACGTTCGAGGGCCACCGCTACGGCCCCCGTACCACCGACCAGCGGCTGACGCCGAAGACCGGCCCGCGGCTCACCCTCACCGTCCCCCCGCTGTCGATCGAGTTCTGGGTCCGCACACCGTGACCGGCCGACGTCCGTCGCAGCCCCCTCCCCTGTGCCCGCCCGCCCCGCACCTCAGCTCAAGGAGACCGCACCATGGCACGACCCGGACGCCGACTGCTCCTCGCAGCGTCCCTGATCACCGTCTGCACGACCACCGCCTCCGCCTGCTCCGCCACCGGAAGCACCGGCTCGGCCGGTGACGGCAAGGGCACCATCGAGTTCTGGTCCATGCCGTACTGGATCGGCCAGGACGACAAGGTCGAGGAACTGGTGGACGAGTTCAACACCTCTCAGGACGAGGTGACCGTCAACCTCACCCAGCTCGAATGGAAGGACGGCCGGGACAAGATCAAGCAGGCGACGGCAGCCGGCCGGGGACCGGACGTCTGGCTGATGAACAACGGACTCGAACTGGACTACCTGAAGGCCGGCTCGCTGGCCCCCCTGGACAGCCTCGGCTACACCGAGGCCGACACGGACCGGTTCCTGGATCTCGCCGAGGTCAACGCGTACGAGGGCAAGCTCTACGGCGCACCGCTCTACTTCGACGTCGGCGTCATGGTCTACCGCACCGACATCCTCAAGCGGTACGGCTACGACAGACCGCCCCGGACCTGGGACGAGCTGAAGTCGACCGCCGACGCCATCACCACCCGGTCGGCCGCTGCGGGCGACCAGGTCAGCGGCTGGCAGTTCAAGGGCATGGACGACCACGTCAATGCCATCAACTCCACCTGGGAGAGCTTCCTGTGTCAGGCGGGCGGCAGCCTCACCTCGCCCGACTACACGAAGTCGACACAGAACTCCGACGCCGGCCGGACGGCGATGGAGTACATGAAGTCCTTCTACACCGACAAGATCTCTCCGGTCGGCACCAGCGCGCTGAACGGGTTCATCGACGGCAAGGTGGCGATGTTCCCCTTCTTCCAGTCGGTGATCGCCAACGTCGAGGCCGGCGGCGACAAGACCAAGGGCAAGTGGGCCGTCGCCCCGATGCCCGAGGGGCCCGTCAGCGGCTGCTCCATGGTCGGCGGCCACAGCCTCGTGGCCGGCGCGCGCAGCGACGACCTGAAGGCGGCCGGCACCTTCATGAAGTGGCTGGCCTCACCCGAACGCAGCGCCCAGTACATGGACTTCCAGGCGATCTTCCCGTACAAGCCCACCGCGGTCGATCCCGCCGTCAAGGCCGTCTACGACCGGCAGGTCGACAGCGCCCCCCACTGGAAGGCCATCCTTGAGCAGCTCAGCCGGAACACCCCCGACCTGGTGCTCCAGGACCGGCACGGCTGGGCCACCCGCTGGGAGGCCCAGAAGGCGTCCGTGGTCGCCGGCGTCAGCGGCCAGACCTCGGTCGACGCGGCCCTCACCTCGATCGACGACCAGGTCGGCCAGGCCCTGAGCGCGGAGAAGTAGCAGCCCTCATGCACACCTCGACCGAGCTTCCTCCGAAGCTCCCTACGGACCACGAGGGCGGCACCCACGCCCGCCCTCGTGGCACCGGGCGCGTCCGGCGGCGCAGGCCGACCGGCGCGCTCGCCGGGTGGCTGTCCGTCGCCCCCGCCCTGCTGATCATCGTCGGCTTCACGTTCTACCCCATGGTGCAGTCGATGCTGCTGAGCACCGACCGGTGGAACCTGCTGGGTCCCAGACAGTTCGTCGGCGCCGACAACTACACCACCCTCCTCGCGCCCGGCACCTTCCGGGAGAGCCTGTTCACCACCCTGGTCTTCACGGCCCTCACCCTCACCGGCACCTACGTCCTGGCCCTGGCCACCGCCCTCGCCGCCAACCGCGAACTGGCTTCGGCCCGCATCGTACGCACCCTCACGGTCCTGCCCGCCGTCATCCCGATGGTGGTGGCCGGCCTGATCTGGAAATGGCTGTACGAACCGGACCACGGACTGATCAACAACCTCATCGCCCTCGTCGGCGTGGACGGTGCGCGCTGGCTGTTCGACACGGACCTCGCCCTGCCCGCCGTGGCACTGGTCAGCATCTGGAAGGACTTCGGGATCTACGCCCTGATCCTCCTCGGCGGCCTCCAGCGCATCCCCGCGGAGCTGTACGAGGCCGCGACGATCGACCGGGCCGGACCCTGGCGGCAGTTCCGCTCCATCACCCTGCCCATGCTCCGGCCCGCGGGCGCCGCGGTGTTCCTGCTGCTCGTCTTCAACTCCTTCAAGGTCTTCGACCAGGTGTGGGTGATGACCGAGGGCGGACCCGGGACCGCGACGCTCACCGTGGTGACCTTCATCTACACCAAGCTGCTGACCGACGTCGGAGTGGCCTCCGCGGCCTCGGTGGTGCTGTTTGTGATCCTCCTGGCCATCACGCTGATCCGGCTGCGCCTGACCTCCCGGGAGGAGTCATGAGACACCCCACCGGCACCCTCGCGCGAGCGCTGTGGCTCGCACTGGTCGGGGTGTTCGCCGCACTGCCCGTGCTGTGGATGGTGCTGACCTCGCTCCAGCCCATGGAGGACCTCCTCGGCACCGACGCCCGCCTGATACCCGCGTCCGTCTCCCTGGACGCCTACCGCGAGGTGCTGTCCCGCTTCCCCTACTGGCGGTGGTTCCTCAACTCCGTGCTCGTCTCGGGCGCGGTCGTCGCGGGAAACCTCGTGTTCGACACCCTGGCCGCCTACGGACTCAGCCGCATCAGGTTCCGGGGCCGCCAAGCCGTCCTCACCCTCATCCTCGCCACCTTGATGATCCCGACCCAGGTGATCCTCGTCCCGCTCTACCTCCTGATGCGCGACCTCGGCTGGATCGACACCTACTGGGCCCTGGTCGTCCCGTTCCTCGCCAGCCCGACCGGCATCTTCCTGCTGCGCCAGCACTTCGTCACCCTGCCCCTCCAACTGGACGAGGCGGCGGCCATGGACGGAGCGGGCCGGATGCGCACCCTGGTCAGTGTGCTGCTGCCGAGTTCCTGGGCGGCCCTCGGCACGGTGGCGGTGCTCAAGTTCATGTGGACCTGGGGCGAGTTCGCCTGGCCGAGCCTGGTCACCAACGGCGAACTGCTGCGCACCCTCCCGGTGGGGCTGGCCCGCTTCCAGAACCAGTTCGCCCCCCGCTGGGATCTCCTCATGGCCGGCTCCGTGATGGCGGCCGTCCCCGTCGTCCTCTGCTTCGTGCTGCTGCAACGCTTCTTCGTCCGCGGGCTGACCGGCGGCGCGGTGAAGGAGTGAGTCACCCCGGCCGGGCGGCCCGGCCAAGACCGGGTCTCCCGCGCCGGGGTCCCTCGCAGATGGCGAAGGTGACACTGATCAGCAGGGCCCAGGAGACCCACTTGGACAGGGCGACCGGTTCCCAGGCGCCCAGCTGGTGCGGATAGCTCCACGCGCCGAAGTAGGTGGCCAGGTTCTCGGCCAGCCAGAGGAAGAAGCCGATCAGGATGAAGGAGAGGGCGAGCGGCATCCGGTGCCGGCGGTCCCCGACGCTGTAGTACACCCAGGTCCCGGCGGTCGCCAGGACGAGGAGGGCGCCCAGGACCCAGCGGACGTCGGGCAGCCAGTGCTGGCTGAGGAAGTTGACGTAGAGACAGGCGGCCAGCACGCCGACGGTACGGGTGCGGTAGCCGGTCAGGGTCAGTCCCATCAGCCGTCCGGACCGGCAGACGTAGCTGCCGACGGCCGCGTACATGAAGCCTCCGAACAGGGGCACGTCGGCGATCCTGGCCACCCCCGGTTCGGGGTAGGTCCAGGACCCCATGTGCACCTTCACGATCTCGAAGGCGAGCCCCAGCACATGGCAGACCGCCACCACGGCCACCTCCCGCCGGGTCTCCCAGCCCAGCGCGTAGCCGATCGCGGTGAGGAGGATCCCGTAGCCGAGCAGCAGGTCGTAGCGGGCCACGGGGAGCGGGGGGAGGAATTCCGACCCGGCCATCCCGGCGAGCAGCGCCACCGCGAAGGCACAGCAACGCGCCTGCACCAGCCCGAACCGCAGCACCTGTCCGCCGGCGGTCACCCATCGCCTTGAGCGTCTTCCCATGCCCCGTAGATGAGTGCCGGCGCTCGCGGAGTTGCCTTCCGCGCCCTGGTGTGCGGCAGAACACAGGGCGCGACCCGGCCGGCGGGCGTGGCCGGGTGGGTCAGGCAGCCGCGAGGACACCCAGCAGCCGGGCCACTTCGGCCGCCACCGCGTCCCGTGCCGGGCCCAGGTACTTGCGCGGGTCGGCGACCCCGGGATCCTTCCGCAGACAGTCGCGCACGGTGCCGGTGAAGAGCTTGTTGAGGTGGGTGGAGATGTTGACCTTCGTCATTCCGGCCGCGACGGCCTTGGCCAGGTCCGTGTCGTCGACCCCCGAGGAACCGTGCAGGACCAGGGGCACGTCGAGCGAGGCCCGCAGCCGGGCTATGAGGTCGAGATCGAGCACGGCGTCCCGGGTGAGCATGGCGTGGGAACTGCCCACGGCGACGGCCAGGGCGTCGACGGCCGTCGCCGCGGCGAACGCGCCCGCTTCGTCGGGGTCGGTGCGCACCCCCGGGGCGTGCGCACCGTCCTTGCCGCCGACCTCACCCAGTTCGGCCTCGACCCAGACGTCGGCCCGGTGGCAGTACGCCGTGATGTCCCGGGTGGCGGCCACGTTGGCGGCGTAGGGCAGCTTCGACGCGTCGAACATGACGGAGGTGAAGCCGATCTCCACGGCCTCGCGGACGAGCCCGACGGACTCGGCGTGGTCGAGGTGGACCGCCACCGGGACCCGGGCCGCCCGGGCGAGGGCGAGGGAGGCGAGCCCGATCGGGGCGAGCGCACCGTGATAGCGAGCCGTGTTCTCGCTGATCTGGAGGATGACGGGCAGGCCCGCCTGCTCGGCGCCGGCGACGATGGCCTCGGCGTGTTCGATCTGTACGACGTTGAACGCCCCGACGCCGCGGACGGCCGCGTAGGCGGGGTCGATGATGTGGTCGGTGGACGTCAGAGGCATGAGGGGTTCTCCACGGAGGCGGTCAGAGCACCGGTCGGGGACGTCGGGCGGCTACGCGGGGGTGGGGCCGAGGATCACGGAGCGGGTGAGGTTGCGGGGGCGGTCGGGGTCGTAGCCGCGGGCCTCGGCGACCTGGACGGCCAACCGCTGGGCGACGATCAGGTCGGCCAGCGGGTCGAGGCCGCCGGGCGCCTCCGCCGACGCCGAGCGCAGGAGGCCGCCGACGCGGGCGATGTCCTCGGCGAGGCCCTGCGGGGCGGGGCCGAACAGCCAGACGACCCGGCCGGGTCCGGTGATGCTGATGGGGCCGTGGCGATACTCCAGCGCCGGGTACGCCTCGGTCCACGCTCCGGCGGCCTCGCGCATCTTCAGCCCGGCTTCGAGGGCGAGGCCGTAGGTCCAGCCCGTGCCGAGGAAGGTGAACTGCTCGGCGCCGCTCACGTCGGGGTCCAGGGCGACGCCGACCGCGCGCCGGGCGTCCTGGACGGCCTGGGCGAGCGGACGTACGCCGCTCGGCAGGGCGCCTTCCGCCTCCAGGTGCGCGCGCAGCAGGACCAGCGCGGTGGTGGCGAACCGGGTCTGCACCACCGACTCCTCGTCGGCGTAGTCGAGTACGACGACCTGGTCGGCGGCCGTCATGACGGGCGTGGCCGGGTCGGCCGTGACGGCGGTGGTGGCGACGGTGCCCTTGACCTTGTGCAGCAGGTCCAGGACTTCGGTGGTGGTGCCGGAGCGGGTGATGGCCACGATCCGGTCGTAGGCGCGCCCGCCGGGGAACTCGGAGGCCGCGAACGCGTCCGTCTCACCGTGGCCGCCGCTTTCACGCAACTGGGCGTAGGCATGGGCCATGAACCAGGAGGTGCCGCAGCCGACGACGGCGACACGCTCCCCTCGGCGGGGCAGCGCGTCGGCGCGGGAGCCGGCGGAGCGGGCGGCCCGCTCCCAGGTCTCGGGCTGCGAGTTGATTTCGAGCGAGGTGCGGGAAGTGTCGAGGGTGCTCACGTGGGTTCCTTGCGCTCGGGGTGGCCGGGGAGGGTGTCCGCCGTGCCGCAGCATGCTGTTTCATGAACATCTTCGGTGTCAATTGCTGCTCGTAAAGCGGATGTTACGAGCATTAATGAACATCTCAGGGGGAGGGAGAGGGGAGGGGCGGGGTCAGTTCGGGTGGGTCGGATCGGCTTTCTCCACATGCACCTTCGGGAGGAGGCGTCGGTGGACGGCCGCGTCGACCTCGCCGGCGACCGGGCAGGGGACCGCCGCCGCCGACAGGGCCACCGCCGTGCGCAGGATGTCCGGCCAGGCGAGACCGGCCTCCAGCCCGGACGCGAGGGCCGCGACGCAGGCATCGCCGGCGCCCGTGGGATTCCCGGCGAGTTGTTCGGGGGGTACGGCCCGCCAGGCGCCGTCGGGCGTGACCGCGTACAGACCGTCGGGGCCGGCCGAGGCGACGACCGCCCGGGCGCCCTCGTCGCGCAGCGCGTCGGCCGCCTGTCCGAGGTCGGCGCGGCCCGTGGCCGCCGTGATCTCGGCGGCGTTGGGCTTGATCACGTCGGGTCGGGCCTGGAGGGCGTGGAGGAGGGCGGGGCCGCTGGTGTCGAGGACCGTGAGCGCTCCGGCCGCCGTGGCCGTGCGGATCAGTTGCGCGTAGGCGTCCGGGGGCAGGCCGGGCGGGGTGCTGCCGCTCAGCACGACCACCCGCACCCCGGCCAGCAGTGCGGCGTAGTGCCGGGTGAACCGGTCCCACTCGGCGGGGGAGACGGACGGACCCCGCCCGTTGAAGACGGTGGCGTCGCCGTCGGCGCGGGAGACGACGGCGAGGGTCCGCCGGGAGTCGCCCGCCACGTCGAGGAACGCGTCCAGGATGCCCTCGGTGCGCAGTCCGTGCCGGATCAGGCCGCCGGTGGCGCCGCCCACGAGGCCGGTGGCCACGGGGGAGTGCCCGAGGAAGGTGAGCGCGCGGGCGACATTGATCCCCTTGCCGCCCGCGCGTTCGTGGACGCTGTCGACCCGGTGGGAGGCGTGGGGCCGCAGCCGGTCGACGCCCCAGGTGACGTCGAGGGCGGCGTTGAGGGTGACGGTGAGCATCATGGGGTGGCTGGCTGCTCCTTCTCGCCGGGCGCTGTCGGGGTGTCGCGCTGCCCGCGACTGCCTGGCGCCGGGATCTCTGGGGGCCGCAGTCGGTGAACATCGCAGTTCTGACCATCTCGATGCGCGAATATGCGTGATACGTGCCAGATCTGAGCGGTTTCACTCAAGACTGATGAGCGGAGTATCTGATGGAAGGACGGTCAAAGTCCAGAGATTCCGCGCGCGGACCTGCCATGGCGTGCGCACATCTCCCCTCCCGCGCCCTGCGCGAAGGCTCCGCGTTACGATCAACTTCGCGCATGCCGGTCGGTGATCAGTGACTCGGTGTTTCAGGGTTCGGTGATCGGTGGCCGGCTCCTCCCGTGGTCCCGGCCCCGGTGCGCGGCATTCGACAGTCCAGAGCACGGAGGGGATGCGGCGCATGTCCAAGCAGGAGCGGTGGAGCAGGCTGCTGGAGCTGCTCGCGGTCGACGGCAGGCTGGACGTCGAGGAGGCGGCCGTCTCGGTGGCGGTGTCACAGGCGACCATCCGGCGCGACCTCGACGAACTGGCCGAACAGAAGCTGCTCGTCCGCACGCGCGGAGGGGCGATCGCGCACGGCGTGTCCTACGAGCTTCCGTTGCGCTACAAATCCTCGCGCCGGGTCTCCGAGAAGCGGCGCATCGCGAGCGCGGTGGCGGAGTTGGTGGGCGAGGGGGATGTCGTCGGGCTCAACGGGGGCACCACCACCACGGAGGTGGCCCGGGCCCTCGTCCTGCGGACGGGCGGGGGCGTGTTCGAGCGGGCCGAGAACTTCTCCGGGCCGTTGTACACGGTCGTCACCAACGCCTTGAACATCGCGAGCGAGCTTGCGGTCCGCCCCCAGTTCAAGATCGTGGTGACCGGCGGTGTGGCCCGTACGCAGACCTACGAACTGGTGGGCCCGCTGGCCGAAGGGGTCCTGAACCAGGTGGTGCTCGATGTCGCCGTGCTCGGTGTCGACGGAGTGGACCCGCAGCTCGGCGTGATGACACACCACGAGGACGAGGCCGGTATCAGCCGGCTCTTCGCGGAGCGCGCCCGGAAGGTCATCCTGGTCACGGACTCCTCCAAGATCGGCAAGAGCGCCTTCGCGAGGATCTGCGGCCTGGACCGGGTCGACGTACTGGTCACCGACTCCGACCTCGGTGCCGACGCGGCGGCGCGGTTCACCGACGCGGGCATCGAGGTCATCAGCGTCTGACACCCCGCCACGCCTCGGCCGCCACGGAGGCGTGACACATCCCTTCGCGTGGCCGTCGGCCCGCACGCCACCGGCGCCCCGGTCGACGGCCCGGGTCTCACAGCGCCCGGTCGACGGCCCGGGTCTCACAGCGCCCGGTCGACGGCCCGGGTCTCACAGCGCCCCGGCGACGGCCGGGTCGACCGTCGCCGCCCTTACGTGACGCGCGCGTCCTCGGACGCCTCCCGGGTGCTCCCTGCCCCGCGTGGCGAGGCGCCGCCGCACCCGCGCCTTCATGGACACCGCCGCACCCGCGCCTTCACGGACACCGCCGCGCCCCCGCCCCCGGCAACACCTCACCCCCATGCTCCGAGGGGGTGGCCGAACCTCCGTCACCGGTGTCGCCGAGGGGTGGCTGAACCTCCGTCACCGTGCCGCCAAGAGGCGGTCAGGGCGCACGAATTGGTTCGCGCCGTGGTGGACCCCGGTTGCGGTCCTGACCTGCGCGATGTCTCGCTCCTGCCGGTGCTGATGCATGACTGGTTGGCATCTTTTACCTAACAGACATGGTTGAAAACCCCCTCCTCGTGTTTACTTTGCCCACAGCGGATGCTCGTTTGTGAGCGAAACTCGGCTAGATCATGCAGGTGTGTGCATGGGTGCGGGGCCGAATCCGCTGCATTTCCCAGACCCCACTGAGCCGTGTCAGCCGACCGGCCAGGAGACAAGGCGGTACTGACGATGAACAAGCGGTTGTTGGTGGCGGCCTGTGCCTTCACCATCGGGGCCCTCACCCTCTCGGCCTGCGGCGGCGACGGCGGCGGTGCGTCGAGTGACACGGTGACGCTGAAGCTGGTGGCCGCGGACTACGGCGACAAGGCGTCCAACAGCTCCAACGCCTACTGGAAGGACGTCGCGCAGCGCTTCACCGCCGCGCATCCGAAGATCAAGGTCGACGTCCAGGTGATCAACTGGAACGACATCGACGCCCAGGTCAAGACGATGATCCAGAGCGGAAACGTCCCGGACGTCCTCCAGACGGGCGGCTACGCGGACAAGGTCGCCGACGACCTGCTCTACAAGGCGGACGAGGTGCTGTCGGTCAAGACACAGGCCAACCTGATCGACAGTTTCGCCAAGGCCGGTCAGGTCGACGGCACGCAGTACGGCATACCGTTCGTCTCCTCGGCCCGGGCCTTCTTCTACAACAAGGAGGTCTTCGCCAAGGCCGGCATCAGCGAACCGCCGAAGACCTGGGACGACATCAAGGCAGCCGCCGAGAAGATCAAGGCGAAGGTGCCGGGCGTGACCCCCTACGCGCTGCCCCTCGGCCCCGAGGAGACCCAGGGCGAGTCACTGATCTGGGAACTCGGCAACGGCGGTGGCTTCACCGACTCCGGGGGCAAGTACACCCTGAACAGCCCGGCCAACATCGAGACGTTCTCCTGGCTGAAGGAGAACCTCGTCGAGCCCGGCCTGACCTACGCCAACCCCGCGACGACGGACCGCAAGACCGCCTTCGCGGACTTCGCCGCCGGTAAGACCGCGATGCTCAACGGCCACCCCTCCCTGATCCAGATGTCCAAGGAGGGCAAGGTCGACTACGGCGTCGCGCCCATCCCCGGGAAGAAGGGCGCGCTCCGGTCCACGCTGGGCGTCGCCGACTGGATGATGGCCTTCAAGGACGGCGGCCACAAGGACGAGGTCCGTGCCTTCCTCGACTTCGCGTACTCGAAGGAGAACACGCTGAAGTTCGACGAGACGTACAACCTGATGCCGGTCACCGAGGACACCCTCCAGGAGATGACCGGCAACGGTAAGCACAAGGACCTCGAACCGTTCTTCGAGCTGCTGCCGAACGCGGTCTTCTACCCGCTGGGGGACACCACCTGGGACGCCGTCTCCGCCGAGATCAAGAAGAGCGGCGGCACGGCCGTGAAGGATCCCACCAAGGTGCTGGGCCAGTTGCAGAAGAACGCCGAGGACACCGTCTCCGACCAGTAGGCCGCGCGTCCCGCCCTGTCACGGAAGGCACCTTCGTGTCCACCACTTCATCCACCGCGCGCCCCGGCCGCAAGCGCCGGGGCGGCCTGGCCCGGCTGGGGCCGCTGCCCTGGATCGGGCCGGCGGTCCTGCTCATCGTCCTGGTCGTGCTCTGGCCGGTCTACGAGATGGTCCGCACCTCGTTCCTCAAGATCAGCAGCAGCGGATTCGTCCGCGGCTCGGCCGGATTCGACAAGTACCGGCAACTGTTCGAGGAACCGTCGCTGCCCTCGGTCGTCCTCGCGACCGTGGTGTGGACCCTGGTCGTCGTGGGCACCACCATGGTGCTCTCGCTGGCGCTGGCCCAGCTCTTCAACCAGAAGTTCCCGGGCCGTCGCGTCACCCGCTGGGCGCTCATCGCCCCCTGGGCCGCGTCGGTGGTGATGACCGCCATCGGCTTCAAATGGATGCTCAACCAGACCGCCGGCGTCCTGAACACCCTCATGACCGACCTCGGTCTCATCGACGGCCCCAAGGACTGGCTGGGCGACCCCGCCACGGCCTGGCCCTGGATGATGTTCGTCGCCGTCTTCGTCTCCCTGCCGTTCACCACCTACACCCTGCTCGCCGGACTGCAGACCATCCCCGGCGAGGTCTACGAGGCGGCGAGGGTCGACGGCACCAACAACTGGCAGACGTATCTGCGCATCACCCTCCCGCTGCTGCGGCCGGCGTTCCTCGTCGGCGTCGTCATCAACCTGATCAATGTCTTCAACTCCTTCCCCATCATCTGGAGCATGACCCGCGGCGGCCCGGACAGCGACACCGCCACCACCACCGTGTTCATGTACCAGCTCAAGAACTCCGACATCGGCCAGTCCGCGGCCATGTCCGTCGTGAACTTCGCCCTCGTCGTGGTCATGGTCGTCGTCTTCCTCAAGGCCAGCCGCTGGAACCAGGAGGAGAGCTGATGGCCCCGCCCACCCTCACCCCCGCGAAGAGCGCGCGGCCCGTCCACGTCTCCCGCTCCGCCACCGGCGCCCGGCACCGCACCGCACGGCCCCCGCGCACGCTGCGTCCGCGCACCCTGCTGGTCACCGCCGTCGCCTGGCTGCTCGCGGCCGTGTTCCTGCTGCCGTACGCGGAGATGGTGGTCACGGCACTGCGGCCGGCCCATGAACTGCGCGACGCCACCTATCTGCCGTCCGAGTTCGAGTGGGCCAACTTCGTCGACGTGTGGCGCGAGTCCCACCTCGCGGACAACCTCCAGGTCACCCTGCTGGTCGCCGCGGGATCCACCCTGCTCGTCCTGCTGGTCGCCATCCCCGCCGCGTACTACACCGCGCGGATGAAGTTCCGGGGCCGCAAGCTCTTCCTGCTGCTGGTCCTCATCACCCAGATGTTCCAGCCGACCTCACTGCTCGTCGGTCTCTACCGCGAGTTCTACCAACTGGGCATGCTCAACTCGGTATGGACGCTGATCCTGTGCAACGCGGCCTTCAACCTGGCCTTCGCGATCTGGATCCTCACCGCGTACTTCGCCTCCATCCCGGAATCCCTCGAAGAGGCGGCCATGATCGACGGCCTGGGCCGGGGAGGGGCACTGCTGCGGATCACCCTGCCGCTCGCCATGCCCGGCGTCGTCACCGCGATGATCTTCACCTTCATCGCCGCGTGGAACGAGTTCGTCATGGGTCTGACGCTCTCCACCATTCCGGAGAGCCAGCCCCTGACGGTCGGCATCAGCAGCTTCATCGGCAACTACACCGTCCAGTGGAACTACCTGTTCGCCGGCTCCATCATCGCGATCGTGCCCGTCGTCATCCTCTTCGCCCTGATCGAGCGGAAGGTCGTCTCCGGTCTCACCGCCGGATCCGTCAAGTAACCCCGAACGCCCGCCCCTTGCGATCGCCCCTCCCGGACGCAAGGGGTGGGTCCCCTCCCCGGCCACCGGCTGACCCCGGCCCACCCGGCGGCATCAGAGACGAGGACCCACGTGCCGCGACACCGCCATGCCCCCGCCGCCCTCGGCGCGCCCACCGCTCCCGCGGCGCGGGAACGGGCGCCGAGGACAGCCGACGGCTGAGGCAGACCACGATGAACACCACCGTACGCAGGGAGTCCGGGCCGCCCACGGCACCGGCCCTCCCCAGGGAACGAACCACCCGCCTCCGGCGCCCGGACCACGGAACCGTCATCGCGCTGGAGGCGGGCGGCACCTACATCAGGGGCTGCGCCCTGGGCCCCGACGGGGTCCTGCGGGAACGGGAACGCTGGTTCACCCGCCCCGAACGCGGCCCGGACGCCGTGCTGGAGAGCATCCTCGCGTATGCCGCCACCCTGGCCGAGCGGTGCCGTCCGGCCGCGGCGGGCATCGTCCTCCCCGGCACCCTCGACGACACCTCGGGCCGGGCGGTGCGCACCACCGCTCTGGGCTGGCACGGGGTACCGGTCCGGGACTGGTTCGCCGAGCACCTGGACCTGCCCGTGGCCGTGGGCCACGACGGGTGCGCCGGGGCGCTCGCCGAGGCCCGTGCCGGAGCCGGCCGGGACAGCCGCAGCTTCCTGTTCGTCTCGGTGGGTGACGGCATCAGCGCCTCCCTCGTCCTCGACGGCCGGGCCGCCTCCGGTGCTCGCGGGGCGCGGGACCTCGGCCACTGTGTGGTCCGGCCGGGGGGCGACCTGTGCCACTGCGGCAGTCGCGGTTGCCTGGAGACGGTGGCGTCGGCCACCGCCGTCGCCCGCCGCTACTCCCGGGCCACCGGATGGCGCGGGATCAGCGCCCGCGAGGTCTAC
Source organism: Streptomyces sp. NPDC091377 (assembly GCF_044757045.1). NCBI lineage: Bacteria > Bacillati > Actinomycetota > Actinomycetes > Kitasatosporales > Streptomycetaceae > Streptomyces > Streptomyces sp. NPDC091377. Next base: position 452,939 of record NZ_JBIVUE010000007.1, on the reverse strand, counting down.
CACCGGGCCGACGCGGGGGATCTCGCCGCCCTCGCGGCCTGCGAGGCGGCCATGGACGCGCTCGCCGACGTACTGGCGACGGCTGTCGCCCGGTACGCGCCCCAGCGGGTGGTCATCGGGGGTGAATTGGCCGAGGTGGGTCAGGACCGTCTCCTGCCGCTGCGGGAGGTGCTCGTCGGCCGACTCGTCTTCGACGGTGTGCCCGAGTTCCGGCTCGCGCGGTTCGGGGAGTCGGTCGGCTGCATGGGCGCGGCACTCCTGGCCAGGGACCTGCACGATGCGCGCACGGCCCGGTAGCTCCGGTGGCGTTCGCCGCTGCCCCGCGGGGGCCCAGGTCGACCGGTCCGCCGGTCCGGGCCCGCCCGGGTGTGGCTCACGGACGCCCCGGGGGCCGTGAGGCCGTCATGTGCGCCTCGGACGGCGGGCGTTGCCGTGTCGTCGCCGTCATGCCGCCGTCATACCGCTGCCGTGAGACGGTCCGCGGTGCGGTCTGCGCTGTGGTCTGCGGTGTGGTCCGCGAGGCGGTTCGCGCGCAGTTTTCGGGCAGTCGTCGGGGGGTCCGTGAGGTGAGAATGCTACGGCTCGGTAGGGCTTGACGCTTCTCCCGCCTTCCTGACACCTTCTGATTGAAGTTGCGCACAACTAGCTAAGTTAAAGCAAATACAAGCAAGATCACTGTTTCGTCGTCCTCCGTGAGGCACCTGTTCCGCTGCCTTCACGAGCGACCCGCAGCGCGGCAGGATGTCGGCGACGGTGCACGCCGGCTCGGTGCACCGGGACGAACCCCTCAGCGGTCAGGCGCCGGGTGCACAGACTCCGCGTATCCCTGCCCCCGCCACCGTCCCCCGTGGCCGTCGCCGTCACGGATCGCGCTCCCCCGACCGTCCACCTCGTGTGCGGTCGCCCTGCTTTCCCGTCCTAAGGAGTCGATATGCGCACGTCGCGCCTCCGCCTACGTCTCGCCGTCCTCGCCGCCGTCACCCTCGTCCTGCCGCTGCCGGCGGCGGTCTCCCAAGCGGCCCCCAAGCGCCCCGCCCCGTCTGCCCCGTCCGCCGCGCCCACCGCGCTGATACCGAAGCCGGTCTCCCAGCTGACGGTGAAGGGGCAGAAGTTCACCCTCACCTCCCGTACCCGGATCGCCGTCCTGTCGAAGAAGGCGCCGGCGGTCGCCGTGGGCACCTACCTGTCGAAGACCCTCGCGCCCGCGACCGGTTACTCCCTTCCGGTCGTCAAGGACAAGCGGGTACCGAAGAACGCCATCGTCCTGGACCCCAATGGGCCCAAGGAGCTGGGCGCCGAGGGGTACACCCTGCTCTCCGGCAAGCAGCGCGTCGTCGTGAAGGCGCACGGGGCGGAGGGGCTGTTCCGCGGTGTGCAGACCCTGCGCCAACTCCTGCCCGCCGCGGTGGAGTCCGGCACCCGGCAGTCGCGTGCCTGGACCGTCCCGCCGGTGAAGATCTCCGACGGGCCCCGCTACGGGTACCGCGGCGTGATGCTGGACGTCGCCCGCCGCTTCTTCACCGTCTCCCAGGTCAAGCGCTACATCGACCAGGCCGCCGCGTACAAGATGAACACCCTGCATCTGCACCTGACCGACGACCAGGGCTGGCGCATCGCCATCGATGAGATACCCGACCTCACGAAGATCGGTGCCAGCACGCAGAGCGGCCACACCGGCGGCACCGACTGGTACTACACCGCGGAGGACTACAAGGAGATCGTCTCCTACGCCAAGTCCCGCTTCATGACCGTGGTCCCCGAGATCGACGGCCCCGGCCACACCTGGTCCGCGCTGGCATCCGTGCCCAAACTCAACTGCGACGACAAGGCCAGAACGCCGTACACCGGATTCGACGTCGGTGTCAGCCTCTACTGTCTGAGCGACGCGCAGCACACGGCGAACATGACCGACTTCCTGAAGACCGTCATCAAGGCGGTGGCCGACCTCACCCCCGGCCCCTACATCCACGTCGGCGGCGACGAGACCCCGCAGGCCACCCCGGAGCAGTACGCCACCTACGTCAAGGCGGCCTCGGAGACGACCACCGCGCAGAAGAAGACCGTGATGGGCTGGCACCAGCTCGGCCAGGCCGAACTCCCCGCCGGCAGCCTCATGCAGTACTGGGGCGAGGAGGACGACCGCGAGACCATCGGCACTTCCAAGGAGAGCGAGAAGATCCGCTTCGCCCGCGACGGAGCCGCCCAGAAGGCCAAGTTCGTCATGTCGCCGTCCGACCACGCCTACCTGGACATGAAGTACGACGTGTCCACCCCCTACGGCCTGAGCTGGTCCGGCTACGTTCCGGTGCAGCGCTCCTACGAGTGGGACCCGACGACAGCGACCGCCAAGCTGGACGGCACCGGTTCCGTCGTCCCCGCCGACCAGATCGCCGGCGTCGAGGCCGCCCTGTGGGCGGACCGCGCCTACGAGGGCAGCAACGCGCTGCCGACCCCGGCCACCCGCTGGCCCTCCGCCACCGAGTACGCCGAGTACATGAGCTTCCCCCGCCTGCCCGCCCTCGCCGAGGTCGGCTGGACGCCGCAGGCCGGCCGTGACTGGAAGAACTTCCGGCAGCGCCTGGCCCAGCACGGACCGCGCTGGACCGCCGCCGGAATCGGCTACCACCCCGCCCCGGGCATCCCCTGGCCCGGCACCGTGAAGACCGTCGAAGGCGCGCACAGCGTCGTGACCGGAGGCAAGGCGCTGGACAACCGGGGCTCCACCTCCGACGGCACCGCCATGGTCCTGTACGCACCGAACCGCGGCAGCAACCAGACCTGGACGTTCACCAAGCAGTCCGACGGCACCTACACCCTGACCAACAAGACCTCCGGGAAGTGCGCGCAGGCGTCCGGCGGCGCCGGTACCGCCATCGTGCAGCGGGCCTGCAACAGTGAGGCCGCCCAGCGCTGGAAGGTCACCGAGCGCGGTGACGGCGACTACACCCTCGCCTCCACCGGCGGCCTCCTGCTCACCGGGGCCTCCGCCACCAACGGAGCCGCGGTCACCGTGCAGGAGAACACCGGCTCGCCCCTCCAGAGCTGGTCGATCGACTGACCGACCCTCTGCGGAGGCACCGTCCCACGCCCCGCCCCGGACGCCCCTCGGGCCGTCCGGGGCGGGGCTGTGTCGACCCCCCTCCGGGCGCCGGGCGATGCTGATCGCCTCGGCCGATCCCGACGTCCCTGCGGGGGCATCCTCCGCCACGGGTCCGAGGGTGGCGTTCACGGGTTCTTCATGCGGTGGACGGCGAACTCCCCCTGAGGCTCTCGCACATGCGGCCTAATGTCTTTGGTTCAGACCGGTTATCCAACCGTTATCCAAACCTCTCGGAGACAAGGGCCACCCGTGAAGTTTCCCGTGAGATCCACTCCCCTCGCCGTCGCCATCGCCGTCGTGTCCGCCACCCTCGTGCCGCCCACCGTCGCGCACGCCGCCGACGCCCGCACCCGGAGCGGAGCGCCGGCCGCGCCCGGCGTCAGCCTCCCCGGCGGGCGCTACGAGAAGACCGTCTCGGTCAAGCTGAGGTCGGAGCGTGGCACCGTCGTCCGGTACACGCTCGACGGGACCACCCCCACCTACCGGAGCCCGGTGTACGCCCCCGGGAAGCCGCTGCGGATCAGTGCGGACACCAACCTCACGGCCGCCGCCTTCGACGGAAGGAGGAGCAGCGCGACGGTGTCGTACGGCTATCTCATCAGGACGCGGGAGACTCCGATCGCCCAGCTCGTGGTCATGTCCGATGTGCACACGGACAGCCACGCGACCGGTGACAAGAGGTACGAGGCGTTCTTCGACACCATCGGCTCGATCTTCCCGCGGCCCGACGCCATCCTGTCGAACGGCGACATGATCAACGACAACGGTGACGGTCGCGGGGCGGACCACAAGGTCGTCTCGGAGATCTTCCAGGCGAACCTCGCCCGCAAGGGCATGACCGACACCCAGGTGCTCGTGTCGAACGGCAACCACGACGCGAGTCTCGCGGCGGTACGCGCCGGATACCCCCGCACGTGGTTCCCGGACACGGGCGGCGGCTTCTACGAGTCGGACGTCAACGGGGTGCGCCTGTTCACGGTCGACACCGAGACGTACAACGCCGACACCGCCCAGCGCACCTGGCTCAAGAACCGTCTCACACAGCTCACCGCCGACCCGCGGAACATCAACAGGCCCATCCTCGTCCAGGGCCACCGGCCCGCCCCCGGCACCGTCATGGACGGCCAGCAGACGGCGAACCCGCTGCTCACCCAGGACCTCGCCGACTTCCCGCAGGCGGTCTATCTCAGCGGCCACTCGCATCTCAACATCAACGACGAACGGTCCATCGCCCAGAAGGACTTCACGGCCGTCAACGACGGTTCGATGTCGTACGTGGAGGTCGAGCACGGCTACCAGGCGATCACCGACAAGGGGCTCGCCGACCGCTTCGAGGCGACCACCGCGCAGGCCCTCTTCATCGAGGTCTACCAGGACCGCACGGAGATCGCGCGCGTCAACATGAACGCCGACAAGCACGACATCTACGAGGGTGGCCAATGGTCGGCCAACCCGCAGCCGCCGTACGCCAGCTCGGGTACCCTCAGTGGACCGACCTGGACCGTGCGGCTCGACGGCAGGACCGACGACGAGATCAAGAAGAACTTCCGCTACACCGCCGCCGCCCGCAACAAGACCGCCCCGGAGTTCACCTCCCGGCAGCCGCTGAGGGCGGTCACCACCGCCCAGGGCGCCACCGTGCTTCGCGTCACCCAGGCGAAGGACGACCAGCTGGTCCACCACTACGACGTGACCGTCACGGACACGGCGACCGGGGCGAAGGTCGTCTCCTCCAAGGTGCTCTCCGAGTACTACTTCATGCCCCGCCCCCACTCCCTCGACATCCCTGTCGCGGCGGCGGGCACGGCCGGCACGCGGTACACCGCGCGGGTCGTCGCCGTCGACTCCTACGGCAACGCCTCGCCTGCCGAGTCGCTGACGTTCGGCGGGTGAACCGTCCGGGCTCGGAGGCCGTCCCCAGGCTCCGCGTCCTCACGGCGGCTCCGCCGACCGGCCCCTGGGCCCCCGGCCCCCGCCATCTGCCTCGACTGCCGACTGCCCTACGGGTGGTCGGCAGTCGCCGTTCTCGCGTCCACGCGGTACCGGCCGCGTGATCCGTGTTTGCGGATCGGGGAATACGGTGCCGGCGCTGGGTGGATGCGTCCACGGGTCGTAAGATCATCTCGGGTCGACCCGTGGAGGCGGTGGGGGCCGGTCTCACCCTCCGCGTTCGGCCCAGGCCAGGAGATGCTGTGCGGCGCGGTGCAGGCGCAGGGCCAGTTCCCGGCTCAGCTGGTCATGGCGTTGGGTCCGGACGGGTCCGGCGGGAATGTTCTGGGCCAGGTCGCGTTCCACGCCGATGACCCGGACCAGGACACCTTGGAGGAACGCGGTGGTGGAGTCGGCGCCGGAGGGCGCGAAGGGAGGCGAGGACGACGAGGGAGGTGCGGGAGGTGCGGGACGGGTGGGAGCCTGATCAGGGGGGTCGTTTCTGTTGTGACTGATGTCAGGGGGCGCATCCGTACTCAGACGTCCCGTCGCACCCGGACGCGCGGTCAGTTCCCGTCCCGGTGGTCGGTCCCGGGGATCCGGGAAATTTTGCACACGTGTTCTTGATGTCGGGACGACGAACGCCGCGGACTTCTCCCTGGGCGACCTGGCCGCGGTCACGGCGGGTTTCGCCGACGGCGGGGGATCCGCCGTGATGATCTGACGTGCCGCCTCCCGGACGTGGGTCTGTTCCATCTGGCCGCCCGCGCTGTCCAGCACGGCTTTCACCACCTCGGTGATCACAGCGGCGGTGAGCCGTACGTGTTCCTGGGTGGCGTAGACGTACAACTGCTGGTACAGATCGGCCGCGGCGGCGTTTCCGAAGCGCCGGGTCACGGGGATCAGGGCGCGTACGTGTGAACCGACCGCGGGCCGGCCCAGTTGCCCGTTGATCCGGGCCGCGAGCGGCCATTCCTCGATCAACTGGTAGGCGCTGCGGGGGCTCATCTCCCAGCGTTCTATGACGTAGTCGTCGAAGCGGGAGTGCGAACTGCGGTACAGCCTGCGGCTCTGGATGGAGTGGAGGGCCTTGCCCGCCAGCCAGGTGGCTGTACCCAGGCGCTCCACGGTGTGCTCGCAGACCTTCAGATTGTGCATCTCGTCGTGGTTGAGGTCGCCCAGCGCCTCTACCGCGCGCGGCGCCGGGATCAACTCGGACGAGAAGTCGGGGGAATCGGACACGTCGGCTGGAGTGCTCGGCGTAGGGGTGGCGTGGCCTGTGTTGTCCTGGCCGCTCATGGGGCGGAACCTGCCTCGGGAAGGTCGGGGTGGGTCATCTCGGTGCGGGGCCGCGTCGGGATGTATCCGTCCGCGGGGCAGTCGGAGAGAGAGTGGAGAACGGGCGGGGCTTTGCTTGCTCAGTCGTCCGTCGCCTGGACGGGCTCGACCCAACGTTGACGAGGGCCGGCGTCCACGGGACGGAGATCCAGGGGTGACCCGGGGCGCGCGATGTCCGGCGCCACGGCTGAACCCGGAGCCCGCGCAGGTTGTATACGACCGGTGGAGTCAAGAGCGAACTTCACATTGAGAGACGAAGGATTACCCGTATCGATGGCCCGGCAGTTCCAGATGCCGACTCCGGTCTCGTTTCTACCGCGCGCGTCGAGACAGAAAGCGGGCTGCTCTGCATTGCGCACCAGACCGGAGGGCTCGAATCGCCATAACTGGCTCTCGGCCGAGTCCGTGCAGCGTTGGAGGACGACGTCCGTCCCGTTGCTGAACCCGGCGTCCGAGACATCGAGGCACAGTCCGCTCTCGGCGTGGACGGCGGCCACGAAATCCTTTCCCTGAAACGGTTTCATGGTTTTGGGTTCCGACCGGGGCGGTCGGCCGGACGGGTTCGCGGTGCGTGACGAGGTCTGCCGGGCCTCAGCGGTACCGGCGCTGGAGGAGGGCGGGGGCGGTGCCACGGGCAGTGCCTTCGGGGGAGGGGTCCGCGCCGGGGATGCCGAGGGCCGATCCGGGGTGGGCGGGGGTGCTTGCGGCGCCGGGGGCGGTGGCGCCAGCGCCTGGGTCCGCACGGAGGTGGCCGAGGTGTGCGTCATGATCAGATGCACCGTGCCGCTGACAAGGACGATCACGGTGCTGAGGCCGACCAGCAGTCCAGGCCGTCTCAGCAGGGGCGTCAGCCATTCGCCGAGGGGGATCGCGGGCCATCGCCAGGTCGTGGGCCGGACGGGACGCAGTGCGATGTGCAGGGTGTCGTCGGTGGCCCGGGCGGGCGCGGGCAGGGAGACGAGATAGGCGTGGGCGACCGGTCCGAGCAGGGACTCCGAGAGCAGTAGCCGGGGGTTGGTCCGCAGCCCGGCCAGACCGACCATCGCCGCGTGGCACCAGGGGCAGGCGTCGAGATGACGGGCGAGGGTGCCGTCGGCCCAGCTCTCGTCACCGCGGGAGGCGGCGTTGAGCAACCGGGCGAAGGATGAGCAGTCGGCCGCGGAACGACGGTTGTAGTGCATGTTGAGGGAAGCCTCGGAGCACGCCGTGAGGGACTTGGCGACCAGGGATCTGACCATGTCCCGAGGGACGCCGGTGAGCCGTGCGACCCGGGCGTCCTCCTCCTGCTCGACCACGGAGTACCAGAGCAGGGTCTGCCGCCGGAGGGACAGTGCCCCGAAGCCCCGGGTGACGAAGCCCCGCAGGAGCCGCTCCCCGATCGCGGCGACCCCGGTGGGCCGGGTGAAGTCGCCGAGGGTGTCGGAGTCCTCCGGCTCCGGGTCCGTCCCGTCCGCCGGCGGATCCGCCTCCCGCTCACCCGCCATCTCCCCGGCGAGTTCCAGCAGTCGCAGCCGCAGGGGACGTGCCAGCGGCACTCGGCCCTCGGCGTCACCGGCGATCCGGGCGCACGCGCGGTCGGCGATCTGCTCCGCGCGTGTCTTGTGGCCCAGCAGAACGTGGGCATAGGTGAAAGTGCGGGACCAGTGAAGATGATTCAGCTCGTGCCAGGCGGCGTATGTGTCCGGGTTCGAACTCTGCATACATTCATAGAGCTGTTGCTCGCTGAAACCGTGGCGATACGAATTCGGGTGGGTCGACATGCTAAGGCCGTCCTGGTGGGGGAGTTGGTGAAAGATAGTATGAAGGGATCTTCACAGTCAGAAAAGAGGTTCCCTCGATCCACGCCTCCTCTCTGTGTGGCCTGTCGCACTTCAGGCGGCTTCAGATCCGATGCTGTGCCTTCTCCATGGCCCCGTCGCCGGGTGACGCGGTTCCCTCACCCATATCAACCCGCTGCTCACGTAATGCGATTTCGTTCTGGCATATGCAGCGGGGTGGGTTGTGCGTTCCTCTGAAGTTCTTCGGCAGGCACCATTTTGCGGACCCGCGCCGACCGCTCGGCCTGCCGCTGACCAGTGGCGGAGAGCTGGGTGACGTTGTCACGTGATTCCTTCCGGGTCGCGGAACGCGCCCATGCGGAGGTGAAGGGCGCAGCCGAGGCATGCGTGACGGGAGGGTGCTCATCCCCGCGATGCGGGTTGAGTCACTCGGCACACCCCGAACGATCGTCTCCCGAGCTGAAGTTGACAAGTGGCCACCCGCCGAGATCTTCAACAGAGATGCGAAACCCCTCCGGCGGTGACCTGTTCCGGACGAGAGTGACTAGCGCCGTCCTAGCCTCAACACCCCTGTCACACGACATTATTGACATTGCGTCAGGAGACACCGACAGGCGTGTGACATCCGCATTCTCCGGCTGAGCGGACATGAGCGGACAGGCGCGCGGCGGACCCTTCCGGCTCCCTGAGTGAGTCAATACGGGGCTCTCACTGCCCGCTGACTGCCGACATTGACGCGGCTCACGTGATTTTGGTTATCCGGAGGTGGGCCGGGGGTCTCCAGTTGCAGAGAAGCAGGTTCAGGAGTGAGAAGGAGCGCCGACCCACATGGCTGTGACAAGAGAACTCTGCAGCGAACTCGTCGTGGCGGCACTGAACGGTGACCAGCGGGCCCAGGACGAGCTGGTCGCCGTCTGCCTGCCCTTGGTCTACAAGATCGTCGGCCGGGCCCTCAACGGTCACCACGACGTCGACGACGTGGTGCAGGAGACCATGCTCCGTGTGCTCCGCTCCCTCGGCTCACTGAAGGCCCCCTCCCGCTACCAGTCCTGGCTGGTCGCCATCACCATGAACCAGATACGCCAGCACTGGCGCGACCGCGACCGCCGGGACGCGACGGTCAGATCGGCTCAGGACGAGGTCGGTCAGCTCGCCGACCCCGGCGCCGACGTCGCGGGGGTGACGGTGCTCCGGCTCGGCCTGGAGGACCAGCGACGTGAGGCGGCCGAGGCGGCCCGCTGGCTCAGCGCCGAGGATCAGGGGTTGCTGATGCTGTGGGGGATGGAAGCGCGGGGGGAGCTGACCCGGGCGGAGGTGGTCGCGGCGCTGAAGCTGTCCCCGCAGCACACCGCGGTGCGCGTGCAGCGCATGAAGGCACAGCTGGAGACGGCCCGGCTGGTGGTGCGGACCCTGTCGGCACAGCCGCGCTGTGTGCTGCTGGCCCACCTCACCGCGCCATGGGACAACACGCCTTCGGCGCTGTGGCGCAAGCGCGTCGCTCGACACGCTCGGCAATGCGCTTACTGCGCGGGCCTGCAGAGGGGCTTGGTGCCGGCCGAGAGACTGCTGGTCGGGCTGGGATCGAAGCCCGCGGTCACCGGCGTGGCCACGGGCCACGGGGGTGAGAAGGCCGCCCGGTCCGCGGGGGTCACCGGCCCGGCACCGGGCCGCGGGCCGGAGCGCCCGCGTGAGAACGCGGCCACCGCCGGTCCCGGCCGGTCCGGTGGTGACGCCGGGCGATGGAGGGGCCGGTCCGACTCCAGGAACACAGGGGCCTCCCCCCACGAGCCGCCGTCCACGGAGACGGGAGGGCCGGTACGGCGCGGTTGCGGCGCCGGGGTCGCCGGTCACCCGCGGTGCGGCGTCCCGGAGACTTCGCCAGGCACCCGTCGGCGGACGCGTCCCGGTGCCGGTGGAGACGGTCGCGCCGCGTGCGGAGGGATCCCTCGCCCAGGGGCGTCCCCGGCCCGCCCCGCGCACCGAGGAAGGGCGAGGGGTGGGAGGGGCTCAGCCCGGGGTGGAGCCGCGGTCTTACGCCGCGCGGCCACGGCCGCGCGCACCGAGTTGCCCGACTGCGTTCCGGGCGGTCACCGCCGGATCGGTGTTCTCGCCGTCGGGGGAGGAGACAGCAGACGGCGGCGATCCCGCAGGACCACCGCCGCCTGTGGCTTGCCCCTCATGGCACTCCGGACGGCAGATGACACCGCTGACCGGGGCAGGCGGTGAAGGGCCGCCGGAGTTCTACTTGAAGTCGTACTGGTTGACCGCGCGCCTGGCCGCGTTGAGCAGCATGCCGATATTGACCCCCCTACGCGCCACGGCGACGGCCACGATCTCGTTGTTGCTCGGTATGCGCACGAACACGTGCACCAGGTTCTCGCTGTTGACGAGGACCTCCTGGAAGTAGCGGACATCGCTCACGGTGCCACGGCGCTTCTTGAAGATCTCCTCGATGGTGGAGACATTTCTGCCCCGGAACAGGTCGAACGTCGCCGCGGCGAGGAGATCGAGGACCTCGGAGGGGTGCGAGTCGACCGTCTCGACGCCGAGGAGCATGCCGGTGGCCATGTCCACCACGCCGGCGGCGACACACTCCGGTGTTTCGTTTCGCAGGACCTTGACAAGGCTGCTGACCTTGATGGACATGCTCTGATCGGTCACGGATGACATCACTTTCTGTCGGTGCTGAGTTGGTTCCCGGAGTCGGACTTCCTGGCATCGGGAACATCCGTGAGGGCGGTGATCCGCTTCACGGACGTCCGGGTCTCCAGGTGCAGCCTGGCCAGGTTGAGTCCTTGCTCCGTGAGGACGACGAGGAGATGCGAGCGGCCCGCCGCGTAGAACGCCACGTAGCCGGCCTCGCACCGGATGACGGTCTCGCAGAAGGTGCCGCGTGAGACCTCGATGGCGACCCGCTGAGCGACACCCAGGAAGGCGGCGGCCAGTGCCGCCAGTCCCTCCAGCGCGGCCTCCTCCATGTTGAAGGCGGCGACCGGCATACCGTCCACGCTGACCAGGGCGGCTCCGATCACTCCCGCCACCTGCTCCTGCAAGCGGTGCATCTCCGCCTCAAGTGCTTCAACTTCCATCTCACGGTCTTTCCGCCTGCGGGGGATCAGCAGCCTCACCCATGCCGGGGTTCCGGGCCGCCTGGGCAATGTCATGGCAGGTCACGAAGGGAATGGAGCAGCTTGCGCATACTCGCCTCGCTGGGCGGGTCCGCCTGGGGGAGAGGCGGCACGCCCGGCGACCGCCGGGTGGTACGGACGGGCAGTGGCGCTGGACGCGGGGGTGGAGGTGGGGACTGGGGTAGGGAACCAGGCGGGTCGAGGCGGGCAGCCGCGTCGCGCTCGGACGGCGACGTGGCATGCTCACGACTGGGTAAGGGGCGGTCGGTCAGTGCGCGGAGGGTGAGGCGGGCGATCGCGACGTTGGTCCCCCGTCCCGCCATGACGACATGGGCGAGAGCGGCGCATCGCGCGGAGCGGGAGTCGACAGAGCTGAGCAGGTGAACATGCCGGGTGCCACTGACGACCGATTCCTCCCAGTGATCGTGCTGCTCCACTCCACCGTCCTGTTCCGCATGAATGAGACGCAGAACCGAGCGGCGGATCTCTTCCGCTGCGGGATGCGTCAATGATGTGTCACCGGCTTTGCTGACCTCGCTTTTCGATGGGACGTCATATATACCCGCTGAGAGAACGTAGGGGATGGCCATCACCTGTTGCAGCACGTCATTCCATGAGCGCATAGCAATCTCTGTCACTTCATATGGGTATGCTCCGCGAGCTCCACTACGGTCGGGTACCTGTACCGGAGCCCAACGAACCACCCGAGGAAGTCGGTGACTGTCCGGCCCGCGCCTGAAGCAGGGTCAACCGTGAAGTGGAGGAGGACGTGGGGCTAGTTGGGGCCAGAATCTAACGGCGCCGAGTGCGGATCGTCAAGAAATCAACAGACCCATACTCACAACCCTGTGATGCGGCGTAATGTCATGCAGTCCATCGTCGGCCCTCACAGTTTTCGACCCGAATAGGTGCCCAACAACGGCCGACACGCCGACGAACCATGAGTGGACCGCTCAACCGCCGTGGTATCCGCAACCGTTGTGAGTACTATCCAGCAGCACAATCGACACTCTGCCGAAGGAAAGGGTGACCGTGCCGGACAACGTGAACGACGAGAGAGACCTCAAACCCCTCTACGCGGCCAGACTGGCCGAGGACCTGGAACGCAACGCCACGGAACAAGAGTGTCTGTCCAGTGAGATAGCCGTCCTTCAGGAGAAACTGGAAAAACTCCGGCACAATCAATCGCTCCTGGTCCGTATGGAGCGGGCACTCGGCGACGCCGACACCGCGCACGCCGGGACCGCGCCGGCCGCCGACGCCGACGTACCGTCCCCACGCCAGGCCGACACCGGCGTCGAAGCCCGCCTCAAGAGTGTGGCCTGGCAGGAGAAGGAGACGGGTGGCAGACCGCCGCTGCCGGGTGGCCGCGGAGCGGCACACCCCAAGGCCGGCTCGGCTCCGACGCTGCGGGATCTCGTCGTGCGCCATCTCGGTCGTCAGAGCCGGTCGCTCTCCGCCGTGGAGGTCAACGACGCCCTGGCCGAGGCGTATCCCGATCGCAACATCAAGATCACCGTAGTACGCAGCACCCTGGAGGCCATGGTCGCCAAGGGGGCGGTGCGCCGCAGCAAGCAGGGCAAATTCGTGTTCTACACGGTGGGGCCCCGGTCCGCGGTCCTCATCCGGCCACCGTCCGATCGGCGGATGGCGGTCTCCTGAGGGGGCGGCGGACCGTCCTCGCCGAACCGGGGATCCTGCCCCGTCGCTCACCACGCGTGGGTCATGTTTGTGCGAAAAATTGCAGAGCGCGGTCCCCTTCGCACAGCGCAGGCACAGCAAGTACAGCAGGCAGAGCAAGCACGGCAAGCACGGCAAGCACAGCAGGCCAGTGCCGGGATCGAGGCCCAGACCGTCCCTTCCCGCCCGCCGGGCGTGCCCCTTCACCGCCGGTGCCCAGGCGTACGACGGTGCGCCGCGCGGCGCACCGTCGTCCCCGCAGCGTCCTACGACGCGTTGAACTGCCTCTGGCCCCGGTCCAGGATCTTACGGTCGACGATGTGGAGGACGTTCACCGGTGCGCCCCAGTGCGGGATCCAGCCGCCCTCGGACTCGCTCCCCTTCACCAGGTACTTGGCGGCCACCTGGGCCACGACGACCGCGCCCCCTCCTGCGCTGAACCCCTCCGCTATGGACGGAGCGGTCGTGAACTCCATCAGGCGACGCTGCACACCGTCGATGGTGAGCCCCTTGCCCCGGCCGATCTGCTCCTTGACCTCGGCCGCGCTCGGCTCGGTGACACCCCCGTCCGCCGTGCGCGGTGCCGCACCTCCGGTCCGCGCCAGCTCGTCCGCGTCGGTCAGCTTCATGGCGCGCCACAGCGTCACCAGCTCATCCGCCTTCCTGTCCACCAGCCGCGCCACGGAGGACTGCTCGGTGGGGCGGGGGAGGAGCGGATTCTCTCCGGCCACGAAGGTCTCGTCGAAGTCGTCCGCCTCGGAATCGTAGTTGTCGTGGTCTTCCGGCAGCCGGGTCCGCCCCGTCTTGTGGCGGGCGGGCGTGCTCGCCTTCCGTGTCGGGGCGGCCGGCGTCGACACGGCGCCGGCTCCGGCTCCCTCGGGGCTGGGGGTCCGGCTGGAACCGGGCGAGGTGCTGCCGGTGTGGCCCCTGGCGTGGCTCTGTGCCACCCCGCGCCGGGGACTCGGGGAGCGCAGTCTCCCCTTGCCGGCGGGCGCTTTCCTCATCATCGCTTTGCGCAAGACAATCCCTCTCTGTGTGGTTCCGCGGTCACTGGTTCCGGTCGGCCGGAACGCCGTAGTAGTCCGCGAGGAAGTCGGTGATGACCGCGCGCTGGGGCAGCAGCTTCGGCAGCTGCTCCGCGAGGGCCTGTTCGGTGGCGGTGGCCAGCCGCGCGCGGGAGGCGGTGGCGCCGCGGACGTAGGGGTCGAGGCGGCGGACGAGTTCGTAGTTGCTCGCGAGGTCGGCCTGGCGCAGCCCCCGGTCCAGTTCGGGGGCGTTCCTGGGCACCACGGCCGGAAGGATGCGGGAGACGTAGGTGACCCGGTGCATGACCCGCCAGCACGGGGGCTTGTGGGCGCTCTGCCGGGCCTGGCGCAGGGCCGCCGCACTCGGTTCGGCGGTACTGGCCAGCCAGGTGGGGTCGACGACCTTGTGGAAGAAGTCGTCGAAGTGGGCGGTGTCCTGGGCCAGGTAGAAGGTCATGAAGCGGTAGGCGTCGACCTTGCCCGCCACGGGCTGGTCGCTCGTGGCGTCATGGGTGTTGTCGGCCCCGTACCTGCGCAGGTCGCGGGGCGGGTTGCAGGTCACGTCCAGCCGGTGGAAGCGGGTGGCCTGCCGGGTGCGGCTGCGGGTGACGGTGGTACCGCCGCCGACGGAGGTGTCCAGCTGGAACCCCAGACCCACCCCGGCGATCTTGAAGCTGCCGGACAGGGCGCCGGTGACGGCCCCGGTGAGGCTGTACGAGCCGCCCGCCGTCTCCGTGACCACGTCGACGGTGTTGGTGGTCTCCGCGAAGAAGCCGCCGTCGGCCGTCCAGACGTAGGTGTTGACGATGTTGCGGTTGGCGTAGGAGCCGGCCGTGTCGGTGGGCTGCTTCTGCACCGGTGCGCCCGGCTCGGCGCCTACCACCCTCTCCAGGAGCTTCGCCGCGCGTTCCTGGGTGGGGTCGGCGGTTCCGGTGTCGGTGGAGACGGAGGAGTAGTACGACTCCAGAAGCTGCCGTTCGCGCTGGATGCCCCGCTTGAGAGCGTACGCCTCACGCGGCTTGAAGTAACTGTACTCCCCGCGTCCCTTGGCGTTCGGGTAGGCCGGGTCGAGGAGTTTGGCGCCGTTCACGTCGAAGCCGGCGCAGCCGTCGAGAGTGCCCTGCTTGGTGTACTGCGGGTTGATGGGGAAGCTGATGATGTTCCAGTCCTTGGGGATGTCCGGGTTGGGTGTCATCCGGTAGGCGACCAGGGCCCCGGAGTGGGCCAGGCGCAGGGCGTAGATGTCGGCGGTCTCGGACTGGACGAGGGCGAAGCCCTGGTTCTTCGGCAGATAGCGCGGGCCGATGAGCGGATTGCCGGCGGTCGTCTCCTGGCTGCCGGTGAGGGTGGCGCTGGTGTCCCGGTCGGTGCCGGTGCCCTGCTGGACGGTGGCCTCGTCCGTCCAGGCGTTGGAGAAGTCCAGGCTGCCGCCGACCCGGCCGGAGAACTTCACGTCGGCGGCGGGCTGGGCGGTGCCGATACCGAGCGGGGCGGTGATCAGCAGGGCCCCGGCGTCCACCTCGTTGCCCGCCGAGAACCGGAAGGAGACATCGGCGGAACGCGACCTGGAGGAGGAGAGCACCGAGGTCACCTCGTCCGCCTCCTTGAAGGAGACCTTCGACCAGTTCTCCGGGTCGGGGGCGCCGACGAGGTTCTCGGCGGGCACCGGCGGGGCGCCCTCGATGTAGCCGATGAGCTGGGGATCGTACTGGACCTGGCTGACCCATTCGCTGACCAGGTCGCCGATCTTGTAGCCGGTGGTCAGATGCCAGACCCCGTCCCGGAGATGGCTGTAGCACCGCTTGAGCACGCCGTACGTCTCCCCGGACGGGGTGTACTGCAGATCGGCGTACTCGGTGGCGGCCGGCGGCGCCGAGACGGGCTGCTGGAAGTCGGTGCGGACACCGGCGATGGCGGAGCGGACCGCCGCGGTGTCGGTGGAGACCGGAGCGGTGGAGAGCACGAGCCGTGTCTCGGTCCTTCCGGAGGGGGCCAGAGACAGGTCGTTGCCGCGCAGGGAGTGATCACGGGCAAGGGTCGTGTCGGCGGTGGCGGAACCGTCGTCGAAGGGCCAGTAGCCGAGGAGGTCCTGCTTGTCGCTGTTGAGACGGGTGAAGAGGTGGTCCAGGATCTGCTCGGGGGTGCGGGCGGTGCGCCACAGACGGACGTCCTCCACACTGCCCTCGAAGACATCCCTCAGCGTGCCCGCGCCGCCCGGGGGGATCTGCTGGGCGCCCAGGGTGAGCTGCTCCGGCCCCCAGTCGGTGAGGGAGTCGGTGGGCTTGACGGCCACGGTGTCGCAGGGGATCGGCCGGCCGTCGCGGTGGACGGTGAAGGTGGCCGCGCGGGGATCGGGGTCCGCGGTCCAGCGCGCGCCGCGCAGCGTGAGGTCGAAGCCGCCGACCGGGTCGGCCGCGGTGACGCCCTCGTTCTCCTCGAACGTCCAGCGGGCGAGCAGGCCCTCGTCGCGGGGCCGGAACACCGCGCCGAGATCCTTGGGCTCCCGCGCCTTGCCCCAGATCCGTACCTCGCCGACGGCGCCGTGGAATCCGTGGACGTCGGTCCCCTGACGGGCCCGGCCGATCTCCAGGGCGCCGTCGTTGCCCCGCGGGCCCTTCCCCTCGTAGTGGAGGGTGCCGTGGTCGGTGCCGTCGACGAAGAAGCGGATGTCCTGCCACTCGTCGACCGTGACGGCCTTGACACCGGTGAGGGACTTGGTCTTGCTGGCGCCGCCCGCGTCGGTGTACTGGACCTCGATCGGGCCCTCCGTCTCGGTCATCTTGCGGCGCCCCTGGCGGACCACCGCGATCCGGTGGAAGCCGGTCGTGAGCGCCTGCGTGGAGGTGAACCGCTTGATCACGGCGGTGGAGGTGTCGCCCGCCTCCTCGAACGCGAACTCCAGCTTCCCGTCCGGAAGTACGGACAGCTGGTACGGGACACTGCCGTCCTCGCCGTCCCCGAGCCGCCCCTTGGAGATCAGCCCCTGCCGCGTCCCCAGGGAGTCGAGCCGCGCGAATACCTCGATCGTGAGGTCGCCGGGGATGTCGAGCCGCTCGGCGTCGGGGGTCTCGGCCCAGCCCGTGCCGTCGAAGGCCAACGCCCAGGACTGCTCGTACACCGCGGCGAGATGCGCCCAGGCGCGTCCGGGGTGGAGGTCCTTGCTCCGGAGGACCTTGGTCACGCCGTATCCGTCGCATACGGCGGCGACCACGTGGTGGGCGGCGACGGGGGAGTGGACGGCGGTGGCGGTGCCGGTCACGGTGCCGTGGCGGTTCTTTCCGCCGATGTCGTGGAACGCACCCCCTTCGAGGACCCACGCCCCGATCAGTCCGGGGTCGGCCGCGTCCCCGCGGGCCCGGCGTTCCTTGGCGGCGCGGATCTCGGAGGCGGTGCGGGCCACGCCCCACACCCGCAGTTCGGCCAGCTCACCGACGAAGCGGTGCTTGTCCGCGGCGGCGGGGGCGATGGTCAGCGGGGTGCCGACGACGGGCGGTGGGGTGGTGACGTGGGAGACGGCGACGTTGCGGCCGTCGCACACGACGGTCAGTTTGCCGGTGGCGCGGCGGTAGGTGACCGCCCAGTGGGTCCACTGATCGGTGGTGTACCGGCCCCACGCGCGGGCCGTGGTGTCCCCGAAGGTCGCCGTGAACCTCCCGTTGGTGTCGAATGCGACGGCCAGACCGGCCGTGGACAGGACGGTGTCGGCGATCCTCCGGTCCTTCGGGCGCTTGAGCCAGCACTCGACGGTGAAGTCGGTGTCGGTGAGCGGGATGCCGGGGAGGGTGATGGCGTTCGTGGTGCCGTCCAGGGCGATGCCGCCGCTCACGGCGATGCCCTCCAGGGCCAGCGCGGCGCGGGTGCCGGCCGTGTTGACGTGCAGGACGCGGGCGAGGCCCGGACCGGTCGGCTGCGGGTTGACCCACGCCTCCGCCGTGACGTCCCCGGCCGTGTGGGTGGGCTGCTGCCCGAGGGAGGCGGCGGCGACAGCGGGCCGGTGCGCGGTGCCGGTGAGGTGCAGGGCACGGCCCGGTGCGTCCCCGCGCCAGCGGCTGCCGTGTCCCTGCGTCCGGGTGGTGAGCTTGTGGCTGCCGTTCGGGACGAGGGCGTCGGCGCTGTCCGCGGTGACGGTGGCCCAGCGGGAGAGACCGGCCGGGACGCCTTCCGGCCGGGACGGGAGCGCCCCGACGGTGGTGGGGCCGACGAGGGACACCTCAGCCCCGATCGCCGTGGACGCCGGGGGCGGCTGGACGTGGACTTCGGTGGCGGACGCCGGGGCGGCGGCGGTCACGACATGGATGCTCGCGCCGATCCGGACGCAGGCGCCCGCGGTGACGGCGACGAGGCTGGACTGGGCGAGCCTCACCTTGCTGTCGGTGACGCCGGACACCGCGCCGATCCGCCGCTGGGGTGCGTCGCTGAGGAACGCGGCCAGATCGGCCGCCTTGCGGGGCAGTCGGGTGAAGGTGCGGTCGATGACGCCCGGGCGGACGATACGCAGGGTGCACAGCTTGTCGTGGGTGCTGTCGCCGATCGTGACCTCGGCGGCGCCGAGATCGATCGCGGGATCCTGGGCGGTGAACGTGAGGAACCGGGTCGTGCCGGCGCTCAGGTCCTGGACTCCGCGGACCGCCGCGGTGTCCAGGTGCGCCGCCAGGAACTCGTCCCCGATGCCCTGGAAGTAGAGCGTCACCCGGCCGCTCGCGCTGTCCATCAGGTGGGGGGTGCTGACGGTGCGGGCGAAGGAGAGCAGGGCGCCGGTGTGGGTGAGGCCGTTGGCGTCGATGCCGCCGTAGGGGAGGGGCAGCAGGGTCTCGGTGGTGTCCAGCACGTTCTCGTTGAGAGTCCTGAGAGCCGCCTCGGCTGCGCTGATCCTGGCCGGCCCTTCGCTGAGCTCCCTCTTCAGCCCGTCGACCATAGTGGTGAGGGCCGTGACGCTGCCCCTGGCGGCAGCCAACGCGTCGGTAAGGGTGAGCTGGTCGCGGCTCAGTGAGAGCCAGGGCGCTTCCGACTCATTGACCGCGTGGACCGCGTTGACGGTGTACCACCGGCCGGTGTTGACACTCTTGAGCCTGAAGTTCGTCGGGAAGCTCCCACGGACCTCCCACTGGGCCTGGGTGGGCGCGAAGCCGGTGCCCGACATCAAGGACGGCAGGCCCCCCGACTCGATCAAGGTGCGCTTGTTGCCGCCCGAGGCCGTGTGGGCGAGCCGTACCACGGGCGCCGTGTCGGTGCCGGAGACCCTCGTGACCTGCCAGTAGCCGGAGGGTTGGGACTGCGTGCCGATGGTGATGTACGAACCGCCGGTCATGAGGTGGGCGTTCCAGCTGTAGGGGTCCGCCTCCATCCGCTTCGTCAGATCCTGGAGTGCCTTTTCCGCCGTGGTGCGTTCGGCGGTCTTCTGGTCGATCTCCGCCGGAAGGATCAGAAGTCGATCCATGAGCCGGGCGATCTCACGCCCCTGCGCGGCGACGGCCTCCTGCTTCTGCGCGACCGGATCGGCGAGTTCCGCCAGGGTGAGGACATCGGGTACGGCGGCCAGCCTGCCGTCGAGGCCGACACCGAAGTCGACGGTCGCGACCCGGACGTCCGGGTCGGTGTCGCCGTTCGCCCGGGTGGCGCAGGCCAGCAGCACCCGGGCCTGGCTCTTGGCGGGCTTGACGGAGCCGTCGTAGCCCGCGGCGCTGTTTTCCTGCCGGTGGTAGAGGCAGGCCGACAGCCCGGAGACGACCGTACGGTCCTTGAAGGTGAAGCTGTCACGGCGGACCCCGGGGTGGTCGTTGACCGGCGCCCCGGAGACGACCCACGTGGCGGTGCCCTGGAGCGTGCCGTGGACCGTCGAATCGGTCTGGTCGTAGGCGGTGGTGCCGGTGCCCTCGTCCAGCCGGTAGTAGGCGACGAGCCCCGGCTCGTCGCCGATGAGCCGCAGACCCCGGTCCTCCCTCAACTCCACCTGCGTGCGGGCCCGGTTCCAGAACCTGACCTCGTCGATCTCCCCGGCGAAGAAGCCGCCGGACTCGGCCGAGCCGATCCGCACCGCGGCCGTGCCGTCCTCGGCGGGCGCCAGGGCGCCGCTGAGCCTGCTGGTGCCGTCGACGTAGAGGGCGCCCTGCCTCGTGGCCGCGTCGAAGGACGCGGCGACATGGGTGTAGACGCCTACGCGTACGGCCCCGGCGGGGGTGACGACGGTCCCGCTCCCATGGTCCAGGGCCAGCGCGCCGTCGGCAGTGATCCGCAGTTGGAAGCCGGTCGCCCCGGTGCCGGCGCGGCGGGCGATCACCGGCCCACCGGCGGCCTCCCGCTTGACCCACGCCTCAAGGGTGTAGGAGCCGCCGTTGTTCTTGAGCCGGTCGGTGGCGCCGAGGTCGACGTAGGCCGTCCCGCCGTCGAACCGGAGCGCGCTCTCGGCGAGCGGGGTGTCCGGGGTGAAGGGCACCAGCGGTAGATCGGTGAACGGGCAGGTGCCCGGCTGCCGTTCGAACACCGCGTCGCGGTAGTACTCGTCCGGGCTGGTCCAGAAGCGGGTGCCGTAGGTGTTGAACAGGCCGTCGCTGCCCTGCTCGACACTGAAGGAGTCGACCCGGCCGGTGCGGCCGTTGTGGGCGAAGAACTGCCACCGCTGCCGATCCTGGACCGAGGTCGGGACGAGTACTGCCGTGAACCGGCCGCCGGTGAGGTGGCGGATGAAGCCCAGCTCCTGCGTGGGCTCGTGGAAGGGCACCCCGTCCATGTCGGTCGCGCCGAGGCTGTCATGGGCCGAGTCGGGCTCGGTGCGGTGACGGCTGCGCTTGTAGCGGACCTCGCTCACCGGCTTCAGCAGACCGTCGACCAGCAGGAAGCGGTCGGCGAGCAAGGTGTCCTGGACGACGGGGAGTTCACCCGCGTCGGTGCTGACGAACACCGCGTCCGGGTGGCCGGCGTCGATCGCCTGGCGCAGGAGCACGACATGCGTGCCGTCGGAGAGCACCTCGAAGGGCGCGGCGGCGGTCAGGCGGGCGGTGCTCGACAGGAAGGTGTCGATCTCCTCGGGCCCCAGCCGGTCGTCGGGCCCGGCTTCGGTCCGTCCGCCCTTCTTCACCAGCGGCATCGCGGTCGCGCCCGTCACCGCGTGTCCGACGCGGACGATCTCCTCCGGGAAGGCCAGCTCGGCCGGGTTCTCCGACCAGTACGCGGCGTCCAGTTCGCCGCGCTGCTCGTCGTACGTGGAGAGGTCGAGGACCGAGTAGAGGATCCGCCGGTCCGCGTCCAGGGCGAAGGCGAGAGCGGTGCCCTGGTGGCGGACCATGGTGGTGTGCGTGTAGGTGCGATCACCGTAGGTCTTCAGCACGGTCTGATCGGGGGTCGTCATGGCGGTTGCCTTTTTCGTTATTCCGAGGGATGCGTGAATACGTGAACATTGCTCGCGAAAGCGCGGGCGGTGACGAGTGAGTGCGGAGATGTGGAGACGCGGGGACGTGGAGACGCGGATGCGGAGACACGGGGATGTGCGGATCCATGGACGCGTGGATCCATGGACGCGTGGCTCGTGAACTCGCGCACTCGTGAACTCGCGAGGGAGCAGCCGCTGTTCTGCGAAATGTTGCAGAGGCCCACAAGCGGGTGACGGCTGATCAGGAGCGTAGCTCAGGTCTCCCCGGAAAACCGCGGACGGAATTGCGGGCCGACCACGGCATTTGAGTGGCCCGCGTCGCCTTGGTTTTCCTTTTCTTTATTCGCCGGGATCGGGAAACGCCGTACGCTTCAAGCCGGTTCACAGAAACCTCGAAGTGAGGACTTCGGCGTCCCGTCGCCACCGTGCCCGGTGGCCCCGAGAGGCGCCGAGGCCCGCGGACCCGCCCCTCTTCATGGGTCCGCGGAGTGCCCCGCCCGGTCGGCCCGCCCGCTCGGCCCGGGCGGGGCACTTGTTTCCCGCACGCATCGCCCGACTCGGGAGAGAACCATGAACTTGCCGGTGAGCAGGGCGACTGCGATCGCCGCGATGCTGAGCAGCGCGCTCGGCGTCCCCATGAACCGTGACGACCCGGTGGGCGTCCGTACCGAGGCCCACGGCACCAGCATCCGGGTCACCGTGCCGGTGGCCGGGACCCACAGCGAAGGCATCCGACTCGGTGTGCTCGCCTTCCTGCTACGCACCGCCGACCGCTTCGGGCACAGCGTCCGGTCCAACGGGACCGCGGTCATCTGGGCCGATGTGCGGTCGGGGGACGGGCCGGCAGTCGTGCCGGACGCCCTGTCGATCGTGGTGCCGGATGCCGGATCCAATACGGAGTTGGATGCCGGACCGAATGCGGAGCTGGATGCCCGACCGATTGCCGTACCGAATGCGGTGCCGGATGCCGCATCGAATGGAGTGCCGGACTACGTGCCCGACGTCATGGCGGATGTCGTCGTGCCGGACGTCGGACCCGATGCAGTGCCGGATGCAGTGACCGATGTCGTGCCGGATGCCGTGAGAGGAGAAGCCCCATGAGTGCGAGACACGCTGCCGCGCCCGGCTTGCCCGACGAAGGCGCACCCGGGCAGGTTCCCGACCGCCCGCAACTCCCCGACCATCCGTATCCCCCCGCCCGCCCGCAACTCCCCAGCTCTTCCGAAAACCCTGGCCGTTCCGAAAACCCTGGCCGTTCCGAAAACCCCGGCGGTTCCGAAAACCCCGGCCGTTCCGGACTGCCCGCCCGTTTTGAAATCCCCGTCTCTCCGGGACTTCCTGCCGCGCTCGAACGTCCCGCCCCTCCCCGACTCCCGGCTGCCTCGGAGTCCTTCGCCGCCGGCGGTCTGATCACGCCGCCCGGGGGCATCGCCCGACTGCCCGCCGTGTCCGGTCACGACGACCGGCCGGCCGACTCCCCCGTCGTGCTCTATACCTCCGGCGCCAGCGCCAGGCGCGCGGTCCGGACCCTCACGGACCTGCGTGACTTCGCCACCCGGCAGGGCTGGCACCCCGTTCACGAGGTGTACGACATCGGCTCCGCCCACCGTCCGCCTCCGCAACGCGTCGGCTGGCGCGCGGTGGAGCGGCTGCTGATCGAACGCCGGGCCGCCGGACTGGTCATGGCGACCGAGCGCGAGGTCGCCGTGACCCCGCCGGAGCAGGAGGCGCTGCGCACCTGGCTGGGGAGCCTGCCCGCCTTCGCCGCGTATCCCGGTGCCGAGCACCCCGACATCCTGTCCACCGGCGCCACGGACCCCGGCGCCGACCTCCCCGCCGTCCCCGTCCCCGCCGCCCCCGATGTCCCCGACGTCCCCGAACCGGTCGTCACTCATCGCTGGTCGCGCTCCTACGCCATGATCCCGGCGAGTCTGTGCCGGGTGCGCGGCGATGTACGAGCCCAGTTGACGCTCATGGGGCAGGTCGGCGAGGTGGTCACGGCGATCCAGGTGGTGTCCCGGCTCGCCCACAACGCCGTCACCCACGCCCAGCCCGCCGACGGCACGCCGGCCCGGATGACCGTACGGCTGTCCGCGCCGATCGGCGGCGGGCTGGCGATCGACGTACAGGATCCGCGCCCGGACCTCCCGCTCGGCAGGGCTGCCCTCGCCGGGGCCGGGAGCGGGGGGCTGCGTCAGGTACGGCTGCTGGGCGTGGTGCTCAGCTGTCCCGCGTGCGAGGGAGCCCCCTTCAAGACCGTGCGGGCACGGATCCGTCCGGTCTGACGCGATCGCGTCCGCGAGCAGCAACTCACCCCGCTGTGCCTGAGGGTCGTCGCGCCGTCGCGCCGTCGATGTGGGGTGAATCGGGACGCAAGGGTGAGTGCGCTCGCTCACTCTGGCCACATTTCGGTTGTCGTCCGCGGCTTATTCCAGACCCCGGGTGCGTCTCGTCTTTCCGGATCCCGCGCTCCCTGAGGTCGGGTGCGAAATTTTGCGTACCGGCCGGTCTTCATCGTGTTCCGGCAAGGCGCAAGGTCGTGGGACGATCCCTCATAGCGGGGGCGAGCCCACACGGGAATTCGCCCGATGGCGCCCCGCCGTGTGCCACGTATTCGCCAAGTACACGGCCCTCTCCCGGTGCGCACCTTGTTGGCTTGTGTGTCTTCCGAAGAGCGCCCTACGCTACCGCTCATCAAATGCCTGGCCGTCTCGGCGCCGCCTTCTCAGGTCGGCGTGTCTGTGCGCACGGCCCCTCCCGCGTCCAAATGGACGCCCTTCTCCTAGGTGTTGTGATGCCCGTCTCTGCTCATATGAATGAGGGTTTTGGTGGCTCGCTCGTGACCACCGAGTTCTCCCCGCCGGCGCATATCCGCGGGATATACGGTCCCGCTCGCTCGCTGACCGACGACGAATCCCTGGAGGTGTGATGCCTGTCTCCGCACAGTGGAGGAGTAATTACGGCGGCTCGCTGGTGACCTCGAAGTACTCGCCCCTGGAGGACATCCGACATGACACCGAGTCGGCGCAGTACTGGGCCGCGGTGCTGAACCTGCGGATGAATACGCTCAGAAATCTAAACCTTCTCCAAGGGCTGCGGCTGACGACGCAGGATTGGGCGGGCGTGCGGACGCGTGAGGCCGCCAAGGGGCGCAAGCCGCCCCTCGTGGTGGTGTCCAGCGGCCGGGCCGAGTGGATCAAAGCCGGCGTAGAGGCCGCGAAGCGCCATCTCGATATGTACTCAGACGAGTTGGGTGGGTCCTACCAGGGTGTCGGGGACATGAGGGCCCTCGGCGGAAGGGGAACAGGCCCCCAAGCAGGCCCCCAAGCAGGCCCCCCGAATGTCATGCCGCCGATCTACGCCCCGAGCAGGGTCGGGACGGAACGCAGTGTCTATGTGGTGGTGCACTTTGCGGAGTACGACCATTACGTAGAGCAGTTGAAGGAGGAGGAGCCGGAGGGGGCGACGGAGGAGGAGCCGGAGGGGGCGACGGGAGGAGCGACGGGAGGAGCGACGGAGAGGGAGAACCTGACCGTGATCGGGTGGCAGTTTCCCGGCGCGCCGACCCCGAAGAGGTGCCAGATGGCCGGTTTTGGTGCCAGCCGGTTCGCGGCGCTCGAATTCTGCAAGCAACTGATGCCACAGCAAGATGGAGCGTGGCGTTCCGCCTGGATCTTCGACGACAATGTTGTCGCGCTCTCTAACTTTCCGGTCTACGATCCGGAGAACAAGACGAGCGGGGAGCTGGAACATGATGGCCTGAGTCTCGTGGAGGCCGCTCTCGGGAAGAATATCTGCGCGGGATTCCAGGCGGGTACCAGTGCGGGGGATAGGTCGACCATCCAGGGCATCGTCACCCGGGCGGTCAGATCGCCAGGGAATCTGCCGCCCCTTGAGCAGAAACCGGGGCTCGTGCAACAGGCCGTTCTCTGGAACATCTCCAGACTCAAGGAGCTGAACATCAACATCAGCCCGGCATTCATCGCGTCGGCCGAGGATGTCAGTTTCATCAACTACCTCAAGCGCAGGGAGCTCCCGTACCAGCAGTACACCCAGATCAGCGTGCGAAAACACCTGGCGGGAGAGGACGCCCCGACCCAAAAAACTGCCTTCCTCCAGGCTTTCCGCCGGAACCTGGCCAAGACATGTGCGGATGTCGAGAGCGCTGGCGCGCAACAGGCTCTTCCGCCCCCGGTCACGGTGCACGACCTGGCCCCGCAGGAAGGGGCCGCCGCCCAGACGGTGAGAGAGTTCGTCGCGGCGAAGGCACCCCTCCTCTCCGCGCAGGACATGGACAAGGCCGCATGCCAGGCGGTCGAGCAACTGATCGCCACCGCCGTCGGATCGCCGCAAGTCCCACTGGAGGACGCCGTCCTGAATTCCGTCTTCGGCGTCACCCCGACCTTCCCTGTCAACGTGCAGAATTCCTCGGCCACGGGGGGGCAGTCATGATGGCGACACTCACCGACCTCGCGGCGCATCTGCGCGGCCTGGCCGGAGCCGGCAAGCCGGTGGTACTGGACGACGCCGTGGTCGGCGCGAGCACGGCCGCCGCGCTGGCCACCGCGTTCGCGCTGCCGCCCACGCAGCGACTGACCTTGACGGGCGTCGCCCCGGCCGACATCAGCGGCCCCACGGCGGGAGTGCTGACCGTCGGAACCGGAACCGCGTCCGTCCTGAAGAAGACCGGGGTACCGATCACCCTCGCCTTCACCTTCACCGGCGGCACCCTGCAGACCCTCGTCACCGCGAAGATGCCCGGCGACTGGAAGTTCCAGCACAGTTTTCCCGCCCTCACCATGTTCCCGTTCGACGTGCTGACGGTGAGCAACGCCCTGTTCGTGTACTCCACCGCCGCCCAGAGCGCGTTCGCCTGGCCGGGAGAGAGTGCCGCGGTCGCGGTGGAACCCGGGCTGAACCTGCTGTGCCGGCTCGGCTTCGGCGGGGTGTCGATGGCCGGCGCACTGCTGGGCGACCTGACCGGCCCGCGCACCTGGCTCGCCCACGGACCCTTCTCACCGGTGACCGGCGAGGCCCTGCCGGTGGGCGCGCTCTCCGCCGCCATTGGCAGCAGCCAGGGCTTCAGTGTCGGCCATCAGCCCTACGCCCTCTCGCTCACCGATCCCCGCGCGACCGTGAAGATCGGCACCACCGACGACCTCACCCCGGTGCAGGACGTCGACCTGCTGATCGAGGGCACCTTCCAGCAGAAGCTGAAGGTGTCGGTGGCCGTCCCGGTGACCGGTGGCGCCTACCGGCTCTCCACCGCGCCGCTCAAACCCGGGGACGGCTCGGTGGCGTCCCTGCTCAACAGCCTTCCACGGCCCGGCGGCGCGCCCGTCACCGACCACCTCCCCGCCGAGCTGAGGGCCGTCTTCACCGAGATCGGCCTGGACGACTTCACCCTCGCGGTGCGCACCTCACCCCCGAGGGTCACCTACGCCGGGATCTCGATCAGCACCGCGCCGGCGGCGAAGTGGGCGCTCATCCCGGGCGTGCTGGAGCTGGACGGGCTGCGCCTGGCCGTGGAGACCCTGGATCCGTCCGGCCTGAACTGGACCACGGTGAGGATCTCCGCGAACGCCGGGTTCCTGCCGAGGGTCTTCACCCGGCCGTTCGGGTTCACCGCCGTACTGGAGCACCGCTCCTCGTGGCAGGTCGCCTCCGTCAGCGGCGCCTATCCGGGCTCGGTCAGCCTCGGCAGCCTGATCGGCCTGGCGGCCGGCGGCGCCGACCTTCCGCAGGAACTGCGCGACATCAAGCTCACCGACATCTCTGTCACCGCCACACGCGGCGCCACGGGACAGCCGTTCTCCTACACCGTCCACGGCAGCGTCGAAGCGGCCCTGCCCCTCCACGAGAGGACACTCACCGCGCGGCTGAACCTGGCCGTCACGAAGAACGGCCCGGACCATACCGCGCGGCTCGACGGCCATGTGGTGGTCGGCGAGGAGAGCTTCGCCTTCCACATCGGCTTCGGCACCTCTGGGACATATCTCGACGCCACCTGGACCAAGACGGGCAAGGCGCTGGATTTCGCGGACATCGCGGACGCGTTCGGCTGGACCGACCTGCCCACCCTCCCCGGCGATCTGGACCTGGCGCTCAGAAGCGCGGGATTCCGCTACGACTTCGGCACCGGCCGACTGGTGCTGACCGCCCTGTCGGAGCACTACGGACAACTGGTGTTCGCCAGCTCGAAGACCAGCTCCGGCCGGGTGTACCTGGTCGATCTCGACGTGCCGCTGAACATCGCGCTGTCGGACCTTCCGGTGGCCGGTCCGCAGATCCCCGCCTCCGTCGATGTCGGCATCAAGCGGCTGGAGGTCACGTACGCCTCCGCAGGGTTCGACGAGGCCACGCTGACCGCGTTGAACACCACCCTCCAGTCGCTCAACGGGAACCCGATCTCCTACCCGAAGCTCGATCCCGGGTTGGTCCTCGCGGCCGGGCTCCGACTGGGCACCGAGACCCGCACCCTGGCCCTGCCGCTGCACAGACCCGGTGCGGCGTCCGACCCCCGCGCCCCGCTGCCACCTGCCGTCGCGCAGGTCGAGGCGATCCGCAGCGCGGGCAAGTCGCCGAAGTCGGCCAACCAGGCGGCCTTTCTCGCCGCGAAGACCGAGGCGATCCGCAACGCGGGCAAGTCACCGACGCCGACCGCCCAGCCGGCCCCGACCCAGCCGGCCCCGACCCAACCGGCCTCGACCCGGGCGACCCCCGGCCCGGCCACCCCCGCCCGGGCGCTCCCACCCGCGCCGCCGCAGAGCAACGGCGGCGCCTGGATCACCGTAGGACGGTCGTTCGGCCCGCTCCACATCGAGCGGATCGGGCTCCAGTACAGCGGCGGGGTGCTGTTCTTCGAGCTGGACGCCGATGTCGCCTTCGGCCCGCTGGCGCTGTCCCTGGACGGCCTCGGGGTCGGCTCGGCGCTGAAGAAGTTCGAGCCCAAGTTCCACCTCGACGGGCTCGGCGTCTCCTACGACGCCCCACCGCTCCAGATCCTCGGCGCGATCCTCCGTGTCCCGGACGACCGACTGGCGCACGGGGTGAAGTTCCAGTTCGACGGTGAGCTGGTCGTCAAGTCCGGCACGTACGGCTTCGGCGCGCTCGGCTCGTACGCCCAGCTCTCCGACGGAATGCCGTCGCTGTTCGTGTTCGTCCAGCTGGACGCCCCGCTCGGCGGGCCGCCCGCGTTCTTCGTCACCGGGCTGATGGGCGGCTTCGGCTTCAACCGCGAGCTGGCCGTTCCGGGCCAGGACGAGGTGGCGAGCTTCCCGCTCCTGCTCCTGTCCACCCAGCCCCCGGGCGGCACCGGGAACGGCCCGCAGGGCCCCGACGCGGTGCTGAAGGTCCTGGAGGGCGACGCCGAGCTGAACGGTGTCAAGAAGAAGTGGATCACCCCGAAGGCGGGGGAGTACTGGCTGGCCGCGGGACTGGAGTTCGACACCTTCAAGGTGGTGAAGTCCAAGGCGCTGCTGGCGGTCGACTTCGGCAGCGAGCTGAGCGTCGCCCTGCTGGGCCTGTCCACCCTGAGGCTGCCGCTCGCCGGCGAGGGGCCCGCGAAGCCCTTCGCCCTGGTCGAGATGATGATCCGGGTCGTCGTACAGCCCTCGCAAGGTGTGTTCGCGGCCTCCGCCATCCTCACCAGGAACAGCTATGTCCTGACCCCCGACTGCCATCTGACCGGCGGGTTCGCCTTCAACCTGTGGTGGGGTGACAACCCCAACGCCGGGCAGTTCGTGGCCACCCTGGGCGGCTACCACCCCGCGTTCAAGGTGCCCGCCCACTTCCCGCAGGTGCCGCGGCTCGGCTTCAACTGGGCGGTCTCCGACACCGTGTCGGTCAAGGGCGAGACCTACTTCGCGCTGACCACGTCCAGCGCGATGGCGGGCGGTGGACTCGAAGCGCTCTTCCACTCGGGCGGCCTGCGGGCCTGGTTCAAGGCGTACGCCGACTTCCTGGTGAGCTGGCACCCGTTCTTCTACACCGGCGACATCGGCGTCTCCATCGGTGTCTCCCTGACCATCCACCCCCTGTTCTTCACCGTCACCATCAGCCTGTCCCTCGGGGCCTCCCTGCGACTGTGGGGGCCGCCCACCGGCGGTATCGTCACGGTCGACCTGGTCCTGGTCTCCTTCAGCGTCCGCTTCGGCTCGGACCGCGCCGCCGCCGAGACCCAGCCTCTCGACTGGGCCGGCTTCAGCCAGCTGATGCCCGCCCACACCGACATCTGCGGCATCGCCGTGACCGACGGGCTGTTCAAGACCCGGGACGACCCGCAGAGCAGCAGCGGCAAGCGCTGGATCGTCCGCGCCAAGCGGTTCACCTTCCAGACCCGCTCGGCCATCCCCGCCAGCGCCCTCGCCTACGACGGCAAGCGCACGCACGGGTCCTCGAACGGTATCGCGATCAAGCCGATGAACCGGACCAAGGTCGCCTCCACCCACTCCCTCACCCTCTACCGGGTCGGCTCGACCCCCGCCGACGACGTCGCCCACGACATCTCCCACTGGTCGCTGAAACCGCTGACCCAGACCTTGCCCGCCTCGCTCTGGTCCGCCCCGCCGGTGCCCTTCACCCAGACACCGGCCCGGCCGTCGGCCGACGTACTCCCCGGTGAGCTGGTCGGGTTCACCGTCACCGCCCCCGCCCCCACCCCCGGCACCAGCAGGGGCCCGGTCGCCATGAAGGAACTCCGGGAGGAGTACCTCTCCCCGGCCGGACAGGCCCCCTGGTCCCGCGCGCAGGGCACCTCCCCGCACTACCTCCCCACCAGGGACCAGGGCACCGTCGGTCTGCTCCGGCAGGCGAGCGGCGACACGGTGCGCGGCGCCCGGACCGAGCTGTTCGCGGTGCTGAACCGTGCCACCGCCACCGACGGCTCCGTCCTGTTCAACGGCCCGAACGACCCGCTGACCGCCCTCGCCGCCGACGCGGGCCACCTGTTCAGCGACGCACCCCTGCGACAGACATGAACGCCACCCGAGCACACCGGAACGGAGCGGACGTGGCCCCCGAACTCACCGCCGACAACCTCCCCCTCGGCGACCTGCGGTTCTACGACAACTATGTGCCCGCCCTGGCCGCCGGGGACTGGAAGATCACCGTCAAGCACACCCTCGGCGACATCCCCACCGGCGACCTGGGCGCCACCCAGCGCGTGGTGGTCAGTGCCCCGCAGTTCGCCATGGACAGCACGGCGATCCTCAACCGCCAACCACCCGCGGCCAGCACCGGCCAGTACGGGAAGGTCCTGCCGCACATCGTCCTCAACGACGCCCTGCTGCCCTGGGAACGCACCCTGAAGGCCGATTCCGGGCGCCCGCCCTGGCTGGCCCTCCTCGTCCTGACCGACGACGAGATCACCGGCGGCACCACCTCACCCACCCGCACCCAGACCACCACCGTCGGTGCCTTCCGCGCCCCGGACCCGGCCGTCCTCAAACCCGCCGTCACCCCCGAGGGGGACGTGAACGACACCGACCCCTGCGCCTTCGTCCAGATACCCGCGACCCACTTCCCCCAGATCGTGCCCCGCCTGGAAGAACTGCGGTTCCTCGCCCACTGCCGGCAGTCCCACATCGCCGACAAGGCCGAACAAGGACTGGAGACCAACGGCCTCTTCTCCGCCGTCGTCGCCAACCGCTTCCCGGCCACCCCCACGGGCGACCACCCCGGAGCCCGGAAGTCCATCGTCCACCTGGTCTCCCTGGAGGGCCTCGAACCCTGGCTCATCGACAAGCCGAACTTCGGCGGCCACACCTCCGTCGCCCTCGTCTCCCTCGCCTCCTGGACCTTCGAGACCACCGCCGACCCCCGGCACGACTTCCGCGCACTCATGAAGAACCTGGTCCGCCAGGAGTACGACGGCACCACCTACACCCCCGGGAACCTGTGGCTGCGCCTGCCCCGCCCGGCCTCCGCGACCGCCGCCTCCACCCCGGCCGCGAAGGAGGCCGAGCGCCGCCTCAACGAAGGGTTCGTCCCCCTCACCTACCGGCTGCGCACCGGTGAGCAGACCCTCGCCTGGTACCGCGGCCCCTGCGCCCCCGTCCGCACCCCCTCGCCCCCCATGTTCGGCCGCACCCCGTTCGCCACCGCGGACGCCGCCCTCGTCTACCACAGCGCGTTCGGTGTCTTCGACGCCTCCCTCGCCACCGCCTGGCAGACCGGCCGCTCCCTCGCCCTCGCCGACCGCGCCTTCGGCCAGGCCCTCCACGACTTCCGGCGGCGCGCCCACCAACTCACCGACCGACTCCTCCAGCAACTGCACAGCCCCTCCTTCACCGCCGACCGGATCACCGAACTCACCGTCGACCAACGAATTCAGGACGCCTTCCTCAGCCAGCTCACCACCAGCCGGCTGACCGCGATGACCACCCCCGTCGCCCCCCGACCGCCCGACGACACGGCCACCCCCACCGGTACCGTCCGGCAGCCCGCCGCACCGCCCCCCGACCCGGTCGCCGCGATCGACGCCTTCCTCGCCGCACCCGAGGCCCAGCAATTGATCGGCACCGAGACCAAGGACCACCTGACCCCCGTCGCCGACTGGCTCGCCCGACTCCAACTGCTCTACCCCGTACCGTTCCGGCTGCTCGTCCCCGACCAGAGGATGCTCGCCCGCGAAACCCTGCGCTTCTTCCACCTCGACGACAACTGGATCCGCGCCCTCACCGACGGCGCCCTCAGCATCGGCGTGCACAGTGCCCGCGACACCCGCCTCAGCCGGACCATCGGCGGTGTCATCCAGGTGGCCACACAGAGGGCGGCCCAGGCGCTCCGCGCCCAGCGCACCGGCATCGACCAGCCGACACCCGCCCCGGTCACCGGGAACCAGGTCAGCGGCCTCCTGCTGCGCTCCGCCGCGGTCTCCGGCTGGCCCAACCTCGCCGTCCGCGCCACCCTCAAGGGCCAGAGCGGCCATCTGCCCGTCCTGCGCATGGACCGGCTCGACGACGACACCCTCCTGTGCCTGTTCCAGGGCACACCCGACGAGGTCGAACTCGCCGAACCCCAGGAAGGTTTCCGCTTCGGCGTGGACGACGACGACCAGCTGCCCATGCGCCGGCCCACCGCACAGCCGGGAAGCCCCCTGGGAACCCAACTGGCCACCTCGCTGCCGCTCCTGCCCGACAGCCTGCGCCCCGGCGGCCTGCGCGTCCTGGACGTCACCGCGGCCGTACGACGCGTCAGGGAATCCCTGACCGCCGCGGGCTCTCCCGTACCGGACTTCGGCCCCGCCGACTTCGCCCTCCAGATGGTGAAGGCCCCCGAAGCCATCCAGTTCACCAGCCAGGCGAGCTGACCCCACTTCCTCACGGACAAGGACACCCGTATGCCCGCCGCGCCGCTCGCCGTACCCCTGCACCTGGACGTCCTGGTGGCGAACCAGGCCGTACTCGCCCGCGACACCTTTCGCTGGTGGCAGTTCAACTACCTCGCCCTGTCGCACTGGCAGAGCCCCCAGCCCCCGGCCCTGGACCGCTCCGAGGGCGGCCCCCGGGAAGGAGTCCATCTGAGCTGGACACTGCCCGACGCCCTGCGCCACTCACCCCCCGGCTCATCCCACGACACCTACCCCCTGGTGCCCAACCGCTGGCTCGTCGTCCGCACCCACGGCACCACCACCCGCACCCTGACCGCGTGGGTGCTGGAGAGCGACTGCCCCCTCACCCCCCGGGCACCGCTCACCGCCGACCCCGAGCACACCAGCCTCTATCTCGCCGACCCCGGGCTCATCACCGACTGGAAGTCCTCCGCCGACCCGGTTCGGCGGGCCGTCACTCTCGACGCCGCCGCCGGCACCGTGCAGGCCGCCCGCCTCGGCGTCGCCTTCCCGCTCGCCGAGTGGTCCGAACGCGCCCCCGGACAGCGCCTCTTCCTCACCGCCATGGCACCGGGCAACCCGCTCTTCAGCGGCTATGTCGCCCACCACGCGGGGGTGTTCTCCTTCCACGACCCCCTCGACAAGATCGACACCGGCACCCTCGGCTACCACGTCCTCGGCTGGTACTCCGACCCCGCCCAGGACATCCTGGCCCGCGCGGGCGGCGACGCCGCCGCCTACACCGCACTGCTGAAGGAACTCGACTGGACCCTGCCCACCGGCGCCCCCACCACCCCCGCCACCCGGAGCGTCTACCACGCCGCCGCGTTCTCCGTCGACTGGAACCGGACCGGCCCCGCCCCCACCGGTGACCCCCTGGAGACCATCCGCGACAGCGGGGAACTCAACGTGGGCGTCGGCAACACCCCCACCGACGCCTTCACCGCCCTGATCAAGCAGCGCCTCGGCGACCCCGGCGCGGCCCGGCTGCTGCAAGCCTTCCAGCACGATCTGCTGCCCCACCTGAACGAGGCCCACGGCGACGCCCTCCTCGACCGGGCCATCCGCGGGACCTGGTACGGGGCCAGACCCGGCGGGTACTCCTGGACCATCGTCCAGAACACCGCGGAGGACGGCGCCGACGCCCCCCTCACCGCCGACGAACAGCGCTGGCTGCACCAGCTCAACAACGACCAGACCGCACTCGACCAAGCCCTCACCACCCTCCACGGCCTCCAGCACCAGGTCCACGAACTCTGGCTCAAGCAGGGCTTCCTGTCGTCCGCCACCAACACCTGGCCCGCCCCGCCCCACGGCATCACCGACCTCGCCGCCTTCACCCAGCAGCTGGCAGCCGAACTCGACCCGGCCAAGAGCGGCAGCGCCGCCGCCCAGCTCATCGCCCAACTCAACACCGTGCGCGGCCTGCTGACCCGAGTGCCACGGCCGGACCCGAACACCACCGACCCGCAGGAGGCCCTGCGCAAGGGCATCACCGAGTTCGCCAAGAAGAACGCCCTCGACGCCGGCAAGACCCTCAAAGCCGTCGCCGCCCCCCGCTACTGGCAGGGCAACAACCCGGCGGTGATCGTCTCCGGCGTCGAACCCCCGCGCGCGGCCGTCCGCACCGGGCCCCTCACGGTACGTCCCCGGACCGCGCTGCTCACCCAGTTCACCACCGGCGCCGGAGCCGCGATCGGCGCCACCGCGGTCAGTGGCCTGCTCACCCAGGTCGGCGCGCTGTCCCAACTGCCGACCGACACGGCCGCGCCGGAACTGCTCACCGAGTCCCTGCTGCTGGACCCCGGCAACGCCACCGCCCTCGCCACGGCCACCGGCCTCCCGAGGGACCAGATCGCCGCAGCCATGACCGGCCGCGACCCGTCCCGCTGGACCGGCACCCTCCCGCACCAGCCCCTCACCGGCTGGAAGCAGCCGTGGACCCCGCTGTTCCTGGAGTGGTCCGGCACCTACACCCACGCCCCCCTCACCACCGGCACCACCCCGAACTGGACCTTCGACGGCCACGACTACCGGCTCACCGCCGCCGTCCCCGAGTCGGCGACCGTCCAGCGCACGGTCAGCGGCATCAGCCTGCTCAGCCCGCAGACCCGCACCCTGTTCCGCGACCGCCTCGACTCCTGGGTCCGCCAGTACGGCAACGACAGCGACATCGCGCGGCTCGACCAACTGATCACCACCACCTACGGCTGGAGACTCCTCACCCAGGAACTCAGCGGCTTCCACTCCTCCCTCGCCCTGCGCGACCCACGCCCCTTCCGCAGCCCCACCACCGCCGACCGGATCGGCGGAATGCCCCTGGACGCACTCATCGGCCACCGCGGCGACCCCACCGCCCCGGCCCTGCCCGGCGCCTCCCGCAGCCAGGTCGACACCGCGCCCCTGCTCGCGGGCGGACCCGCACAGCCCTACCACGGCACCGTCCACGGCGGCTTCCACTTCACCGACCTGAAGCTCTACGACACCTTCGGCCGCACCCTGGACATCATCGAGTCCGACCCGTCCAGCGGAGTGTTCGACTACACCAACTTCCCGCTGGAGATCGACCCGGCCCTCACCCCCGACCGCGTCCTCGTCCCGCACATCGCCTCGGTGCTCCAACTCCCGCCCCGGCTCCTCCAGCACGCCCGGCTCGACATCCGCCTCCTCGACTCCCACGACGACCGGGTCTTCCAACGCGACCCCGACGTCAACCCGGTCTCCGGCTGGATCCTGCCCAACCACCTCGACAACAGCATCCTGGTCTTCGCCCCCGACGGCACCGCCCTCGGCGAATTCGGCCTGCACACCCAGGCCGACGGAAAGAAGAAGGGCGACTGGACCCCGCCCCCGCACACCCGCCTCACCCTGGCCGACGTCCGGACCCGCGCGCCGCGCCTGCACTCCGTGCTCACCTCCCCCCAGCTGGCGACCGAAGCCGGGTTCCTGGCGTTCCTCGCCACCATCGACGCGACCCTGTGGACCACCGACCCCCTCGGCAACCGCGCCGACACCCACCTCTCCCTCCTCATCGGCCGCCCCCTGGCCCTGCTGCGGACCCGGCTCCGCTTCCAGCTCGACGGCCCCGCCCGCGACGACAGCGGATGGACCGCGACCTTCGACGCCGCCCCACCCGGCTTCCTCACCCACCGGTTCGCCGTCCGCCTCGGGGACCAGGCCACCCGCCAGGACGGGGTGATCGGCTACTTCACCGGATCCGACCACACGGTCTTCCACAGCACCGCCGCCCCGCCCGCCACCCCCGCACAGGACTACGTCAAGGTCATCGGCCCCGTCGGCACCACCACCCCGGCCGGCAACTACCCGACCCTGTCGTTCGACCCCGCCGACACCCTGGACCTCACCGTCCTGGCCGACCCGCGCGCCGCGATCCACGCCCACACCGGCATCCTCCCGGTCAAGCAGTACGACCTGCCCCAGCAGCACATCGAGAACGCGCTCACCGCGCTGGAGATCACCTTCCGGGCCGGTCCGCTGCTGACCACGCTCACCCCCTCGCCCGCCGAGGGCGCCACCGCGCCCGCCCACGCCAAGGCGATCGCCCACCCCACCCCGGCCGAGCAGAACGGCACCTGGTCCTGGTGGGAACCCGACCCGTCCGGCACCTGGACCGGCTACGAACTGGCCAAGACCTCACCCACCCCGACGACCGGCCCCGAGGCCAACACCCTGCGCGAGGGCCGGCTCCAGTTCGTCACCGACGCCGGCACCGACAGCCCCCCGGACGCCGGCGCGCCGCTCCGTCCCCAGCGGGCGGCATCCGACCCCACCCCGTCCTGACGCACCCGCCACCCGCCCCGAAGGAACACCGACATGCCGCCCGCCCTGCTCACCTACACCGCCACCCCCACCCCGGCCCACCTCCCCACGGGCACCCGCGACACGCAGCTCGCGATCGCCGTCACCGCGCCGTCCGGCCCCGCGGTGTACGTCAGCCGCATCATGATCTCGGTGCCCGTCGGCCCCGGCGAGACGAGCCTCTTCACGGCCCCGCCGACCGCCTCCGTCAACACCAACACCTGGTCGCCGACCACCACGCCCTCCAGCAACGCCGACCTCCGGGACACCCCGGGCACCGGCCAGAACTACTCCACCACCCTCATCTTCGACAACAGCACTCCCGGCACCCACCCCCGCGTCCCCGACAACCTCGCCCTCGCCCTCCACGGCACGGTGAACCAGCGCGTCGGCGACGTCCCCGTCCGCATCCAGGAAACCTCGGGCACCTCCCCGGACCCCAGCACCTTCACGACGAAGGAGACCACCCTCATGGTGCGCAAGAACCCGGCCGACTTCTACGTCAGAAACTTCATCGCCACGGCTCCGGCCACACCGACGGCCATCTCCACCGAGTTCGCTAAGGGGGCCTCTATCCGCCTCCAATGGGAGAGCAACGGCACCTATTTCGAGATCTACGGCCAGGGAAAGACCACAGCGCTCTACAAGGGCTCCGACAAGAACTGGATCGTCCCGGAGGGGGTGGTCACCCGTGACACCACCTTGATCCTTGTCGCTTCCCTCAGCGGCACCCAGGGCGGCGGCTCAAGCGTCTTCCTCTACGACACCCTCACCCTCACCGTGTCCGACCCGGCCCTCACACCCGCGAGCGTGGCTGTCGCCGACACCCTGAAGGTGACCGGAAAGACCACTCTGGCCAGGACCTACACCGAGCAACTCGCCGCCAAGAGCGTGTCGGTGACAAACATGGAGACGCCCGGCACCCTTGAGGCCGACACCATCACCACCGCCGGTCTCACCATCCGGGGCACCTGGGGCATCACCGCCGAGGCGCCGGTCGCGATGCTTCAGTCCCCGGGCGTCGGGGAAGGAAACATCTCGACCCCGTTTCGTACGCAGATCACCGCGAAAACCGATGGCTTCCTCGTGGTGAGGGGGACCCAGTTCCAGACTCCGGGCGACGGGGAGACCCGTGCCACGATCACTGTGGGTTCACAGACCTACACCGTCGTTTCCATGGACGTTCCGGGCTCCGCGCAGGGCTTCTCGACCTCATTGACCCTCCCCATCCGCAAAGGCCAGACGTATTCCTACTCCGTCAACACCGTCAGAGGGAACGGTCGGCCGATACTGAAGGAATGGCACTCTCTGGGGGTCGGAAACGGCTGAGGGCCGACCCCGATCCTGATCCGCAAGGACCCGCGCCGTATAGCCTGGGGAAATGCTGAGAGAGGTCACCGCTACCCGCTACCTCGAACCCCTGCGCTCCGGCGGCTCCGTGCCCGGTGTGGTGGAGGCCGACGACCTCGGCACCTACGTCGTCAAGTTCACCGGCTCCGCACAGGGCCGCAAGGCGCTGGTCGCCGAGGTGATCGTGGGGGAGTTGGCCCGGGCGCTGGGACTGCGCTTCCCTGAGCTGGTGTTCGTCGACTTCGACCCGGCGATCGCCGCGGAGGAGCCTCACCAGGAGGTCCGCGAACTGCACCGGGCCAGCGCGGGCCGCAACCTCGGGATGGACTATCTGCCGGGTGCCCGGGACTTCACCCCGGAGGTCGCCGGGGAGTTCCGGGTCGACCCGCTGGAGGCCGGCCGGATCGTCTGGCTCGACGCGCTCACGGCGAACGTGGACCGTACGATCCACAGCTCCAACCTGATGGTCTGGCCCACGTTCGGTACCGCCCGCCCCCGGCTGTGGCTCATCGACCACGGCGCGGCGCTGGTCTTCCACCACCGCTGGGGCGGTACCGACCCGGCCAGGCGCTACGACCTGAGCCATCACGCCCTCGGCCACTACGCCCCGGACCTCCGGGCCGCCGACGCGGAACTGGCGCCCCGGGTGACCGGGGAACTGCTGCGGCGGATCGTCGCCGAGGTCCCCGACGACTGGCTGGCGGACGAGCCGGGCTTCGCCACCCCGGACGCGGTCCGCGCGGCCTACGTCACCTTCCTGCACGCCCGGGTCCGCGCGTCGGGGGAGTGGCTGCCCACGGGCTTCCCCTCGCGCGCGGAGATCGCCGCCGAGGAGGAGCGCCGGGCGGCACACACCCGTCGCGGGCGTCCCAAGTGGCTCCAGCAGGTTCCCGATCTGCACGGCAGGCCGTCCGTGGAGACCGACGGGACGGTGCATCCGCGATGAACCACCGGGTCGAGATCGAGTACTGCACCCAGTGCCGCTGGCTGCCCCGTGCCGCCTGGCTGGCGCAGGAACTCCTCACCACCTTCGAGGCCGAGCTGACCGAACTGGCGCTCAGGCCCGGCACCGGAGGCGTCTTCGTCGTCCGCGTGGACGGCGAGGCGGTGTGGGACCGCCGCGAGCAGGGCTTCCCGGAGCCCACGGCGGTCAAGCGGCTCGTCCGTGACCGGGTGGCCCCGGGACGTTCCCTGGGCCACTCGGACCGGACGGCGGGCGGGGAGGGCGCGCCCGACGGGCCGGACGCGCCCGACGGGTGACCGCCAACCGGATGCCGACCTGCACCGCGTTGACCAGGCCCGCCTACGTCGGCTTGGCGTCGAGGGGGTCGACGGCGATCACGTCGGCCGCCTTGACGTCGACGTCCTCGGACACCTGCCCGTCCGAACACCGCTCGGCGTAGGGGAACATGCCGGGGCACTCGTTCACGACGTCCCGGTTGCATCGTCGTAGGCGCGGGCTGGCGGCGCTGCGGCGTCGACGGGGAGGTGGAGGACCGATCCGGCGATGCCGGGGTCGCCTGTCATGGCGTGGCGGGCTGTGGTGACCAGCAGGCTGCCGCCGTG
This sequence comes from Streptomyces sp. NPDC091377, assembly GCF_044757045.1. NCBI lineage: Bacteria > Bacillati > Actinomycetota > Actinomycetes > Kitasatosporales > Streptomycetaceae > Streptomyces > Streptomyces sp. NPDC091377. The sequence goes on along the minus strand of NZ_JBIVUE010000007.1, from coordinate 413,528 downwards.
TGGCGGGAGGCAGACCGATGTGGGCTGCGGGGTGGGCAGGGACACCGTCGTGAGCAGTGTGCCGTCCGGTGTGTAGCGGTGGACGGTGCCGTGGCCCCAGACCGCGACCCACAGGTGGCCGTCGGTGTCGACGGTCATGCCGTCCGGGGAGCCGCCGGACGCGGTGCGGGTGAACTCGTCGCGGGCCGTGATGTTCCCGTCGGTGTCGAGAGCGCAGCGGTGGATGACACCGGCCGCGCTGTCGGCGAGGTAGAGCTGACGGCCGTCGGGGGTGAACGCGGGCCCGTTGACGATGGTGAGGCCGTCGAGGACCTGGTGGACGGAGCCGTCGCGATCGGTGCGGTAGAGGGATCCCGCGCCGGGGGTGGCGTCGTAGGGCATGCTGCCGGCCCAGAATCTGCCGTGGGGGTCGCAGGCACCGTCGTTCATCCGGGTGGGGGCGGGGGTGTGGTCCTCGGGGCGGGCCAGCCACTCGGTGTGTCCGTCGGGGGCGATGAGGGCGATGCCGGTCCCTGCGGCGGCGATCCAGTGGCCCGGGCGTCCGTGAACGGGGGCGACGGCGCCGAGCGGGACGTCCAGGCGCAGCAGTTCACGCACGGCGCAGGGGGCGGGACCGGGGGCTTCGAGGAGGCGTCCCGTGAGGATGTCGACGAAGACCAGCCGCCCGTCGACCCAGCGGGCGCCTTCGCCCAGTTCGTGGTCGCCGTGGGCCCAGATGCCCGCCGGGGGGTGGTCCTGGTGCATGGGGACTCCTTGGTGGGTCGGCGCGGGGTCGCCCTCGGCGGGTCAGCGCAGGGTCGTGCCGGCGGGGCTGTCGAACAGTGCGAGGTCGGCTCGGGTGGGGAGACCTTCCCAGTCGCCCCGGGTGGTGACGGCGAACGCGCCGGTGGTGGTGGCGCGGTGCAGTCGCTCGTGGACGCCGAGCCCGTCGAGGAAGCCGGAGAGGTAGCCGGCGACGAACGCGTCACCGGCGCCGATCACATCTCTGACGGGCACCGGCCGGACCGGGGAACTGACTGTCCCGCCGGGGGTGGTGACGCTCGCTCCGTCGCCGCCGCGGGTGACCACCACCTCGCTGCGGCCTTGGGCGAGCAGGGCCCCGACGGCTTCCTCTTCGCCGAGTGACGGGTCGTCCTGGACCAGGTGCAGCTCATCGGCGGAGGCCACCAGGATGTCGGCCGTGCGGGCCAGCGGCAGCAGTGCCTCGCGCGCCTGCCCGGCCGGCCAGAGGCGTGCCCGGTAGTTGACGTCGAGGCAGACGAGGGTCCCGAGTTCCCGGGCGCGGGTGGCGGCTGCGCGTGCGGCGTGTGCGGCCGAGGAGCTGAGCGCGGGGGTGATTCCGGTCAGGTGCAGGATGCGCACCCCGGGCCTGAGTGCGGGAAGGACGTCGTCGGGCCGGACCGACGAGCCGGCCGATCCGCTGCGGTAGTAGCGGACCTTGGCGAGGTCGCCGATCCCGTCCTCGCGCACCAGGAGACCAGTGGGCCGTCCGTCGGTGTCCGTGCGGGCGTGGCTGACGTCGACCTGTTCGGCGCGCAGGGTGCGCAGGACCAGGGCGCCGAACTCGTCGTCGCCGAGGCACCCGGCCCAGGTGACGCGGTGGCCGAGCCGGGACAGCCCGATGGCCACATTGGCCTCGGCGCCGGCTACGGACAGCTCCATGGCCGGGGCGAGCCTGATCGGGCCGGTGGCCCGCAGGGCGGCCATGGCCTCTCCGACGGTGACGATCTCGATTCCGGAGGCGGTGGTCATAGGGTCGCTGCCTCGGCGAGGGACGAGCGCCACTGCGCGGCTCGGGCGCGTAGTGCTGTGAGGTCTCCGCCGTCGGCGGCATCGCCGATCAAGGGTGCCCCGGCGCCGACGGCGACGGCCCCGGCGTCGAGGTACGCGCGCGCGGCAGCGGCGTCGATGCCTCCGACGGGGAGGAGGGGGACGTCGGGGAACGGGGCGCGCAGCGTCGTCAGGTAGGCGGGGCCGCCGAGGGAGGCGGGGAAGAGTTTGACGGCGAGGGCTCCGTGGCTGGTGGCGGAGATGATCTCGGTGGGTGTCATGGCGCCCATCAGCACGGGCAGTCGGGTCCCCAGGCCCTCGACCACGCCTGGTGTGACGAGGAAGCCGGCTCCCGCGTCGGCCGCGCGGGCGGCTTGGCCGGGTGTCAGGACGGTGCCGGCGCCGAGGAGGGCGTCGGGGCCGAGTTCACGGCGGGCCTGTTCGATCACCCACAGGGCGTCGGTGGTCGTGAGGGGCACCTCGGTCGCGGTGAGGCCCTCTTCCGCGAGGGTGAGCACGGTGCGCAGCGCGGCGGCACGGTCACGTCCCCGCACGATGGCGAGGGTGTGGTGGGGCAGTCGGGTCAGTTTCATGGGGTGCTTTCGTGAGGTGTGGCGCGTGTGGCGGTGACGTGCAGCTCCCAGCACAGTTCGCCGCCGCGGGGAACGACGGCGGCTTCGCCCTCTCCCGCCTCGGCGAGATCGAAGACAGCGCCGAGCATGGGTTCGACGCCGATACTGCGGTAGGGGGCGGCGGCCGGGTAGCCGCCGAGGTTGCGCCACAGCCCGATCGAGACGGGGACATCGGCGCCGGTGTGGAGGGTCAGACGGAGTGTGTCCGGACCGTCGGTGATCCTCACGTCCGAGCACCTGGTGAGCACGGCGCCGGCGGCGGTGCCGTCGGCGGGCCCGAAGCGGTCCAGGGCGAGACCGTACGGAGCGGGCCACGGTCCGGTCAGGTGCGGGGCATGGTCCGGCCAGGGCCTGTCGATCAGGTGGGCGGCCTCCGGGAAGATCCGGGTGGGCGTGCCCGCAGGCGCGTGGAGCCGGGCGCCGGCGCCGAGGTCGAGCAGTGCGTGGGCGGCCCACAGAAAGCGGTAGCCAGGGTCCGCGGACAGCCGGTACCGGGCGTGTACGGCGCCTGCGCGGTGGTCGATGCTCCGGTGCAGGACGAAGTCGGGGGTTTCCACCACGTCCGAGTCGCCTGCCCGCCGCCAGGGGCGGGACCAGGCGTCTCCGTGGTCGGGCAGGCCGCGGACGGTGGGGACGCACTCCTCCAGGCCGCCCGCGTCGACAAAGCTGTCACCGGGTCTGACGGTGTGACGGGCGGGGTCCGGCCGGTGCCAGAGCCATTCCCGGCCGGCGGCGGTGAGGGAGGTCCACCGGCCGCCGAGTCCGGCGTCGGTCTCGGCGGTGAGCGGGACGTGGTTCACCATTCCGCGAACGACCCGTCGCTGTGGTGCCAGACGGGATTGCGCCAGCGGTGCCCGGTCGCGGCGGCGTGCCGTACGGCGTTCTCGTCGATGTCGATGCCGAGACCGGGCCCGGTGGGCCGGTCGGCATGGCCGTCGGTGAAGCGGAACGGCGTCGGGTCGAGCAGATAGTCCAGCAGTTCGTTCCCCTTGTTGTAGTGGATGCCGAGACTCTGCTCCTGGATGAGGAAGTTCGGCGTGGCGAAGCCGATCTGCAGGGATGCCGCGAGTGCGATCGGTCCGAGCGGGCAGTGCGGAGCCATGGACACGTCGTGCATCTCGGCGAGAGCGGCGATACGGCGGACCTCGGAGATGCCGCCGGCATGGGACAGGTCGGGCTGGGCGACGGCGATGCCGGTGCTCAGCACGTCACGGAAGTCCCAGCGCGAGTAGAGCCGTTCCCCCAGCGCCAGGGGGAGGGAGGTGGAGTCGACCAACTGCCGTAGATCGCGGGCGTTCTCCGGGAGGACGGGTTCCTCCACGAACAGCGGGTGCAGCGGCTCCAGCAGGGGCAGCAGCCGACGGGACATCGCGGTCGACATCCGGCCGTGGAAGTCGACCGCCACGTCGTGGTCGGGCCCGAGCACCTCGCGTACGGCGGCCACCCGGTCGATGACGGCCTGGGTCTGCGCGGGGGTGTCGATGGCGCGCATCTGGGCGGAGCCGTTCATCTTGACGGCGGTGAATCCGGCGTCGAGCTGTTCACGGGCGAGTTCGGCGACGTGATCGGGGCTGTCCCCGCCGATCCACGCGTACACCCGCAGCCGGTCGCGCACCGGGCCGCCGAGCAGTTGGTGCACAGGAACGCCGTACGTCTTGCCGGCGATGTCCCACAGGGCCTGGTCGATACCGGCGACAGCGCTGGAGAGGACGGGGCCGCCCCGGTAGAAGCCCCCCTTGGTGAGAACCTGCCAGTGGTACTCGATACGCAGGGGGTCCTCGCCGACCAGGTAGTCGGCCAGTTCGTGGACGGCGGCGCGGACCGTCTCGGCTCGGCCTTCGACGACCGGTTCGCCCCAGCCGGTGATGCCCTCGTCGGTGGCGACGCGCAGGAAGAGCCAGCGCGGTGCGACGAGAAAGGTCTCCAGAGATGTGATCTTCATGCGTGGTGTCCCCGGTCCGGGTCGTGGATCAGGTCGTCGACATCGGCGGTGGCCTGGGCGAGCAGGTGCTGCACGGCGCGTTCGGCGGCATCCGGGTTCCGGTCGCGTACGGCGTCCAGCACGGCGCGGTGCGCGGGTACGGGGTCGGCCCACTGGTCGGCGCTGTGGACGAGGTGGTCGCGGACCCGCAACCCGGCCTCGATCACCACCTCCATACGGGTCAGCAGTTCGTTGTGCGCGGCGGCGAGCAGGGACGCGTGGAAGGCGAGGTCCGCCTCGACCGAGGCGTGCGTGTCGGTTCCGGCCTCCACCATGAGGCGCAACGCGTCGGCCAGGGCGGCGAGATCGGCGTCGTCGCGGCGCTGTGCGGCCAGCCGTGCGGCGGCCGGCTCCACGATCGAGCGGACCTCACCGAGGTTGGTGAGGAAGTTCTCGTCCTCGGCGCTCGCGCCCTGCCAGCGCAGCAGGTCGCTGTCGAGGAGGTTCCAGTCGGCGCGGGGGCGGACGAACGTTCCGCGCTTCTGCCGGGAGTCGATCAGGCCCTTCGAGGCCAGCACGCGCAGCGCTTCGCGGAGCACGGTCTTGCTGACGCCGAGTTCCTGCTCCAGCCGGTCCGGGTGGAGCGAGTCGCCGGGAGCGTGCGTTCCGGCGATGATCCGCTGCCCGATGATGTCGAAGATCTGCTGGTGCAGGTTGCGTGTCGGCTGATTCATGGCCGGCTCCCCCCTCTTGGACCCGGCCGGCATGACGGCGGGGTGATCTTCGTACGTGTCATGAGGAATCCTTGACGACGGACCAACCACCGTCCACCACAAGGGTGGTGCCGGTGACGTAGGAGGCGTCGGAGGAGGCGAGGAACGCGACCGCGGCGGCGACCTCCTCCGGGGTACCGAACCGCTTCGCCACCGTCGCGGCCACGCTGTCGGCCCGCCGCGCTTCGGCCACCCGCTCCCAGGCGGCCGTCATGATCGGGCCCGGCACGACGGTGTTGACACGAACCTGCGGTCCGTACTCGACCGCGAGCTGACGGCCCATCGAGCACAGTGCGCCCTTCGCCGCCGCGTAGGCGGGATGGCCGGGGAGCCCGATCAGGGCGTGTACCGAGGAGGTGAGCACGACGGCGCCCTCGCTGTCGCGCAGCGCCGCGGCGAAGCTCCGGATCCCCAGCCAGGCGGCCTTCAGCGTGACGTCCAACTGGCCGTCCCACTCCGCCTCGGTCAGTTCGTGCGCGGGCTTGACGACCACCGCGTAGGCGTTGGAGTGGAGCACGTCCAGCCGGCCGTAGTGCGTCTCGACGTGCCGGGCGAGGCCGTCCCACATCGACGCGGACGTCACATCACCGTGCCGGTACTCGGCCGAGCCACCCGACTCCGTGATGGCCGCGACGGTCGCTCGGCCTGCCTCGTCGGCGATGTCGACGGCGATCACCGACGCTCCCTCGTCGGCCAGGCGCCTTGCTGCCGCGGCGCCTATGCCCGTGGCCGCGCCGGTGATCACCGCTACGTGGCCCTCGAATCTGCGGCCCGTCCTCTTCGTCATGCCGCACACCGTACCCGTAGGCATTAATTATGCAAACATCTTGACAGGGGGGCCTCCGCGCTCACAGGATCACCGGCCAGGACCACCGTGGGTCGCCTCGGTGCACGGCACGGCTGTGCGCCGCCGTCCGGCCCCAGGTCCTCGCTCACGTCGGATCGATGCCGCGTCCGAACCCCACGAGGCACCGGCCATGCCTGCCGGGCGCAGCCGCTGCCGGCACCACCTCCCCTTCTCCCCTCCCGTGCACATCCCTTCATCCTCTGGAGCCGCAATGGTCAGCACCCCGCACCGCCGAACCCTGGCCGCCTCGATCGGACTGCTGCTCACGCTGGGTGTGAGCACGGCATGCTCGTCCGGCAAGGAGAAGACCACGCAGGACACCGTCGGCAAGGCCGACGGCAAGATCTCGATCACCTATCTGCAGAAGCAGGGTGACCAGGAGTACTTCGTCGCCGAGGCGGCCGGCGCCAAGGCGAAGGCAGCGGAACTCGGGATCGGCCTCAAGGTGGTCAACCTCGGCAACGACGCCAACAAGACGGTCTCCGAGGTGCAGTCCGCCATCGCGCAGAAGACCAGCGGACTCGTCATCGTCGTCCCCGACCCGGCCGTCGGCCCCCAGATCGCCCAGATCGCGAAGGACGCCAAGGTCCCCTTGCTGACCTCGGACGACCAGATCTGCACCTCCGGCCCCGACCCCGTTGAGTGCGACGCCAAGGATCTGGTGCCCCGGATCGGCTTCAGCGGCGAGCAGATGGGCGCCGAGGTCGGCAAGCGCGCCGCCGAGGAGTTCAAGAAGGCCGGCTTCGACGCGGCGGACACCCGTGTGATCTCCGCCTGGAAGCAGGACGTCACCGTCTGCGGCGACCGGATCAACGCGGCGAAGAAGGCATTCACCGCCGCCGTCCCCGGCGTCAAGACCATCGACGTCCCCACCGACAACACTCCGACCGGCGCACAGGACAAGATCGCCGCCACGGTCACCGCCAACGCGAAGGTCAAGAACTGGGTCGTGTGGGGCTGCAACGACGAGAACGTCATGGGCGGCGTCACCGCACTGCAGAACGCCGGCATCAAGCCCGCGAACGTCGTCGGCGTCGGGCTGGGCGCCTACCTCGCCTGCAAGGAATGGCAGACCGACAAGCCCTCCGGCATGAAGGCCGCGCTGTTCATCAATGGCAAGGACGTCGGCGCGCTGGCCGTCCAGACCATGTACGACAAGCTCAAGAACGGCAAGGACTTCCCGCGGGAGGCATTCGCCCCCACCGCCATGGTCGACCGCACCGACTGGAAGTCCAGCGGCCTCAGGTGCAACTGAAGCGCATCGGCGGGCGGCTCCCCGCGGAGCCGCCGACCGACTGCCCCGCCCCCGGCCGACGGGTGCCCATGACCACACGAGCACGACCCCTTCGAGGTAACCGACCCATGACCCATGTGCCCCACCCGACCGCACCCCCCGGCCCTTCCGACGAGCCGTCCGACGTCGCAGCGCGATCACACATGGTCGGCGTGGCCGGAGTCACCCAGCGTTTCGGCGCCGTTCAGGCGCTCAGCGCCGTGACGCTGGACTTCCCGGCCGGTCAGGTCACCGCCCTCATGGGGGAGAACGGCGCCGGGAAGTCCACCCTGCTGAAGATCCTCACCGGCGACCATCAGCCGACCGAGGGGCGGGTGCTGATCGACGGGGAGAGCGTCTCGCTCTCCTCCCCGGCGGACGCCCGCGCGGCGGGCATCCGGATCATTCCGCAAGAACCGGAGATCATCCCGCACATCACCGTCGCGGAGAACGTCTACGCCGGTGCCCTGCCCCGCAAGGCCGGCCGGCTGCTGGATCGCAGGGAACTGCGCCGCCGGATCACCGCCGACCTGGACCGGCTCGGCTTCGCCGAGGTTCTCGACCCCGGTCTGAGGGGCCACGAACTCACCCCGGCACAGCGCCAGTTGGTCGAGATCATGCGCGCACTGACGGGTGCGGTCCCGCCCAAGGCGATCGCGTTCGACGAACCGACCTCCTCCCTCTCGGAGCACGAGGTGGACGCCCTGTTCGCCCTCATCCGTCGACTGCGGGACCAGGGCATCGCCATCGTCTACGTCTCCCACCGCATGCAGGAGATCTTCCAGCTCGCGGACCGGATCGCCGTGCTCCGTGACGGGTGCCTCGCCGGGGTCCAGCAGGCGCGCACCACGAACGAGGGCGAACTGGTGCGGCTGATGGTCGGGCGTGACCTGGCCGGCATGTTCGTACGGCAGCGGGTGGCCACCGACCGGCTCGTCCTCGACGTCAAGAACCTCACCACCGACGACGTCACCGACATCGACCTGCGCGTGCATGCCGGAGAAATCGTCGGCCTGGCCGGTCTGATCGGCGCCGGGCGCTCCGAACTCGCCCTGGCCCTCGTCGGTGACCTGCCGGTCCGCAGCGGCAGCGCCACCCTCGACGGGGTGCCGCTGAGAAGTGGCCGCCCTCGCCGGGCCATCCGCGCCGGACTCGGACTCGCGCCGGAGGAACGCAAGGCCCAGGCCCTCTTCCTGCAGCAGACCATTCGCGAGAACACCTCCCTCGTCGTACTCGGCCGGCTGCGCCGATTCCGCTTCGTGCGCAGAAGCGCCGAACGAGAACTCGCCCAGCGCTTCACCGACCGGCTGCGGGTGCGCACCCCTTCCATCGACCACGAGGTCCGCAAACTGTCCGGAGGCAACCAGCAGAAGGTCGTCCTGGCCCGCTGGCTGGCCCGCAAGCCGAAGGTCCTGATCCTCGACGAGCCGACCCGCGGCATCGACGTCGGCGCGAAGGCCGAGATCTACCAGATCATCGCCGACCTCGCCGCCGAGGGCGTCGCCGTCCTCGTCATCTCCTCCGAACTCCCCGAACTCCTCGGCCTCGCCGACCGCATCGTCGTGATGCAGAGCGGCCGGATCACAGGCGAACTCGCCCACCACGAAGCCACCGAGGAATCCCTCCTCGCCCTTGCCATGGCCGGCGACCTCGCCGGCACCAGCGCCCCCGGAGCCACCTCATGACCCTCACCAGCGCCCCCTCCCCGGACGTGAAGGTCCCCACCGACGGCGCCGGAAGCCGCAGGTCGAAGCTGCTGGCCTCGATCGGCGGGCAGAACATCAGCCTGATCGGCGCCCTGGTCCTCGTGCTCGCCCTGTTCGGCATCCTCAACGACAACTACCTCAGCTGGTCGAACATGCAGGTGATCTCCGAGGCGGCGACCATCACCGGCCTGCTCGCCATCGTGCAGACCGTCGTCATCATCTGCGCCGGGCTCGACATCTCCGTCGGCTCCCAGGCCGGGGTCGCCTCCGTCGTCTCCGCCATGGTCTTCACCACCACCGGCTCCAACGCCCTCGCCGGCATGGCCGGCGCCGTCGGGGTCGGACTGGCCATCGGCGTCGTCAACGGCCTGGTCATCGTCTACGGCCGGGTCAATCCCACCATCGCCACCCTCGCCGGACTCGCCGCCTACAAGGGCCTCGCCCAGCTCCTGTCCGACGGCCGCGCCCAGGGCTACGTCCTCAACGACGACGTCTTCGTCTTCCTCGGCCGCGGCAAGATCGCCGGACTCCCCGTCATGGTCTGGATCCTCATCCTCACCGCCGCCGCCGTCCACGTCCTGCTCAAGTACACGGACATCGGCCGCAATCTCTACGCCATCGGAGGCAACGACACCGCCGCCCGCCTCGCCGGCATCAGCATCAACAAATACCTCATCGCCGTCTACGCCCTCATCGGCACCGTCGCCGCCGTCGCCGGCATCCTGCTGACCGCCCGCACCGGCTCCGGCCAGCCCGTCTCCGGAAGCGAAGGTCTCGAACTCAAGGCCATCACCGCCGCCGCCCTCGGCGGAGCCGCCCTCAAGGGCGGCAAGGGCGGCATCGGCGGCACCCTCCTCGCCGTCGCCCTCCTCGGCGCCCTGGAGAACGGCCTCACCGTCCAGGGCATCAACTCCTTCTGGCAGAACGTCGCACAAGGCGCCCTCCTCGTCGCCGCCGTCGTCATCCAGCAACGCCGCAACGGCGAGCGCCCCATCGGCCTCCCCGCCTGACGAACCAAACACCAGCCATCCACCCCATCCGGTCCGCCCCGCACCGCCTCAGACCCCAAGGAGACCAGCCATGTTCACCCCAGCGACTCCACTTCCCCCCTCCCCACGGTCAGTGTCTCCGCCTCGTTCCCGGCTGCTGACGATCCTCTCGGCCGCGGCGCTCACCGCCACCGCCGTCAGTGCCACCGCGACCTTCGGACAGTCCCCGGCCGTAGCCGCTCCGCAGCCCGGGGTGGCGACCACCCCTACGATGGGCTGGAACACCTGGTACACCTACGGCTGCAACATCGACGAAGCCAAGATCAAGGCTGCCGCGGATGCCATCGCGTCCGGCGGAATGAAGGACGCCGGCTATGAGTACATCGGCGTCGACGACTGCTGGTCGGCAGGCAGGGACGCCGGCGGCAACATCAAGGCCGACCCCGCCAAGTTCCCCAGCGGCATGAAGGCCCTCGGCGACTACATCCACAGCAAGGGCCTGAAGTTCGGCCTCTACGCCGCGCCCTTGCGGAAGACGTGCGCGGACTTCGAAGGAAGTCTGGGCCGGGAGCAGCAGGACGCCAACACGTTCGCTTCCTGGGGCGTTGATCTGCTCAAGTACGACTGGTGCGACCGGGACAACACCGCTCCCAAGGATCTCGCATACGTGCAGCAGCGGTTCGCTGTCATGCGGGACGCGCTCAAGGCCACCGGCCGCCCCATCGTGTACAACATCAATCCGAACTCGTTCCTGCCCGCCACCCACTCCATCGCGCACGACTTCGGCGACTTTGGACACAGCACACGAGCCGGCGAGGACCTCACGACCGACTGGCGCAGAGGGGTCGCGGTGCCGGGGTCAAGCCACCTGGGAACGCTGGACCTCATCGACGCGGCCTCCCACCAGGTCTTCCGCAGCGCGCCTGACAGATGGGTCGACTGGGACTACGTCCAGGCCGGCATCAACGAAAGCCGGCCCGTCAACGAAGACCGCGCCCAGTTCACCCTGTGGGCCTTCAGCGGCGGCCCGCTGTATTTCGCCGACGACCCCACCACCATGAAGGCCGGCACCAAGTCCATCCTGACCAACGCCGACATCATCGCGGTCAACCAGAGCTGGGGTGGCTCCGCCGGACGCCGAGTCGCCCGAACAGGAAACGCTGACGTATGGGCCAAGCCGCTTGCGAACGGTGACATCGCCGTGGCGCTCCTCAACCGCGGTGACAGCCCTCTCGGCATCACCACGTCCGCGGCGCAGGCGGGTCTGGGCGGCTCCACCTCGTACCACCTCAAGAACCTGTGGAGCGGCGTCACCTCCACCACGACAGGGAACATCTCCGCCACCGTTCCCGCACGTGACGTCGTCGCCTTCCGGATCAGCCGAACCGGATCTCTGGCCGCAGGGCCTCTCGGCGCAGGAGTCCACCAGCTCAGCTCCCTGAAGCCCCTCGACGCGGTCAACGGCCGGGGCCCGGTCGAACTCAACACCACCAACGGCGGTCCGGCCGCGGGTGATGGCACGCCTCTCACCATCGGAGGCACCGTCTACCCCACGGGCCTGGGCACCCATGCCAACGCCAACGTGAACTACTGGCTCGGCGGCTCCTGCTCACAGTTCTCCGCCAAGGTGGGAATCGACGACGACGCGAGAGGGAAGGGAAGCGCCCAATTCGGTGTCTACGGCGATGGTCGCCTTCTCGCCTACACGGACACGAAGACGGGCGGACAGGCACCCACTCTCCTCAACGTCCCCACCGCAGGGGTGAAGGTCCTTGAACTGCGCGCACTCAGCCCGGTCGACGGTGTCGCCGACGGCACCGACTCCGACCACGCGGACTGGGCGGATGCCAAGGTGACCTGTACCGGTACAGCGAAGGGATCAGGGTCCTTCTCCTCCGACCGCACCTGGGCCGCGCAGACCAACGGCTGGGGCCCGGTGGAACGCGACCGGTCCAACAACGACATCACCGCGACGGACGGCCTGCGGATCAAGGTCAGCGGGGTCTCCTACCCCAAGGGCATCGGCGCGCACGCCAACTCCGAGATCACCATCGACCAGGTCGGCTGCACCCGCTTCACCGCCGTCGGCGCCGTCGACGCCGAAGTAGGGGACCACGGCAGCGTTCAGTTCAAGATCCTCGGCGACGGCGGCACCCCCCTTTACACCAGCCCCACCGTCACCCCGAACAAGCCCGCGTTCATCGACGTCGACACCACTGGCCACAGCCGGATCCGCCTCGTCGCCACCAACGCCGGCGACAACGGCAACTCCGACCATGCCGACTGGGCGGGCGCCGTCCACACCTGCCCATAGTTCTTCGGCGCCCGAGCACCACAGCAGGCAGACCGCTCTGAGGCGGTCTGCCTGCATGTTCTTGATCCTCGACCGAACCCGTGCCGGACCCGCCCGCCGGGTGGCCGCAAGCTCAGCCCTTGAGCTGTTCGTACGCCGGCAGCGTCAGGAAGTCGGCGTAGTCCTCGTCCAGGGCGACGGTCAGCAGCAGGTCATGGGCCTGCTGCCAGTGCCCGGCGGTGAACGCCTCGTCGCCGATCTCCGCGCGGATGGCGGCCAGTTCCTCGGCGGCGACCTTGCGGGCCAGTTCGGCGGTGACCCGCTCGCCGTTGTCGAGGACGACGCCCGCGTTGCTCCACTGCCAGATCTGCGAGCGGGAGATCTCCGCGGTGGCGGCGTCCTCCATGAGGTTGAAGATGGCGACCGCGCCGAGCCCGCGCAGCCACGCCTCGATGTACCGGATGCCGACCTGCACCGCGTTGACCAGGCCCGCGTACGTCGGCTTGGCGTCGAGGGAGTCGACGGCGATCAGGTCGGCCGCCTTGACGTCGACGTCCTCGCGCAGCCGGTCCTTCTGGTTCGGCCGGTCGCCGAGAACCCGGTCGAAGGACTCCATGGCGATCGGCACCAGGTCGGGGTGGGCGACCCAGGAGCCGTCGAAGCCGTCGCCCGCCTCCCGGTCCTTGTCCGCGCGCACCTTCTCGAAGGCGACCTTGTTGACCTCGGGGTCCCGGCGGGAGGGGATGAACGCCGCCATGCCGCCGATCGCGTGCGCGCCCCGCTTGTGGCAGGTGCGGACGAGGAGTTCGGTGTACGCGCGCATGAACGGGGCGGTCATCGTCACCGCGTTGCGGTCCGGCAGCACGAACCGGGGCCCGCCGTCACGGAAGTTCTTGACGAGGGAGAAGAGGTAGTCCCAGCGGCCCGCGTTCAGCCCGGAGGCGTGGTCGCGCAGCTCGTAGAGGATCTCCTCCATCTCGTAGGCCGCGGTGATCGTCTCGATGAGGACGGTGGCGCGGACGGTGCCCTGCGGGACACCGACGTAGTCCTGGGCGAAGACGAACACCTCGTTCCAGAGGCGGGCCTCCAGGTGGGACTCCGTCTTCGGGAGGTAGAAGTACGGGCCCTTGCCGAGGTCGATCAGCCGCTGGGCGTTGTGGAAGAAGTAGAGGCCGAAGTCGACCAGGGCGCCGGGGACCGGGACGCCGTCGGCGTCGGTCAGATGACGCTCGTCCAGATGCCAGCCGCGCGGGCGCATCACGACGGTGGCCAGTTCGTCGTCGGCCTTCAGGGCGTACGACTTGCCGCTTCCGGCGTCGGTGAAGTCGATGTTCCGGGTGTAGGCGTCGGCCAGGTTCACCTGGCCGAGGATCACATTCTCCCAGGTGGGCGCGGAGGCGTCCTCGAAGTCCGCGAGCCACACCTTGGCACCGGAGTTGAGGGCGTTGATGGTCATCTTGCGGTCGGTGGGGCCGGTGATCTCCACCCGGCGGTCGTCCAGCGCGGCCGGCGACGGGGCGACCCGCCAGGAGTCGTCCTCGCGGATCGCGGCGGTCTCCGGCAGGAAGTCGAGGGTCGAGGTGAGGGCGATCTCGGCGCGGCGCTCCGCGCGGCGGGCGAGGAGTGCGTCACGCCGGGGCGTGAACCGGCGGTGCAGCTCGGCCACGAAGGCGAGCGCCGCGTCGGTGAGGACCTCCTCCTGCCGCGGCAGGGGCTCGGCGTCGACGATGGCCAGCGAGGACGGCGCTGGTGCGGACATGAGCTGTCACTTCCTTCGGCGAGCTGTTGCGGCGGACCGGGGTGCCGCCGCCCCGCACGGCGGGCACCGCGTGCCAGAGCGTGCGAACGGGGCGGCGAGGCTCCGATCGTAGATCAGATGCTTCTGAACAGTGGATACTAGTTTCCTCATTGTGGAAGTTCAAGATTTGTGTCGATGTCGAGAATCTCCAATTCGAGCCAAGGTGGCGCTCGGTGTCATCCCGCTCACTCAAGGTGGCCCAGGTCGGCCTCGGTGTCGATGTCGTACGGCCGGGCCACATCCCCGCACTCCACCAGCCGAAGCTCCCGCGCGTGCGCCGCGAGATACGCGCGCGCCCCCCGGTCCCCCGTCGCGGACGCCGCGATCCCCGCCCAGTGCTCCCCGCCCAGCAGCACCGGATGACCGCGTACCCCGTCGTAGACGGCCGAGACCAGCGAGACGCCGGCCGTGCCGTCCGCGTACGCGGCGAGCACCCGCGCCACCGCTTCCGGCCCGATGCCGGGCTGGTCGACCAGCGCGACGAGCGCCGCCCGCGCACCGGTTCCGGTCAGCGAGTCCAGCCCCGCACGCAGCGAGGACCCCATCCCCCGCTCCCACTCCGGGTTGTCCACCAGCACACATCCGTCCAGCCGCGCCTCCCGGCGTACGGTCTCGGCGCGCGCCCCCAGTACGACATGGATCCGGGCGCATCCGGCCGTCCGCAGCACCTCCACCCCCTGTTCGACCAGCGGTCTTCCCCGGTGCCTCAGCAGTGCCTTGGGGCGCCCGCCCAGCCGCCGCCCGCCCCCGGCGGCCAGCAGCAGCGCGGCGACCGGGCTCTCGTCCTGATCCGTCATGGTCCCTGCTTACCCGACACCGGGGCGCATCGCCCGCGCGCGCCGGGCGCGAATCTCCGCCAGGAGTCAACCTCGCGTTCCCCGTGCGCCCCGGGGCGCACACAGCGGGCTGAATTTCGGTCCGCGTGGTGGCGCGCGCCGCGCGTGGTGCCGTTTACTGACCCGCGTCCGTGGTGCCGACCACCGGCAGGGCACGACCGGAGAGCGCACCACCGGGTGCGCGGGGGGAGAAGATCGTGTGGGACAGCTTGTGGGACAGCCTGGAGCAGACGACGGTGCCGGGCAGCCGTGAGGATCCGAGGGTGGCGGAGCTGAGGGTCGCCGAACTGCGGACCGCGGTCTCCCGGCTGCGCCGTGAACTCGCCGCCCACCCGGCCGACTTCCCGGACCGCTTCTTCGCCGAGGAGGAACTGGCCGCCCTCACCGCGATACTCACCCACGGCACCCCGGAGCCCGCGCGGCTGCGCCGCTCGCTCCTGGTGATCGCCGGCGCGATCGGCTCGGTGAGCGCGCTGTCGGGGCGGCTGGCCGAGGTCAGGACGGCGGTGGAGGTGTTCGGGCAGCCCGCGAGGACCTGACGGGCCCTGAGAGGGACTGGCAGCCCTGAGGGACTGGCAGCCCTGAGAGAACCTGACGGCCGGGACGCCTACTGGACGTCTACGGACGTCTACTGGACGCCGGAGCTGGCCAGCGCGTGCGACAGGTCGAGCGCGGTCTGCTGGAGCACCGGCACGATCCGCTCGGTGGCCTCCTCGGTGACCCGGCCGGCGGGCCCGGAGATGGAGATGGCCGCCGCGGTGGGGGAGTCGGGCACCGGCACGGCCAGACACCGCACCCCGATCTCCTGCTCGTTGTCGTCCACCGCGTACCCCTGGCTCCGGACGTCTTCCAGCGCCGCGAGGAACCCGTCGGCCGTGACGATGGTCTTCTCCGTCGCGGCGGGCATCCCGGTGCGGGCCAGCAGCGCCCGCACCTCCTCCGGCGGAAAACCCGCCAGCAGGGCCTTGCCCACCCCCGTGGAGTGCGGCAGCACCCGCCGGCCGACCTCGGTGAACATCCGCATCGAGTGCTTGGACGGCACCTGCGCCACATACACGATCTCGTCGCCGTCGAGCAGCGCCATGTTCGCCGTCTCGCCCGTCTCCTCGACCAGCCGGGCGAGATAGGGGCGGGCCCAGGTGCCCAGCAGCCGGGAGGCCGACTCACCCAGCCGGATCAGCCGCGGGCCGAGCGCGTACCGCCGATTGGGCTGCTGGCGTACGTAGCCGCACGCCACCAGGGTGCGCATCAGCCGGTGGATGGTGGGCAGCGGAAGCCCGCTGCTCGCGGACAGCTCGCTGAGGCCGACCTCGCCGCCCGCGTCCGCCATCCGCTCCAACAGGTCGAAGGCGCGCTCAAGGGACTGGACGCCGCCGCTGGGGGAGGACTTGACGGAGTCGTTGGTGCTGGCGCTCGACGTCGGCACGGCGCGTTCCTTTCGGGGCTGGCGGGAGGGCAGAAGCCTACCCGGCAACCGGTCGACTCCCCGCTGACGCGGAGCTACGTTCTGCCTTCCGGAAGTGTAATTCCGCTTTGTGGAAACGTCCAGAGGGCTGCGTCGAGTGCGCCGAGGTGTACTGGGGAGAAGTGTGCCTCTTGAGGTGCCTCTTGACGCGACTGCGACGGGAGTGAAGACTCCGGCATCAGATTCAACAAAACGTTGAACAGAGAGGGGATGCGGGTGTCCGACACCGTGCACGCGGGAGCAGAGGGTGTGGACGCGGGGGCGGAACCCGTGGAACTGGTGCTGCGCTCGACGCGCGTCCTCACCCCCGAGGGGACACGCGCCGCGTCCGTCACCGTCACCGGCGGCACCATCACCGCCGTACTCCCCTACGACGCACCCGTGGCGGCGGCGCGGACCGAGGACCTCGGCGACGATGTGCTGCTGCCGGGCCTGGTGGACACCCACGTGCATGTGAACGACCCCGGCCGCACCGAGTGGGAGGGCTTCTGGACCGCCACCCGCGCGGCGGCGGCCGGCGGCATCACCACCCTCGTGGACATGCCCCTCAACTCCCTCCCGCCGACCACCACTGTCGAGCATCTGCGGATCAAGCGGCAGGCCGCCGCCGACAAGGCCCACGTCGACGTCGGCTTCTGGGGCGGCGCCCTGCCCGACAACGTCCGCGACCTGCGCCCGCTGCACGAGGCCGGGGTCTTCGGCTTCAAGGCGTTCCTCTCCCCGTCCGGCGTGGACGAGTTCCCGCACCTGGACCGGGACCGGCTCGCCCGGTCCATGACGGAGATCGCCGGCTTCGACGGACTGCTCATCGTGCACGCCGAGGACCCCCACCACCTCGCCGCCGCCCCCCAGCAGGGCGGCCCCAGGTACGCCGACTTCCTGGCCAGCCGCCCGCGCCACGCCGAGGACACCGCCATAGGAGCCCTCGTCGAACAGGCGCGACGGCTCGACGCCCGCGTCCACGTCCTCCACCTCTCCTCCTCCGACGCGCTGCCGCTGATCGCCGCCGCGCGCGCCGACGGCGTCCGGCTCACCGTGGAGACCTGCCCGCACTACCTCACCCTGACGGCGGAGGAAGTCCCCGACGGGGCCAGTGAGTTCAAGTGCTGCCCGCCAATCCGCGAGGCCGCCAACCAGGATCTGCTGTGGCAGGCACTCGCCGACGGCACGATTGACTGCGTGGTCACCGACCACTCCCCGTCGACGGCCGACCTCAAGACGGACGACTTCGCCACCGCATGGGGCGGCATATCGGGCCTCCAGCTCAGCCTCCCCGCGGTCTGGACCGCGGCCCGCGCCCGCGGCCTCACCCTGGAGGACGTCGTCCGCTGGATGGCGTCCCGCACCGCCGCGCTCGTCGGCCTCGACCACCGCAAGGGCGCCATAGCGCCCGGTCACGACGCCGACTTCGCCGTCCTCGCCCCCGACGCCGCCTTCACCGTCGACCCCGCCGCCCTCCAGCACCGCAACCGGGTCACCGCCTACGCCGGACGCACCCTCTACGGCGTCGTGCGCTCCACCTGGCTGCGCGGCCGACGCATCCTGCACGACGGCGAGTTCACCGCACCGCGGGGCCACCTCCTCACCCGGACCGACCACCGACTCCCACCCGACGACACGAAAGGCAGGACCTGATCACCGTGACGGCGATCGTGAGTTTCACCGGCGACGCACACCCCTACGGCGGCGGTGACCCCTACGCGGACTACCGCACCGCCGACCTCCCCTTCACCCACCACGTCGACCTCGCCGACCGCCGCCTCGGCGCCGGAGTCATCGCCGCCAACGACGAGTTCTTCGCCCAGCGCGAGAACCTGCTGCTGCCCGGGCCCGCCGTGTTCGACCCCGAGCACTTCGGCCACAAGGGCAAGATCATGGACGGCTGGGAGACCCGCCGCCGCCGCGGGGTCTCCGCCGAGCACCCCTGGCCGGCACCGGAGGACCACGACTGGGCCCTGATCCGGCTCGGCGCCCCCGGCGTCATCCACGGCATCGTCGTGGACACGGCCCACTTCCGCGGCAACCACCCCCAGTCCGTGTCGATCGAGGGCACCTCGCTGCCCGGCTCCCCGTCCCCCGCGGAACTCCTCGCGGACGACGTCACCTGGACGCCCCTCGTCCCCCGCACCCCGATCGGCGGCCACGCGGCCAACGGCTTCGCGGTGACCTCGCACCGGCGCTTCACCCACCTCCGCGTCAACCAGCACCCGGACGGCGGCATCGCCCGGCTGCGCGTCCACGGCGAGGTCGTCCCGGACCCGCGCTGGCTCGCCGCCCTCGGCTCCTTCGACGTCGTCGCCCTGGAGAACGGCGGCCGGGTCGAGGACGCCTCCGACCTCTTCTACTCACCCGCCACCCACACCATCCAGCCCGGCCGCTCCCGCAAGATGGACGACGGCTGGGAGACCCGCCGCCGCCGCGACCAGGGCCACGACTGGATCCGCTACCGCCTCACCGCCCGCTCCCGGATCCACGCCGTCGAGATCGACACGGCCTGTCTGAAGGGCAACAGCGCGGGCTGGGCGTCGGTGTCGGTGAGCGACGGCGACGACGCCGACGGGGCCGACGGGGCCGGCACCTGGCGGGAGATCCTTCCGCGCACCCGCCTCCAGCCCGACACCAACCACCGCTTCGTCCTGGACACCCCGGCCGACGGCACCCACGCCCGCGTCGACATCTACCCGGACGGTGGAATCTCCCGCCTGCGGCTGCACGGCACCCTCACGGCGGAAGGCGCGGCGGCCCTGACGGCCCGTCACCGGGAACTGGACGGCGAGCGATAGAGGTAGCGGCCTGTGGCGGGGGGAGGAGAAGGGCAGGCGGCAGACGTGGCGCCCCGCGGTGGGGGAGGGCGGGCGGCAGCTCCTGACTCTGCCGCCCGGCTCCCCGCTGACCAGGCGTTACGCCGTAAACCCCCCGTCCACGGTGAACTCCGCCCCGGTCACGTACGTGGCCCCGACCAGATGCGCCACCACCGACGCGACCTCGTCCACCACCCCGTACCGGCCCAACGCGGTGAGCGCGGAGTTCCCGGCCGCGTACTCGCCGTCCGCCGGATTCATGTCGGTGTCGATCGGCCCGGGATGCACGATGTTGGCGGTGATCCCGCGCGCCCCCAACTCCCGCGCGAGTGCCTTCGTCAGCCCCACCAGCGCGGACTTGCTCATCGCGTAGAGCGTCCCGCCCGGACCCGGCACCCGCTGCACCATGCACGAGCCGATGGTGATGATCCGCCCGCCCGGCCCCATGCGCGCGGCGGCGGCCTGGGACGCCAGGAACACCCCGCGGACATTCACCGCGAGCACCCGCTCCACATCGGCGGGCGCGAGCCCCTCCAGCGGCCCGAGCACCCCCACCCCGGCGTTGTTCACGAGGACATCGAGCCCGCCCAACGCCTCGGCGGCCAGCACGACCGCCCCCGCGGCCTCGTCCGGGTCACCGGAGTCCGCCCGCAGCGCGACCCCGCGTCGCCCGAGCGCCTCGATCGCACGGACGACGTCCTCGGCCCCGTCCTTGCCGTTCACATAGGTCACCGCCACATCGGCCCCCGCCCGGGCGAGCCGCAGCGCCGTCGCCGCGCCGATACCCCGGCTGCCACCGGTGACCAGGACCTTCCTGCCCATCAGCGTGCCGCTGTCGTGACCTTTCCCGACTGTCAGTGTGTTCGTCATGCCCTTATTCCACCGACCGCCCCCGCCCGTCGCTGGCGGCGAACGGACACCGACCTGAGCGGTGCCGGAGCGGCCGATCCGATGAGTTGCGAAGCCCGCGCGGGTCTGAACTTCTGAAACCGTCCCTTCCCGAGGCCCGACAGCAAAAACAGGCAGCAGGCAGCAGAACAGGCAGCAGAACAGGTAACAGAAGCAGGCAGCACAACAGGCAGCAACAGCAGCAGGCAACAGCAGCAACAGCAGCAACAGCAACAGGAGACAGAAGGCAGGCACCAATCATGGCCAAGCTCACCCTCACCGCGTTCGTGTCCCTCGACGGCGTCCACCAGGGCCCCGGCGGTCCCCAGGAGGACACCCGGGACGGCTTCACCCAGGGCGGCTGGACCGTCCCGTACAGCGACGACGAGTCCGGGCGTTTCGTCTCCGACCTCTTCGACCGCGTCGGCGCCTTCCTCCTGGGCCGCCGCACCTACGACATCTTCGCCGCGTACTGGCCCCGGGTGACCGACCCGCAGGACCCCATCGCGGGCCCGCTGAACCGGCTGCCGAAGTACGTCCCGTCGACCACCCTCACCGACCCGGCGTGGGCCCGCACCACCGTGCTCGGCGGCGATCTCACCGAGGAGGTCGGCGCGCTGAAGAACACCACCGACGGCGAACTCCAGGTGCACGGCAGCGCCGTCCTCGCCCAGTCCCTGCTCGCCCGGGGCCTGGTCGACACCATCCACCTGCTCACCTTCCCGGTCGTCCTGGGCGCGGGCCGCCGCCTCTTCGCCGAGGGCGCCCTCCCGACCGCCTTCCGGCACGAGGGCGGCCGGATCACCGCCAGGGGCGTCTCCATCCAGACGTACGGCCGCGTGGGCCGCCCGGAGTACGGCGAATTCCCCCTTCCCGAGGACACCCTCCCCGAGACCCCCTGAACACGGGCCTGCTCGGCTCCTCGGCGCCTCAGCCCGATCTCCGGCTCTCCGCCGCCGCGAACAGCGCGAACGCGAGCACGATCAGCACGACACCGGCGAAGACCTCGTACCCCTCAAGAAAGCGATGCACCAGGCCGCCGCCCCACCCCGTGAACCGGTGCACCAGCCCGAGCACGCCCTGGACCAGGGCCAGGAATCCGAGAATCTCCAGGAACTGCCTCATACGCCCGACGATCCCTCCGCGCCCCGCGCCCGCGCATCGGCCGCCGGACGGGTCGCGACCGACGGAAGTCTCCCGTCCCCCCGGCGCGGCACGCCGAAAGTCTCGGGCACCGCGACTTTGGTCGGTGTTCTCCGCACGATGAGGTGCCACGGTCCCGCACTGCGTAGATTTGTCGACCGTGAAAGGTCAAGCCGTGGTGGAGTCCGCGTCGGCGTTCCCGTTCAAGGGACGCCGCTGGCTGCTTCCGTCCGCCGTCGTGCACGAACTGGACCCGGACGCCCCGCGCTCCGGGAGGTCCGGCCGCCCGCGCCGTACCGCCCGCGACTGGATCGTGGACTTCTCCCTCTTCCTGATCGCCGCACTGATCGGCGCCCTGGACGCGGACAGCATGGCCGCGCGCGACATCTCGCCCGCCCTCGCCGGACTCGACCAGCTCCTCGGCGCCCTGGCCTGCGGCGCGGTCTGGCTGCGCCGCCGCTGGCCGGTCGGACTCGCGATCGCTCTCCTGGCGGTCAGCTTCCTGTCCAGTACGGCGGCCGGCGCGTTCCTCGTCGCCATCTTCACCGTCGCCGTGCACCGGCCCTTCCGGTACGTCGGCTGGATCGCCGGCATCAGTTTCCTCCAGCTCCCCCTCTTCTACTGGCTGCGGCCCGAGCCGGACATGTCCTACCCTTTGATCGTCGGGTTCTCGGTGCTGCTCGTCCTCGTCGTCATCGCCTGGGGCAGGCTCGCCCGCTCCAAGCGCGAGCTGATGCTCACCCTGCGCGACCGGGCGCGGCACGCCGAGACCGAGGCGCAACTGCGCGCCGACCGGGCCCAGCGACTGGCCCGGGAGTCGATCGCCCGCGAGATGCACGACGTGCTCGCGCACCGGCTGACCCTGCTGAGCGTGCACGCGGGCGCCCTGGAGTTCCGGCCGGACGCACCGCGCGAGGAGATCGTGCGGGCGGCCGGTGTCATCCGGGAGAGCGCCCACGAGGCCCTTCAGGACCTGCGGGAGATCATCGGCGTCCTGCGCGCGGGGGAGTCCGACGAGTCCGGGCGGCCCCAGCCCACCCTCGCCGCGCTGGACGCGCTCGTCGCCGAGTCGCGCGCGGCCGGGACGAAGGTCCACCTCGATCTGCGGGTCACCGATCCCGACACCGTCCCGGCGTCCGTCGGCCGCACCACCTACCGCATCGCCCAGGAGGGCCTCACCAACGCACGCAAGCACGCCCCCGGCAGCGAGGTGACGGTGGCCGTCACCGGCGCTCCCGGCGACGGCCTCACCGTCCGCGTCCGCAATCCCGACCCCGAGGGCGAGGTCCCGCACGTCCCCGGCTCCGGCCAGGGACTCATCGGCCTCACCGAACGCGCCACCCTCGCCGGTGGCCGCCTGGAACACGGCCCCGCCCCGGACGGTGGCTTCGAGGTCCGGGCCTGGCTGCCGTGGGCGTCCCGGAGCGACGACAGCGCAGGGTGACGCCGCCGCCCGGCACCTCGGATTCCCCCCTCCAGCCCCCCTCCAGCCCCGCTCCAGCCCCCTCGGCCCCCAGCATCCCCACCGCCCGCATCCCGTACTTCCCGTCCCTGCCAACCTTCTTGGGCCCGCCCCGCCCGCGTCCGCGCCATCGGTGCGTCCGGCGGTGTCCGACCGTGATTACGTAAGGGCCATGACTGCGATCAGACTGATCCTGGTGGATGACGACCCCCTTGTCCGGGCGGGCCTGTCGTTCATGCTCGGCGGCGCCGACGACATCGAGATCGTCGGAGAGGCGGCCGACGGCGCGGAGGTCGAGGCACTCGTGGACACGGTCCGCCCGGACGTCGTCCTCATGGACATCCGGATGCCCACGGTGGACGGCCTCACCGCCACCGCCCGGCTGCGCGGCCGTGACGACGCGCCCCAGGTCGTCGTCCTGACCACCTTCCACGCCGACGAACAGGTGCTGCGCGCCCTGCGGGCCGGTGCCGCCGGGTTCGTCCTCAAGGACACCCCGCCCACCGAGATCCTCGACGCCGTACGCCGGGTGGCGGCGGGCGACCCCGTGCTGTCGCCGACCGTCACCCGCCAGCTGATGGAGCACGCTGCGGGCACCGCGGGCGACGACCGCCGGGCCCGCGCGCGTAGCCGGATCGCCGCGCTCAACGACCGCGAACGCGAGGTCGCCGTGGCCGTCGGCCGCGGACTGTCCAACGCCGAGATCGCGGGCGAACTGTTCATGAGCATCGCCACCGTCAAGACCCATGTCTCCCGCGTCCTCGCCAAGCTCGGCCTGAACAACCGCGTACAGATCGCACTCCTCGCCTACGACGCCGGACTCCTCGACGAAGAACACTGAGCGGCGAGGATCGGCAGGGGCCGCGACGGTGCCGACGGGCCTACGGGCCTACGGGCCTACGGGCGGAGACCGGGAGGGCGAACGGGCGGCGCGGCGGGGGCACTTCACCGGATCCCCGCGCGTTGAACGGGCAGACGGAAGGGGGAACATGATGGTGGAAGTGGTCGATCTGGGGAAGTTCGGGGACGCGTTCCGCACCGACCCGCACCCGGTGTACGCCCACCTGCGCGCACGGGGCCCGGTCCACAGGGTGCGAGCCCCCGGCCGGGACGCCGAGGGCGAGATGTGGCTCGTCGTCGGGTACGAGGAGGCGCGTGCCGCCCTCGCGGACCAGCGGCTCGCCAAGGACGCCGGCCGGATCGGGAAGACCTTCCTCGACGTGGACCTGATAGGCGACTACCTCCTCTCCACCGACCCGCCCCAGCACACCCGGCTGCGCTCACTGGTGTCGCGGGCGTTCACCATGCGCCGGGTGGAGCGGCTGCGCCCCCGGATCCAGGCCATCACCGACGAACTGCTCGACACGATGATCCCGCTCGGCCGCGCCGATCTCGTGGAGTCGCTCGCCTATCCGCTGCCGATCACCGTCATCTGCGAACTGCTCGGCATCCCCGAGGTCGACCGCGCCGAGTTCCGTCGGCTGTCCACGGAGACGGTCGCGCCCACGGACCCCGACAGCGAGTACGCGGCCGTGAGCCGGCTCGGTGAGTACCTGACGGAGCTGATCGAGGCCAAGCGGGCGGCGGGCCCCGCCGAGGACCTGCTCAGCGATCTGATCCGCACCACGGCGGAGGACGGCGACCGGCTCTCCGTGGCCGAACTGCGCGGAATGGCCTACCTGTTGCTGATCGCCGGCCATGAGACCACGGTCAATCTGATCACCAACGGGGTCCACGCGCTCCTCACCCACCCCGACCAACTCGCCGCCCTGCGCGCGGACATGACCCTCATCGACGCCGCGGTCGAGGAGACACTGCGCTACGAGGGCCCGGTGGAGAACGCCACGTTCCGGTACGCCGCCGAGCCGCTGGAGATCGCCGGAGTCCCGATCGCGCAGGACGAGCCGGTGCTGATCGGCCTCACCGCGGCCGACCGCGACGGTGACCGGTTCCCCGTGCCCGACCGCTTCGACATCCACCGCGACACCCGAGGCCACATCGCCTTCGGCCACGGCATCCACTTCTGCCTGGGCGCCCCGCTGGCCCGCCTGGAAGTCACGACCGCCCTCCGCAGCCTCCTGGAGCGCGCCCCGCACCTGGCCCTGGACGGCCCACCCGGCGAATGGCTGCCGGGCATGCTGATACGGGGGGTACGGAGCCTGCCGGTGCGCTGGTGACCCGTAGCCCGTGGTCCATGGACCGTAGTCCACGACCCACAACCAGTAACCCACAACCAGTAACCCACAACCCGTAACCCGTAACCCGTAAGCCTCATACTGGATCACACCGGCTCGGGTCCCCCCAGGATCTCCCCGAGCCGCACGGGCCGGTGCTCGCGCCGCGAGCGGTCGCACGCCTCCGCGATCCGCAGCGCCTGCATGGCCTCACGGCCGTCGCAGGGGTTGGCCCGCTCGCCCCGCACCACCTCGATGAAGGCGGCGATTTCGGCCTCGTAGGCCGGTCCGAAGCGTTCCAGGAAGCCGGTCCAGGGTTTGCTGGCGGCCGGTGGCCCGGTCGGCTCGGTGGACGCGATGGGCGTACGGTCGTCCAGGCCGACGGCGATCTGGTCCAGCTCTCCGGCCAGCTCCATCCGGACGTCGTAACCGGCGCCGTTCAGCCGGGTCGCGGTCGCTGTCGCGAGGGTGCCGTCCTCCAGGGTGAGCACCACCGCCGCGGTGTCCAGGTCACCGATCGCCCGGAACAGCGTCGGCCCGTGGTCCGACCCGGCGGCGTACACGTCGAGCACCTCGTGCCCGGTCACCCAGCGCAGGATGTCGAAGTCGTGGATCAGCGTGTCCCGGTACAGCCCGCCGGAGATCCGCAGATGCGAGGTGGGCGGCGGCGCGGGGTCGGACGTCATGGCCCGCACGGTGTGCAGCCGGCCGAGCCGACCGGACCGTATCGCCTCACGGGCACCCGCGTAACCGGTGTCGAAGCGCCGTTGGAAACCCATCTGGAGCACCGTCCCCGCCGTCTCCACCTCGGTGATCGCGGCCAGCGTGCCCGGCAGGTCCAGGGCGATCGGCTTCTCGCAGAAGACGGGGAGGCCGGAGCGGGCGGCCCGGCCGATCATCTCCGCGTGCGCGGCGGTGGCCGTGGTGATCACCACGGCGTCCACGCCCCAGCGGAAGATCTCGTCCACGCCGGGGGCGGCGGTCTCGCCCAACCGGTGGGCCAGCTCCTGAGCGCGTGCGGGATCGGCGTCCGTCAGGATCAGTGAACCCACGTCCCGGTGACGGCTGAGCGTGTTCGCATGAATGGTGCCGATGCGGCCCGTACCGATGACCCCGATGCGCATGGAAACAAAGTGAGGCCCACCGGCCCCGCTGTCAATGCGTATGTCCGGACAATCGAACGACGCAACTTCCCGTCAACCGTCCGCAGAGCTACGCTCGGGCCGTGCCGAAACCAGATGTGGACCCGACCGTGCGGCTGGACCTGAGTGTCGACCGGAGTTCCCCGGTGCCGCTGTACTTCCAGCTCTCCCAGCAGCTGGAGGCCGCCATCGAGCACGGAACGCTCACGCCGGGCAGTCTGCTCGGCAATGAGATCGAGCTGGCCGGGCGGCTCGGTCTGTCCCGGCCGACGGTCCGCCAGGCCATCCAGTCCCTCGTGGACAAGGGCCTGCTGGTACGCCGCCGCGGGGTGGGCACCCAGGTCGTGCACAGCCAGGTCAAGCGCCCGCTGGAGCTGAGCAGCCTCTACGACGATCTGGAGGCGGCCGGCCAGCGGCCCGCGACCAAGGTGCTGGTCAACACCGTCGTCCCGGCCCCGGCGGAGGTGGCGGCGGCGCTCGGCGTCCCGGAGGACAGCGAGGTGCACCGGGTGGAACGGCTGCGGCTCGCCCACGGTGAGCCGATGGCCTGTCTGTGCAACTACCTGCCGCCCGGTCTGCTCGACCTGGACACCGGTCAGCTGGAGTCCACCGGCCTGTACCGGCTGATGCGCTCCGCCGGGATCACCCTGCACAGCGCCCGGCAGTCCATCGGCGCCCGCGCCGCGACCCCCGACGAGGCCGGGCGGCTCGGCGAACCCGAGGGGGCGCCGCTGCTCACCATGCAGCGCACCACCTTCGACGACACCGGCCGCGCGGTCGAGTACGGCACGCACACCTACCGTCCGACGCGCTATTCGTTCGAGTTCCAGCTCCTCGTCAGGCCCTGATCCGGTCCGTGGATGTGACGTGACCTTCGTCTCATTGTCCGGACAATGTGACCGAGTCGCGCTCCCCGGTAGCCGGAGGCACGATCCCTGTGTTCGATACTGGGGCGTTTGGGCCGGTGAGCTGACCGGCTCCTCGCGTACGCAGAACACGGCAAGAAGGGCACAGCCTCGTGGCACCGTTTCGGACCTGGGTAGGCATAGCGCTGGCAGGGGCGCTGTGCGCGTCGCTCGCGGGTTGCAGCAGCACCGGCGGCAAGCGCGCCGAGGACGCCCGCAAGGCCGCGGCCGAGCGGGGGAAGTCGGCGGTGACCACCCCGCGCTGGACCTTCGCGATGATCACCCACTCGGGCGATGGCGACACCTTCTGGGACATCGTGCAGAGCGGCGCCGAGGAGGCCGCCGCCAAGGACAACATCAACTTCGTGTACTCGCACGACGACGAGGCCCAGCAGCAGGCCCAGCTGGTGGACGCGGCCGTGGACAAGAAGGTCGACGGGATCATCGTCACCCTGGCCAAGCCGGACGCGATGAAGGCGGCGGTCGCCCGCGCGGTGAAGGCCGGGATCCCGGTCGTGACCGTGAACTCGGGATCGGCCGAGTCCAAGGAGTTCGGCGCGCTCACCCATATCGGTCAGGACGAGACGATCGCCGGGCAGGCGGTCGGCGAGGAGCTGAACGAGCGCGGGCGCAAGAAGGCCGTGTGCGTCCTGCACGAACAGGGCAACGTCGGCCACGAGCAGCGCTGCGCGGGCGTCAAGGAGACCTTCGACGGCGAGGTGCAGAACCTGTACGTCACCGGCACGAGCATGCCGGACGTGCAGTCCACCCTGGAGGCCAAGCTCCAGACGGACAAGGCCGTCGACGCGGTGGTCACCCTGGGCGCCCCCTACGCCGACACGGCGGTGAAGGCCAAGGAGGGCGCGGGCAGCGACGCCGAGATCGACACGTTCGACCTCAACGCCAAGGTCGCCGCCGGCCTCAAGGACGGCACGCTCGGCTTCGCCGTGGACCAGCAGCCCTACCTCCAGGGCTATGAGGCCGTCGATCTGCTGTGGCTGTACCGCTACAACGCCGATGTCCTCGGCGGCGGTCGGCCGGTGCTGACCGGCCCGCAGATCATCACCAAGGACCAGGCGGCCGAGCTGGAGGAGTACACGAAGCGGGGCACCCGATGACCGCGACCACTGACGAAAGGATTCTGCATATCTCTCCGCTGCGGAGACTGCTCGGCCGGCCCGAGCTGGGCTCGGTGGTCGGCGCGATCGCGGTGTTCGTGTTCTTCGCCGTGGTCGCCGACAGCTTCCTGCGCGCGTCCAGCCTCAGCACCGTCCTGTACGCCGCCTCCACCATCGGCATCATGGCCGTCCCGGTCGCGCTGCTGATGATCGGCGGCGAGTTCGATCTGTCCGCGGGCGTGCTCGTCACGTCCTCCGCGCTGATCTCGTCCATGTTCAGCTACCAGATGACCGCGAACGTCTGGGTGGGCGTCGGCGTGTCCCTGCTCGTCACGCTCGCGATCGGCGCGTTCAACGGCTTCATGCTCACCCGCACCAGACTGCCGAGCTTCATCATCACGCTCGGCACCTTCCTGATGCTGACCGGCCTGAACCTGGGCTTCACCAAGCTGATCAGCGGCACCGTCTCCACCAAGTCGATCGCCGACATGGAGGGCTTCCCGAGCGCGCGCGACCTGTTCGCCTCGACGCTCACCCTCGGCGGGGTCGCCTTCAAGGTGACCATCCTGTGGTGGTTCGCCCTGATCGCCCTCGCCTCCTGGATCCTGCTGCGCACCCGCGCGGGCAACTGGATCTTCGCCGTCGGCGGCAACAAGGACGCCGCCCGCGCGGTCGGCGTTCCGGTCGACCTGACGAAGATCGGCCTCTACATGGGCGTCGCCTTCGGCGCCTGGATCTCCGGCCAGCACCTGCTCTTCTCGTACGACGTCGTCCAGTCCGGCGAGGGTGTCGGCAACGAGCTGATCTACATCATCGCGGCCGTGATCGGCGGCTGTCTGATCACCGGCGGCTACGGCAGCGCGGTCGGCTCGGCGGTCGGCGCGCTCATCTTCGGCATGACCAGCAAGGGCATCGTCTTCGCCGAGTGGAACCCCGACTGGTTCAAGTTCTTCCTCGGAGCGATGCTGCTCCTCGCGACCCTGCTCAACGCCTGGGTCCGCAAGCGCGCGGAGGCCGCCGCATGACCGGGACCGAACGGCTGACCGGGGTCGAACAGGGGGCCGGGTCCGGGGTCGCGGCGCTGACCGGGGCCGACCCGAAGGGCGCGTGCCTGCCCGAGCCGCGTACGGCCCTGGTCGAGCTGTCCGACGTCAGCAAGCGCTACGGCGGGATCCGGGCCCTGGAGGGTGTCTCCCTCCAGGTGCACGCCGGGGAGATCACCTGTGTGCTCGGCGACAACGGCGCCGGGAAGTCCACCCTGATCAAAATCATCGCGGGGCTCCACCGGCACGACGGCGGCACCCTGCGCCTGGACGGCGAGGAGACCCGCCTCGGCTCTCCGCGCGAGGCACTGGACCGCGGGATCGCCACGGTCTACCAGGACCTCGCGGTCGTCTCCCTGATGCCGGTGTGGCGGAACTTCTTCCTCGGCTCCGAGCCCCGCAAGGGCGTCGGCCCCTTCAAGCGCCTGGACGTCCACCGCATGCGGGAGACCACGCGCACGGAGCTGCTCCGCATGGGCATCGACCTGCCCGACGTGGACCAGCCCATCGGCACCCTCTCGGGCGGCCAGCGCCAGTGCGTGGCGATCGCCCGCGCGGTGTACTTCGGCGCGAAGGTGCTCGTCCTGGACGAGCCGACGGCCGCGCTCGGGGTGAAGCAGTCGGGTGTCGTCCTCAAGTACGTGGCGGCGGCCAGGGACCAGGGTCTGGGCGTGGTCCTGATCACCCACAACCCGCATCACGCGTACCTGGTCGGCGACCGTTTCGTCCTCCTCCGACGCGGCACGATGACCGGCAGCCACGCCCGCGAGGAGATCACCCTGGACGAACTCACCCGCCAGATGGCGGGCGGGGACGACCTGGACGACCTACGACACGAGTTGCAGCGGGGCTGAGGGGGACGAGGCACGTGTCTCGCCGGGGCCGAGGGGCGCTCCTTGCCGGAGCCGGAGGCTTGCCCTGCCGGAGCGGCGGGGGCGCCCGTCGCCGGGGCCGAGCGGTTTGGTCGGCCGGGGCCGGGGGTCTGTCCTGCCGGGGCCGAGTGCCGTACTCCGGCCGGGGCTGAGGGGGCTCTTTGTCGGAGCTGGAGGCTTGCCCTGCCGGAGCCGAGGGCCGCGTGGAACCGTACCGGTGCTCGCCCGCTGCCCGGCGCCCGCCGCCCGCTGCCCGGCGCCCGCTGGCCGCTGCCCGGCGCCCGCCGTCCGCCACTCGCCACGCGCGCCCCCGCCGCGCGCCCCCCGCCCTCCGCCTGCCGTGCCCCCCGCCGCGCCCCCGCGCGGCCCTCCCGGTGGTCGGGGGCGCGGCTCGGTGTCCGCCCCATTCGGCGACCAGGGCGGGCGTGCGGCAGAATCGGCCCCGATGAGCACCTATCGCGACCTCGCCTTCCCGAGGGCCCTGACCAATACCCGGGTCGGCGGAGCCCCCATCGGTTCGAGACGCGCGCCCGCGCTGAGAACGGTCGGCACCAGGGAGCGCCGCTCCCACCTGACCGCGCCCCGGGTCCCGACCGTCGGCATCGACATCGGCGGCACCAAGGTGATGGCGGGCGTGGTCGACGCCGACGGGCACATCCTGGAGAAGCTCCGCGCGGAGACCCCGGACAAGTCCAAGAGCCCCCGGGTCGTCGAGGACACCATCGTCGAACTGGTCCTGGACCTCTCCGACCGGCACGACGTGCACGCGGTCGGCATCGGCGCGGCCGGCTGGGTGGACGCCGACCGCAACCGCGTCCTCTTCGCCCCCCACCTGTCCTGGCGCAACGAGCCCCTGCGCGACCGCCTCGCCAGCCGGCTCTCCGTACCGGTGCTGGTCGACAACGACGCCAACACCGCCGCCTGGGCCGAGTGGCGCTTCGGCGCCGGCCGCGGCGAGGACCACCTCGTCATGATCACCCTCGGCACCGGCATCGGTGGCGCCATCCTGGAGGACGGCCAGGTCAAACGCGGCAAGTACGGTGTCGCCGGAGAGTTCGGCCATATGCAGGTCGTCCCCGGCGGCCACCGCTGCCCCTGCGGCAACCGCGGCTGCTGGGAGCAGTACAGCTCAGGAAACGCCCTGGTCAGAGAGGCCCGCGAGCTGGCAGCCGCCGACTCGCCGGTGGCGTACGGCATCATCGAGCACGTCAAGGGCCAGATCTCCGACATCACCGGCCCCATGATCACCGAGCTGGCCCGCGACGGCGACGCCATGTGCACCGAGCTGCTCCAGGACATCGGCCAGTGGCTCGGCGTCGGCATCGCCAACCTCGCCGCCGCGCTCGACCCCTCCTGCTTCGTGATCGGCGGCGGCGTCTCGGCCGCGGACGACCTGCTGATCGTCCCCGCGCGCGACGCGTTCAAACGCCATCTCACCGGCCGCGGCTACCGCCCCGAGGCCACCATCGTCCGCGCCCAGCTCGGACCCGAGGCCGGCATGGTCGGCGCCGCCGACCTCGCCCGTCTGGTCGCCCGCAGATTCCGCCGCGCCAAGCGACGCCGGGTGGAGCGCTACGAGCGGTACGAGCGGTACGCGGAGGCCCGGCGCACGTCAGGGGAGTCGATGTGACCGTGTCCCTGCCCCGCGAGGCCATGACCCCGAGCGAGCCGCCGCGCCCCCCCGAGGGCCGTGGCCGCCAGTTCCGCCGCCGGGCCCTGACCCTGCTCACCATCGTGCTGCTCATCGGCATCCCGGCCGGCTATCTGGTCATCTCCGCCAACCAGAGCCGCGACAGCGGCAAGAAGAAGGAGGAGAAGTACTCCGCGACCGGGCTGACCTGGGGCTGGCCCTCCAAGGTCCAGCTCCGCCTCTACCAGGTCCCCATCCCGCGCCCCGCGGGCAAGGTCGCCTACTACGAGACCAACAACTGGCGCACCAGCCGGCTCTACGTCCAGTTCCAGACCCCCAACGCGGGCCTCGACGCGTTCCTGCGCTCCATGGGCACCAGCCGGGTCGAACTGGAACGCAACAAGATCACCATCAGTGAGCGCGACCAGAACGTGAGCGGCTGGAACTTCCACACCCCCGGCCCCTGGTACGGCCTGACCCACGCCCAGAAGAACCCGCACCCCACGCAGGACGTGATGGTGAGCCTGGCCGACCCGAACAACCCGTTCGTCTACCTCGTCTCCCGCACCACGCCCTGACCCCCGGGCCGAACAGCCGCCCCGGCCGGGGCGGCGGGGCCGATTGTCAGACCCCGCCCGTAGAGTCGAAGACAAGTGTTCCGACAGACGGGCGGGAGGTGACCAGACGTATGCCCGAGTCAGCCGAGACCTCCGAGTCAGCCGAGACCGCCAAGACCTCCGAGACAGCCGAGACCTCCGGGACCGCAGGGGCGGTGCTGACCGCGGGCGAGGTGCCGGTGCGGCTCGCCGCGGTGTTCCTCCCCGCGCCCCTGCCCCGCGCGGGCCGTATGGCGTTCTGGGACCCCGACGCCGCCCCGACCGCCGAAACACCCCCGGTCCCCGGCGCCCGGACCGAGGATCTGACGGTCGTACGACCCCATGGCGCGTCGCTACGACGCCGTCGGGCGCCCGCGCTGGTCCTGCCGCTCGGCGCGGCACTCCCGCTGCTCGTCCGGGCCCGCCACGACCCCGCGGCCCACCCCGCCACCGCCTGCTGGGGCGCCGCCGCCCTGCACGCGCTGCGCCTGGCCGCACAGGGCCGCCTGCTGCCCGGCCTCACCCCCTCCGGACACGACGCCTGGCGCGCGGGCCCGCTCGACCCGTCCGACATCGCCCACCTGCGCGCGGTCGCCGCCGCGCTCCCGCCCGAGGGCCACGCTGTCCCGCTGCCCGGCACCGGCCCGCTGCGCCTGCCCGAGCCGGAAGCCGTCCTCCGCTCCTTCCTGGACGCCGTGGCCGACACCCTGCCCCGCACCCCCGCGGCCCCGCACGCGCTGGGCAGGCCCTTCGCCGATCTCCGCCCCCAGCGCCTGCCCGACGCCCAGGACTGGGCCGCCGAGGTCGCCGCGGGCATGGACGCGGGCGTACGGATCTCGCTGCGCCTGGACCTGTCCGCCCACGACCTCTTCGACAGCGGCGACGGCGGACACTCCGGCGGGGCACGCGCGCGGGGAGCCGGCGCCGCCGTCGTCCAGGTGCACAGCCTGGCCGATCCCACACTGGTGGCGGACGCGGCGGCCCTGTGGGCGGGCGACGCCGACGACGCCTTCGGACCGCGCACGCGCGTGGACGCCGCCCTCGCCGTCCGGCGCGCGGCGCGCGTATGGCCCCCGCTGGAGCGGCTCAGCGAGCGCGACGTACCGGACGTACTGGCCCTGTCCGAGGACGAACTAGGCGACCTGCTCGGAGTGGCCGCCACCCGCCTCGCGGCGGCCGGGATCGCCGTCCACTGGCCGCGCGACCTGGCACAGGACCTCACCGCTGCGGCCGTCGTACGGCCCGCGCCGGGCTCCGCGACCGACGGCACCGGATTCTTCGACAGCGAGGAACTGCTCCAGTTCCGCTGGCAACTGGCCCTCGGCGGCGACCCGCTCAGCGACGCCGAGATGGACGCCCTGGCCGAGGCCCACCGCCCGGTCGTCCGGCTCCGCGACCGCTGGGTGCTCGTGGACCCCGCCCTGGTCCGCAAGGCACGCAAGCGCGAACTCGGCCTGCTCGACCCGGTCGACGCCCTGTCCGCCGCCCTCACCGGCGCCGCGGAGATCGACGGCGAGACGGTCGAGGCCGTCCCCGTCGGCGCCCTCGCCGCCCTGCGCGACCGGCTGACGGACGGCGTACGCCCCGCCGAACCACCGCCCGGCCTCGCCGCCACCCTTAGGGACTACCAACTGCGCGGCCTCGGCTGGCTCGACCTGATGACCTCCCTCGGCCTCGGCGGCTGCCTCGCCGACGACATGGGCCTCGGCAAGACCGTCACCCTCATCGCGCTCCACCTCAAGCGGGCCCGCCCCGAACCCACCCTCGTCATCTGCCCCGCCTCCCTCCTCGGCAACTGGCAGCGCGAGATCACCCGCTTCGCGCCCGGCGTCCCCGTCCGCCGCTTCCACGGCACCGACCGCACCCTGACCGACCTCACCGGCGGCTTCGTCCTCACCACCTACGGCACCATGCGCTCCGCCGCCACCACCCTCGCCGACCGGCGCTGGGGCATGGTCGTCGCCGACGAGGCCCAGCACGTGAAGAACCCGTACTCGGCCACCGCGAAAGCCCTGCGGACCATCCCGACCCCCGCGCGCGTGGCGCTCACCGGCACCCCCGTGGAGAACAACCTCTCCGAGCTGTGGGCCCTGCTCGACTGGACGACCCCCGGACTCCTCGGCCCCCTCAAGTCCTTCCGCGCCCGCCACGCCCGCGCGGTCGAGAACGGCGAGGACGAGGAGGCGGCACAGCGGCTCGCCCGCCTGGTCCGCCCGTTCCTGCTCCGCCGCAGGAAGTCGGACCCCGGGATCGTCCCCGAACTGCCGCCGAAGACCGAGACCGACCACCCGGTGCCGCTCACCCGCGAACAGGGCGCGCTGTACGAGGCGGTGGTGCGCGAGTCGATGCTGGCGATCGAGACCGCGGACGGGATCGCCCGCCGGGGCCTGGTGCTGAAGCTCCTGGGCGCGCTCAAGCAGATCTGCGACCACCCCGCCCTGTATCTCAAGGAAGCCGCCACCGCCCCGGCCCCGACCGGCCCGGCCGCCGGCCCCGACCCCGTGCCCTCGTCCGCCACCGACCACCTCGCGGCCCGCTCCGGCAAGCTCGCCCTCCTGGACGAACTCCTGGACACCCTCCTCTCGGAGGACGGCTCGGCGCTGGTGTTCACCCAGTACGTGGGCATGGCCCGGTTGATCGCCACCCACCTGTCGGCCCGCGCGATCCCCGTCGACCTGCTGCACGGCGGCACACCCATCCCCGAACGCGAGCGGATGGTGGACCGCTTCCAGAGCGGCGCCACCCCGGTCCTGGTGCTGTCCCTGAAAGCCGCGGGCACCGGCTTGAACCTCACCCGGGCCGGCCATGTCGTCCACTTCGACCGCTGGTGGAACCCGGCCGTCGAGGAACAGGCCACCGACCGCGCCTACCGCATCGGCCAGACCCAGCCCGTCCAGGTCCACCGACTGATCACCGAGGGCACGATCGAGGACCGCATCGCGGACATGCTCCACTCCAAGCGCGCCCTGGCCGACACCGTCCTCGGCTCCGGTGAATCGGCCCTCACGGAACTGACCGACCGGGAGCTGTCCGACCTGGTGTCCCTGCGGAGGGAGTCATGAGCGGGGACGAGCGGCCCGCCGACGCGGCCCGCCGGGCGCTGAGGGCCGCGCGGGGGCGAGGGAGCGGCGACGGAGACAGTGGCGCCGTGAGTTCCGTGAACTCCGTCGGGCCTCGCCCCGGTGATGAGGCCCGCGCGGCCTTGAGAGAGGCGGTGCAGGCCCGACGGGCGGGAGAACCACGGACGCCTCCGGAGCCGGGTCCGGGGCCGGGGCCGGATGGTGAGAACACCGAGGGCGGACCTGTCGACGCCGTCGCGGAGAGCCATGCCGACGAGCCCTCGGCCGAGCAGGTCCCCGCAGAACAAGCCCCCACCGAGCGGGCCTCGGCGACAAAGACTGCGGCGACGAAGACTCCGGCGGAGAAAGCCCCGGCGGCGAAAGCCCTGAAGAAGAAGGCCGAGTCGAAGCCTTCGTCCCCCGCCGATGCCGCACGGGAAGCGCTGCGTTCGGCGCGCAGGGCAGCCGACCCGCCGGAGGAAGACTCCGGCACAGGCACAGGCACAGGCACCTGTACGGCTACGGGAACCGGTACAGGTACGCGCCCCGGATCCGCCCCGCGTGCCGTCGAGGAGGCCGGCGGGGGCTCAAGGAATCGTGCCCGTGATGTGCGGGAGTTGATCGCGGAGGTGGCGAGAGGGGCACAGCCGGACGCCATGGAGCCGAAGGGGGCGGCCGTACAGCCGGACCCCGACGAGGAACCGTCGCCCGACGACGGCCGGCCGCCCCGCACGGGATCCCCGTACCCCACCGGGGCCCAGCCCCACACCCCCCGCACCATGGCCTCCCCGCACCGGGACGGTGACCACCGCCGTACCTTCCCCGCCTTCCCGGCGCTCCCCGCTGACGCTGACGCTGACGCTGACGCTGACGACAACGGCGGCGGCTTGGCGGCGACCTGGTGGGGTCACGCCTGGGTGCGAGCCCTGGAGGAGGGGGCGCTGGACCCCGCGCGGCTGGCTCGGGGACGCGGCTACGCCGAGCGCGGGAACGTGGACGCGATCACCGTGACGCCGGGCCTGGTGCTGGCGTATGTGCGGGGCAGCCGGCCCCGGCCGTACCGGGTGCAGGTACGGCTGCGGACACTGGAGGACCCGGACTGGGAGCGGTTCCTGGACGCGGCGGCCGAGCGGCCGGGACACATCGCGGCAC
Organism: Streptomyces sp. NPDC091377; assembly: GCF_044757045.1. NCBI lineage: Bacteria > Bacillati > Actinomycetota > Actinomycetes > Kitasatosporales > Streptomycetaceae > Streptomyces > Streptomyces sp. NPDC091377. The sequence continues at coordinate 377,240 of NZ_JBIVUE010000007.1, read as the reverse complement.
TGCTCGACAAGGAGATGCCGCAGGCCCTGGCCGAGGGCGAGGTCCGCCTACTGCCGGGCCCCGGTGAACTCGACCCCCAGTGCAGTTGCCCCGACCGCGCCCACCCCTGCAAGCACGCCGCCGCGCTCTGCTACCAAACGGCGCGCCTGCTCGACGCCGACCCCTTCGTGCTGCTCCTGCTGCGCGGTCGCGGGGAACGTGAACTGCTCGACGCGCTGTCCCGCCGCAGCGCCGCCCGCGCGGCCCGTGCCGCCCAGGAGCGCGCCCCCGCGGACCAGCCCGGGGTGCGCGCCGGCGACGCCTTCGCCCGGCGCGTACGACCCCCGCTGCCGCCCCCGTTGCCGGTGCCGCCGCACCCCGGGCACCCGCCCGCCTACCCGGCGGCCCCGGGCGGACCCGACCCGTTCGCGCTCGATCAACTCGCGACCGACGCCGCCGCCCGCGCGCACGCCCTGCTGAGCACCGGCCGTGACCCGGTCGCCGAGCTGACGCTGTGGCAGGACGCGGTACGGCTGGCCGCCGCCCGGCCCGGCTCCGGGCTCACGGCCGGAACCCGCGCCCTGTACGCGTCACTGGCCTCGGCCGCCGGACGGACCGTGTCGGAACTGGCCCGCGCGGTGGCGGCATGGCGGCAGGGCGGTTACGAGGGACTCGCGGTCCTGGAGGAGCCCTGGGATCCCCCCGCCGGACGCTTCGACCGCGCCCGGCCGCTGCTGCTCGCCGCCGACCTGCCCGCGTTCCGCCCCCGGCGCAACCGCCTGACCCACCCCAGCGGCCATGTCCAACTCCGGCTGGGGCGGGACGGGCTGTGGTACGCCTACGAGTCCGAACCGGGCGCCGAGGACTGGTGGCCCCGGGGCACCCCCGACCTGGACCCGGTCGGCGCCCTCACCGGCCTCGGCACCCGACAGGACCCCGACTGACCGGCTCGACCGGGCTGACCCGGGTGGACGGGCCACAACAGACCGACGGGGCAACATACCGACGGGCAAAGGGCCGATGGACAAAGGGGCGACCGGCAACAGACCGACGCGTACCGGCACCGGCGGCAGACGGCCCGGCTCACACCCCGAACAGCCGCGCCGCGTTGTCGTGGCAGACAGCGCGCAGCCAGGCGTCACCGAGTCCGAGGCGTTCCAGGGCGGTGAGCTGATGGACGTACGGATAAGGGATGTTGGGGTAGTCGCTGCCGAGGAGGACACGGTCGCCGAGGGCGGCCAGCCGGGGCAGGGCCCGCCGGGGGAAGGGCGCGAGGCGTTCGGTGAAGTCGGTGAAGGTCATCGTCGTGTCCAGATGCACCCGTGGATAGCGCTCGGCGAGGCCGAGGAAGTCCTCGTACTCGGGCAGCCCCATGTGCGCGACGATCAGCGGCAGTCGGGGGTGCCGGGCGAGGATCCGGCCGATCGGTTCGGGACCGGTGTGCTTGCCGGGCATGGGACCTGAACCGCAGTGGATGACGACGGGGGTGCCGCTCTCGGCCAGCAGCCCCCAGACGGGGTCGAGCGCGTCGTCGGCCGGATCGTACGCCCCCACCTGCACATGCGCCTTGAACACCCGGGCGCCGGAGTCGAGCGCGTCCCTGACGTAGGACGCGACGCCCGGTTCGGGGAAGAAGGTCGCGGTGTGCAGACAGTCCGGGGTGCGGCGGGCGAAGTCGGCGGCCCAGCCGTTGAGCCACTCGGCCATGTCCGCCTTGTGGGGGTACAGCATGGAGGTGAACGCGCGGACTCCGAAGCCGCGCAGCACCTTAAGACGTTCGGTCTCCTCGGCGCGGTAGGTGATGGGCCATGCCACGCCGTCGGTCCCCGGGGTGAGCGCCTCGAAGTAGTCCCAGACCTTGCGCAGGACGCGTTCGGGCATGAAGTGGGTGTGCACATCGATGAGCCCCGGCAGTCCGAGCCGCTCCCGGAACGCGCGGACATCGGCCGCCTCGGTCCCCGACCGCTGTGCTTCGCTCATGTTCCTCTCCCTCCCCTCGACCGGCCTCAGCGCACCCGGTCGTAGACCAGCGCCGACTCACCCAGCTTCCCCGACTCCTGGTGCGTGAGGCTCCACCGTGTCCCCGGGAGGCCGTCCTCGAACAGTCGCGGGCCGCCTCCGGCGATCTCGGGGACCACCATGAGGCAGAGCCGGTCGATCAGGTCGGCCGCCAGCAGCGGCTTGATGACGCTGGGGCTGCTGTTGACGAGGATGTCACCCTCACCTTTCGCCCTGAGGGTGGTGACGACCTCCGCCGCCGGGGCGTTCACCACCCGCGCGTGGTCCCACGGCGCCGAGGTGAGCGTGGTCGACAGAACCACCTTCTCGACCCCGACCAGCCACTTCGCGTACCCGCGGTCCCGTGGATCGGCGCTCTCGTCATCGGCGACCGACGGCCAATAGCCCAGGAACCCCTCGGCGTTGCCCCGCCCGAGCACGGCGGTCGTCGCCCCCTCCCAGACGCGGGTCAACTGGTCCCGCGCGACGTCGGTGGCGACATAGGGCAGGAACATCCCGAAGTCGCCCGGTCCGCCGGGCCCGTGGTAACGCCCGTCGAGGCTGAGGGCCAGATTCGCGGAAACCCTGCGCCCGCCAGAACCGTTCATGACGCACTCCCTGTGTCCGTGTCCGTGTCGATGTCTGTGTCTACATGTGTCACTGCTGTCGCTGTCGCTGTCGCCAGCTTGTCGAGGCTCTGCCCAAAGCCGATCTCGATGCCGGCGACGAAGTCCGCGGCGTCGACCGTGCTGTCGGCGAGCCGCCAGTGGACGTCGAGGTCCGTGCCGGAACCGGCGGGACGCAGGTCCAGTTCGACCTGGGCCGTGAACGCCGGGGTGCCGTCGGGCAGCAGCGGGGAGAGCCGGTAGGCGAGGCGCTCGTCGGCGCGTACGCCCTCCACGGTCCCCTCGGCCCGACCGGCGGCCGGATCGGAGTCGCCGGTGTCCTCGGCCTCGCGGTACTCCAGGACGATCCGCCCGCCCGGCCGTGCCTCGAAGACCAGCTCGGAGACCCGTAGATCGTCCGGAGTCCACCAGCGGCCCAGCAGCGAGACATCCGTCAGATGCCGCCACACCACCTCGGGCGGGGCGGCGAGTGAACGACGGAAGCCGAAGGACCGGCCGTCGGCCCACCCCGCCCCCTGCGCCGCGAGCCGCTCGGTGTCCAGACCGCGCCCGTAGCGCTCGTACGTCTCCTGCGCGCCGCCGGCCCGCTCCGCGCTGTCGGCGAGAGCGCCGAGCGCCGCCGCCAGTTCACGCAGAGCGGTGGACCGGACGGCGTAGACACGGCGCTGGCCCGATCGCTGGGAGACGACGACTCCGGCACGCTCCAGTGTCTGAAGATGCTTGGTGGTCTGCGGCTGCCGCGCCCCGGCGAGCTGCGCGAGCACCCCGACCGAACGGGGCCGTTCGGCCAGCAGCGACACGAGCCGCCGGCGCGCGGGGTCGCCGAGGGCGGCGAGGAGTTCGTCCATGCGTCAAAGTATTCACCACAACGAATATTCGCGTCAAGGAATATCTGGAGCTCGCCGGTGCCGCGTGAGCCTGACGGCAGATCCTCACTCAGGAAGGTGACATTGGGAACGAAACCCGGTTTCAGATTCATCTGGGGCGTTCGCTGCCATTAGGCTCGCCGACGAGTCACCACGAGAACCTTGGGTGGTCAGCGCCCCGGCCCCCGCGCTGGTTCTGGGCGTCGTGGTCCGGCGTTCTGGTCGGCTGTCTCGCGTCTGCGGGACGGCCCCCGGGTCCGGGAAGTGCAGCGGACCCATCGAGTCCTTCTACTGGCTGTCGCCCGATGGGACGGGACCTCCAGTGCATGTGCCGCTCGCTCATCGACCGTGCGACAGAGGCGCGCCGTCCCACTGCGCGCGACCGGACCGCACAAGCCTTTCCCCACGACAGCCGCCGTCCAACCGCCCGAGCGGTGCCAACGTGTCTGTACGTACCGTCAGTTGAGCGGCTGGTACTGCAGCGCACGGTCCCCGGACCGAATGCGGCCAGGCCGGGCCGTCGTGTGACCGCACTTCGCCGGCCCCTTGTCCGCCAGCCCTCTGTCCGCCGGTTCGGACGGCGGGCGTCACTCAGGTGTGTCCACCCGGGCAAGCCCCCGCCGGTGCGTGCCTGCCTGTTTCCCATGACCCGTGATCCATCAGGAGGAGGAGATTTTTATGGGTGACCCGTCGGACGGCAGCGGGCCGGAGGGCCGGGATCAGGAGATCTCCAAGGACGCGATGGCCACCCTGGCCGGGATCAAGGAGAAGGTGAGCAAGGCGATCAGAGTGCGCGGGCCGATCGAGAAGCGCACGGACCGCAGCGGACTGGGCAACGCTCACGGAGTGGGTATCGGTCTCCCCGCCGCTCCTGGAGGAAAATACCGGCTCGTCATCTACGTCCTGAAGAAAATGGACCGCAAGGAGATGAAGGCGGCTCTCGATTCGCTTCTGGGGAAAAGCATCGCCGACACGCTTGAATTCGAACTGTACGTCACCGACGTGCAGAAGCAGCAGCAGTGGCCGAATCTGCACCGCCGTCCCGTCTGCGGCTCGACGCCCATCACCCCCAATCCTCTCGGATGCAAGGACGACCGGACGCAGCCACCCATGTACGTGCCAGGACAGGTGGGCTGGTGGCCGGCAGGCACAATGGGCACCACGCTCCAGGACCAGCAGGGCGATGCATGGCTGGTGTCCTGCAATCACGTACTCGCCCAGAATCACGTGGTGGGGCCGGCGTTCAACCGATGGCACGACGTTCATCAACCCGAACAATCCGCCGACCCGCAGGCGATCGCCAATCACATCGAGGTCGTGCCTCTCACACCCTGGGTCCCTCAGACGAACATGGTCAACTTTGTGGACGTTGCGGTAGCCAGGATCGCGATCCCGGATTTTGTATTAAGAGGATTTCTGAACGTGGATCCCAACGGCCCAGGGGGATTCGCGACGGAGGCTTACGGCCCGTCTCTCCGCATCTCCCCGGCAAACCCACCCGCGTCGGCGCTACCGGTGTCGAAGTGTGGACCGTTCAGCGGTCGGACCGGCGGCGCGCTCGCCCATGTGAATGTTGACGTTCAGGTCAACGGGTCCACTATTAACTCGCGGAATGAGTTCGTTTTCACCTCATTCTATTTCGTCCAGCAGTTCACGATCACTGTCGCGCCGAGCTCGGGTTACTATCAGACGATCAACGGTCAGCATGTGGAGTGCTTCAGCATTCCGGGCGATTCTGGCTCATTCGTCTTCGATGACTTGAGGCGTCCGATCGGAATGTTGATCTCAGGATGGGGGGGCACTACAACGGTCACTCCCGTGGCGGCCCTGGCGCAGATGGTGGTGCCCATGCTGAGATTCTGAGATGTGGTACGGCTCCGCAGTGTGCGTGTAGCCGGTCCGCAGGTGTCCCGCATGTGTGGTTGACCGCAGTTCGCCGCGGTGGTTTGCGCGCTGATCGCGATGCTGTGCGGCGGAAACGGGCCGGGGGATCGCCCGGGCACCGGATTCCTTTCTGTGCCGTGCGTGCTCCGCGAGGGGCCGAAGACTTTTCCGTAGGAGAGGCGAGAGTGTCGTGGGTGAAAGACTGACGGTCGAGAAACTCAAGGAGAAACTGGCGGGCGCTTCGTTCGTGCTGTCGGGCGAGGAACTCGGTATCTCCGAAGGCCGTTCCCTGTTCGATACACATCTGCCGAACGGCACACTGACCGTCGATTCCGCGCAGGGCAGCCCTCAGGATCTGACGCTGGAGGGTGAGGCCCAGTTGGGTGGACCCAAGGGTGTGAAGCAGGGCCCCTTCCCCTTCCGGGCCGTTTTCGTGCCCGACTCCTCGGGAAAGGTGGTCACCGGTGTCCGGATGCGCTTCGCCGTGGACGACTGGTCGCTTCCCGCCGGTCATCTCAAGGTTGATCCCACCGCGCTTCAGCAGTTGGGCAAGAGCCGACTGCATCTGGTTCTGGCCGTGGCCGAGCAGGGCAGCCGGACCACCGGCGCGGCCGGACTGGGCGTGGAACTCACGGAGTTCCCCTCACCGGGCAGCGGACCGCACCCGTATGTGTGGGGGACGCAGCCGATGGCGGGGGAGGGCTGGACCCTTATGGGCGACTTCGCCCCGGTCCCGCTGAAAGACCTGGACGATCTGGCCGGCCTCGGCACATGGGCCGGTGTGGGGCAGGGGTTCACGGTGCCGTGGGATACCTCCGGCGGTGTGTCTTTGACGGACCTGCGGGTGATGGCGCGGCTGCCCCGCACCGCGGCCGACGGCAAGGGCGCGCTCACCGAGGTCTTCCCGCTGGTCACCTCGTCCGGATCCTGGAAGATCACCGATGGCTTCACGGTGGCCGACCCGCGGGCCCAGTTCGAGATCACCAACAGGTCGAAGACCCCGCGCACGATGGTGGGCGGCCGGATCACCGTGGTGCAGGGCGTCACGATGAACGTCAGCGCCCAGCTGCCGCGGGGCGTGCTCAGCGGGCGTCTGGAGCAGGACGTGTCGCTGGACACCCTGCTCCAGGCGTTCAACGCCGATCTCGGACTCGATCAGCTGAAGGGGCTGCGGGTCAAGGAACTGTTCTTCTCACTGGACACCAGCAAGCCCTACCCCGTGGCGCTGGGCGTCCGGGTCGCCTCCGACATCTCGATCGACCCGGTCAAGAGCCTGGCCGAGGTGTACGTGGAGATCAGGAAGTCGGGATCGTCCACGAACGCGACGCTGGAGTGCGCGTGGAAGATCGGCGACGGCAAAGTGGCCTTGACCGGCGAACGAGACCACAACGTATGGAAGTTCAGCGGGGAGGCCATCGGCGTCAAGCCTGCGGACCTGTTCCACATGTTCGGCGCGGACGCCCCGCCGGTTCTCAAAGACGTCACGCTGGACCGACTGGGTGTCTCGTTCAGCACGGGCGACGCCAAGACGGTCACGCTGGACGCCCAGGCCCGTATGCCGCTGGGAGACATCGACGCCCAACTGTCCGTCACCGCCGTGATGACCCAGCAGCAGGGCGGTGTCTGGAAGCGCACGTTCAACGCCCAGTTGGTGCTCCAGGTCCCTGACAGCGCGGGCAAGTCACGCGCGCTCACCTTCGCGTTGTCGGGCGATGTGGAGAAGGGGGAGTTCACCGCGACCTGCGCCGAAGCCCATGGGGTGACGATCGCGGACCTGGTGAAGCTGGTGGGGGTGGACGACACATCGGGCGTCTCCGAGTGGCTGGACGGGGCCGCGAGCCTGAAGGGCATCGTCCTGGGCTACTCCACCAAGACCAAGTCGCTGGTGCTCCATCTCGCTGCCGGAAAGCTCGCCCCGTCCCTGACTGTCGTCATGGTCTATCCGAAGGACAAAGGCGGGGAGCGGCTGTGGGTGCTGCGCGCCGGGATCACGGTCGACGCGGGCCTGACCCAGGTACCGCTGCTCAAGGACGCCGTCCCCAAGGACCGGGACCTGCGCCTGGTGGGGCTGAGCGTGCTGTACGCGCCCCAGTCGTACAAGGCGCCCCAGCTCAAGCAGCTCAACGCGGCCCTCGACGCCGTGAACCGGGCGATCACCAGCGCGGGGCAGACGGGCCTGCCACGGCTGCCGGACGACCAGCTGCCCAAGGGCACCGCGTTCGGTGTCGATGTCCTGCTGCCCGGCACCACCACCGCCACCTCCGTGTCCGTACGCCCTCCCGCGAGCGCACCCAAGCAGCGCGAACTCGTCGTGGGCGGCGACACGCAGACCGTGGTCGAGCCGGACACGCCCGCCCTCGCCACCGTAGGCGCCGGGGGCGGGATGTCGGCCCCGCTGGTGGCGTGGGTGGATGTGCACAAGGCGCTCGGGCCGCTGCGGCTGGAGCGGGCCGGCGTCAGCTATGCGGCGAACACCGTGTGGGTGCTCTTCGAGGCCAGTCTGGGCATGGCGGGTCTGACGCTCGGGGTGCTGGGGCTGGGCATCGGCGTACCGATCAAGACACCCGCCGATCTGAAGTTCCGGCTGGACGGGCTGAGCCTGAGCTACGACCGCTCCCCGCTGACGCTGATGGGCGCGCTGGTCAACCAGCCGACCACAGCGTACAACCCGCTGGTCAAGGGCGCGGTGGTGGTGTCGGTGAAGTCGTTCGGGCTCACCGCGCTCGGCGCCTACGCCTGTCCCACGAACGACGGGGCACCGTCGATGTTCGTGTTCGGAAAGGCCACCGGCCAGTTCGGCGGTCCGCCGCCCGTCAAGCTGACGGCGCTGATGGCGGGGTTCGGCTACAACACATCGGTACGGGTGCCCGAGGCGGACAAGGTCTTCGACTTCCCGTTCCTCAAGGACTTCACCGACACCGATCCGCTCAAGGCCCTCGACACGCTGATGAGTGGCGGCAAGGACGCCTGGGTACGGCCCGCGGTGGGCCAGTTGTGGTTCGCCGCCGGACTGGGCTTCCAGCTGTTCGAGTTCATCGACTGCCAGGCCCTGCTGACGCTGGAGGTGGGCGACGACTTCGCGGTCTCCCTGCTCGGCACGGCCGAAGCCGCCTTCCCCAAGGGCGCGGGGCTCGCGAAGTACGCGCAGGCGAAGCTCGGCATGTCGGTCACGTACCGGGGCAGCGAGCAGATCCTCAAGGCGACGGCGCAGCTCGCCCCCGGCTCCTTCGTGATCGACGAGCATTGCGTACTGACCGGAGGGTTCGCGTTCTACCTGTGGTTCGACGACGCCCACCGGGGAGACTTCGTCGTCACCCTGGGCGGCTACCACCCCAAGTACGCGGTCCCCGCCCACTACCCGAGAGTGCCCGCGCTCGGCTTCAACTGGCCCATCCTGCCCGGACTGACGATGAGCGGGCGGGCCTACTTCGCGCTCACCCCCGGTGCGATCATGGCGGGCGGCCGACTGGAGGTGCACTACCGCTCCGGGGACCTGCACGCCTGGCTCGTCGCGGGCGCGGACCTGCTGATCGAGTTCTCGCCGTTCCGGTTCGACGCCCGCATCGAGATCAGCATCGGTGTCTCCTACGTACTCGACCTGTGGCTGGTACGGGAGACGATCAAGGTCGAGGTGGGCGCCACACTGGGGCTGTGGGGTCCGCCGACCGCCGGATTCGTCACCGTGCACCTGTGGTTCATCGACGTCACCATCGACTTCGGGGACGACCGCAAGCTGGCCGACCGGGCGGCGACCTGGGACGAGTTCCGCCGGCATCTGCCGGCCGGGCAGGCCGTGAAGCTGTCGGTCACCGACGGTCTCATCCCCGTCCCCGGTGCCGCCGCCCCCAGCGCCGACGACGCGAAGCAGCCGCCGTGGGTGGTCGCGCCGGGCGTGTTCTCGTGGACCGTGCGGACCGTCGTCCCGTCCACCAGCGTCCGCCTCAGCCGCGCCGAGGGCGACCCGGCCACGATCGCAGGTGCGTCCCGCGCGGACATCAGGCTGCTCCGCGGGAGCGGCGAGGACCTGCGGTCCGAACTCACCCTCACCCTGTCGCGCACCGTCAAGAACAAGCAGGTCACCCAGGACCTGTCCGCCTGGCGGTACACGAAGGACAGCGACACGAAGGTACTGTCCAACCTGCCGGCCGCGCTGTGGAGCCGCTACCAGGGTGACCTGGGGTCCGGGAGCGACCGTCAGGTCTCCGGCCAGCTCACCGGCGTCAACCTCCGGCTGCCTCTCCCGCACCAGGGAACCTCCCCCGGCAAGGTCATGGCCGGCACGCTCCTCCACGACGACCGCTTCCCCGACGGACCCCTTCCCCTCCGCCCTCTCGCCAAGGTCTCCGTACCGCCCACGGCCGACGCGGAACAGTTGCTCGCCGAATCAGCCGCTCACCGGACGAGCGGCACCGTTCCCCCGCCCGCCCGAGCGGAGCGCACACCGGAGGAGGCCGGCCGGCCGACGGCCGACTTGTACGTCGGCGGTACCGGCGAGCAGACGCAGAACGTGGCATGGGCGCGCAGGCGACTGTTTGAGGCCATGGCCTACCTGGGAGTCAGCCCCGGTTTCAACGATGCCCTGGACCCGCTCGATCCCCTGGTGTCCGGTGACACCACGACCGAGCGGAAAGAGCCGGACATCGAGGTCGAGCCGACCCCTCCCGGGCCGCGCCTGTACGCGCTGGGCCGCTCAGGCCGACTGATCTGTATCGACACCGACAGTCTGACCGTGGCCTCCAGCGATCAGATCGGCAACGTCGCCAAGGAGGACGTCAACTTCCTGGCCATCGATCCGTCCGGGACCACGGTTCTCGACGTACGGGACGACCAGCACATCGAGCTGATCGACATCAGCGCGAACCCACCTGGGAAGACGAGGACCTGGACCGGAGCGCAGGACCCGTGGTTCCCCAAGCGGACCGGTGGGGTGGCCTTCAGCCCGGACGCCAAGTCGGCCTATGTCCTCGGTATCGGTGACAACCAGGTCGTCATCGTCACCATGGATCCGGCCAAGGGAACCGCCACCAAAGGGGTGTCGAACGGAACGTATCCGTCGCAGTCGCCCCGGGACGTGGCGGTCGCGGCCGGGAATCAGGATCCCGCGAACCCCGAGATCTACGTCTGCGACCAGGACCAAGACACGATCTATGTCTGGAAGAACGCCACCTCGACCAATCCCGACAGGAGCACGAAGTGGGCGGCGGGGCCACGACCGGCCCGACTGGCCGTGGACCCGAAGGGACGGTGGGTGTACGCGGTCAACGACCGGTGCGCGACCGTGTCCGTGGTCGCCGTGGACCAGGGGGTGGTCGTCGCGACCCTGCCCACGGGAACGGACCCGAACGCGCTGACCGTGTCCGCCGACGGGACGCGTCTGTTCGTGGCCAGCCCGGTCAGCGGGACGGTCTCGGTGTTCGACACCTCGGTCACCGACGCGAAGAAGATCCGCCCGGTCGGTGACCCGGTGTGGGTCGGCGACCAGCCGCTCGCGCTGGCCGCGAGCCCGGACGGAGGCCGGCTGTTCGTCGCCCTGAAGGGCGTCAAGGGGATCACGGTCGTCGACACCTCCGGGCCGGAGCCGATCCTGCTTGACGAGACCGTCCCCCTGCACGACGGCTCACCCGGCGCGTCAGCGGAACTCGACGATGAACCGATGGCGCTCGCGGTGACCGTGCCGGCGCCCGTCAAGTAAGGACACCCCCTCTGTGATCGCGCCCGAGTACCTGAGCGACCCCGACCCCAGCCTGGCCGTCGAGTTCGTCGACCACCTCGTCCCCGAACTGGCCGCCGGCGTCTACACCCTCAGCGCCTGGCAGACGCTGACGAAGAACGGCACAAGCGTCGACGACGCGCATCAGCCTTACCTGCCCACCGAGAAGAATCCGGTCACCCAGGCCGTCGAGGTGCGCGCCCCGCGGTTCGCTCTACAGCCGGAGTGGATGCACGGCTTCTACCCGCCCGACGGCTCGGTGGGCCTGTATTCGACCGTGCTGCCGCACGTCACCTTGAACCGGCCGACGCTCCCCTGGGAACGGGACATCGCCTCCGCCGAGACCAAGCCCGCCGACAGGCTGCCGTGGATGGCTCTGCTGCTGTTCGCGGAAGGAGAACTGGCCGAGGACCCGCACTGTTTCGGCACCACGGAGCAGCGCACCGCGCCCGAGATCACCGCGGGGGAGAAGGGTCCCCGCCACCCCGGCGACGGCAGCGGTGTGATCCTGCCCGACGTCGATCTGACGGCCAACCCCGTCGACGACAAGAACGAGCTGTGCCGGACCATTCTGGTGGACGCCGCCGTCTTCCACGCACTCGCGCCGCAGCGGCAGGAGCTGCACCATCTCACGCATCTGCGGCGCGTCAACGAGCAGTACCAGCAGGCGTTCCGTTCGCTGGACGAGATCGTGATCGGTGACTACGCGGTGATGGTCTCGTCCCGCCTGCCGCGGGCGGCCGGCGGTCGCTATGTGGCGCACCTGGTGTCGCTGGAGGGCTGGCTGGACCGCCTCCCCACCGGTGACGAAGGCTACAAGGGGAAGGCGGAGAAGCTGCGGCTGGTGTCGTTGTGGTCGTCCGCGTTCGAGACCCTGCCCGATCACTCGCCCGGGTTCGCCGCCCTGACGGAGAATTTCCTGCCCGCCAAGGGGGCGGACGGGTCCGGACTGCTGCTGGCGGTGCCCTCCAACGGGCGGCGCGCGGTGGGCACCGAACAGAAGGAGGTCCTCGCCCGGCTGGAGGAGGGCTACCTCCCGCTGGCGTGCCGTACCGAGTGGGGGCGGATGACGTTCGGCTGGTACCGGGGCCCCTTCACACCGGTGCACGCGAAGCCGCGGTCGGACGAGGAGCGGCGGCGGTGCGCGGCGCAGGCACTGATCCATCTGGCGCGGTACGGCATCTTCGACGTGTCTCTCGCGGTGGCGTTCACCGCCGGGCGTGGTGTGGCGCTCGCCGACCGTGAGATGTGTGCGGCGCTCCTGCGGGTGCGGGCCAAGGCCCATGACCTTGCCCGCACGTATCTGGAGGAATCACGGTCCGCGTCGGCGCCGGACGCGAACGGACCGCTCGGCGACGGACGAGCCGGTGCCCCACGGGGAGGTGCCCGGGCCCGGCTGGAGGCGCTGGTGACCGCCGGGGCTCCCGCTCTGGCCCGGGCCTGGGCCGACGCCCCCACCTCCACCGCCGGGAGAAGCGGCACGGCAGTGCCGGTCGTGTCCCCGCCCCCGCTGGCGACGAGACTCCCGGTGACCGCCCGGATCACCGGAGAGCTGCTGCGCACGGACCCGGATCTGCGCGCGTGCCTGGAGAGCGCCTTGTCGGGCCTCACCGGCACCACCGGGCCCGCACCGGCCGGCGACCGGCCCGGACGTACCGGCGAGAACGGTGGTGAGCACGTACGGGACATCACCGTCGAGGGCGGCGAGGACGGCCTTCTGGTGCGGAACTGGCTGGCCGGGCTGCGCCGCCTGGAAGGCGTGCCGTTCCCTCATCTGGTGCCGGACGCGCGGATGCTGCCGCCGGAAAGCGTACGGTTCTTCCACCTGGACCAGGACTGGATCACCACCGCGGTGGAAGGCGCCCTGAGCGTCGGCCTCGCCCGTGACTTCGACCTGGAATGTGACAAGCACCTCTTCAAGGACCTGCTGGCCCCGCCTGCCCCGATGACCGGACTGCTGATCCGCTCGCAGCTGGTGACCGGCTGGCCGGCCCTGGAAGTCCGCCCCTACCTCGCCGCTCAGGAGCCGAAGCCCGGCACCGGAACGCCGGAGACACCCCTGCCGGTCGTCCGCCGTGAGGAACTCGCCCGGGATGTGCTGCTGGTCCTCATCGACGGCGTACCCGGCCGGGTCGAGCTGGCCGAGCCCGCCCAGGGCCTCCACTTCGGCATCGACGAACCCTCCAGCGGCCAGACCGACGACCCCCTGGATGACGGTGTCATCCGCCTGCGGCGTCTCAAGGGCACCGTCGGCGAGGAGAGCACCTCTCAATACCCCGACGCCGGCACCGAGAAGCTCCGCTCTCTGCTGAGGTCCACGCCCGCGGACGGTCCGGACAACGTCCTCAAGGTCACCGAACTGGCCAAGAAGCTGCGGACCGCCCTCCTCCAGCACGCGCTGATGGACTCCGGCGGCACCGGCACGGACGCCCTCACGCCGAGCGAGTTCGCCATTCAGATGATCAATGCGGCCCAGCGGCGGACTTTCAGCGTCCAACCCCGCCCGGCATCCTGAGACGAAGGCCAGCACACGTGACCGACACCGACTACCAGCTGATCGTCCCCGTGACCGTGGACGCCCTCGCCGTCACCGACGCCGTCCGCCTGCGCGGCGGCAGGGGATTCCGCCGCTGGGTTCCCGAATACAAGCTCCTCCACTACAACGCCACTCCCGAACCCCGGGCGTTCTCCAACGACACGTCCTGGAACAGCAAGAACAGCAGCCAGTACCTCGACAACGGAGTCGTGGTGCGATGGCAGCTCCCCGCCGGACTGCGCCACGGCCGACCCCGCACCCAGGGCGGCCGTAGCGAGTTCCCGCTCGTGCCCAACCGATGGCTGGTGGTGCGCCGCGTCGGCACCGACCAGAGCAAGGCCGCCGCCTGGGTGGTGGAGAGCGACTACCTCGACTCGCGCAAGGGCGCGTCGCCCTTCATGCACCCGTTCCGGAGCGATGCCGACGACGACCTCACGAAGACGCCCTACCGGGCCACTCTCGTCACCACCCGGATCGGCCGGGCCACGGACATCGGGCCCGCCGCACAGGCATGGAGGGAACCGGCCGAGAAGAACCGTGAGGAGCTGTTCCTCACCGCGGTCGGGCCGGGCCTGATGACCTTCCACATCTTCGAGCCCTACCACCGCAACGTGTTCTCCCTGCACGACCCGCTCACCGGGCTCTCCTCCGGAGCCGTCGACTACCAGGTGATCGGCTGGTACTCCGACCCGGGTCAGGAAGAACTCACCCGTCTGCTCGACCTCAATCAGAAGAAGACCGAGAAGCGGACGGTGGCGGAAGTCCTGGCCGACCTCGGATGGCAGGTCGGCAAGGACATCCCCGCACACTGGAAACCCACCTCCACCCTGTACTGCGGGCGCATCGCGGGGATCGACTGGAAGCCCGGCGCCTCCCAGCCGCCCGACAGCGACTTCCCGGAGAAGACGAAGATCACCATCGCCTTCGGGTCCAGCGCGGACGAGGCCGCCGCCGCCAAACCCGACCTCTTCAAGGCGGGCGACGACGCGGCACACCTCCTCCATATGTTCGCGGCCGGACACCTGGACACCCTCGACGGCCCGGACGGCGACATCCTCGCCGCCCAGGACACGCACCGCAGCTGGTTCGAACAGCGCGCCGGCGGCACCGTCTGGCGCCTGGTACCGACCACGGATCCCCACGGCAACGCCCCGCGAGACCCGGCGCAGGTCACCTGGTCCACGGCTCCCAGCGCCGCCGAGAAGCTCCTGGCCGACCTCAACACCTGTCAGAGAGACCTCGACGAGGCCCAGCGGGAACTGCGTGCCCTCCAGCAGCGCCTGTACACCCTGTGGTGGATGCACGGGCGCCCCCTGCTGCCTGCTCAGTACACACGCGAGCAGTTCTACCAGGAGATCGCCGAGACCGGCGCGGGCGAGACCGCCACCACCGAATGCGTACGACTTGCCGACGAACTGGTGCGCCGCCAGAAACAGGTCGCCGACTACGCCACCCGGCTGGCGAAGGCCACCAAGGCACTCACCGAGGACAACGCCACGACGCAGGGGGGCTGGGAGCTGCGCAGTGAGGCGCTGCCCTCGTTCTGGCAGGCGACGGACCCGACCGTCGTCCTGGGCCAGACCCGGGGCGGAAAGCCGCACGCGGCACTCACCACGTCCACCGCCTCCGGAAGTCTGCTCAACTGCCGTACCCGCACACAGATCCTCGGCGGTCACAGCCTGCCCGCCGAGTTCGCCAAGCTGCACCTGGACAACCTGCCCCCGCTGGTGCCCGACCTGCTCGCCGAGTTCGTCCACCTGATCGGCAAACCCGGGCCGAAGGTCCCGGAGGATCTCAAGGTTCCGACGTGGCGGCAGCCATGGAAGCCCCTGCTGTACCAGTGGAAGGTCCGCTACTGGCACGTCCCGCACTCCGACCAGGCGACGAGCAAGGCGAACTGGCAGTTCGACGGTGGCCGCTACACCTGGACCAGCGGCGCACCCGATCCGGACCTGTGCCGCAACGAGATCATCGGCCGCCGCTTCCTCGTCCCCCTGCCCCAGCACAAGATGGTCGCCCGCGCCCGGGAGTACGCCGCCGACGCCGGTCCGGGCGAGGAAGGCAGGCGGCTCGCCGCCGCGTTCACCGCGTTCGCCGACACCGTCGCCCAGGCCGATGTGCTCTCCCAGAAGACGGACGGCCTGACCGACGCCCTCGCCGGACGGGACAAGGCTCCCAACCTGTCCCCGCCCGGGCGGGTCGGTGAACTCGTCGGCGACGCCTTCGACCACCTGCCCGACCCGGGCCCGCTGCCCCTGCCCTTCAAGGGATGGCAGGCGTCCGGCTTCACTCAGATCCGCGCAGGCCAGTTCGCCGTACTCGCCCTGACCATCGTCGACGAGTTCGGCCAGAGCCTCGACGCCGTCCTGCAAAAGGACAGCGACCTCGTCACCCCGCTCATCGGAGACAGCCTCAAGCCCAACGGCAGGTACGCCGAGAGCACCAGGGAAGACCGGTTCGTCCAGCTCCCGCCCCGTCTGCTGCAACCCGCGCGCCTGCGCTTCGACTTCGTCAGCCAGAACGACAAGACCCGCTACGTCGACATGAGCGCGGGCACCACCCCTGTGGGCGCGTGGATCGTCCCCAACTACGTCGACCGGGCCCTGCTCTGCTACGCCGCGGACGGCAAGCCCCTCGGTGAGCTGCGGCCCCAACTCGCCCTGGAAGCGGACAAAGTCACCACCGTGGTGGCCTGGTCACCCCTGCCCGACTCCGCCGTCCACACCCTCGACCAGCTCAAGAAGGACCAGCCCGTCCTCCACGACTTCGCCACCGAACTCGCCGCGAAGGGACAGGCCGTCTTTCTGGAACTGCTGTCCACCATCGCCCATGTCCTGCACGGTATCGACCCCGGTAACCCTTACGGCGACGACGTTCTGGGCACCCTCCTCGGCAGGCCCCTCGCCCTGGCCCGCGCCCGCATGGGCATCGAACTCGAAGGCCCGCCCGTCAGCGATCCCGGCTGGGAGCACGCCCTGGACTGGCAGGCTCTCACCCAGTGGCGCCGGCGGGTGAAGGACAAGAAGGGTGAGCCGCCCGGCACGATGTCCCACCTCAAACTCCACTGGCCCATCCGCCTCGGCAACGCCGGACAACTGGGCGACGGACTCATCGGCTACTTCACCGAACCCAACCAGACGGCCGACACCACCGAGAGCGCCCTCACCGACTACACCACCTTCTACGCCGTGGACACGGCCCCCGGCACCAAGCCGACCGGCTACATCAAGAAGATCGGTGCCGACAACTGGCACCGGCTGCCCGCCGATTCCACCACCCACACCTACCTGACCGTGCTGTTCGACCCCCAGGCGGCGGTCCACGCCACCACCGACCTGCTGCCCGTCACCCCCCTGCAGCTGCCCGCACGCTTCACCCGCGCCGCACTCGCCGCGACGCAGACCGCGCTGCGCCTGAGCCCTGTCCTCACCGCGCCCCGCACGATCCCCGGCCCCGACGCCAAGCCCGGCAAGCCCGAGTTCACCACCGCTCTCGCCCTGCCCCACCCCACCGCCGCCCGGGGCACCTGGAACTGGTCGGAACTCAACACCACCGAAGCCGGCAAGTCCCCGGTCTGGCACCACGAACCCCTCGTCCAGATCGACGAGACGGCCCGCCTCGACGAGGACCACCCCACCGTACGCACCGGGTACCTGCGCCTGACCGGCGGATTCCTCGACTGATCCCCCCTGCCCACCCGCCCCACGCCAAGGGAGCACGTCGACATGACAGACGGCAACCCGCCACTGCTCGACTACGCCATCATCAGCGATCCCTTCCCGCTCCGCGCCGCGGCCGACGAGACCACCCCGCTCAGCACCCTCCAGATCGTGGTCTCCAATGGAGGAACCGATACCGTCTACTGCAGCAGCATCATCATCTCCATCCCCTACGGTGACCTTGGCCAGAGCCTGCTCAGCGCCAAGTCCGGCGACGCCAGCGCGGACGGCTGGACCATCCAGGCTGTCGACAAGAACTCCGATGCCGCCCTTCCCGAGGGCGACTACGCCTGCTTCAAAGCCACCAAGCCCGGAGGACACGACGACGGCGAGGTCACCAGTACCGGGACCGCCTTCATCTTCCGCAACTGCAAGATCAGCACCAAACCCGGCACCGCCCGTATCGTGATCAGGGAAAAGACCACGACAGACGTCAAACACTGGCCGCCCAACCCGCGCTTCGCCACCCTTCCCCTGACCAAGTACCCGCGACCCGACGTCCCCCCCGAGCCCGTCCAGGACTTCCACGCGGTAGCCGCCGATCAGCAGCAGCTCGGCCAGGAGGTGGGCGCGGGACAGAAGATCGTCCTCAAGTGGCGGGGTCCGAAACTCGAATACAAGATCATCTGCGGACCGGGGGCGAAGGAGACCGTCAAACCCGACCACGAAACGAAGGGTATGAACGACGGGCGGTTCGACTTCACCTGGAAAGGCGAGGTCTACCGCGACACCACCTTCCAGCTCCAGTACGTCATCGCGGAGACCACCCACACACAGACCACCACCGTCAACGTCCGCGATCCGCGACTGACCGGCCTGACCGTGCAGGGAGGCACGCTGATCGAAGCCGGGAAAGCAAAGATCGAGATCCGCGCGGACAAGCAGGAGATCAACCTGCCGCAGGGTGAAATCACGAGCCACGGCAGGATTCAAAGTGAAGGTGAGATCTCCGGTGCGAGCTTGAAGGCAAGCGGCGCGCTCGAAGCAAAGACAGTCACCGCTAACGACACTCTGACAGTCAAGACCGGAGTCGCCCAAGTCCAGGCACTCACCGTGAAGGGGGAACTGGTCGCGGAGAAGAGCCTGACCGTTGATGGGATTCTCACCGCGAAATCAGACATCGTCGCCGAAAAGGGCGTGAAAGCCACTGGGGATATCACGACCCAAGGGAAGGTATGCGGCGTCACGGTCACGGCATCCAATGAGATCAAACGAGGCGACAATCCCGTCCTGGTGAAAGGTGACCTCATCTACCTCTTCAACACGACGGAGAAGGCATACCTGTACGCGGCGAACGATCACTTCGACTACGACAGTGATCGCGGAAGGGTCTTCTACTGGAAGCCCGGGGCACGGGTCGACAACGGAAAATGGCGGGTCGACTGACCGTACGCGACGGGCCGGGGGGAGCCGGCGGCGTGCTGGCGATGCCGGTGTCCGACCGCAGGGCATGCCGCTCGATGGTGACCCGCCGGCCGACCGTCTTCCCTGGGGCCTGTCGTTTGGAACATCCCGGCCAAACGACAGACCCTGGTCGGCCGGGACCCGAACGTTCGCCGGTGGAGACACGCATGATCCTGGCGGGCGCCACCGCAGGGGCCGATGGCCGTCCTGCGGTGGCGCCCGCAAAGCCTCATCAGGCGATATAGACAGCTCGTCCCAGAACGGCGCTGTCGTCGTCGTTGGACCGGTCACCCGGCGCAATCACGTCGATGACCGGGCCGGTACAGCTCGTGTTCTGGTAGACGAGAGCGTACTCATTGGTGTTGTTCAGCAGATGGAATTCATTCCGGTTGTCGAGCGGCACTGCGACGCAGCCGCTGGGGTTGCTCACATGCCATCCGACGCGGTTGGTGAGGTCGCCATGAGCGGCGTGCGCGGGAGCGGCGATCCCGAGAGCCAGCGCCCCGGAGAAGGCCAGAGTGCCGATGGCAGTGGAAAAACGGCGCATGAGCGTGGAGTTCCTTTCCCTCGGCGGCCGACGCGGCGGTTCCGCAGCGGCCTGCACCGAGCCGATACCCACGCACTCGACCACCGCCAACCCGCCGCCCAGCACATTCACCCTCACGGTGACATCCGAGTAATTCGGAGCGATTCACCCCGGCTGCCGACCGCGGTGAAATGACCGGCCTGAAACCCGAATTGAACGTCACGTGACTGCCGTCGGTCCGCCAGAGTGTCCCCGCCGGTGGCATGTGCGCGCACGACCGGATACAGGTATGCCTCTTCGGCCACCGGATGCCGCACCGATGGAGGCCCTGCCGCCCGGTGCTGAAGAGCGCAAGGTGTACGCCGGCCACGCCGCCATGGAGGTGGAACGCCTCGCGGCGGGCGACGGGTACGGGAACGGCCTTCGTGGGGTCCGTCTGTACGATGCTCGGGCGTCCTGCTTCACGTACCTCGCCGACAACGGTGTGCCGGACCGCTTGCTCACCAGGTGGGCTGGGCACACGAACGTGAAGACGACGAAGAAGCGGTACGTGAAGCCGGACGTGGCGGACCTGCTTCCAGCAGCGGAGGGCATGGGGAGGTCTCGCGGGGGGTGTGTGACAGATCGTGACAGATGAAGGTGTGAACCCGTGACTGAAGGCATGACCGATACGCTGCAGTACCGCTTCGACGGGCCAGAGCACCTGCCAGTGCTGATCCTGGGGCCATCGCTCGGTACCACCTGGCACATGTGGGACCGTCAGGTTCCCGAGCTGGCCGAGCAGTGGCGCGTCTTCCGTTTCGACCTGCCCGGACACGGCGGCGCCCCCGCCTACCCCGCGGACTCGGTCACCGAGCTGACCGCCCGGCTGCTCGCCACCCTCGACGGGCTCGGCGTCCAGCGGTTCGGCTACGCGGGCTGCGCGCTCGGCGGCGCGGTCGGAGTCGAACTGGCGCTGCGGCACCCCGAGCGGCTCGCCTCGCTCGCGCTGATCGCCGCCTCCCCGAGGTTCGGCACCGCCGACGAGTTCCGTCAGCGCGGAGTGATCGTACGGACGAACG
Organism: Streptomyces sp. NPDC091377; assembly: GCF_044757045.1. Taxonomy (NCBI): domain Bacteria; kingdom Bacillati; phylum Actinomycetota; class Actinomycetes; order Kitasatosporales; family Streptomycetaceae; genus Streptomyces; species Streptomyces sp. NPDC091377. The sequence continues at coordinate 356,931 of NZ_JBIVUE010000007.1, read as the reverse complement.
GGCTCGACCCCATCGCCCGCACCTCGCCCGAACGCTGGTTCACCGGCGGGTTCGCCGCCGCGCAGCCAGCGATCACCGACTGGGCCGTGCAGATGGTGCGCACCACCGACCCCGGCTGCTACATCGCCGCCTGCGAGGCGCTCGCCGGGTTCGACGTCCGGTCCGAGCTGGGCCGGGTCGGGGTGCCGACGCTGGTGCTGGTCGGCTCCGACGACCAGGTCACCGGCCCCGCGGAGGCCCGTACCCTGGTCGCCGGGATCCCGGACGCGCGCCTCGCCGTCGTCCCCGGCGCCTCCCACCTGGTGCCGGTCGAGCAGCCGGCGGCCGTCACCGATCTGCTGGTACGGCACTTCTCCACCGCCTGGCAGCACCCGCACGACACCGGGCAGACCGCCATCCCGCCGACCCCCGCCAAGCCGGTGCTCGCCCCGCCCGTGCCGATCACGCCCGTCGCCGAGATCGCCCCCGCCCCGGCCGTCGCCCAGCCGCACCACGCGGGGCGGCCCGACCCGTACGAGACCGGGATCAAGGTGCGCCGCGAGGTGCTCGGGGACGCGCACGTCGACCGGGCGCTGGCGCAGGCGGACGAGTTCTCCGGCGACTTCCAGGAGTTCATCACCCGCTACGCCTGGGGCGAGGTGTGGGGCAGGCCGGGCCTGGACCGCCGCACCCGCAGTTGCATCACCCTGACCGCGCTGGTCGCCGGGGGGCACCTCGACGAACTCGCCTTCCACACCCGCGCCGCCCTGCGCAACGGCCTCACCCCCGCCGAGATCAAGGAAGTCCTGCTCCAGGCGGCCGTGTACTGCGGTGTCCCGGCCGCGAACAGCGCGTTCAAGGTGGCCCAGCAGGTCATCCGGGAGGAGACCACCCCCGCGGAGTGAGCGGCCCGACCGCGATCCGTCGTGGGCGCCCCGCGCCCGGTTCTCCGGGCGCCCTCCCGCGTGCCCTCACGACCACCTCAGGGGCAAGATGGGACGTATGAGACTCACCAAGAAGTCGCATGCCTGCGTCCGGCTGGAGAAGGACGGGCGGACGCTCGTCCTCGACCCGGGCGGGTTCAGCGAGGAGGACGCCGCGCTCGGCGCCGACGCGCTGCTGGTCACGCACGAGCATCCCGACCACTTCCACGAGGGCCGGCTGAGGGCCGCGCTGGAGGCCGACCCCGCGGCCGAGATCTGGACCCTCAGGTCGGTCGCGGAACAGCTCACGGCGGCGTTCCCGGGCCGCGTGCACACGGTCGGCGACGGGGACACCTTCACCGCCGCCGGGTTCGACGTCCAGGTCCACGGCGAACTCCACGCGGTGATCCACCCGGAGCTTCCGCGCGTCACCAACGTCGGCTATCTGATCGACGGCGGCCGGGTCTTCCACCCCGGTGACGCCCTCACCGTGCCCGACCACCCGGTGGAGACCCTGCTGGCCCCGGTGCAGGCACCCTGGAACAAGATCTCCGAGGTCATCGAGTACGTCCGCGAGGTCGGCCCGCAGCGCGTCTACGACATCCACGACGCCCTCCTCACCGACCTCGCCCGCCCGATCTACGACACCCACCTCGGTCATCTCTCCGGCGCGGAGCACCTGCGGCTGGCGTCGGGGGCGACGGCGGACCTCTGACCCGGACCCGACCGGGCCGCCCCGACCAGGTCGCCCCCGACCGGGCCGCCCCGACCGGGTTGTCAGACCCGCCCGGTAGGTTGGTGGACATGCGCATCGCGACCTGGAACGTGAACTCGATCACCGCCCGCCTGCCGAGGCTGCTCGCCTGGCTGGAGAGCAGTGGCACGGACGTGCTCTGCCTCCAGGAGGCCAAGCTGGCCGAGGAGCAGTTCCCGTTCGAGGCGTTGCGCGAACTGGGCTACGAGGCGGCCGTCCACGCGGACGGCAGATGGAACGGCGTGGCGGTGCTCTCCCGCGTGGGCGTCGAGGACGTCGTCAAGGGCCTGCCCGGTGACCCCGGCTACGACGGCAAGCACGAGCCCCGTGCCATCGCCGCGACCTGCGGCCCGGTGCGCGTCTGGTCGGTCTATGTGCCCAACGGCCGTGAGGTGGGCCACCCGCACTACGCCTACAAGCTCCAGTGGTACGAGGCCCTGCGCGCGGCCGTCGCCGGGGACGCCGCGGGCAGCCGCCCGTTCGCGGTCCTCGGCGACTACAACGTGGCCCCGACCGACGACGACGTCTACGACGTGGCCGTCTTCGAGGGCCTCACCCATGTCACCCCCGCCGAGCGCGCCGCCCTCACCGCCCTGCGCGAGACGGGCCTGTCGGACGTCGTCCCGCGCCCCCTGAAGTACGAGCACCCGTACACCTACTGGGACTACCGCCAGCTCGCCTTCCCCAAGAACCGCGGCATGCGCATCGACCTCGTCTACGGCAACGAGCCCTTCGCCAAGGCCGTCACCGACTCCTATGTGGACCGCGAGGAGCGCAAGGGCAAGGGCGCCTCGGACCACGCGCCGGTGGTGGTCGACCTGGACGTCCCGCAGGGATGAGGGACAGGGGCGGAGACAGGGGCAGGGGACAGAGGCACAGGCAGGGACAGAGGCAGGGGCAGGGACGGGCTGGGCGGGGCTGGGCGGGGGCCCTCACAGGGTCCGTAGATCCACCGCCCCGGCCATCGCCGCCAACCCCGCGTCCCCGGGGTGCAGATGATCGCCGCTGTCGTGGGCGGGCAGCATCCGTTCCGGCCGTTGCGGATCGCGGATCACGGCGTCGAAGTCGACCACCCCGTCGAAGACCCCGGCGACCGCGGACCCCGCGCCCCCGCCCCGGCTCCCGTTGCCGGCCCGGCTCCCGCCGCCGCGGATCCAGTCGTTGACGGCGACGCGCTCGGCGTCCACCGCCGTCGTGCAGCCGCTGCGCCCGCCGCACGGCAGCAGGGTCGCGCCGAGCACCCGTAGCCCCCGCTCCCGGGCCCGTTCGGCGATCTCGCGGAGACCCTCGGTGACCTGTGCCGCGTCGCCGCCCGCGAGCAGGTCGTTCACGCCGTGCAGAACGACGACGGTCCGTACCGTCGGCTGGGCGAACACATCGCGGTCGAGCCGGTGCAGCGCGCTGACCCCGGCCGCGTCGGTGGAGACCCCGTCGCCCGGGTAGCGGTCGGTGGTGACGCGATTGCCCGCGATGCCCTGGTTCAGCACGCCGTAGCGCGGGACCACCTCCTGCGTCAGCAGCCGGTCGGCCAGGACGTCGGGCCAGCGCCGGTCGGCGTCCACGGTCGAGCGGTCGCCGTCGGTGATCGAGTCACCGAGCAGCACCAGCGACCCCGGCCCGCCGCCCACCTCCACCCCGGTCAGCAGCGGCCAGTTGCTGATCGTCGTCGGGTACGCCGCCGCCGTGCCGTCGGCTGTGTGGTCGCCGTCGGTGCTGACGAACGACCGCTGCACGGCCAGCCGGTGCATCGGCAGCGCGCTCACCGTGCCCGGCAGATGAAAGCTGACCAGCAGATGGGAGTCGGGCGGCACGGCGAAGGCCAGCGGATCGCTGTACGCCTGGCTCCCGGCGGGCACGGTGACCCCCGCCGCACCGCCGAAGCGCACCGCCACCGGGGTGCCGCGCGCCGCCGCGCCCTCCGCCCGCACCGCCACGGTCGCGCCGCCGATCCGCACCGGCGCGCTCGCGAACGCGTTGTCGAAGCGCAACCGCACCCGTGGCCCGCCCGCCGAGGTGTGCACGACAAGGCGCAGCGTCCGGTCCGTCCAGGGGCCGACCGCCGGCAGACCGGAGGGCGCCGCGGCCCACGACCCCGTCCAGCCGCCGGCGCTGGCCCGCACCGACAGGGCGAAGACATGCAGGCCCGGCGCGTACGGCAGCCGTACCGAGGCGACCGCGCGACCGGGGGCGAGCGGGACGGTGACGACGTAGAGACGGGTCTTCTCGGCGCGCTGTCCGCCGGGGGTGTTGAGGTGCGGCAGGGCCACCGCCTTGGTCGCGAGCGGGCCGGTGCGCCAGTCGGGCGCGGTGAGGGCGTACGGGGCCGTGGAGCCGTCGGCGTACGAGACGAGGCCGGTGCCGCGGACGTCGCCTCCGTCGGTGCCCGCCACGAGGAACGCGAGGGCGTCGCCGCGCCCTTCGACCAGCACGGACTGGCCCGCGGCACGAACGTTGTCCGGCTCGCCCGGCGCCCGCCGGGGCCAGGTGAGCCGGGCGCCCTGCACGGTGAGCGGGGCGCCCGGGGTCCAGCCCGCCGCCGCCAGATCCCGCGCGGACAGCGAGGCTCCCGCACCGTCGAAGTCGGCCGCGCCGGGCCGCGCGTCCTCGCTCACGGCGACGTTGTCGTACCACTGCTCCAACGGCACGGCCCCCACCGCCCTGGCCGCCCCGGCCGCCCCGGGTTCGACGGCCCGTGCCGAAGCCGTCGGCAGCAGCGCGGCGACGACGAACAGCGCGGCGGCGAGAGCCTGAAGACCGCGCGGCCCGCGCCGGCCCGACCGCCGTACCGCCCGACGCGTACTTCGGTGTGCCGACAACCGGACCTCCCGAACGGTTCGTCCAGCCGGTGCCGCGCGGGGTCCGCACGGTCGGCGCACCGTGAAGCTAGGCAGCCGGGCCGGGTCCGTCAACGCGCCATGCCCGGAAGGGGAGGCGAATCGACCGGTTGCGAAGGTCCGCGCGCCTGTGGTGCGTACGGGGGTGCGAATGACACGCTGGACGGATGAACATCCCTTTCCTCAGCGGCAGACACCGCAAGCGCCATGGAGACGCCTTAGGAGTCGCGGTGGTCTCCACCGGTGAGGGGGTCGCGGATGCCTCGGGGATCGGCGATCTGCTCGCCGAGTGCGAGTTGCTGCGCAGGCAGGCGGGCGACGCGGGGGTCGCCCTGGACGACTCGCCGGAGTCCCTTGAGGCGTTGGACCAGGTGGTGCCGCGCTGGCGCGACGACGACGACACCCTGGGCTGGCTCGGCAACGACGCGGGTCTCTACCTCGGCACGGTCGTCGTGCGCACGGTGACGGGCGCGACCTGGGTGCTGTGGCCGAACGGGCAGCCGGTGGTACGGCTGGCCTCGGGTCGGGAGTTCGACGTGGTGAGCGCCGGGCACGAGTGGGCGGCCAGCGGAGTGCCTGAACTGTCGCAGCTCTACGCCGAGGTCGCGGAGACGTGAAGCCGTGGCCATAAGGTCGAGTTAAATACGGCTTATGCCCGAAAAGTGCGTGTCGTGAGTTCGCTCCCTTGTTGTCTGGATAGTTTGCGGCAACCACGACTCAGCGGAGAGCGAGTAGGGCTGTATGGTCATCGATCCTTTGATCGAGCTGCGGAACGCCAGGGTCCGTACGCACTGACGGGGGAGTGCTGCCATGTTCCTTTCCACCCGTGCGCGTACGGCCGTGCGTCGTGCGCTGCTGCCGGGCGGGAAGTTCCCGCACGGGCCGTAGGGGGTCGACGGGCCGGTGAAGCGGATGTCACTGAGCCAGCCCCGCCCGGCAGCGGCCGGAGATCACTGCTCGCGCAGCGGAGTCGACCCGTACCAGGGGTCGTCCGTGGACGAGGAGAAGGTCAGCCGCGCGCCGGACGGGTTGTGCTCGATGGAGAGCGGGTCGAGCGTGTCTTCGACGGCGCGTGACCGACCAGCTTGCCGGGGCCGGGCGGGCCCACGTCGCGGAGCCACGCGACGCGGGGTCCGCTCCCCTCGGTCGTGGTGAGCGGTACGGACCGGATCCGGTCTTTGTCCGAGCCGATCAGTGACGGGGGACCCCATGACCGGTCGTGCCGGACGCCGCCGTGAAGGATCCCGCGTGCTCCGCCGCCCACTGGGTGAAGGTCCGCGCGGGGCGGCCGGTGACCTTCTCGACGGTGTCCACGACCGTGCGGCCCACCTCCGGGGTGTCGCCGTACACATGGAGCAGGAACTCGATCACTTCCTCCGGCTGGCCCGCCGCCCGCCACTGGGCGACGGCCTCCTCCTCGCCGAGTTCGACCAGCCTGATCTCCCGGGCGCGGGCGGCGGCGAGGACCGCCACCTTGTCGCCGACGGTGAGTACCTCGGGGCCGGTGAGGATGTACTCCTGGCCGCCGTGACCGGCCTCGGTGAGCGCCACCGCCGCCACGGCGCCGATGTCACCCTCGTGGACCATGGCGCTGAGCCGCTCCACGAACGGCTCACGCACCTCGTCCCGGGCCGTGATCCCGTCCGCCCACTCCAGCGCGTTGGACATGAACTCGACCGGCATCAGCACGGTCCAGTCCAGATCGTCCGCGGCCCGTACGGCGTCCTCCGCCGGGGTCGGTCCGCCGCCGTGCAGCACGGTGACCCGGCGTACCCCGGCCGCGCGGGCCAGGTCCAGGATGCGCGGGCCGGTCTCCAGCGGGGTGAACCCGGCGTCCCCGAAGGTGATCAGATGGAGGCCGGTCACGCCCTCCAGGGCCGGTACAAGGGTGTCGGGGTCGGTGAGATCGCCTTGGACGACCTCGGCGTCCGCCGGGAGCGCGGCGGTGGCCGGGTTCCGGGTGAGGGCGCGGACCGCGTGCCCCCGGGCGAGCAGTTCGGCGACGATCTGACGGCCCACGGTCCCGGTGGCACCGGCGACAAGAACTTTCTGCTTCTGAGTCATGGGACGACCGTAGAGCGACTTGCGGTCAGCTTCGGTCCGCAATCGGGCCGGGACCGGGGCCGGTGGCGTCCCGGGGCCGGGGCCGGTGGCGACCCGGGGCCGGGGCCGGTGGCGACCGCGGCGGCCGTCGATCCGGTGGGGACCGCGGCGGCCGTCGACCCGGTGGCGACCGCGGCGACCCTCGCGACACGGCCCGCTCAGGGCTGCGCGCGGTGTGAGGTGCGGGGCGTGGCGGCGGCGGAAGGGTCGGTGGCCGCCGCCGGGAGGGGGGTCTGGGCCGCACGGGTCACATCCGCCACCAGTTCGACCACGTCGGGGCCGTACGCCTGGGAGTTGACCACCTTCAGGAGCAGGACGAAGGAATGGCTGCCGTACTTGCGGGCGAGCCGCTCGTGGTTGCGGGCCAGATAGCGGGTCGCCGCCTGATTGGTGATCGCCCGCTGGCCGCAGAACAGGAACACCGGACGGGCGTCCCGCCGCTCACCCGCGGTCAGCCGGGCCAGCATGACGTACTCCGTGATCCCCGCCTCCAGGCGGTAGCGCTCGGCACCGATCTGGAAGGCGCCGCGGTCCGGGCCCGGCTCGGGGGCGATGTTCACCCGCACACCCGGCAGCATCGCGCTCATATGGGCCAGCATCCGGCGGTTGGAGCCCGGCCCGCCCACACAGAACTCCGTGCGCTCGCCGAAGCCCTGCTGGACGTTGTCCTGCGTCACCATCTGGAGATGCGCGCCGCAGTCCTTGATCAGTGCGGCCAGTTCGAGGAGCGCGAAGACGTCGAGGCGGTGCACCGCCGGTTCGGAGGCCGCCGGGTCGCGGTTGACGACGAGCAGCGACTCCGCGTTCTGCGGCAGCCCGAAGAACGCCTGCCTGCGCCGGAGTCTGCGCTTCCACAGATAGGTACGGGTGGCCCAGCCGAGCGCGGCGGACAGGCCGGCGGCTATCACGCCGAGAACGATGTTGCGCACGTCGTCATTCATGGGCGCGCATGCTAGCGGGCCCGGGCGGACTCGCGTCCGGGCCCGCGTCCGGGCTTGCGTCCAGGCCCGCCTCCGGGCAGGGCGACGGCAGCCGCCTCCGGGACAGGTGACGCCGGGTGAAGGTGCCGCCGCGTCCGAGTGTGTTCCTGACGCGGGCATGCCCAGTCGATTAGGCTGCGCGGACGGTTCCTGACTGGAGGTACGCATGGGTCGTCCTGGCGTGCGGAAGCTGTCGGTCCTGGCGGTGTCGGTCGCCGTCGTGTCGGTGGGGGCCACGGCGCCACCCACGGTCGCGGCGCCACCCACGGCCGCCGTGCCGCCCACCGCCGAAGCGCAGGCCGCATCCTCGAAGGGCCCGGCGCCGAAGAGCCCCGTCGCTGTGGGGCACGGCGGCGCCGTCGCCAGTGTCGACGCGGACGCCTCCGCCGCCGGGATCGAGGTGCTGAAGCAGGGCGGGAACGCCGTGGACGCCGCCGTCGCCACCGCCGCCGCGCTCGGTGTCACCGAGCCCTACTCCGCGGGCATCGGCGGAGGCGGCTACTTCGTCTACTACGACGCCACGTCCCGTGACGTGCACACCCTCGACGGCCGTGAGACCGCGCCCCTGAGCGCCGGGTCCGATCTCTTCCTGGAGAACGGCAGGCCCGTGCCCTTCGCCGAGGCCGTCACCAGCGGCCTGTCCGTCGGCACCCCCGGCACCCCGCTCACCTGGCGCTCCGCCCTCGACAAGTGGGGCAGCAAACGCCTGGGCAGCCTGCTCCGGCCGGCCGAGCGGCTCGCCCGGGACGGCTTCACCGTCGACTCCACCTTCCGCGACCAGACCGCCGCCAACGAGACCCGCTTCCGCCACTTCCCGGACACCGCCGACCTGTTCCTGCCCGGCGGACGGCTCCCGGTCGTCGGAAGCACGTTCAAGAACCCCGACCTCGCCCGCACCTACGCCGCACTGGCCCGCGACGGCGTCGGCACGCTCTACCGGGGCGACCTCGCCGAGGACATCGTCGACACCGTCAACGAGCCGCCCGTCGACCCCGCCTCCGGCTGGAACGCCCGCCCCGGCGACCTCACCGCCAAGGACCTGCGGTCCTACCGGGTGCGGTCCCAGGCGCCGACGAAGACCTCGTACCGCGGCCTCGACGTCTACGCCATGGCGCCCTCCTCCTCCGGCGGCACCACCGTCGGCGAGGCCCTCAACATCCTGGAGCGCACCGACCTCTCCGGGGCGAGCGACGTCCAGTATCTGCACCGGTTCATCGAGGCCAGCCGGATCGCCTTCGCCGACCGGGGGCGCTGGGTCGGCGACCCGGCCTTCGAGGACGTACCCACCGAGGAACTGCTCTCGCAGCGGTACGCCGACTCCCGCGGCTGCCTCATCAAGGACGACGCGGTGCTCAGCAGCCCGCTCGCCCCCGGCGACCCCCGCAAGCCGGTCCCCTGCGGGGCCGGGGGGACCGCGGCGCCGACGACGTACGAGGGCGAGAGCACCACCCATCTGACGACCGCCGACCGGTGGGGCAACGTCGTCTCCTACACCCTCACCATCGAGCAGACCGGCGGCAGCGGGATCACCGTGCCGGGGCGCGGGTTCCTCCTCAACAACGAACTGACCGACTTCTCCTTCGCCCCCGCCAACCCGGCCGTCCACGACCCGAACCTCCCCGGTCCCGGCAAGCGGCCCCGCTCCTCCATGGCCCCGACGATCGTGCTCGACCGCCACGACAAGCCGGTCGTCGCGCTCGGTTCGCCGGGCGGCGCCACCATCATCACGACCGTGCTCCAGACCCTGACCGGGCTCCTCGACCGGGGGCTGCCCCTGGTCGACGCCATCGCCGCGCCCCGCGCCAGTCAGCGCAACGCCGCGCAGACGGAGCTGGAACCCGGGCTGTACGGCGGTGAGGCGCGTCCCGCGCTGGAGGCCATCGGGCACTCGTTCCGCGCCAACCCCGAGATCGGGGCGGCCACCGGGGTGCAGCGGCTCGGGGACGGCACCTGGGTGGCCGCGGCGGAGACGGTACGGCGGGGCGGGGGAGCGGCGATGGTCGTACGGCCCGTCCGGTAGCGGGTGCGGGTGCGGCCCGTCCGGTGCCGGGTGCGGGTGCGGGGGCGGCGCGGCTGGGCGCGCGGTTTCCCGAGTCCCTAGGTGGGGGTGGGTGACGTCTCTTCCGGTGATGTCTCCTCCGTGCGGAAGGTGAGTCGGCCGTCCGACACGTCCACCGTCACCTGGGAACCCTCCCGCACCTCACCGTTCAGCAGCAGGCGCGAGAGCTGGTTGTCGACCTCGCGCTGGATGGTGCGGCGCAGGGGGCGGGCGCCGTACTCCGGCTGGTAGCCCTGGCGGGAGAGCCAGTCGACGGCCGCGGGGGTGAAGCCGACCGCGATGTCCTGGGCGTGCAGGAGGCGGCGGGTGCGTTCCAGGAGCAGATCGGTGATCCGGTGGAGCTGCTCCGGGGTGAGACGGCGGAAGACCACGATCTCGTCGATACGGTTGAGGAACTCCGGCCGGAAGTGCTCGCGCAGCGGACGCAGGATCTGCTCGCGGCGGGCCTCCTCGTCCGCCTCCGCGCCGCCCGCGCCGAAGCCGATGCCCGCCCCGCGCCGGCCGATCGCCTCCGAGCCGAGGTTGCTGGTCATCACGACGACCGTGTTGGTGAAATCGACCGTACGGCCCTGGGAATCGGTCAGCCGGCCGTCGTCCAGCACCTGGAGCAGGATGTTGAAGACATCCGGGTGGGCCTTCTCCACCTCGTCCAGGAGCAGGAGCGCGTACGGGTGGCGGCGCACCACCTCGGTCAGCTGGCCCGCCTCCTCGTGGCCCACATAGCCGGGCGGGGCGCCCACCAGACGGCTGACCGTGTGCCGTTCCTGATACTCGCTCATGTCCAGGCGGACCATCCGGTCCTCACTGCCGAACAGGGCCTCCGCGAGAGCGCGGGCCAGTTCCGTCTTGCCCACACCGGTCGGGCCGAGGAACAGGAAGCTGCCGATCGGACGGTCCGGGCTGGCGAGCCCGGCACGGGACCGCAGCACCGCGTCCGAGACCGCCTTCACCGCCTCGTCCTGGCCGATCACCCGGCGGTGCAGATGGTCCTCCAGGCCCAGCAGACGGTCCTTCTCCTCCTCGGTGAGCCGGCTCACGGGAACACCGGTCAGCCGGGACACCACCTCGGCGATCGCCTCACCGGTCACCTCCAGGTGCCGGCCCTCGTCGGCCTCGTCCCCGCCGGACGCCTCCGCGATCCGCTGCTTCAGCTCACCGAGCCGGTCCCGCAGCCGGGTCGCCTCCTCGTACTTCTCGTCCGTGACCGCCTGGTCCTTCTCCCGGGTCAGCCGCTCGGCCTCACGCTCCAGGGCCCGTACGTCCGTGCCCTTCGTACGGGACCGCAGCCGCACCCGGGCGCCCGACTGGTCGATCAGGTCGATCGCCTTGTCCGGCAGCCGGCGGTCGGTGAGATAGCGGTCGGACAGCTCCACGGCCGCGTCGAGCGCCTCGTCGGTGTAGCGGACCTGGTGGTGGGCCTCGTAGCGGTCGCGCAGCCCGCGCAGGATCTCCAGCGCGTCGGCCGGGGTCGGCTCGGGCACCAGGATCGGCTGGAAGCGGCGGGCGAGGGCCGCGTCCTTCTCGATCCTGCGGTACTCCTCCAGCGTGGTCGCGCCGACGATGTGCAGCTCCCCACGGGACAGGGCGGGCTTGAGGATGTTCCCGGCGTCCATCGCGCCGCCGCCCTCGCCACCCGCGCCCGCCCCGACGACCGTATGCAGTTCGTCGATGAAGACGACCAGTTCGTCCGAGTGGGCGCGGATCTCGCCGACGATGGTGGTGAGCCGCTCCTCGAAGTCGCCCCGGTAGCGGGTGCCCGCGACCACGGCGGTGAGATCGAGGGCCACGACCCGGCGTCCCGCCAGTATGTCCGGTACGTCGCCGTCCGCGATGCGCTGGGCCAGACCCTCCACGATGGCGGTCTTGCCGACGCCCGCGTCACCGATGAGCACCGGGTTGTTCTTGCCGCGCCGGGACAGCACCTCGATGGTCTGCTCGATCTCCTCGTCCCGGCCGATCACCGGGTCGATACCGCCCTGCCGGGCCAGTTCGGTCAGGTCGCGGCCGTACTTGTCGAGCGTCGGGGTGGAGGTGGGGCGGGGGCGCTCCGCGCCGGGCCCACCGGGCGCCATGGCCTCCGGCGGCTCCTGCGGCAGGGGGCCCGGGGTGAAGCGGGCCGCGTTCAGGATGTGCCCCGCCGCGGAGTCCGGGTTGGCGGCGAGGGCGCTGAGCACATGCTCCGGGCGGATGTAACCGGCGCCGCTCGCCCGCGCCAGGTCGTGCGCGTCCAGCAGGGCGCGCTTCACGGCCGGGGTGAGCGAGAGCGAGGTCAGCGGCGGGGCGGCGGCCTCCTGGTCCTGGGCCGGGCCGGTCCGGTCGTCGATCTGCGAGGCCAGCGTGTCCGGATCGGCGCCGGAACGGGCCAGCAGCCCGCGGGTCGGCTCCGCCGCGAGGGCGGCGCGCAGCAGGTGTTCGGTGTCCAGGTCGCGGCTGCCGTGCTCGGCGGCGTACTGGGCGGCCCCGCGCACCAGGTCCCTCGCCGGGGGGCTCAGCAGCCGGCCGATGTCGATCTGGCGGGGGGCGGGGCGGGGGCCGCCGAAGAAGCGGGCCAGGAACTCGCCGAAGGGGTCGCCGTCCGGGAGGCCGGCGGGAGGGTAGCCGCTGGTCATGGCAGGTCCGTTCCGCTGGGGGGCGTGCGTACCTGTTGAGTACCTTCGCACGTCCGTGGGAAACGGGCATGTTCGAGGCGGGCGTGCGGGCGGGGGTGGGGTCGGGGGTGGGGTCGGGGGTGGGGCGCTTGCGCGGGAGGGAGGCGGGGTGGTGTGGCGGGTGCGGGTTGGGTGTGGCTGGTCGCGCAGTTCCCCGCGCCCCTTCGGGGCGTTGCCGCGGGGGTCGGTCGGGGGGTGGGCGGGGTCAGGGGGTGGGGTCTGTTCTGGCTGTCAGGATGCGGGGGCCCGCGTCTGTGATGGCCACGGTGTGTTCCACGTGGGCGGCCCTCGTGCCGTCGTTCGACTTCAGGGTCCAGCCGTCGGGGGCGACATGGAAGTCGTCCCGGCCGCCCGCGATCAGCATGGGCTCGATCGCCAGGGCCATCCCGTGGCGCAGCCGCATGCCCCGGCCGGGGCGGCCCTCGTTGGGGACGGCCGGGTCCTCGTGCATATGGCGGCCGATGCCGTGGCCGCCGAAGTCCTCCATGATGCCGTAGCCCGCGGCGCGGCAGACCGTGCCGATGGCGTGGGCGATGTCGCCGATCCGGTTGCCCACCACCGCCGCCTCGATCCCGGCCGCCAGCGCTCGCTCGGCTGTCTCGATCAGCCGCAGATCCTCCGGGCGGGGACTGCCCACGACGAAGCTGATCGCCGAGTCACCCACCCAGCCGTCCAGCTCCGCGCCGCAGTCCACCGACACCAGGTCGCCCGGGCGCAGCCGGTAGTCGGTCGGGATGCCGTGCACGATCGCGTCGTTCACCGAGGTGCAGATCACCGCGGGGAAGGGGACCTGCGCGAAATGCGGCCGGTAGTTGAGGAACGGCGCTCCCGCGCCCGCCTCCCGCAGCACCGCGCGCGCCACCTCGTCCAGCTCCAGCAGGGAGACGCCCACGTCGGCGGCCTCGCGTGCGGCCGTCAGGGCACGGCCCACGACCTGGCCCGCGGCGTACATGGCGTCGAGCGATGTGTCTGTCTTGAGTTCCACCATGCCAATTACTATACCGGTATAAGAATAGTGCTCCGGCTATACTGGCCCCATGGTGCGCACCCCTTTGACTCCGGAAGAGCGCGAACGCGGCGAGCGGCTCGGCCGCCTGCTGCGCACGGCGCGCGGCGATCGCAGCATGGTGGAGGTCGCCGCGAGCGCGGGCATCTCCGCGGAGACGCTCCGCAAGATCGAGACGGGGCGGGCGCCGACACCGGCGTTCTTCACCGTCGCCGCGCTGACCCGGGCCCTCGGCCTGTCCCTGGACGACCTGGCGTGCGACTGCACACCGGTGGTGCCGGCGCAGGCGGTCGCCTGACGACGCGCACTCCTCCGAGGACCCGGTGGGGAGTTTCCCGCGCCCCCGCTGAAAACCTCCCGTAGCAACGCTGTAACACGCTTGGTGTTCGCTGAGGCCCCGAAGTGCTCCGACGGTGCAGAGGCTGGGCGATGGGCGTGGATCAACTCCCGGGACGCTTGCGGGAGTTCGGGAACTACCTGAGTGGGCTGCTGACGCGGCTCGACCAGAGCGCCGGCTGGTGCGGGGTGTTCTGGCAACGTGACCCGGAGGGCATGCGAGCCTGCCTCGACGGGCGTGAGGTCCCGCCCTGGGACGTGGTGGAGTCGGTCCTCCAGGACCTCGCCACCGTCTACGGCCCCGAGGTCGCCGCACGGGAACAGGTGCGGGCCCGTGCGCTGCACGCCGCCGCCCTCGCCGCCCATGACGCGCTGCCCGGCGCCCGCGCCTCCCTCGACGACCGGCTCGACGCCGTGCTCCGCGAGCAGCGGTACGCCGCCGCGCGGCTCGCCGCGCTGGACCACGCTCTGAAGGCCGCCGCGAGCCGCGCCGACGCCGACACCCTCCGTCTCGACCTCGCCTGGGCCCGCGACGACCACGCCCGCGCCACCGCCCGCTGCGCCGAACTCCGCCGCCGTATCCAGCACCTGGCGGAGGCGCCGGCGGGCCCGCGCGCAGGCGGGGTTCCCCCGCCACGGGGGGACGGCTGGGAGGGGATGGTGGGAGGCGCCGTGTCCGGGGTCGACCGTGTTGACCGAGTCGATCCTGATCAGCCTGTTGACCGGGTCGATCACGTTGCCCGTGTTGACCGGGTGGACCGTGCTGCTCGTGTTGACCGGGCGGGCCAGGCTGGTCCTGTCGACCGGGCGGGCCAGGCTGGTCCTGTTGACCGGGTCGACCACGCTGTCCGTGTCGACCAGGTCGACCACCTTGCTCGTGTCGACCGGATTGACCTCGTCCATCGTGTTGACCGAGTCGACCACGCTGCCCGCGCCGACCAAGCCGAACGCGCTGCCCCTGTTGACCGAGTCGACCACGCTGCCCGTGTCGACCGGGTCGATCGCGCTGCCCCTGTTGACCGAGTCGACCACGTGAATCGCTTCGGCCGATTCGACCATGTAGACCGAGTCGACCGAGTGAACCCCCCCGACCCCCTCGGCGCCCTCGGCTCCCCCGACCCCCTCGGCTCCCCCGCCCCCCTCGGCTCCCCCGCCCCCCTCGGCCCCCCCGACCCCTTCGACCGCTTCGAGCACTTCGAGCACCTCGACCCGGAACCCAAGACCCCACCCCGCAGCACTCACGACCCCGCCCCACCCCCTCACCCCACCCCCGAACCCGCCCGGCCGGGCGCCACGCCCTCCCCGCCCCCCGCCCGGAAACGCCGCCGTGGCAGTGCCCGATTCGCCGGGATGCCCGACGGGGACACCGACGCCGCCCCCCTCGTCGTACCGGACACCTCCCCGCCCAGCCCCCCGACCCCTCAGGACGCCGCCCCCGCCACCCCGCGCGGAGCGCGTTTCGCCGGGGTCGCGGAGACCGAAGGGGACGCGGTCGCGCCCGTCCCGGCCCTGGACGCGGCCACCGCCCGTGACATCGTCGACACCGTGCGGCGGCTCGTGGCGCTGCGGCGGGAAGGGCGGACCGGGGAGGCGCACGCGCTGCTCGTGGAGGTCGTGCACTGGCCCGCCGAGCGGTTCCCGGTGGTCGCCGGTGAGCTGGAGCGGGCCGGGCTGGGGGCGGACTGGGCGACCCTGCTGTGGGAGGCGGCCTCGCTGCCCGTCGACCGGCTGGTGGCGGCGGCGGACACGCTGGTCGCGGCCGGACGCGGCGAGGACGGGCGGCGGATGCTGCGCGAGGGCGTGGCCCGGCCGCCCGCCGAGATAGGGCGGGCGGTGGCGGCCCTGGACGGGCGGGGACGGCGGCGTGAGGTGACCGTGCTGCTCGACGCGTACGTTCGGGTCCGCACCCCTGAGGACGCCGCCCGCTGCGCCCGGGCCGACCCGGAGCATCTGGTGCCGCTGCTGCTGGCCGCCGCCCGGGCCGTCTCGGAGGAGCGGTACTGGGACCTTGTGCACGCCCTGCGCGTGGCCGGCTTCGGAGGGTGAGCCGTCGGCCCCGGACCCCGGCCGCCCCGTGCTCGTCCAGCGGAGTGCGAAACGAGGGGCGACACCCCGGCGTGACGGCAATGGTCTTGGCAAGGCCCGCACGGGGGCATACGTTCGTGCCTCTACGTCCGCTTCTACGGGCGTAGAGGCTGACGTCCCGTCGAAGGAGCAGCTCATGGCGAACGTCGTCCGCGCCGCTCTGGTCCAGGCCACCTGGACCGGCGACACCGAGTCCATGCTGGCCAAACACGAGGAACACGCCCGCGAGGCCGCCCGGCAGGGGGCCCAGGTCATCGGGTTCCAGGAAGTCTTCAACGCCCCCTACTTCTGCCAGGTGCAGGAGCCCGAGCACTACCGCTGGGCCGAACCCGTGCCCGACGGCCCGACCGTGCGCCGTACCCGGGAACTCGCCCGGGAGACCGGCATGGTCGTCGTCGTCCCCGTCTTCGAGGTCGAGCAGTCCGGGTTCTACTACAACACCGCGGCCGTGATCGACGCCGACGGCACCTACCTCGGCAAATACCGCAAGCATCACATCCCGCAGGTCAAGGGCTTCTGGGAGAAGTACTACTTCAGGCCCGGCAACCTGGGCTGGCCGGTCTTCGAGACCGCCGTCGGCAAGGTCGGCGTCTCCATCTGCTACGACCGCCACTTCCCGGAGGGCTGGCGGCAACTCGGCCTGGGCGGCGCCCAACTCGTGTACAACCCCTCCGCCACCTCACGCGGCCTCTCCGCCCACCTGTGGCGGCTGGAGCAGCCGGCGGCGGCCGTCGCCAACGAGTACTTCGTCGCCGCCATCAACCGGGTGGGGCGGGAGGAGTACGGCGACAACGACTTCTACGGAACCAGCTATTTCGTGGACCCGCGCGGGCAGTTCGTGGGAGAGGCCGCCAGCGACACGAAGGAGGAACTGCTCGTGCGCGACCTCGACTTCGGACTGATCGACCAGGTGCGGCAGCAGTGGGCCTTCTACCGCGACCGCCGCCCCGACGCCTACGAAGGACTGGTACAGCCGTGACCAAGGACCTCCTCGCCCGTCACCGCTCCGTGCTGCCCGACTGGCTCGCCCTCTACTACGAGGACCCGCTGGAGATCACCCACGGCGAGGGCCGTCACGTCTGGGACGCCGAGGGCAACCGCTACCTCGACTTCTTCGGCGGCATCCTCACCACCATGACCGCCCACGCGCTGCCCGAGATCACCAAGGCCGTGAGCGACCAGGCGGGCCGGATCCTGCACTCCTCCACGCTCTACCTCAACCGGCCGATGGTCGAACTCGCCGAGCGCGTCGCCCACCTCAGCGGCATCCCCGACGCCCGCGTCTTCTTCACCACCTCCGGCACCGAGGCCAACGACACCGCGCTCCTGCTCGCCACCGCCTACCGGCGCAGCAACACGATCCTGGCGATGCGCAACAGCTACCACGGCCGCTCCTTCAGCGCCGTCGGCATCACCGGCAACCGGGGCTGGTCACCCACCTCCCTGTCCCCGCTCCAGACGCTCTACGTCCACGGCGGCGTCCGCACCCGCGGCCCCTACGCGGCTCTCGACGACGACGCGTTCATCGCCGCCTGCGTCGCCGACCTCAAGGACCTGCTCGGCCACACCCGCCCGCCCGCCGCGCTGATCGCCGAGCCGATCCAGGGCGTCGGCGGCTTCACCTCCCCGCCCGACGGGCTGTACGCCGCCTTCCGCGAGGTGCTCGCCGAACGCGGGATCCTGTGGATCGCCGACGAGGTGCAGACCGGGTGGGGCCGCACCGGCGAGCACTTCTGGGGCTGGCAGGCCCACGCCCGCAGCGGCCCGCCCGACCTCGTCACCTTCGCCAAGGGCATCGGCAACGGCTCCTCCATCGGCGGCGTCATCGCCCGCGCCGAGATCATGAACTGCCTCGACAGCAACAGCATCTCCACCTTCGGCGGCACCCAGATCACCATGGCGGCCGGCCTCGCCAACCTCACCTACCTGCTGGAGCACGACCTCCAGGGCAACGCCCGACGGGTCGGCGGCCTGCTCATCGAACGGCTGCGGGCCGTCGCCGCCCAGGTCCCCGCCGTACGGGAGGTACGCGGACGCGGACTGATGATCGGCATCGAACTGACCCGGCCCGGCACCGACCAGGCCGACCCCGAGGCCGCGTCCACCGTGCTGGAGGCGGCCCGGGCCGGCGGACTCCTCATCGGCAAGGGCGGCGGCCACGACACCAGCGCGCTGCGGATCGCACCGCCCCTGTCGCTGACCGTCGCGGAGGCCGAGGAGGGGGCCGCCGTCCTCGAAGACGCTCTGCGGAGCCTCGGGTGACGGCGGAGCGAGGAACATGACATGACCGCCGACGGCCGGCCCACCGGCCCGTACGGGCCCCGGCGCCCCCGGCCACCGCACCGGGGGCCGCACGAGTCCGCCCCGGCCTGGCCGGTCCCGGACCCCGCGGAGATCCTGGAGCCGGTGCTGTCGGTCCGGCAGATCCTGCTGCTGGAGCGGGTCCTCGCCGGGGAGCCCGAGGTGGTGGCCGGGGCGCGCCGGCTGGACCGGCCGGTGCGCTGGGTGCATGTCGCCGAGGCCGCCGACGTCGGGGTCATGCTGAGCGGCGGCGAGATGGTCCTCACCACCGGTGTCCTCCTCGCCGGGGACGAGGAGAAGCAGGCCGAGTACGTCCGCTCGCTGCACCGCGCGGAGGCGGCGGCCGTCGTGCTCGGCCTCGGCCGCGCCTTCCCCGCACCGCCCGACACCATGCGAAGGGTCGCCGAACGCTGCGGGCTGCCCATGGTCGTCCTGCACCGCCCCTTCCCCTTCGCCCAGCTCACCGAGGAGGTCCAGTCCCGGCTGGTCCGGCGCAAGTTCGCCGCCGTCAGCCTCTCCGAGTCCGTCCGCACCGAACTCACCGCCCTGATCACCGCGGGCGCCCCGCTGCAACGCCTGCTGGACGAGGTCGCCCGGCACAGCCAGTGCCCGGTCGTCGTCGCCAACCTCGCCCACCGGGTCCTCGCCACCGCCGGGGAACGGCCCGCCGTGGACGACGTCCTGCGCGACTGGGAACGCATCGCCCGCCAGGCGGGCCGCGGCGAGGGCGCCGGCTGGATCCGCGCCGAACTCGGCGGACGCGGTGAGCGCTGGGGCCAGATCGTGCTGTGCGGGCACCGCGGCGACACCGCCACCGGACGGCTCCTCGCCGACCGCGCCGCCGAGGCCCTCGTCCTGCACCGGATGCTCGGCGGCCCGTCCGGGAGCTGGGAGGAGCAGTCCGCGCACAGCCTGCTCACCGACCTGGTCAGTGGCGTCGTACCGGCCCGGCAGCTGCTGCCGCGGGCCCGCGCCGCCGGACTCCCGGTCAACCGGCGCACCTTCGTCCCCCTGGTGGTCCGCGACCGCACCCCCGACCAACTGGACCGGGTCCTGCGCCTCCTCGGTCTGCCCGGGCTCGTCGCCGACCTCGCCGACGGCGCCACCGCCGTCCTGCTCAGCCTCCCCCGCGACCAGGACGCGCTCGCGCTCACCGCCCACTTCGCGGCCCGGCTGCGGGCGGCGGGACCGGCGATCGTGGCCGCGGCGGACGCCCGTACCGGCTGGGACGAACTCCCCACCGGACTGCGCGAGGCCCAGCACGTGGCCGACGCGGTGGCCGACTCCGCGGCGGCCCTCGACCTGCCCGACGTGGTCCGCCTCAAGGACGTCCACCTGCGCGGACTGATCCGGCTGCTGCGCGACGACCCGTACGTCCAGTCCTTCGCCGAACGCGAACTGGACGGACTGCTCAGCGCGGCCGACGAGGGCCTCCTCGCCGTGCTGCGCACCTATCTCGCCACCGGCCGCAACAAGTCCCGTACCGCCCAGCTCCACCATGTCTCCCGGCCCGCGCTCTACCGCCGGCTGGAGGCGATACAGACCCGGCTCGGGGTCGACCTGGACGACTTCGAACAGGCGGCCTCCGTACACATCGCGCTGCTCGCACATGACGCGCAACAAGGATGAAACCTGCGACGACCTGGGAAAACGGCGGTGAAACATGCGTCAGGGCAGGAGTGACACGGTGACACGCCGGACCCCCGCATCCGTGACACGGTGCACCTCAACGACGGCTCCCGGCCTTCCTACGCTCACCGGACACCGAGCTACCGGAGGTCCCGATGAGCCGCGTGATCCGTGCCGCCGTCTTCCAGACGGCGTGGACCGGCGACAAGGAATCGATGATCCAGGCGCACGAGCAGGCGGCCCGCGACGCCGCCGCCCAGGGCGCCCAAGTCCTCTGCTTCCAGGAGTTGTTCTACGGACCGTACTTCTGCCAGGTCCAGGATCCGGCGTTCTACGAGTACGCCGAGCAGATCCCCGAGGGGCCGATCGTCCAGCGCTTCCAGGCGCTCGCCCGCGAACTGGGCATCGTCCTCGTCCTGCCGATGTACGAGGAGGAGCAGCCCGGCGTGCTGTACAACACCGCCGCCGTGATCGACGCCGACGGCTCCTACCTCGGCAAGTACCGCAAGACCCACATCCCGCAGGTCAAGGGCTTCTGGGAGAAGTTCTACTTCCGGCCCGGCAACGGCGGCTGGCCCGTCTTCGACACCGCCGTCGGAAAGATCGGCGTCTACATCTGCTACGACCGCCACTTCCCGGAGGGCTGGCGCGCGCTCGGCCTCGCGGGCGCCGAGATCGTCTTCAACCCCTCGGCCACCTCGCGCGGCCTGTCCGCCTACCTCTGGCAACTGGAGCAGCCGGCCGCGGCCGTCGCCAACGAGTACTTCATCGGCGCGATCAACCGCGTCGGAGTGGAGGACCTGGGCGACAACGACTTCTACGGCACGAGTTACTTCGTCGACCCGGAGGCCCAGTTCGTCGGCGAGGTCGCCAGCGACAAGGAGCCCGAACTGGTCGTCCGCGACCTGGACATGGCCAAGCTGCGGGAGGTCCGCGACCGCTGGCAGTTCTACCGCGACCGCGAGCCGCACACCTACGGCCCCCTGACGGCCCCGTAGGACGCCCCGCCCGACAACGCCGCTGCCCTTGCGAGGACGGCACCAGCCAGTCAGAAGAGGGACCATGAGCACCCGTACCGTCATCAGAGGCGGCCTGGTCATCACCGCCGCAGACGAACTCCACGCCGACCTCCTCATCGAGGACGGCAGAATCGCCGCCCTGGCGGCCTCCGGCACCACCGCGGCCCACTCCTGGACGGCGGACACCGTCGTGGACGCCACCGGCAAGTACGTCATCCCGGGCGGCGTGGACGCCCACACCCACATGGAACTCCCCTTCGGCGGCACCTTCGCCTCCGACACCTTCGAGACCGGCACCCGCGCCGCCGCCTGGGGAGGCACCACCACGATCGTGGACTTCGCCGTGCAGAGCGTCGGCCGGAGCCTGCGCGAGGGCCTCGACGCCTGGCACCAGAAGGCCGAGGGCAACTGCGCGATCGACTACGGCTTCCACATGATCGTCTCCGATGTCCACGAGGAGACGCTCAAGGAGATGGACCTCCTGGTGCAGGAAGGAGTCACCTCCTTCAAGCAGTTCATGGCCTACCCCGGCGTGTTCTACAGCGACGACGGCCAGATCCTGCGCGCCATGCAGCGCTCCGCCGACAACGGCGGCCTGATCATGATGCACGCCGAGAACGGCATCGCGATCGACGTCCTCGTCGAGCAGGCCCTCGCCCGCGGCCAGACCGACCCCCGCTACCACGGCGAGGTCCGCAAGGCACTGCTCGAAGCCGAGGCCACCCACCGCGCCATCCGGCTCGCCCAGGTCGCCGGCGCCCCCCTCTACGTCGTGCACGTCTCGGCGGCGGAGGCGGTCGCCGAACTGACCCGCGCCCGCGACGAAGGGCTCAACGTCTTCGGCGAGACCTGCCCCCAGTACCTCTTCCTGTCCACCGACAACCTCGCCGAGCCCGACTTCGAGGGCGCCAAGTACGTGTGCAGCACCCCGCTGCGCCCCAAGGAGCACCAGGCGGCGCTCTGGCGCGGCCTGCGCACCAACGACCTCCAGGTGGTCTCCACCGACCACTGCCCGTTCTGCTTCACCGGCCAGAAGGAACTCGGCCGCGGCGACTTCTCCAAGATCCCCAACGGGCTGCCCGGGGTGGAGAACCGGATGGACCTGCTGCACCAGGCCGTCGTGGACGGCCATCTCTCCCGCCGCCGCTGGATCGAGATCGCCTGCGCCACCCCGGCCCGGATGTTCGGCCTCTACCCGAAGAAGGGCACCATCGCCCCGGGCGCCGACGCCGACGTCGTCATCTACGACCCGCACGCCGAGCAGGTCGTCTCCGCCGAGACCCACCACATGAACGTCGACTACTCGGCCTACGAGGGCAGACGGCTCACCGGCCGCGTCGAGACCGTGTTCTCGCGGGGCGTCCCCGTCATCACCGAGCGGGAGTACACCGGCCGTGCCGGACACGGCGTCTACACCCCCCGCTCCACCTGTCAGTACCTCAACTAGGAGGGGCGCCCATGGACTTCGGACTCGTCCTGCAGACCGACCCGCCGGCCTCTCGGGTGATCGACCTGATGAAGCGGGCGGAACAGAACGGCTTCACCTACGGCTGGACCTTCGACTCCGCCGTGCTCTGGCAGGAACCGTTCGTCATCTACAGCCAGATCCTCGCGCACACCTCGCACCTGACCGTCGGCCCGATGGTCACCAACCCCGGCACCCGCACCTGGGAGGTGACCGCCTCCACCTTCGCCACCCTCAACGACATGTTCGGCAACCGCACCGTGTGCGGCATCGGCCGCGGCGACTCCGCGATGCGCGTCGCCGGACGCACCCCCAACACCCTCGCCCGCATCAGCGACGCCATGAAGGTGATCCGCGCCCTCGGCCGCGGCGACGAGGCCGACCTCGGCGGCGGCACGACCGTCCGCTTCCCCTGGATCACACCGGGCGCGGAAGTCCCCGTCTGGATGGCGGCGTACGGCCCCAAGGCGTTGAAGATGACCGGTGAGGAGGCCGACGGCTTCATCCTCCAGCTCGCCGACCTCTACCTCACCGAATACATGGTCAAGGCGGTCAAGGACGCCGCCGTCGCCGCCGGACGCGACCCGTCCGAGGTGAAGGTCTGTGTCGCCGCGCCCGCCTACGTCACCGAGGACGACTCGCCCGAGGCGCTCGCCCACGCCCGCCAGCAGTGCCGCTGGTTCGGCGGCATGGTCGGCAACCACGTCGCCGACCTGGTCTCCAAGTACGGCACCCACTCCGTCTCCGTACCGGAGGAACTCACCGACTACATCAAGGCACGCGAGGGCTACGACTACTCCCACCACGGCCGCGCCGACAACCCGGACACCGACTTCGTGCCCGACGAGATCGTGGACCGCTTCTGCCTCATCGGCCCGGTCGAGCGGCATGTGGAGAAGCTGCACGCCCTGCGTGAGCTGGGCGTCGACCAGTTCGCCCTCTATGACATGCACGACGCCCAGGAAGCGGTGATCGACGCCTACGGCGCACGCGTCATCCCCGCGGTCAACGCCTGACCCCACCCGCACCCGCGGTACCGACCCCCCACCCCTTGTCTCCCTCTCCGGCCGTCCCCGGAGAGGGGCCGAGGCCCCCGCACGGCCTTTCCCCAACCCGCTCTCCTCGATTGGCCTGCCCATGACCGAAACCGTCCCGACGGGGTCGCCCGCCCGCCACACCGCCGCCAGCCAGACCACCGACGCCGCCGGCCGGACAGAACTCGTCCCCGGCGCCTATCCCACCGACAGCCGCTTCGCCAACGAGGACCTGCGCCCCGTACCGGTCTCCGAACGCAAGTGGACCACCTACAACTTCGCCGCGCTGTGGATATCCATGGCGCACTGCATCCCCAGCTGGACCCTCGCCTCCGGGCTGGTCGCGCTCGGCATGGACTGGAAACAGGCCGTGTTCACCATCGCCCTGGCCAATGTCATCGTGCTGCTGCCGATGCTGGCCACCGGGCACGCCGGACCCAAGTACGGCATCCCCTTCCCGGTGCTCGCCCGCGCCTCCTTCGGGCTGCGCGGCGCCAACGTACCGGCGATGATCCGGGCCGCCGTCGCCTGCGGATGGTTCGGCATCCAGACCTGGATCGGCGGCAGCGGGATCTTCGCCCTCGGCTCCAAGATCACCGGAGGGCACTGGGAGAACGCCGGGCAGATCGCCGGCCACCCCTGGCCGCTGTGGCTGTGCTTCCTGCTGTTCTGGGCACTCCAGATCGCCATCATCTACCGCGGCATGGACTTCCTGCGCCACTTCGAGAACTGGGCCGCGCCCTTCGTCATCGTCGGCGCGTTCGTGCTGCTCATCTGGATCGCCGTCCAGGCCGACGGGTTCGGCCAGTTGCTCTCCCAGGAGTCCCGGCTCGGCTGGGGCGCCGACTTCTGGCCGGTCTTCTTCCCCTCCCTCATGGGCATGATCGGCTTCTGGGCGACGCTCTCCCTCAACATCCCCGACTTCACCCGCTTCGGCGCCAGCCAGCGCGCCCAGACCTGGGGACAATCCCTCGGCCTGCCCACCACCATGACCCTGTTCGCGATCCTCGCCGTGCTGGTCACCGCCGGCTCCGAGGTGGTCTACGGCCAGGCGATCTGGGACCCGGTGGAACTCGCCGCCCGCGCCGACCATGTCTTCGGGCTGATCTTCGCGCTGATCACCGTGCTGGTCGCGACCGTCTCCGTGAACATCGCCGCGAACGTGGTGTCACCCGCCTACGACCTGGCCAACCTCGCCCCCCGCCTCATCAACTTCCGCACCGGCGCGCTGATCACGGGCGTCGTGGGCATCCTGATCTTCCCGTGGAAGCTGATCTCGACGCCCGAGTTCTACATCTTCACCTGGCTCGGCGTGGTCGGCGGACTGCTCGGCACGGTCGCCGGCATCCTCATCGCGGACTACTGGATCATCCGCCGTACGGTGCTGCACCTCGCGGACCTGTACACCCCGGGCGGACGCTACTGGTACCACGCCGGGTGGAACTGGCGGGCGCTGGTGGCCTTCGCGGTCGGCGGGACGCTCGCCGTCGGCGGGTCGTACTCGACCACGAACGCCGACGGCGTGTCCTCCGGACCGTTCCCCCAGGACGGGCTCATCCCGTTCCTCCAGCCCCTCGCGGACTACGGCTGGGCGGTGGGCCTCGCCACCTCGCTGATCCTCTACGTGGTGCTGATGGGCGGCCGTCGCCGCACCGAATGACGCCCCGGCCACCCGGCCGCCCTCGGGAACCGGGCCCTACGAGCCCGACTTCTCCAGGGCGGCCACCGCCTCCTTCGCGGCCTTGATGGCGCCCTTGTTGATGACATCCGTACTCGGCGCCTCCTTCGTCTCGAAGTCGCTGCCGTTGTACGTGATCACCACCAGCGCGTTGTCCGCGAGGACCACCACCGTGCCCTCCCGGGTCTTCTGGTCGTCCTCGCTGGTGAGATTGACCACCGAGTACGCGGCGTCCCCCAGACCGGGGACCGCGCCGCCCCCGTCCTTCTCCTCGATCCGCCGCTGGTAGAACTTCTCCGCCGCCGCGTCCGAGTCCATCACCTCGTACGCCACGTCGAGCCACCGGTAGTCGTAGCCCTTCAGCGCGTTCCACGAACAGGTGCGACGCGACGCGGTGTCCGTCGACGGGATCTCCTTGCCCGCCGCCTTCACCCCCGGCACCAGCGAGGTCACCGTCTTCTCGGCGACGCTGTCACAGGGCGCCGGAGCCCCGGCGTACGTCTTGGGCTCCGGCGTCGCGGACGGGGCCGACTCGGACTGGGTACCGCTCTTCTCGGGCGTCTTGTCCTTGGCGACCGGTTCCTGGTCGGTTCCGGACGACATCACCCAGCCCGCACAGGCGAGCACGGCCACCGGGGCCAGACGCGCGGTGAGAGCGAGCGGCAGGGGGAGAGAACGCACGGGCGCACACTTCTCGTGGGGGACGGTGCGGAGGAGGGCCCGCACAGCGGACGGGACGCCAGTGTCACACGACTCCCCGTGGGGGGAAAGTGCGAACGCGCTGCGTACCCGGCCGGTGACACAACCCCGAAGTCCGCGCCCCGTGTGCCCGGTTATGTCTCCCGGGGGCGCGCGCGGCGCTCGGCGACCCGCCCGCGGGTCACGTCCCCGCGGGCGAACGCGCCCACGACGACTCGATCCGGTCCACGGCCAGGAACGCCCCGTACGCCACGAGATGCACCAGACAGTGGTCGCTGTGCTCCGGCCGCCGCCACGCCACCACGTCCTCCTCGGTGATCCGGTACGGCGCCAGCGCCGCCAGCAGCGCCAGCCGCGCACCGGGCCGCTCCGCACGCCCCGGGAACGCCTGCCGCGTCAGCGAGGGATGCGCCCCGTCCCAGGCCCGCACGGTCCGCCGTACGAGATCCTGGTCGTCGGCGTCGAGCAGCCCCGCGCCCATCAGCGCGGCCTCGCGCAGCGCCGCGTAGGCCGGACCCACCGGGCTGTCGGCCGCCCACCCGGGCGCCGGCCCGCAAGCGCCGCCGTCCAGCAGCGCGAGCGACGCACCGGGCGTGGCCCGCCGGCGCACCGCCGGGGCCAGCGAGCGCCCCACCAGACTGCGCACCGCCCGGATCCGCTCCGCCCCGTACGGCAGGATCCGCTCGACCAGCAGCGCCGACGCGATCCGGTTGATGAAGTGGAAGGACAGCGCGGTCCCCAGATAGGCGGGCGCCTCCGCCCGCGCGAAGGGATACGGCTCCGGCGGCGCGCCCGGTGTACGGCTGCGCCCGCCCCACTCCAGGAGGCGCGCCTGCGCGGGGTCCTCGGGCGTCTCCCCGCGGGCCACCCGCTCGGCGAGGGCGTGGTCGCCGGTGGCGTGCAGCAGCACGGTGTGCGCCGTCACGCAGAACGGGCACTTGTTGGCCAGCGACACACCGAGCGCGACGAGTTCCTTGCCGGTGCGGCTGCCGGGCCCGGCGATCAGCGACTCGCGCAGCAGCGCCCAGGCCGGGGCGAGGATCGCGGGAGCGGAGGTCAGGACCACGAAGGTCGACGGCTCGTCCAGTCCGAAGTCCTGGGCGAGTTGCCCGTACACCTCGGCGACACGGCCGGTCGCCGACTTGGCGGGCAGGGGTTCGGTGAAACGGAAGGGTGTGGACATGCGGCAACCGTGGCCGCCGGGGCCGCCCCCGGTCGTCGTACGGACGGAGCCGATCCGCGCTGCTCCGGACGGGCCGCGCCGACGCCGGACTACTGCGCCGGGAGTAGTGCGGGAGTTGTCCACAGGGCTGACGCCGATCCGCGCGGGGGCGTCTAGGGTGCGGACATGAGTGAGCGGGAGGCCCTTCGCGGACGGCTCGCCGACGGGGCCCTCGCGGCCGTCGTCGGCGCCCTGGTGCTGGTCACGGCCGCCCTGGACCCGGACACCCCCCCGCTGGACTATCCGCTGATCGTGGTGGCGAGCGCCGCCCTCGCCTGCTACCGCCAGGCTCCCCGCGCGGTGCTGGTCGTGGCGACGGCCGCGGGCACGGCCTATGTGCTGCACGCCCACCCGGGACCGCTCGCCGCGCTGCCCGTGCTGGCCGCCGTGCACACCGCCGCACGGGCCGGACACCGGGCCCTCGGCGCGGGCGCGGGCGCGGTGTTCCTCGCCGGGTACGCGCTCACCGGGCCCGGCGGCCAGGAGAGCACCGAACGGGCCGGACTGCTCGCGGGCTGGTTCCTGTGCGCGGTCGTCACCGGCCTGGCCGACCGCAACTGGCAGGCGTACCTGCGGCAGACCGAGCAACGGGCCCTGGAGGCCGAACGCACCCGCGAGGAGGCCGCGCTGCGCCGCGCGGGCGAGGAACGCCTGCGGATCGCCCGCGAGTTGCACGACTCGCTCACCCACAGCATCTCCATCGTCAAACTCCAGGCCGGCGTCGCCGCCCATCTCGCCCGCAAGCGCGGCGAGGAGGTGCCGCCCGCGCTGCTCGCCATCCAGGAGGCCAGCGGCGAGGCCATGCGCGAACTGCGCGCCACACTCCAGGTGCTGCGCACCGATGAACCCGTCGGCACCCCGGCCCTGCTGGTCGAGCGGGCCCGCGCCGCCGGACTCGCCGTCGACCTCGCCGTCACCGGCATCGAGCGCGCCCTGCCCCCGACCGTCGAGCGCGCCGCGTACCGGATCGTCCAGGAGGGCCTGACCAACGCCGCCCGGCACGCGGGCCCGGCCCAGGTGCGGGTGCGGCTCGACTACGGCGACACCGAGTTGACCGTCCGCGTGGACGACGACGGCACGGCCGACCCGGCCCGTCCCCCGAGCCCCGGCACCGGACTGACCGGAATGCGCGAGCGGGTGACGGCCCTCGGCGGCACCCTGCGCACGGCGCCGCGCGCGGAGGGCGGCTTCTCCGTACGGGCCCGACTGCCGCTGGCCGCGTCAGGGCTGCGGGGAAGCGGGCGCGAGGGGAAGAGGGACCTGGAGAGGACCGGATGAGGGGCGCGGCGGGGGAGGGACGGGCCGTCCGGGTGGCGCTGGTGGACGACCAGGCACTCATGCGCGCGGGCTTCCGGGCCCTGCTGGAGGCGGAGGACGGTATCGAGGTGGTGGGCGAGGCCGCCGACGGCGAGCAGGGCCTCGAACTGGTCAGGGCGACCGTGCCCGACATCGCCCTGGTCGATGTGCAGATGCCGGTGATGACGGGGATCGAGGCGACCCGCCGGATCGCGGCCGACCCGGCGCTGGCCGCCGTACGCGTGATCATCCTCACCAACTACGGCCTGGACGAGTACGTCTTCGACGCCCTGCGCGCGGGGGCGGGCGGCTTTCTCCTCAAGGACACCGAACCGGCCGACCTGCTCCAGGCGATCGAGGTGGTGGCCCGGGGTGAGGCCCTGCTCTCGCCGTCCGTCACCCGCACCCTCATCGGCGAGTTCGTCGCCCGCCCACCCGACCGCGCCACCGCCCCTGGCCTGGACCGCCTCACCCGCCGTGAACGCGAGGTCACCGCGCTGGCGGCCCACGGCCTCAGCAACGAGGAGATCGCCGCGCACATGGTGATCAGCCCGTTCACCGCCAAGACCCATGTCAGCCGGGCGATGACCAAGCTGGGCGCGCGGGACCGGGCCCAACTGGTCGTCTTCGCCTACGAGTCGGGCCTGGTGACGGCCCGCGAAGCCTGACCCCGCCGCCCGTCTACGAGGCCCCCTTGATGACCTCGACCTTCTTGTCCCCGGCCGCGGCGTGCGCCGGGGCGGCGGTGCCCACGGCGACCAGAGCGGCGGCGAGCGCCGCGACGACGGCGAGACCGGCGCGGGTACGGGTACGGCGGATCGTCATGGTTCCCCCTGCGAGACGGTGACCGGACCCACCGAGGTCCGGTTCGTCCCGGAAGCGTCCCACGCGAACCCTCCCCGGACAAGAGCAGTCCCGAGGGCCCGGTGCTCACCACGGCACCCGCCCTCCCTCACAGGACTGCCCTCTGCCCGAGGGCGGTCCAGGGGGAGCCCGCCCGTCACTCGTACCGGTACTTCAGCGAGTCCGCCTCCGCCTGCTCGATGTCCGCGATCGTCAGCTCCGGCATCCGCAGTTGGGCCAGTGTCACCTCGGCCGAGGTCGGCTGGACGTCCGCCGGCAGCCACTGCTCCGGCTTCCAGGCCCCGCTGCGCAGCAGCGACTTGGGGCAGTGCGGGTACACCTCCTCGATCCCCAGCACCAGCGCGCTGGCCGGCGGCTTGCCCACGGCGGTGAGCTGCGACAGCAGTTCCGGGCGGGTGGAGACGACTGCCCGGCCGTTCACCCGCAGGGTGGTGGTCCGTCCGGGGATGACGAACAGCAGCCCGGCCCGTCCGGTGGCGATGACGTTCTGGAGGGTGTCCAGCCGCTTGTTGCCGGTCGCGTCCGGAATCGCCACCGTCCGTGCGTCCAGGACGGCGACGAACCCGGCGGGGCCGCCGCGCGGCGAGACGTCGCAGTTGCCCTCGCCGTCCGAGCTGGCGATCAGGACCAGTGAGGAGCAGCCGATCAACCGCCGGGTGTGCTCGGTGAGTTCGGTCATCTGCTTGCGCACGGCCGCGCCGCCGGGGAGTTCGTACACCCGGCGCAACGCCTCCCGGTCGGGCACGGCGTCGAGGCGGAGCGAGTCGAAGGCACTGCCGGCAAGAGGAGTCGTCATGCCTGCGACCCTAACCAGCCGAGCCGGCATCGGTCCCGGTCGGTGAAGGCAGGGGCGGTGAGCGACCACCTTGTCGCGGAGCCGTGGAAGGAGACCGCCGACACAAACTCCCCGGATTCTCCCCGGCGCCGATCATGAGCGCCTATCATCCAGGCCGACCTTCGGAAAGAACGAGGTGAGAGCCCCGATGTTCACCACCCGACCCACCCTCCAGGGCACCTTCGGCATGGTGTCCTCCACTCACTGGCTGGCCTCGCAGGCCGCGATGGCCGTACTGGAGGACGGGGGCAATGCCTACGACGCCGCGGTGGCGGGGGCGTTCGTCCTGCACGTGGTCGAGCCGCATCTCAACGGTCCGGCGGGCGAGGTGCCGATCCTGCTCGCCCCGGCGGGCGGCGACGTACGGGTGCTGTGCGGTCAGGGCGTGGCCCCGGCCGGGGCGAGTGTCGGGCACTACCGGGCGCTCGGCCTCGCACTCGTCCCCGGCACCGGACCGCTCGCCGCCGCCGTGCCCGGGGCCTTCGACGCCTGGATGCTGCTCCTGCGCGACCACGGCACCAAGTCCCCCGCCGAGGTGCTGAAGTACGCCATCGGCTACGCCGAGCACGGGCACCCGCCGGTGGAGAACGTCGGCGCGACGGTGGAGTCGGTGCGCGAGCTGTTCGAGACCGAGTGGACGACCTCGGCCGACGTCTACCTGCCCGGCGGACAGGCCCCCCGCCCCGGTGAGCCCTTCCGCAATCCCGCGCTCGCGGCGACCTGGCGGCGCCTGCTCGCCGAGACCGCCGGAGCGGGCGACCGCGAGAGCCGGATCGAGGCCGCCCGGGAGGTGTGGCGGTCCGGCTTCATCGCCGAGGCGCTGGTACGGCAGTCGCGGCGCCCCACCCTGGACACCAGCGGCGAGCACCACACCGGCACCCTCACCGCCGAGGATCTCGCCGGGTGGTCCGCGCACTACGAGGCCCCCGTCACCCACGACTGGAACGGCTGGACCCTGTGCAAGGCAGGACCCTGGAGCCAGGGCCCCGCGTTCCTCCAGCAACTCGCGCTGCTTCCGCAGGAGTTGCCCCCCTACGGCTCCGCCGAGTACGTGCATCTGCTCGTCGAGGGCTGCAAGCTCGCCATGGCCGACCGCGAGGCATGGTACGGCGACGCGGCCGAGGTGCCGGTGGCGGAGCTGCTGTCGCGGGAGTACAACGACCAGCGGCGTGAGCTGGTGGGGGAGCGGGCGTCCCTCGCGCTGCGACCCGGCAGCCCGGGCGGACGTACGGCACGGCTGTGTCGGCAGATCGGGGCCGGGGCGAACGGGGAACCCGGCGGCAGCTCGATGGGCGCGGGCGAGCCCACGGTGGCCCGGCCGGCGGCGCGGACCGCACCGGGTGAGCCGAGGGTCGGCGCCGACGGGCTCACCCGTGGCGACACCTGCCATCTGGACGTCGTCGACCGCTGGGGCAACATGATCTCCGCCACCCCCAGCGGGGGCTGGCTCCAGTCCAACCCCGTCGTGCCCGAACTGGGCTTCCCGCTCGGCACCCGGCTCCAGATGACCTGGCTGGAGGAGGGCCTGCCCAACTCCCTCACCCCCGGCCGCCGCCCCCGTACCACCCTCACCCCGTCCCTCGCCCTGCGCGACGGCGTCCCCGTGCTGGCCTTCGGCACCCCGGGCGGCGACCAGCAGGACCAGTGGCAACTGCACTTCTTCCTGGCCGTCGCCCTGCGCCACACCGTGCGCGGCGGACTCGACCTCCAGGGCGCCATCGACGCCCCGAACTGGCACAACGAGAGCTTCCCCAGCTCCTTCTACCCGCGCGGCACCCGCCCCGGCTCGGTCACCGTCGAGTCCCGGATGCCCGCGGAGATCGTCGCCGCGCTGCGCGACCGGGGGCACGACGTCACGGTGGGCGAGCCCTGGTCGGAGGGGCGGCTGTGCGCGGTCGCCCGGGACCCGCGCACCGGGATCCTGTCGGCGGCGGCCAACCCGAGGGGGATGCAGGGATACGCCGTCGGGCGCTGACCCGCCACCGGCCCCAGCGGCATCACGTGCGCTGATGCCTGCCCTGAGGTGCGTCTTCGTGCGTTCATGCCGATTCCACTGGGAGTACACGGCCCCGGCGGGGAATGTCAGCGCCCCGTGTTCTCATGGAGGGCATGAACGAAGACATGGAAACCATCGACGAGTTTCTCGCACGGCACGGCGCTGACGTGGAGGACGCGATCCTCAAGGCCGCGGCGGCGGAGATCCTGCCCCGCTTCCGGCGGCTCGCGGACCACGAGGTCGACCAGAAGAGCGGACCGCACGACCTGGTGACGGACGCCGACCGCAACGCCGAGCTGTTCCTCACCCAGGCCCTCGGCGACCTGCTGCCCGGCTCGGTCGTCGTCGGCGAGGAGGCGGTGCACGCCGACCCGGCGACCTACGCGGCCATCCGCGGCGACGCGCCGGTGTGGATCGTGGACCCCGTCGACGGGACCCGCCAGTTCGTCAACGGGGAGGACGGCTTCTGCACGCTGGTCGCGCTCGCGCGCGGCGGGGAACTGCTCGCCTCCTGGACCTACGCCCCCGCCCTCGACCAACTCGCCACGGCGGTCCGCGGCCGGGGCGCCCACCTCGACGGCGTACGGCTGCTGGCCGGAGCGCCGGAGGCCGGCCAGGACCTGCGGGTGGCCACCTCCCACCCGGACTACACAACCGACGAGCAGAAGCGGGCCCTGCTCGGCCTGCGCGTGCCGGGCGTGGCCCCGCGCCCCTGCGGCTCGGCGGGCCTGGAGTACCTGGCCGTCGCCCGGGGCGCATCGGACGCCGTCGCCTTCTCCTGGGAGGCGGCCTGGGACCACGCCGCGGGCCTGCTGCTCGTCACCGAGGCGGGCGGCGCCCACCTCACCCGCGACGGCGACCCCTTCCGGATCACCGGCGGCAACGTCCTGCCCTTCACGGCGGCCCGGGACGAGGCGACGGCCCGCCGCGTGGCGGCGCTGCTGACGGACGGCGCCTGAGCCACACCGCCCCCCTCGGCACGGCGGCAGCCTGCGGCGGCCCCCCGGCGGCCCCCCGGCGGACCCCCGTGAACCCGCCTTCCGGCGAAGCCGTGCCGTGGCCCCCGCCCGGGGTGTCGGTGGGGCGGCCTATCCTGATCGGGAGTGGCCATCGGCTGACGAAGGAGTCCGAAGGTGCCGTCGATGCTCGATGCGGTCGTGGTGGGTGCGGGGCCGAACGGACTGACGGCTGCCGTGGAGCTGGCCAGACGCGGCTTCTCCGTGGCCGTCTTCGAGGCCCGCAGCACGGTGGGCGGCGGCGCCCGCACCGAGGAACTGACCCTCCCCGGCTTCCGCCACGATCCGTGTTCGGCCGCCCACCCCCTGGGGATCAACTCCCCGGCGTTCCGTGCCATGCCCCTGGAGCGCCACGGACTGACCTGGCTCCAGCCCGCGCTGCCCATGGCCCACCCGCTGCCCGACGGCACCGCCGCCGTGCTGTCCCGCTCGGTCGCCGAGACCGCCGCGTCCTTCGGCCCGCGGGACGCGGGGGCGTACCGCAGACTGGTCCAGCCCTTCCTCGCCAGGTGGGACACGCTGGCCCACGACTTCATGTCACTGCCCCTGACCTCACTGCCCCGCGACCCGGTCACCCTCGCCCGCTTCGGACTCGTCGGCCTGCCCCCGTCCACCTGGCTCACCCGCCGCTTCCACGACGAGCGGGCCAGAACACTGTTCGCGGGCCTGGTCGCCCATGTCATCGCCCCGCTCGACGGCTTCGCCACCGGCGGGATCGGCCTGGTCTTCGCCCTCGCCGCCCACGCGCGCGGCTGGCCCCTCGCCCAGGGCGGCTCCCAGTCGATCTCCGACGCCCTCACCTCCTACCTCACGGAACTCGGCGGCGCCGTCCACACCGACTTCGAGGTCAAGCGCCTGGACGACCTGCCGCCCGCGCGCGCGTACATCTTCGACACCTCACCCACCGCCCTGGCCCGGATCGCCGGCTTCGGCTCGTACTACGCGGGCTACCGCTACGGCCCCGGAGTCTTCAAGGTCGACTACGCCCTCGACGGCCCGGTGCCCTGGACCGCGCCGGAGGCCCGCACCGCAGGCACCGTGCAGATCGGCAGCGACAGCGCCGAGATCGCCACCGCGCTGCGGGCGGCCTCCCGGGAGGACCGGGCACCCGAGCGGCCGTTCCTGATCACCGTGCAGCCCGGTGTGGTGGACCCGACCCGCGCCCCGGCGGGCAAGCAGGTCTTCTGGGCCTACGGCCATGTGCCCAACGGCTACACCGGCGACCTCACCGACGCCATCGAGCGCCAGTTGGAGCGCTTCGCCCCCGGTTTCCGGGACCGGATCCTGGCCCGCGCCACGGCCGGACCGCCCCAACTCGCCGCCCGCAACGCCAACTACGTCGGCGGGGACATCGCCTCCGGCGCGGTCTCCGGCCTCCAGACCCTGCTGCGCCCCCGGCTCACCCTCTCCCCGTACCGCACCCCGCACCCGGCGGTCTTCCTCTGCTCCTCCGCGACCCCACCGGGCCCCGGGGTCCACGGCATGTCCGGCCACAACGCGGCCAAAGCGGTCTGGCGGAGACTGCGGCAGACCTGACCGGCACCGGCACCCACCCCCCACCCGAACTCCCAGGCACCGAGGCCGACATGACCACCCTCACGCTCGTCCAGGGCGACCTCACCCGTCAGTCGGTCGACGCGATCGTCAACGCGGCGAACTCCTCACTGCTCGGCGGCGGAGGCGTGGACGGCGCCATCCACCGGCGCGGCGGCCCCGCGATCCTCGAAGCGTGCCGCGCGCTGCGCGCCGGGCACTACGGCAAGGGCCTGCCCACCGGTCAGGCCGTCGCCACCACCGCCGGTGAGCTGGACGCCCGCTGGGTGATCCACACCGTCGGCCCGGTCCACAGCACCACCGAGGACCGCTCCGCCCTGCTGGCCTCCTGCTACCGCGAGTCGCTGCGGATCGCCGACGAACTCGGCGCCCGTACGGTCGCGTTCCCCGCGATCTCCACCGGCGTCTACGGCTGGCCGATGGACGACGGAGCCCGGATCGCGGTCGAGACGGTCCGGACGACGGACACGGCGGTGACGGAGGTCCGCTTCGTGCTCTTCGACGACACCGCGTACGCCGCGTTCGCACAGCAGACGGACTGATCCCGCCCGGATACCTGAGCTGAGCCCGCCCCGGACCCGAGCTGAGCGCACCCCAGGCCCCCATCCCCGTAGTCCCGTCCATCTCTCAGGATTCAACAAATTCCGACGCGGCAATTGCTTCGGTTGTGTGCGAGTTCTAGGGTGAGCGCTCGCAGCCGCCCTTTTCCGCCGGCCTGCGCGCCTCCCCCCACAGGAGCCCGCAGCGCCGTGAGTTGACCCGCCCTCAGTTCGTGCAGCGCATCTGTTCGTCCCGAAAGGACACGGTCATGCCGCACCCGCACCCGCACCCCCACTCCGCCCCCCACGCCCCCCACTCCCGCCCCACCGTCAGCCGCCGGCGGCTCCTGGAAGGCGGTGCCGCCCTCCTCGGGGCCCTCGCCCTCTCCGGAGCCCCCGCCGCCGCGTCCCCGGGCGCCGCCCCCGACGCCGCCGCGCCACCCGAGTGGAACGGCCGGATGGATGTCTTCCGCCTCGGCACCGAGCCCCCGCACACCACGCTCATGCCGTACGCCGACATTCGCCAGGCCCTGGCGGGCGACCGCACCCGCTCGCCGTACCGGCTCAGTCTCGACGGGACCTGGAAGTTCGCCTACGCGGAGCGGCCCGAGGACCGCGACCCCGACTTCCACCGCCCCGACTTGGACGACCGGGACTGGGACACCCTCCCCGTGCCCGCCACCTGGCAGACCCACGGCCACGACGTGCCGATCTACGTCAACATCACCTACCCCTGGTGGGGCGCCAACGGCCGCGGCGAGAACGCCCGGCCCCCGGCCGCGCCGACCCGGCACAACCCCGTCGGCCAGTATCGCCGTACCTTCACCGTGCCGCGCGGCTGGTCGGGGCGGCGTACGTTCCTGCACTTCGAGGGCGTCAAGTCCGCCCACTACGTCTGGATCAACGGCGAACTCGCCGGCTACCACGAGGACTCCTACACCCCCGCCGAGTACGACATCACCGACCGGCTGCGGCCGGGCACCAACCGGATCGCGGTGGAGGTCTACAAGTACTCCGACGGCGACTGGCTGGAGGACCAGGACATGATCCGGCTGAGCGGGATCTTCCGCTCGGTCTACCTCTACTCCACCCCGCCCGTGCGGCTGCGCGACTTCAGGCTCACCACCCCGCTCGGCGACGGCCACACCTCCGCCGCGCTGTCGGTCACCGCGAGCGTGCGCGACCACGGCGGCGACGGCGCCGGGGCGTACTCCGTCGAGACCCAGCTGTACGACGCCGACGGTCACGCCGTCTGGCCCCGGCCGCTGCGGCAGCGGGCCGATGTCACCGACGGCGCGGAGACGACCGTAGAGGCGGCGAGACCCGTGCCCCGGCCCCGGCTGTGGTCCGCCGAGGAGCCGTACCTCTACACCGCCGTGCTCCGGCTGCGCGATCCGTCCGGCACGGTGACCGAGACCCTGTCGCACCGCGTGGGGCTGCGGGAGTTCGCCCTGAAGGACGGGCTCATGCGGATCAACGGGCAGCCGGTCTCCTTCAGGGGCACCAACCGCCATGAGATGCACCCGGTGCGCGGCACTGCCCTGACCCGCGCCGACATGGTCCAAGACATCACCACCGCCAAACGGCTGGGCATCAACAGCATCCGCACCTCCCACTACCCGAACAACCCGCTGTGGCTGGAGCTGGCGGACGAGTACGGGATCTATCTCGTGGACGAGGCCGACGTCGAGACCCACGGCATCCGCGACGAGTACCCCGGCGACCATCCCGACTGGAGGGCCGCCTGTGTGGCCCGCGCGCAGAACATGGTGCACCGCGACAAGAACCACCCCTCGGTCGTCATCTGGTCGCTCGGCAACGAGGCGGGCGGCGGCTCCACCTTCGTCGCCATGCACGACTGGATCCGCTCCTACGACCCCACCCGGGTCATCCAGTACGAGGGCGACGACCGGCCCGCGATCAGCGACATCCGCTCCAAGATGTACGAGAGCCCGGCCCGGGTCGAGGCCCGCGCCCGGGACAGCGGCGACCGGCGGCCCTACGTGATGATCGAGTACGCCCACTCGATGGGGAACTCGACCGGGAACCTCGCCAAGTACTGGGACGTCGTCCGCCGCCACGACGTCCTCCAGGGCGGCTGGATCTGGGACTTCGCCGACCAGGCCCTCGACTGGCCCACCCCGTCCCGGCAGCTGCTCACCGAACGCGGCCCCCGCGCGCTGACCGGGGAGATCCTCGCCCCCGGCGGCTCCTTCGACCGGGCGAAAGGGGTGTCAGGCGGTACCGTCTTCGCCCGCGACGACTCCCTCGACCTCACCGGTTCCCTCACCCTGGAAGCCTGGGTGACCCCCCACCACACCGGCTACCACCAGCCGATCCTCGCCAAGGGCGACACCCAGTACGCGCTCAAGCAGACCGAGCGGACCCTGGAGTTCTTCATCCACGGCGGCGGCCAGTGGATCACCGCGGGCTGGGAGGTGCCCGACGACTGGACCGGCCGGGAGCACCACATCGCGGGTGTCTTCGACGCGGACGCCGGCACCCTCACCCTGCACGTGGACGGCACGGTACGGGCCACCCGCGGCACCGACCGGCGGCCGGACCGCAGCACCGCCCCGCTCTCCCTCGCCACCGACGTGGACAACTGGACCCGGGAGTTCAGCGGTACGATCCGCCGCGCCCGCGTCCACGCCCGCGCGCTCACCGCCGCCGAACTCGCCTCCACCCGGCGCGGACCCGGCGACGAGGGCGTCCGGTTCTGGTTCGACGCCGCCGACGCCGGGCACACCGAGAAACGCCCGCGCGGGACATCCTTCGCCGCCTTCGGCGGGGACTGGGGCGACAACCCCAACGACGGCAGCTTCTCCGCCGACGGCATCGTCCTCGCCGACCGCGGCCACACCGGCAAGGCCGCCCAGGTCAAACGGACCTACCAGGCGATCCGGGCCACCCCCGCCGACGGCCCGGCGGGCACGGTCACCCTCATCAACGAGCACCTCTTCACCAACCTCCGTGACTACGACGGCCGGTGGGCCCTGGTGAGGGACGGCGAGACCATCGGCGGGGGCCGGCTGACCCGCGCCCAGCTCGACGTACCGCCCCTGAGCGAGCGGCGGGTCACCGTCCCCGTACGGCTGCCCGCCGACCCGCCGCCCGGCGCCGAGTACTTCCTGGAGCTGTCCTTCACCACCAAGGAGCGCACCCCCTGGGCCGCGCCCGGCTTCGAAGTGGCCCGGGAGCAGCTACGGCTCGACGCGGGGAGCCCCGAGGTCACCCCCGTGCCGCTCGACACCGTGCCGCGCCTGCGCCACGAGGACGGACAGCGGACGGTCACCGTCACCGGCGCGGACTTCACCGTCACCGTCGACAAGGGCAGCGGCCTGATCACCGCCTACGAGGCCCGGGGCCGCGCCCTCGTCGCCTCCGGCCCCGCGCCCAACTTCTGGCGGGCGCCCACCGACAACGACAAGGGCAACGGCCAGCACGTCCGCAACCAGGTCTGGCGCGA
The DNA here is from genome assembly GCF_044757045.1 of Streptomyces sp. NPDC091377. Classification (NCBI taxonomy): domain Bacteria; kingdom Bacillati; phylum Actinomycetota; class Actinomycetes; order Kitasatosporales; family Streptomycetaceae; genus Streptomyces; species Streptomyces sp. NPDC091377. Next base: position 318,608 of record NZ_JBIVUE010000007.1, on the reverse strand, counting down.
CGCCGGAACCCGGCGCACAGTGACCGGGGTGACCGTGCGCGCCCTGCGCGACCGGGCCGTGGAGATCGCCGTGCGCGGCACCCTGCCGACGGCGCCGGAGTCGACGTACGGCACCACCTACACCGTCTTCGGCAACGGCGAGATCAAGGTGGACAACAGCCTGCGCCCGGGCTCCGGCGGGCTGCCCTACATACCCGAGGTCGGCACCCTGCTGTTCCTGCCCGCCCGGCTGGAGCGGCTGCACTACTACGGGCGCGGCCCCGAGGAGAACCACTGGGACCGCCACGACGGCACCGACGTCGGCCGCCACTCCGGCACGGTCACCGGGCAGGGCACCCCGTATGTGCGCCCGCAGGAGAACGGCAACAGGACCGAGGTCCGCTGGGCCGCGCTCACCGGCCCCGACGGCACCGGACTGCTGGTCAGCGGGGAACCCCTGCTGGAGATCAACGCCTCCCACCACACGCCGGAGGACCTGTCGTGCGGGGCCCGCCACGACTACCAGCTCACCCCGCGCGAAGAGGTGGTCCTCCGCGTCAACCACCGCCAGATGGGCGTCGGCGGCGACGACAGCTGGGGCGCGCACACCCACGACGAGTTCAAGCTGCACGCCGACCGGGAGTACCGCTACACCTACCGGCTGCGGCCCCTGCGGGACGTGGCGGACGCGCAGGCCCTCACCCGGCGGCCCACCGGGACCCGGTAGGCGGCGCCCGCGAGGCGCGCGGTACGGAAGGCGAGGCGCGTCATAGTGCGTCGATCACGGTGGCGGGGAGCTTTCCGGGGAGAAACAATTCCCCGGGGGCCCACCCGCCCCCGCGCACCGCCGGTCCCACCCCGGCCGGCCGCGCCGCCCGTACGTCACGGATCCAGGGAGAGGCCCCCGCATGGACGAGCAGGACGAGCGCTTCGACGTCGTGGTACTCGGCGCGGGGCCCGGCGGGTACGTCGCCGCGGTCCGCGCCGCCCAGCTGGGCAAACGCGTCGCCGTGGTGGAGGAGAAGTACTGGGGCGGCGTCTGTCTGAACGTCGGCTGCATCCCGACCAAGGCCCTGCTGCGCAACGCGGAGCTGGCCCATATCGTCACCCGTGAGCAGAAGACCTTCGGCATCAAGGTCGACGGCACCGTCACCTTCGACTACGGCGAGGCGTACCGGCGCAGCCGCAAGGTCGCGGACGGCCGGGTCAAGGGCGTCCACTACCTGATGAAGAAGAACAAGATCACGGAGTTCGACGGCCGGGGCACCTTCCTCGACGCGCACACCCTCCAGGTCACCGACTACGAGGGCACCACCCGCACCCTCTCCTTCGAGAACTGCGTCATCGCCACCGGCGCCAGCCCCAAACTGCTGCCCGGCACCCGCCGCACCTCGCGCGTGGTCACCTTCGAGGAGCAGATCCTCGCCGAGGAACTGCCCCAGTCCGTGATCATCGCGGGCGCCGGCGCCATCGGCGTGGAGTTCGCGTACATCCTGCACAACTACGGCGTGAAGGTCACGATCGTCGAGTTCCTGGACCGGATCGCCCCGCTGGAGGACGCCGACGTCTCCACCGAACTCGCCCGGCAGTACCGCAGGCTGGGCATCGACGTGCTCACCTCCACCCGGGTCGACGGCATCGACGAGTCCGGGGCGCGGGTCGCCGTCACGGTCACCGCGAAGGACGGCTCCCCGCAGGTGCTGGAGGCCGACAAGGTGCTCCAGGCCATCGGCTTCCAGCCCAACGTCGAGGGCTACGGCCTGGAGAGGACGGGCGTACGGCTCACCGAGCGCGGCGCGATCGACGTCGACGGCCGCTGCCGCACCTCCGTGCCGCACCTCTACGCCATCGGCGATGTCACCGCCAAGCTGATGCTCGCGCACGCCGCCGAGTCCATGGGTGTGATCGCCGCCGAGACCCTCGCGGACGCGGAGACCATGGAGCTGAACCATGTGATGATCCCCCGCGCCACCTACTGCCAGCCGCAGATCGCCAGCTTCGGCTACACCGAGGACCAGGCCCGTGAGCTGGGCCACGACGTCAAGGTGGCCACATTCCCCTTCACCGCCAACGGCAAGGCGCACGGCCTCGGCGACACCGCCGGCTTCGTGAAGCTGATCTCCGACGCCACCCACGGCGAACTGATCGGCGGCCATCTCATCGGCCCCGACGTCACCGAACTGCTGCCGGAGCTGACCCTGGCCCAGCAGTGGGACCTCACCGTCCACGAGGTCGCCCGCAACGTCCACGCCCACCCGACGCTCGGCGAGGCGGTCAAGGAGGCGGTGCACGGACTGGCCGGCCACATGATCAACATGTGAACCGGACCACCGTCCAGGGGTACGACGTACGCACTCCGGGCCCTGACGCCCCGGGCCCTGACGCCCCGGGCTGCCTGACGCCCCGGGCCCGACACCCCGGGCTGCCTGAGACCCCGGGCCCGACACCCCGGCGAGTTCACCCGTACGGCCCCCAGCGCTCGCCGCGCGGCCCGCTCCCGGGTTCTGCTGAGCCCATGAGCCAGAACGCACCGCACCCGGGTGACGAGCCGCAGGGCCGCCCCCGACGGCCCGACAGCGAGACCGGCGACGCCTGGACCGCGCCCCCGCCGCAGCGCACCGACGCGGGGGGCGGCGGCTGGGTCACCGGCGGCATCACCTTCGCCGGAGTGCTGATGCTTGTCGGCGGTGTCCTCGCCATCCTCCAGGGCGTCGCCGCGATCTCCGACGACCATGTGTACGCGAGCGTCGGCACCTACATCTACGAGATCAACCTGACCGGCTGGGGCTGGATCCATGTGGTCCTCGGCGCGCTGTTCGCGATCACCGGCTGGGGCGTCCTGACGGGCGCGGCCTGGGGCCGTGTCGCGGGCATCGCCCTGGCCTCGCTCAGCCTGGTCGCCCAGTTCCTCTTCCTGCCCTACGCGCCCGTCTGGTCCGTCGTCATGATGGCCATCGACGTGTTCATCATCTGGGCGCTGGCCTCCGGACAGGAGGCGGCGAGCCGCCGCAGGCACGCCGCCCACGGCGGTCGCCCCGCACCCCTGTGAGACCCGTACAGTGATCCGGACCGGCGCAGCACAGCCGAGGTAGAGGTCGGATTCCCGCCAGCCCGAGCGGCCCCGGTCGCCGATGCTTGACCCATGCAGAACGGGATGCACACCGACACCGAACGCTGTGTCCGCGCCGTCCGCTCCAAGGACGCCCGGTTCGACGGCTGGTTCTTCACGGCGGTCCTGACCACCGGGATCTACTGCCGGCCCAGCTGCCCGGTGGTGCCGCCGAAGGCCGAGAACATGGTCTTCCTGCCGAGCGCCGCCGCCTGCCAGCAGGCCGGCTTCCGGGCCTGCAAGCGCTGCCGCCCCGACACCAGCCCCGGCTCCCCGGAGTGGAACCAGCGGGCCGACGCGGTCGCGCGCGCCATGCGGCTGATCGCCGACGGCGTCGTGGACCGCGAGGGCGTCACCGGACTCGCCGCCCGGCTCGGCTACAGCACCCGCCAGATCGAGCGCCAGCTCCTCGCCGAACTCGGCGCCGGACCGCTCGCCCTCGCCCGCGCCCAGCGCGCCGAGACCGCCCGGCTCCTCATCGAGACCACCACCCTGCCGATGGCCGAGCTGGCCTTCGCCGCAGGGTTCGCCTCGATCCGCACCTTCAACGACACCGTCCGCGAGGTCTACGCCCTCACCCCGAGCGCCCTGCGCGCCCGCCGCCCCAAGGGCCAGCACCCGCAGGCCGTCACCGGGGCGCTCACCCTGCGCCTGCCGTTCCGCGCCCCGCTCCACCCCGACAACCTCTTCGGCCACCTCGCCGCCACCGCCGTACCCGGTGTCGAGGAGTGGCGCGACGGCGCCTACCGGCGCACGCTGCGGCTGCCGTACGGCCACGGCATCGTCGCGCTCACCCCCCGCCCCGACCATGTCGCCTGCCGGCTCACCCTCACCGATCTGCGGGACCTGCCCGTCGCCATCGCCCGCTGCCGCCGGATGCTCGACCTGGACGCCGACCCGGTCGCCGTGGACGACGCGCTGCGCGCCGATCCGGTGCTCGCGCCGCTGGTCGACAAGGCCCCGGGCCGCCGGGTGCCCCGCACCGCCGACGAGGCCGAGTTCGCCGTGCGGGCCGTCCTCGGCCAGCAGGTCTCCACCGCCGCCGCCCGCACCCACGCCGCCCGGCTGGTCACCGCCCACGGCGACCCCGTCGAGGACCCCGAGGGCGGACTGACCCATCTCTTCCCGACGCCCGAACGGCTCGTCACCGTGGACCCCGCGTCCCTGGCCATGCCCCGCACCCGCCGGACCACCCTCACCACCCTGGTCTCCCAGCTCGCCGACGGCACCCTGCACCTGGGCGTCGAGAGCGACTGGCCCGAGACCCGGCGGCGGCTGCTCGATCTGCCCGGCTTCGGCCCCTGGACCGCCGATGTCATCGCCCTGCGCGCCCTCGGCGACCCGGACGCTTTCCTCCCCACCGACCTCGGCATCCGCCGTGCCGCCGGGGAACTGGGCCTGCCGTCCACCCCGGCCGCCCTCACCGCCCGCGCGACGGCCTGGCGGCCCTGGCGGGCGTACGCGGTCCAGTACCTCTGGGCGACCGACGACCACCCCATCAACTTCCTGCCCGTCTGACCCCTGCGACCGAGAACACCCGAGGAACACCCCATGCGACAGCACACCGTCATCGACAGCCCCTACGACCCGCTCACCCTGGTCGCCGACGACGGCGTCCTGTGCGGCCTCTACATGCCCGGACACCGCCACCGCCCGGCCGAGGAGAGCTTCGGCCCCCGCGTGGACCCGCTCCCCGTGTTCGCCGAGGCGGTGGAGCAGCTGGAGGCGTACTTCACCGGCGACCTCACGGACTTCGACGTCCCCGTGCGACTCGGCGGCACCCCCTTCCAGCGCACCGTGTGGGACCAGCTCCGCCGCATCCCCTTCGGCGAGACCCGCTCCTACGGCGAACTCGCCGACGCGCTCGGCAACCCCAAGGCGTCCCGCGCGGTCGGACTCGCCAACGGCAAGAACCCGGTCAGCATCATCGTCCCCTGCCACCGGGTCATCGGCTCCGGCGGCAGCCTCACCGGCTACGGCGGCGGCCTGGACCGCAAGCGCCGCCTGCTGGACTTCGAACGCGGCACCGCCCTCTTCTGAGACGGCCCGCCGATCCCCTAGGCGGCGGCCAGGGCGCCCAGCAGCCGGGGCAGCGCCGTCCCGATCGGTTCGCGTACGACCTCGTCGGCGCGGTCGTCGTAGGGGGTCGGCTCGGCGTTGACGATGACGAGCCGGGCCCCGTGATCGGCGGCGACCCCGACGAGCCCGGCCGCCGGCTGCACCTGGAGGCTGCTGCCGACCGCGAGGAACAGATGGCACGCCTTGGTCACGGCGACCGCGTCACCGAGGACGACCGGGTCGAGCCGCTCGCCGAACATCACCGTCGCCGACTTCAGGACGCCCCCGCACTCCAGACACGGCGGATCCTCCTCACCGGCCTCGACCCGCGCCAGCGCGTCCTCCATCGGCCCGCGCGCCCGGCACTCCGTGCACACCACACTGCGCGCGCTGCCGTGCAGCTCCAGCACCTTGCGGGCCGGCATCCCGGCGAGCTGGTGCAGCCCGTCGACGTTCTGCGTGATGACCCGCACCGGCACCCCGGACCGCTCCAGCTCGGCGACCGCCCGGTGCGCCGCGTTCGGCTCGGCCTTCAGCGCGCCGTTCTCGCGCCGCATCCGCCAGGAGCGCCGCCGGATCTCCGGATCGGCCATGTAGTACTCGTACGTCACGAGCTTCTCGGCCTCGGGATCCCGGCGCCACAGCCCACCCGGCCCGCGGTAGTCCGGGATCCCCGAGTCCGTGCTGATACCGGCCCCGCTGAGCAGGGCGACAAGCGGCTTGGTCATGGTCCCGAGGGTAGGCCGGGCGCCCGAGGCCAGGCGAACAGATATCCGCGACAGCGGGTACGGCCACCGCACGCGAGCCCCTGGCGGCCATGGCACGCGGCCCCTGCGGCTGCCGCACGCGAGCCCCTGCGGCTGCCGCACGCGAGCCCCTGCGGCCACCGGCCCCGTCCGGTTCACGCCACCCGCTGCCCGTTCTCCAGCTCCGCCGTCCCCGCGCCGCTCGCCAGGACGTCCAGCGCGGCCAGGACGCGCGGGCCCGAGGTCCCCGGCAGGTAGGCGGCGAGGTCCCCGGGGGCGACGAGCCGCCAGCTCAGCAGCTCCTCCTCCTGCAACCGGATCGCCGCGAAGTCCTCGTCGGCCAGCACACCGCCGTCGTAGAGGTACGCCACCAGCGGCGGCCAGCCCGCCTTGTGCACCCAGTCGACGGCGAGCAGCGGGCCCAGCTCACGGTCGAGCCCGATCTCCTCCGCGGTCTCCCGGCGCGCGCCCTGCCGGGGCGTCTCCCCGTCGTCCGACTCGACGGTGCCGCCCGGCAGGGTCCAGCCCTCCCGGTAATTGGGCTCGACGAGCAGCACCCGGCCCTCGCTGTCCCGGAACAGCGTGGCGGCACCGGCGAGGACGCGGGGCAGCCCCGCGATGTACGTGGCGAATTCAGAGGTGGTCACCCTGGCAAGGGTAGCCATCCCGGGGGCCGCGCCCCGTCCTCCTCGTCCCGCGCCAACCGTACGGTCCGCCGGGCCAGTTCGCTGATCCGCACCCTGTCGAAGCCGAACACCGCGCTGCGTACGGTGTCCTCCAGCGGCTCCTTCCACTGATCGGGAATGCCGGCCGCGCCGGTGCGCACCCCGGCCACCGAACCGGCCGTCGCGCCGTTGGAGTCCGTGTCCAGACCGCCGCGCACGGTCAGCGCCAGGGTCCGGGTGAAGTCGCCGTCGCCGTAGAGCAGCCCCGCGGTCAGCACGGCCGCGTTCGGCACGGTGTGGATCCAGCCCAGCCCCGCGGTCTCCCCGTCCACCGTGTGCAGGGTCTCCTCCCAGGTCAGCCGGGTGTCGTGGAGCGAGACGACCCGGCGTACCGTCCGTGCCAGCCGGCTGCTCGCCGGGATCACCGCCAGGGCCTGGTCGACCGCGTGCCGCACGGTCGGCGCGGTGAACGCCGCCGCGATCAGCGCCGCCGCCCACATCGCCCCGTACACCCCGTTGCCGGTGTGCGACAGGACCGCGTCCCGGCGGGCCAGGGCGGCGGCCCGGCGCGGGGCACCCGGGCAGGTCCAGCCGTAGATGTCGGCGCGGATCAGGGCGCCGATCCACTCCTGGTACGGGTTGTCGTAGGTCGCGGTCAGCGGCGGCTTGAGGCCGTTGGCCAGATTGCGGTAGGCGGCGCGCTCGGCGGTGAACGTCTGCCGGTACGGCAGCCGCAGCAGCCACAGCTCGCCGACCTGCTCGGTGCTGAAGCCGAAGCCGTGCCGCTCCAGCAGGTCCAGGCCGAGGACGGCGTAGTCCACATCGTCGTCGCGGCAGCTCCCGTGGATCCGGCCGCGGACGCACTGACGCCATTCGGGGCGCAGCTCGAAGCGGTCGCCCGGGGCGGCGACCGGCTCGGGCAGATAGTCGGTGAGGGGCAGGGCAGCCGCCTGCCGCAGATAGCGGTCGATACGCTCGCGCGTCCACAGATCGCCCTGCTCGACCGGTTTGCCGAGCATGTTGCCCGCGATCCGGCCCAGCCAGCCCCCCAGGACGCGATCGGAGAGCCGCTCCGGCTCCGTGCTCACTGGCGTCATAGCACCGGTCTACCCCTTTCGGGCGTCCGGTGCAGGCCCTTCCGGCCGGTGCGGGCGGGGTTCCAGGGGTCGGTCGGGGCAGACGGCGGGGGCGCACTGCGGTTAAGGTCGCAGCGGCGCGACTGCCTTGACGTGCGCAAGGCCCGAGAGCAAGGGGATACGACGTGGCAGACGCAGCTGGTGAGCGGGGGACCCGCGGGGAACGGCGGGCACGGACGGTGCTCGTCGCCGCCGACAAGTTCAAGGGCTCGCTGACGGCGGTCGAGGTCGCCGAGCGGGTCGCGGCCGGACTGCGCCGGGCCGTGCCGGAGGTGAGCGTCGAGGCGCTGCCGGTCGCCGACGGCGGTGACGGGACGGTGGCCGCGGCCGTCGCCGCCGGGTTCGAACGCCGTGAGGTGCGGGTCGCCGGACCGCTCGGCACCCCGGTGACCGCCGCCTACGCGCTGCGCGAGGGCACGGCCGTGGTCGAGATGGCGGAGGCGAGTGGCCTGGGCCGGCTGCCCGAGGGCGTCCTCGCCCCGCTCGCCGCGACCACGCACGGCTCCGGCGAACTGCTGCGTGCCGCGCTCGACGCCGGGGCCCGCACCCTGGTCTTCGGGGTCGGCGGCAGTGCCACCACGGACGGCGGCGCGGGCATGCTGGCGGCGCTCGGCGCCCGCTTCACGGACGCCGACGGCCACGAGGTGCCGCCGGGCGGCGGCGGTCTCGCCGCGCTCGCCTCGGCCGACCTGTCCGGTCTGGACGCCCGTCTCGCGGACGTGGAGTTCGTCCTGGCCAGCGATGTGGACAACCCGCTGACCGGGCCGAAGGGCGCCGCGGCGGTGTACGGCCCGCAGAAGGGCGCCTCGCCCGAGGACGTGGCGGTGCTGGACGCGGCCCTCGCGCACTACGCGAAGGTGCTGGAGGGGGCCGTCGGCCCGCGGGCCGCCGAATTCGCCGCCCGGCCCGGGGCGGGGGCCGCGGGCGGTGTCGGGTACGGCGCGCTGATCGTCGGCGCCCGCTTCCGTCCCGGTATCGAGGTCATGCTCGACGTCCTCGGCTTCGCCCCTGCCGTCGCCCGCGCGGACCTGGTGATCACCGGCGAGGGCTCCCTGGACGAGCAGACCCTGCACGGCAAGGCCCCGGCGGGTGTCGCCACCGCGGCCCGTGCGGCGGGCAAGGATGTCGTCGCCGTGTGCGGCCGGCTGGCCCTCCCGCCGGAGGCCCTCGGCCGTGCGGGCATCCGCCGCGCCTATCCGCTCACCGAGGAGGAGCCGGACCTCGCGCGCTGCATCGCCGAGGCGGGCCCGCTCCTGGAGCGGGTCGCCGAGCGGATCGGGCGGGACTACGTGAGCTGAGCCGCGGGCCGAAGCGGACCTGGTGAAGGGCCCCGGACCTGGTCGGTCCGGGGCCCTTCGGCCTTGTCGTCGATCCCGTACGGGCTCCGCTACGGCAGCTGGGCCGCCCGGGCCTCGCGCCGGTTGCCGCGGAAGTTGTTCACCCGGCGGGCCGTGGCGAACAGGGGGATCACCGCGCCCATGACGAGCTGGAGCGCGCAGCCGGTCTGCAGGAGCAGCTGACCGCTCGGGGCTTCGAAGGCCCAGGCGGCGAGCAGGCCCATGCTCAGCACGATCCAGGAGAGCATCGCCACCGCGAGGCGCCCCCGCGGCTTGGGGTACTCCACCCGGCTCACCATCAGCCAGGCCGTGCCGATGATCGCCAGCAGGGTCGCCACGAAGGGCAGCTCAAGGAGCACGATGGAGACCACCGTGAGCGCCCCGAAGGGGCTCGGCATGCCCTGGAACATGCCGTTCCGCGGCGTCACGCACGAGAACCGCGCGAGTCTGAGCACCACCGCGAGCAGGACGACGATCGCGCCGACCGCCGCCACCCGCTGGTGCGCGTCGTCGGCGACCATGCCGTAGACCAGGACGAAGTACGCCGGGGCCAGTCCGAAGCTGATCAGGTCGGAGAGGTTGTCCAGCTCGGCGCCCATGGGGGAGGAGCGCAGCTTGCGGGCGACCAGGCCGTCGAACAGGTCGAAGACCGCCGCGCACAGCATCAGGATGACCGCCGTGGCCGCGCTGTGGCGGGCCATCCCGGTCTCCTGGCTGCCGGTGAGGTGCGGGATCAGAATGCCCGTGGTGGTGAAGTACACCGCCATGAAGCCGCACGTGGCGTTGCCGAGGGTGAGGGTGTCCGCTATCGAGAGGCGCAGCGAGAGCGGCATCTCCTCCTCTTCGTCGGCCTCCTCGGCCTCGGGCACCCAGCCCGCCTGTGTCTCCGGGTCAATCACGGTCAATGCGAGTCACCCCAGCCACGGTCTTCTGACCGACCTCGACCGCGACCTCCACGCCCTCCGGCAGATAGAGGTCCACGCGTGAGCCGAAGCGGATCAGCCCGATCCGGTCGCCCTGCTCGACCTTGGTGCCCTGCGGCACGTAGGGAACGATACGCCGGGCGACCGCGCCGGCGATCTGGATCATCTCGATGTCGCCGAGTTCGGTGTCGAAGTGCCAGACCACCCGCTCGTTGTTCTCGCTCTCCTTGTTGAAGGCGGGAACGAATCCACCGGGGACATGCTCGACCGAGGCGACCGTGCCGGCGAGCGGGGCGCGGTTCACATGGACGTTCAGCGGGCTCATGAAGATCGCGACGCGGGTGCGGCCGTCCTTCCACGGCATGATGCTCTGCACCACACCGTCGGCGGGGGAGATGACCCGGCCGGTGGTGATCTCACGCTCGGGGTCGCGGAAGAACCACAGCATCCCCGCCGCGAGCGCGGTGGCGGGGACGGCTACGGCCTTGGCGACACCCGAGCGGCGGGCACGCACCAGGCTGACGGCCGCCGTGGCGAGCGTCGGGAGGAGCCACGGCGATGCTCCGCGCGCGAGGCGTACGCCGGCCAGGCTGTCTCGGGGTGCAGAGGTTTGGCTGTGGGGCATGGATGACCTTCGTAGCGAATGATGCCGCACTTGACGGGGGACGGCGGCTTTCCGGCGATCGTAGCGGTTCATGGCCACAACTGGGTAAGCCAGGAAGCCGAGTCGGAGACCGAAGGCCGCCTACGGGGTGTGATCTTCTTCTCGAACAAAACACCCCGTCTCCGGCATTCAGCCCTGGAATCGATACTCTTCGAGCAACCTGCGCCCGATGATCATTTTCTGGATCTCGGCGGTACCCTCACCGATGAGCAACATCGGGGCCTCGCGGTAGAGGCGCTCGATCTCGTACTCCTTGGAGAAGCCGTATCCGCCGTGGATCCGGAAGGCGTCCTCGACGACCTCTTTGCAGTACTCGGAGGCGAGGTACTTCGCCATTCCCGCTTCCAGGTCGTTTCGTTCGCCGGAATCCTTTTTGCGTGCCGCGTTCACCATCATCGCATGGGCGGCCTCCACCTTGGTGGCCATCTCGGCCAGCTTGAACTGGATGGCCTGGTGCTGGGCGATCGGACGGCCGAACGTGTGCCGCTGCTGGGCGTACGCCACCCCCAGCTCGAAGGCACGCTGGGCGACCCCGCAGCCACGCGCCGCCACATTGACCCGGCCGACCTCCACGCCGTCCATCATCTGGTAGAAACCGCGTCCGGTGACCCCGCCGAGCACCCGATCGGCCGGAAGCCGCAGGCCATCCATGATCATCTCGGTGGTGTCGACCCCCTTGTAGCCCATCTTCTCGATCTTGCCGGGGATGGTGAGACCGGGCCGCACCTCACCGAAGCCCGGCTCCTTCTCCACCAGGAAGGCCGTCATCGACCGGTGCGGCGCGGCGGCCGTCTCCGAAGCGGAGTGTCCTTCGTCACTCTTCACCAGAACGGCCACGAGCGAGGACGTACCGCCGTTGGTCAGCCACATCTTCTGCCCGGTCAGGACGTACTCGTCGCCGTCGCGCACCGCCTTCGAGGAGATCGCCGCCACGTCCGAGCCCAGGGCCGGCTCCGACATCGAGAACGCCCCCCGGATGTCACCCGCCGCCATCCGGGGCAGGAAGTGCTCCCGCTGCTCCCGGGTGCCGTGCTGCTTGAGCAGGTACGCCACGATGAAGTGGGTGTTGATGATGCCGGACACCGACATCCAGCCGCGCGCGATCTCCTCCACGCACAGCGCGTACGTCAGCAGGGACTCGCCCAGACCGCCGTACTCCTCCGGGATCATCAGACCGAACAGGCCCAGGTCCCGCAGGCCGTCCACGATCTGCTGCGGGTACTCGTCCCGGTGCTCCAGGCCGGTGGCGACCGGGATGATCTCCTTGTCGACGAAGTCACGGACGGTGGAGACGATCTCCTGCTGGACATCGGTGAGTCCGGCGGTCTGCGCGAGACGTGCCATGCCTACTTCTCCTGCTTCAGCTCCGGGCGGCCGGGCTGCTCGCCCCCGCGCTCCTCGATGTACGACTCGGTCGGGACCATCACCTTGCGCCGGAAGACACACACCAAGGTGCCGTCCTGCTTGTAGCCCTTGGTCTCCACCTGCACAATTCCGCGGTCGTCCTTCGACTTCGACGGCCGCTTGTCGAGCACCGTCGTCTCGCCGTAGAGCGTGTCGCCGTGGAAGGTCGGCGCCACATGCCGCAGCGACTCGATCTCCAGGTTGGCGATCGCCTTCCCGGAGACGTCGGGCACGCTCATGCCGAGCAGCAGCGAGTAGACGTAGTTGCCGACGACGACGTTCCTGCCGAAGTCGGTGGTCCGCTCCGCGTAGTTGCCGTCCAGGTGGAGCGGGTGGTGGTTCATGGTCAGCAGACAGAACAGATGGTCGTCGTACTCGGTGACCGTCTTGCCCGGCCAGTGCTTGTAGACCGCGCCGACCTCGAACTCCTCGTAGGTGCGTCCGAACTGCATCGCGCTCACGCCTCCGGGGTCTCGAACGCCGACGTGCGGGACAACCCCGCCGCCCGGCCCTTGCCCGCGACGACCAGCGCCATCTTGCGGCTCGCCTCGTCGATCATCTCGTCGCCGAGCATCGCCGAGCCCTTCTTCCCGCCCGCCTCGGACGTGTAGTACTCGTACGCGTCCAGGATCAGCTCGGCATGGTCGTAGTCCTCCTGCGACGGCGAGAAGATCTCGTTCGATGCCTCGACCTGGCCCGGGTGCAGCACCCACTTGCCGTCGAAGCCGAGCGCGGCGGCCCGCCGGGCCACCTCCCGGTAGCCGTCGACATTGCGGATCTGGAGGTAGGGGCCGTCGATCGCCTGGAGGTCGTTGGCGCGGGCCGCCATCAGGATCTTCATCAGGATGTAGTGGTAGGCGTCCGCCGGGTAGCCGGGCGGCTGCTCACCCACCACCAGCGTCTTCATGTTGATCGACGCCATGAAGTCGGCCGGCCCGAAGATGATGGTCTCGACGCGCTGACTGGCCTCGGCGATCGCGTCGACGTTGTTCAGGCCCCGCGCGTTCTCGATCTGCGCCTCGATACCGATCCGGCCGACCTCGAAGCCCATCGTCTTCTCGATCTGGGTGAGCAGCAGGTCCAGGGCCACGATCTGCTGCGCGTCCTGCACCTTCGGCAGCATGATGCAGTCCAGGTTCGGACCCGCGCCCTCCACCACGGTCACGACATCGCGGTACGTCCACTCCGTCGTCCAGTCGTTGACACGCACCACACGCGTCTTGCCCGTCCAGTCGCCCTCGTTGAGGAACTTGACGATGGTGTGCCGCGCCTCGGGCTTGGCCAGCGGGGCGCACGCGTCCTCCAGGTCCAGGAAGACCTGGTCGGCCGGGAGGCCCTGCGCCTTCTCCAGGAAGCGCGGGTTGCTGCCCGGCACGGCGAGGCAGGAGCGCCGCGGGCGAAGGCGGTCGACCTGCGGGGCGGGCGTGGTCATACGGGGACCTCCAAGGGGTCGAGCTGGTTCGCTGTGCGGATCTCGTCGACGATACGACCGATGATCCCGGTGATGTCGAAGTCCTTCGGGGTGAAGACCGCGGCCACTCCGGCGGCCCTGAGCTGCTCGGCGTCCCCGCTCGGGATGATCCCGCCGGCGATCACCGGGATGTCGCCCGCGCCCGCCGCCCGCAGCCGCTCCAGCACATCGGGCACGAGCCGGGTGTGCGAGCCGGACAGGATGGACAGGCCCACGGCGTGCACGTCCTCGGCGAGCGCGGCGTCCACGATCTGCTCGGGGGTGAGCCGGATGCCCTGGTACACCACCTCGAAACCGGCGTCCCGCGCCCGCACCGCGATCTGCTCGGCCCCGTTGGAGTGCCCGTCCAGGCCCGGCTTGCCGACCAGGAAGCGCAGCTTGCCGACGTTCATCTCCTTGGCCGTCAGATCCACCTTGCGGCGCACCCCGGCCAGCGCGCCGCCCTCCTCGGCGGGGACCGCCACCGGCGCCGACGAGACCCCCGTGGGGGCGCGGAACTCGCCGAACACCTCACGCAGCGCCCCGGCCCACTCGCCGGTCGTCGCCCCCGCACGGGCGCACTCCAGGGTGGCCTCCATCAGGTTGCCGGTGCCCCGCGCGGCCTCCTTGAGCCGCGCCAGCGCCTTGCACGGGCGCGGGTGGTTGAACGGCGGCTGATAGCGGGTGTCCCGCCACTCCTGGAGCGCGGTCACCACCCGGGCCTCCACGGCCGGGTCCACGGTCTGGATGGCGGTGCCGAGGTCGGCGGTGAGCGGGTTGGGCTCGGTCGTCTCGAAGATGTTGACGCCGATGATCTTCTCCTGCCCGGACTCGATCCGGGCCCGGCGTTCGGCGTGCGAGGAGACGAGCCGGGACTTCAGGTAGCCCGACTCGACGGCGGCCATCGCCCCGCCCATCTCCTCGATCCGCGCCATCTCCGCGAGCGACTCCTCGACCAGCGCGGCGACCTTCGCCTCCACGACGTGCGAGCCCGCGAAGATGTCGTCGTACTCCAGCAGATCGCTCTCGTGCGCCAGCACCTGCTGGATCCGCAGGCTCCACTGCTGGTCCCAGGGCCGGGGCAGTCCCAGCGCCTCGTTCCAGGCCGGAAGCTGCACGGCCCGCGCGCGGGCGTCCTTGGAGAGGGTGACGGCGAGCATCTCCAGCACGATCCGCTGGACGTTGTTCTCCGGCTGCGCCTCCGTCAGGCCCAGGGAGTTGACCTGGACGCCGTAGCGGAAGCGGCGCTGCCTGGCGTTCTCGATGCCGTACCGCTCACGGGTCACCTGGTCCCAGATCCGCGAGAAGGCGCGCATCTTGCACATCTCCTCGATGAAGCGGACGCCCGCGTTCACGAAGAAGGAGATCCGGGCCACCACATCGCCCTTGCGGTCCTCGGGGATCTGCCCCGAGGCGAACACGGCGTCCAGCACCGCGATCGCCGTCGACATCGCGTACGCGATCTCCTGGACCGGGGTCGCGCCCGCCTCCTGGAGGTGGTAGCTGCAGATGTTGATGGGGTTCCACTTGGGGATGTTGTTGACCGTGTAGCAGATCATGTCCGTCGTCAGCCGCAGCGACGGACCCGGCGGGAAGACATGCGTCCCGCGCGACAGGTACTCCTTGACGATGTCGTTCTGGGTGGTGCCCTGGAGCCGGGTGATGTCCGCGCCCTGCTCCTCCGCGACGACCTGGTACAGGGCCAGCAGCCACATCGCGGTGGCGTTGATGGTCATGGAGGTGTTCATCTGCTCCAGGGGGATGTCCTGGAACAGCCGGCGCATGTCACCGAGGTGCGCGACCGGCACCCCGACCCGGCCGACCTCGCCGCGGGCGAGGATGTGGTCGGAGTCGTAGCCGGTCTGGGTCGGCAGGTCGAAGGCGACCGACAGCCCCGTCTGCCCCTTGGCGAGGTTGCGCCGGTACAGCGCGTTGGACGCCTCGGCCGTGGAGTGGCCGGCGTAGGTGCGCATCAGCCACGGCCGGTCCTTCTCCCTGCGTTCCCCGGAGGGCTGACGCTCGGTCATACCCCGCCCCTCAGACGTTCCGGAAGCGGTTGATGGCATCGATGTGCCGGGCGCGCTTCTCCTCGTCGCGCACCCCGAGCCCCTCGCCGGGCGCCAGGCACAGCACACCCACTTTGCCCTGGTGCCGATTGCGGTGGACGTCGTAGGCGGCCTGGCCGGTCTCCTCCAGGGCGTACACCTTGGAGAGGGTGGGATGGATCTTGCCCTTGGCGACCAGCCGGTTGGCCTCCCACGCCTCGCGGTAGTTGGCGAAGTGCGAACCGACGATCCGCTTCAGCGACATCCACAGATAGCGGTTGTCGTACTCGTGCTGGAAGCCGGAGGTGGAGGCGCAGGTGACGATGGTGCCGCCCTTGCGGGTCACGTACACGGAGGCGCCGAAGGTCTCGCGGCCCGGGTGCTCGAAGACGATGTCGACGTCCTCGCCGCCGGTCAGCTCCCGGATCCGCTTGCCGAAGCGCTTCCACTCCCGGGGATCCTGGTGGTGCTCGTCCTTCCAGAACCGGTAGCCCTCGGCGGTGCGGTCGATGACGGCCTCGGCGCCCATCGCCCGGCAGATGTCCGCCTTCTGCTCGCTGGAGACGACACAGATGGGGGTGGCGCCGCCGGCGAGCGCGAACTGGGTGGCGTACGAGCCGAGTCCGCCGCTCGCGCCCCAGATCAGGACGTTGTCGCCCTGCTTCATGCCGGCGCCGTTGCGGGAGACCAACTGGCGGTAGGCGGTGGAGTTGACCAGTCCGGGCGCGGCGGCCTCCTCCCAGGACAGATGGTCCGGCTTGGGCATCAGCTGGTTGGACTTGACCAGCGCGATCTCGGCGAGGCCGCCGAAGTTGGTCTCGAAGCCCCAGATGCGCTGCTCGGGGTCGAGCATGGTGTCGTTGTGGCCGTCGCTCGACTCCAGTTCCACGGAGAGGCAGTGCGCGACGACCTCGTCACCGGGCTTCCAGGCGTTGACCCCGGGGCCGGTGCGCAGCACCACTCCCGCGAGGTCGGAGCCGATGACGTGGTACGGCAGGTCGTGGCGGGCGGTCAGCTCGCTGAGCCGGCCGTAGCGCTCCAGGAAGCCGAAGGTGGAGAGCGGCTCGAAGATCGAGGTCCACACCGAGTTGTAGTTGACGGAGGAGGCCATCACGGCCACCAGGGCCTCGCCCGGACCGAGTTCGGGCAGCGGAACATCGTCCAGGTGCAGTGACTTGCGGGGGTCCTTGTCCCGGGTCTCCAGACCCGCGAACAGCTCCGTCTCGTCCTTGTGCACGGTGATGGCGCGGTACGACTCGGGCAGCGGGAGGGCGGCGAAATCGGCCGGTGTGGCGTCGGCCGACTGGATCGCTTCCAGGATGTCCTTCACGGTCACGGTGTTGCCTCCGGCGGTGGACGCCCTTGAGGGAAGGGCGCTGAGGGTGACGTCGGTGCTGCGGATGAGCGCGGTGCGCGTGTGCGGTGCGCTGTGCGCGTGTGCGGTGCGCGTGTGCGGTGCGCGGGGTGGCGCGGGAGGTTGCCTGTGACGCAGGCGTCCGGCGGGACGAGCCGGGTGTGCTCGTCGGGACGGGCCGGACACCCTCAACGTATGACACCGCGTGTCAGGTGACAAGGCACTGAGTGTCAGAAAGTGTGCTCAGGTGAAATCTTTACCCAACAGATGAGCGATGATCGATCAGTCCTCGGGGGGGGAAGGGGCCCGGCAACGCGAGGAACGCAAGGGGGCGCGGCAACGGGAGGGGGCCCGGCAACGCGAAGAGGGCCGGCAACGCGAGGAGGGCCGCGATCCGAAGATCGCGGCCCTCCTCGTCACCTCGGCGGCCCCGCTAGGAACGCTCCTTCAGCGCCTCCTCGATCGTCCGCATCACCTCGTCCAGCGGGGCGTCCGTGCGGGCGACCGTCACCAGGACCTCCCCTTGGGCCGAGGCGGACGCCGCCGGCGGCTTCGCGGGGGTCGTACGGCCCGCCATGATGCCCGTGCCGAACGTCTTGCGGACGATGGCGAAGGCATGGTCGAGCTGGGCCTCCACATCACCCTGCGCACCGGCCCTGAGCCAGCGCCGCAGCACATGGTTGTGCGCGGTGACCACGGCGGACGCGGCGACCTCCGCCAGCAGCGGATCGTCGTTGGCGTCGTCGTCGTGCGCGTGCTCGTCGAAGTGACCGAGCAGATAGCGGGTGAACAGCCGCTCGTAGCGGGCCACCGACGCGATCTCCGCCTCCCGCAGGGTGGGTACCTCGCGGGTCAGTTTGTAGCGGGCGACCGAGATCTCCGGCCGCGCCGCGTACATCCGCATGACCTCCTTGATGCCACGGCACACCGTGTCCAGCGGATGCTCGTGCGCCGGGGCCGCGTTCAGCACCGCCTCCGCGCGGATCAGGGTGTCGTCGTGGTCCGGGAAGATGGCCTCTTCCTTGGAGCGGAAGTGGCGGAAGAAGGTACGGCGCGCGACCCCGGCCTGTGCCGCGATCTCGTCGACGGTGGTCGCCTCGTACCCCTTGGTCGCGAACAGTTCCATGGCCGCCGCCGCCAGTTCCCGGCGCATTTTCAGCCGCTGCGTCGCGGCACGGCTGCCCGCGGCACTCTCCGGTGCGTCGGGCGGGGCGGTTGTACGTGAGGACCTGGCGGGCTGGGACATGACCCGAACGTACTGCATGTGCGCAGCTTGATGCGCGTGCCCGGGGTTTCCCCCGCCCCCGCAGGGCGGGGGCGCCGACGCCGGGTCGAGCAGCCCGCCCCACTCGGCGCCCGCCCCGAACCAGTCGCCGAGCCGGTCGGCACCGGGCATGACCGGACCGGTCAGCGCCGGGCGTATTCGCGAAAGCCGCGGCCCGTCTTGCGGCCGAGGCAGCCCGCCGCCACCAGATGCTCCAGCAGCGGCGCCGGCGCCAGCCCCGGCTCGCGGAACTCACGGTGCAGCACCTTCTCGATGGCCAGCGACACATCGAGACCCACCACGTCCAGCAGCTCGAACGGCCCCATCGGATAGCCGCCGCCCAGCCTCATCGCCGCGTCGATGTCGTCCAGGGTGGCGTAGTGGTCCTGCACCATCTTGATCGCGTTGTTGAGATACGGGAACAGCAGGGCGTTGACGATGAAACCGGCCCGGTCGCCGCAGTCGACGGGGTGCTTGCGGAGCGTCCCGCACACCTCCCGCACGGTCGCGTGGACCTCGTCGGAGGTCAGGACCGTACGGACCACCTCGACCAGCTTCATCGCCGGCGCCGGATTGAAGAAGTGCATGCCGATCACGTCCTGGGGACGGGAGGTGGCGCGGGCGCAGGCGACGACCGGGAGCGAGGAGGTGGTGGTGGCCAGCACCGCGCCCGGCTTGCAGACCTTGTCCAGGGTGGCGAAGAGCCGCCGCTTGACGTCCAGGTCCTCGGCGACCGCCTCCACCGCCAGATCCACGTCCACGAAGGCGTCGTAGGACCCGGCCGGGGTGATCCGGTCCAGGGTCTTCGCCGCCGTCTCGGCGGTCATCCGGCCCTTGTCGACCGAGCGGGCCAGGGACGTGCCGATCCGGGCGCGTGCCGCCTCCGCCTTCTCGGCGCTGCGGGCGGCCAGGACGACGTCGTAGCCCGCCTTCGCGAACACCTCGGCGATCCCGGACGCCATGGTCCCGGAACCGGCCACCCCGACCGCCCGCACGTCCCGGCCCACCGCCCACGCGCCGCCGGTGGCCGGGGTCTGCGCGTCCGGCACGACGGTCGCGCCGCCCGGCGCCTCGTAGGTGTAGAAGCCACGGCCCGCCTTACGGCCGGTCAGCCCGGCCTCGCTGAGCTGCTTGAGGATCGGCGCCGGGGCGTGCAGCCGGTCGCGGGACTCGGTGTACATCGCGTCCAGGACGGTCCGCGCGGTGTCGATCCCGATCAGGTCCAGCAGGGCCAGCGGACCCATCGGCAGCCCGCAGCCCAGCTTCATCGCCGCGTCGATGTCCTCACGGGAGGCGTACTTCGCCTCGTACATCGCGGCGGCCTGGTTGAGATAGCCGAACAGCAGCCCGTCCGCGACGAACCCCGGCCGGTCGCCGACCGCCACGGGCTCCTTGCCCAGATCCAGCGCGAGACAGGTGACCGCGTCGACCGCGGCCGGGGCGGTGAGCACCGAGGAGACCACCTCGACCAGCTTCATCGCGGGCGCCGGGTTGAAGAAGTGCACCCCCAGCACCCGCTCCGGCCGCGCCGAGTCGGCGGCCAGCCGGGTCACCGACAGCGCGTTGGTCCCGGTCGCGAGGATGGTGTCCGGGCGCACGATCGCGTCCAGCTCACGGAAGATCCGCTGCTTGATCTCGTACGACTCCGGCGCCACCTCGATCACCAGGTCCGCGTCGGCCGCCGCCCGCAGATCGGTGCCGGTCCGCAGCCGGGCGAGCGCCTCGGCGCGCTCCGGCTCGGCGATCCGGCCCCGCCGCACGGCACGGGCGGTGGCGGACTCCAGCGCGGCGACGCACCGGGCGGCCTGGGCCTCGCTGACGTCGACGCCGATGACGGTCCGTCCGGCGCGGATCAGGACCTCGGCGATCCCGGTGCCCATCGTGCCGAGACCGACGACGGCCACGGTGGCCAGCGGGGCCGGAGCGGAAGAGAGGGAGGGCGAGGGGGAGGGGATGTGAGGGGTCTCGGGGGACGGCTGAGGGGACAGGGGAGTGGCCATCGCGGACTCTCCAGGGATGAGGGTGACGACGAGGAACGCACCCGGCGCGCCGAGGGCGGCGCACCGGGGCGGAGGGTGAGGTGTGCGGGGTGCGGCTGTGCGCGCACGGGCCGCGGGTGCGTGCGGTCCGTGCGTTCCATGCGGTCCGTGCGAGAGGTGCGGGTGCTTGCACAGGTGCGGGTGATGCCGGGCTGCGAGCGCACACGCCCGGTGCCGTCACCGCCGGACGCGCACAGGTCCGGGGAACGGTGAGGCCGACCGGCCCTGTCCCGTGGCCGGGTCGTCGGAACCTCGCGGCGGCTGCGTCACCAGGCCGCCGAGAGTGGAGAAGCGGGGGTGCCCCGCTCGTCTGAGATTAACCGGTGGGTAACGAGCGCGCCAGTCCCTTCCGCCGATACGTTCCTCCCCGTGTCCGACGCCGCCTTCCATCGGTTGTCCAGAACGGATCGGTACGGACACCGTCCACCCCTACGAGGGCGGGCCCCCGGGGTGGCCGGGCGCGCTCACCGGGTATGCCAGCGGGCAGTGGCAGTCACAGGGGTTCCCGAACGACCGGGGGGAGACGGGCTCATGGAGCGGACGGGGCACTCGCAGGAGCCGGGGCGGTCGGTCATGGAGCGGCTGCGGAGGGAGGCCGTCCTGGAGCGGCTCGCCCAGGAGGCCGGGCGCACGGAGACGTACGAACGGCTGGCCGCCAGCGGCGACCAGGACGAACTGGCGGTGGTCCTCACCGCCCCCGGCGAACCGCTGTGGGCCAGGGAACTGGCCGCCTACCGGCTCGGACTGGCCGGGGACCGGCGGGCCTTCGAGTCGCTCGTGCTGTTCCTCAACCACCGCGACCCGCTGCGCGGCGCCTCCGCCTCCCACGCCCTCGCCCGGCTCGGCGACCCGCGCACCGCCCGCGCGGCGGCGGCCCTCGCCACCAATGAACTGCGGGTCGCCTACGCCCTGCACCCGGTGCGGCTGCTCACCGAGTTGGACGCCCCCGAGTCGGTGCCCGCGCTGGTCACCACCCTGGAGCGCCGGCTGCGCCCGCACGACCCGTACCGCAGGGTCGCCCTCGCCTGCGTGGAGGGCCTGGGAACCCTGGGCGACCCGCGGGCCCGCCCCGTGCTCCAACGGGCCCTCGCCCATCCCGCCCTGGCGGAGGCAGCGGTGAGCGCGCTGGCCCGGATCCCGCGCCAGAGGTGACGGGGTTCTGGGGGTGCTGGCGGGTCAGCCGGGCGGGACCCCGTGCCCGGGGTGCCCGGGGCTCCGGGGCGGCCCCGGCGTGTCAGCCTGCGGGCAGGGGGCGGGCGTACCGCACCTCCGGTACGGCCACCCCCGCCACCACGTACGGTTCCCGCGCCCCGTCGGCCGAGAAGCCCGCCTTCTCGTAGAACCGGCGGGCGGAGGCGTTGCCCTCCACCACCCACAGCAGCATCCGGGGATGTCCGACCGCGGCGCACCGGCGCAGCGACTCGCTCAGCAGGGTCCGCCCGACACCCTCGCCGTAGTGCCCGGGGTCCACGTAGATCGCGTACAACTCGGCGTCCTCCGTGAGCGCGTCGCCCTCGCGGTACGGGCCGTGGCAGGCCCAGCCGAGCACCTCGCCGTCCCGCTCGGCGACCAGGTCGACCACCCGGCCGCCGCCCTGACCGAAGCGGGCGCGCTGCCGCTCGGCGTCCTCGCCGGCGCTGAGCGCGTCCAGATAGGGCTGCGGCATCAGACCCCGGTAGGCGGAACGCCAGCCGCCGGTGCGGATCTCGGCGACCCGGTCGCAGTCGCCGAGCGTCATCCCCCGTACGGTCACCGCCGCCGTCATGCCTCGCCCACCACCGCGAACGCCTCGATCTCCATCAGGAACTCCGGCCGCACCAGCCCGGCCCCCCGCACCGCCGAGGCCGCCGGGAGCCGGTCGTCGGGAATGTGCGCGACGCGGGCGGCGCGGATCGCGGGCATATGGGCCATGTCCGTGACGAAGTAGGTGAGTTTGACGACGTCGTCGAAGGTCGTGCCCGCGGCGACCAGACAGCGGCGCAGATTCTCGAAGACCTGGCGGGCCTGGGCGGCGGGGTCACCCTCGCCCACCACCTCGCCGTGCTCGTCCAGCGCGATCTGCCCGGCCACGGCCACGAACCGGCCGGTGCCCATGACCACATGCGCGTACTGCGCGGCCGGGGCGACACCCTCGGGGGCGGGAATCCTCGTCAGCTCACTCATACGTCCATGATGGGTCAAGGCTCCGACCACGCCGCGGCCAGACCCCGTGCGGGGAGCCGTCAGGACCCCCAGGGCCTCGCCGACGCCCCGTCAGGGCTCAGCCCCGGAACCCCAGCAGCCCGTGCAACTCCGTCCCCTCCGGCGACCCCTTCACGGCCTTCGTCTCCTCCGGCTCCGGCTCGGGCGACGCCGCGCACACGGCGTCCGCCCCGCCCTGACCGCGCGGCACGGTCCCGTCGGTGAGATAGGCCACCAGATGCCGGTCCAGGCAGGAGTTCCCGCTCAGGGAGACGCCGTGGTTGCCGCCGCCCTCCTCCACCACCAGGCTGGAGCCGCGCAGCAGCCGGTGGACGGCGGCGGCGCCCTGATACGGGGTGGCCGCGTCACCGGTGGCCTGGAAGAGCAGCACCGGCGGCAGGTCGCCGTTGCCGATGTTCACCGGCTCCAGCGACTCGGTCGGCCAGAACGCGCACGGCGCATTGTACCAGGCGTTGTTCCAGGTCGTGAACCGGGACTTCGCATAGGCCGCCCAGTTGTCGGCCCGCCACCGGTCCCAGTCGCGCGGCCAGCCCGCGTCCCGGCACTGCACGGCCGAGTAGACGCTGTAGCCGTTGTCACCGGCGGAGTCGACGGCCGCGAACTTCTCGTACGCCTCGACCAGCGGGCCGACGTCACCGCCGTCGGCGTACGCGGCGAACACCTCGGCCAGGTAGGGCCAGTAGCCGTTGTAGTAGGTGCCTGGCAGGAAGGTGTCCTCCAGCTCGGCGGGGCCGACCTTGTCCCGGGCGGGCCGCTCGGCGAGCGCCGCCCGCATCGCGTACCAGGCCGCCTCGACCCGCGCCGGGTCGGTGCCGAGCCGGTAGGTCGCGTCATGGCGGGCCACCCAGGCCATGAACGCCCGGTGCCGGTCGTCGAAGGCGTGGTCCTGGGCGAGGTTGTCGTCGTACCAGACGCCCGTCGGATCCACGATCGAGTCGAGGACGGCCCGGCGTACCCGCTCGGGGTGGAGCTTGGCGTAGACGGCGCCGAGGTAGGTGCCGTAGGAGTAGCCGAAGTAGTTGATCCGGTCGGCGCCCAGCGCCTCGCGGATGCGGTCCAGGTCCCGGGCGGCGCTGATCGTGTCGATGTGGGGCAGTTCGGCCGCGTACTTCTTGCCGCACGCGTCGGCGAAGGACTTCACCCGGTCGAGACCGGCGTACTCGATCGCCGGGGTGCTCGGCACCGAGTCGGGGCGGACCGGGTCGAAGTGGCCCGGCGAGCAGTCGAGCGCGGGGCGGCTGCGGCCCACACCGCGCGGGTCGAAGCCGATGATGTCGTACTGGGCCGCGACCTCCTCCGGCAGCGCGGAGGCGACGAATCCGGCCAGCGTGAGCCCACTGCCGCCGGGGCCGCCGGGGTTGACCAGGAGCGGGCCCTGGTACGTCCGCGCGGTGTGCCGCACCCGGGAGAGAGCGAGGGTGATCCGCCGGCCGTCCGGGGCGGCGTGGTCCAGCGGCACCTCCAGCGACGCGCACTCCAGCGTCGGGTAGGCGGTCGTGGCGCACTTCTTCCAGGTGAGCGAGGCGGTGTCCGC
Source organism: Streptomyces sp. NPDC091377 (assembly GCF_044757045.1). Taxonomy (NCBI): domain Bacteria; kingdom Bacillati; phylum Actinomycetota; class Actinomycetes; order Kitasatosporales; family Streptomycetaceae; genus Streptomyces; species Streptomyces sp. NPDC091377. The sequence goes on along the minus strand of NZ_JBIVUE010000007.1, from coordinate 294,699 downwards.
GGCCCGCGCGGGAAGGGCCGCCAGCGAACCGGCCGCGACGACGACGGCGCCGCACCACGCGGCTGCGCGTCTGCTCATGGGTCCTCCCGGGACGGCGGTGACGGACCGCCGGTGGCACGGTCCCGCGCCGCACATCGTCCCGGAGAACCCGCCTGCGGGACCGTGTTTTCCTCCCGGCATGACCCGATTGTGTCGGGCGATGCCCCCGGATGCCCGCAGCGCCCGTCCGCAGCGCCCGGTCCACCGCGCCCGTCCTCGGATGAGTCGGACGTGTCAGATGGGAGATGGGTCAGATGGGTCAGATGGGCCAGATGGTTCAGATGAGGGTGAGCTGGGTCGGCTCCGCCGGTTCGGCGGGGGCCGGTTCCGGCTCCCGGATCCGCCGGGGCATCCCGGCGCGCGCGGGGCCGATGCCGTACTCCTGGGCCAGGTCGTGGACCTGACGGGTGATCCGGCGCTGGTACCACTTCGGGGCGTAGGCGCCGTCCGCGTACAGCCGCTCGTAGCGGCGGACCAGATGCGGGTGGTGGCGGGCGAGCCACGCCAGGTACCACTCGCGCGCGCCGGGCCGCAGATGCAGCACCAGCGGGGTGACGGAGGTGGCGCCGGAGGCGGCTATCGCCCGGACCGTGGCCCGCAGCCGATCCGGGTGGTCGCTCAGGAACGGCAGCACCGGAGCCATCAGCACCCCGCACCCGATCCCGCGCCCGGTGAAGGTCCGTACGACGTCCAGCCGCCGTTCCGGGGAAGGGGTGCCCGGCTCGACCGTGCGCCACAGCTCGGGGTCCGTGAAGCCGACCGAGACGGAGATGCCGACGTCCGTCACCTCGGCGGCCTGCGCGATCAGCTCCAGATCGCGCAGGATCAGGGTGCCCTTGGTGAGGATCGAGTACGGGTTGGCGTGGTCGCGCAGCGCGGCCAGGATGCCCGGCATCAGCCGGTAACGGCCCTCCGCGCGCTGGTAGCAGTCCACGTTGGTGCCCATCGCGACATGGTCGCCCTGCCAGCGGCGCGAGCCGAGCTGGCGGCGCAGCAGCTCGGGCGCGTTCACCTTGACGACGATCTGCGAGTCGAAGTCCAGCCCCGAGTCCAGGTCCAGATAGCTGTGCGACTTGCGGGCGAAGCAGTACACGCACGCATGGGTGCAGCCCCGGTAGGGGTTGATGGTCCATTCGAACGGCATCCGGGAGGCCCCCGGCACCCGGTTGAGGATAGAGCGGGCCCGCACCTCGTGGAAGGTGATACCGCGGAACTCCGGCATGTCGAAGGTGCGGACGGTCACCGCGTCCGCGCCGAACAGCGCGGCGTCGGCCGCTCGGCCGTGGCCGCCGTCCGCTTCCACGGTGAGGTTCTCCCAGCGCATGACGCCTCCTCGATAGCACTGACCATAGAATAGAACATCTGTTCCCATGATCGTGCGAACGCCACGCCCGTGCGCGGCGTGTCACCTGGACGATCACTTGCGTGACGGTGACCGGCCCCGATTTGGGTGCCCGGCGGCCGGGGTGGTTGGGTGGGCCGCAGCCCTTGAAGTACCCCGAGAACCCCATGCCTGGAGGAAGCGGATGGCGCAGGTCGAGGCCACTACGGAGCGGGTCGTCGCGGCGGGCCCGGAGGACGTGTTCGACGCCCTCGCCGACTACAGCGACACCCGCGCGAAGCTGCTGCCCGAGCAGTTCAGCGAGTACGAGGTGCGCGAGGGCGGCGACGGCGAGGGCACCCTCGTCCACTGGCGGCTCCAGGCCACCAGCAAGCGGGTGCGTGACTGCCTGCTGGAGGTCACCGAGCCCAGCGACGGCGAACTCGTCGAGAAGGACCGCAACTCCTCCATGGTCACCGTCTGGCGGGTCACCCCGGCCGGCGAGGGCAGGTCCCGGGTCGTGGTGACCAGCACCTGGACCGGCGCGGGCGGCATCGGCGGCTTCTTCGAGCGGACCTTCGCGCCCAAGGGCCTGGCCCGGATCTACGACGCGATCCTCGCCCGGCTCGCCACCGAGGTCGAGAAGTAGCCCCACGGGGCCTTCGGGACCCGCAGGGCCTTCGGGAGTCACGGGGCTTTCGGGACCCGCAGGGCCCTCGGGGTCGACGGGGAGACCGGGCGACCGGGCGACCGGCCCGACGGAGGCTCGCGCGGCCCCGTGGGTCCACAGAACCTCCGTAGGGTCAAGGACCCACCGCCGGGCGGCAGTTGAGACTCACCGGTTCGAGTGGATCCACCCCGGAAGTCACCGTACGCCGTAACTCGTGGCGCTTGCTGTCAGTTTTCCCTCCACGCGGAATCAGTGGGAAACAGCGGCAGGCGCGACGAGGGGAGCGTGACGTGGGCGGGGTCACTCTGGTGCAGGACGGCCCGGTTCGGGAGGGACCGGACGCGGCGCCCCCGGCGCCACCCGCCCCGGTCTCCGAGGCACCCCCCGGCGGTCTCAGCCCCCGCCGGGTGCGGCTGGTGTTCTTCGGGCTGATGCTGGCGCTGCTCCTCGCCGCCCTGGAACAGATGATCGTCGCCACCGCGCTCCCGAAGATCGTCGGGGAACTGCACGGTCTGGACAAGATGTCCTGGGCGATCACCGCCTATCTGCTCACCTCCACCGTCGGACTCCCGGTCTACGGCAAGCTCGGCGACCTCCTCGGCCGCAAAGGCGTCTTCCAGTTCGCCATCGTCGTCTTTGTCATCGGCTCCGCGCTCGCGGGCCGCGCGCAGACCATGGACCAACTCATCGCCTTCCGGGCGGTCCAGGGCGTCGGCGCCGGCGGACTGATGATCGGCGTCCAGGCGATCATCGCCGACATCGTGCCGCCACGGGAACGCGGCCGGTTCATGGGCCTGATCGGCGCCGCGTTCGGACTGGCGTCGGTGGCCGGACCGCTGCTCGGCGGCTACTTCACCGACCATCTCTCCTGGCGCTGGTGCTTCTACATCAACATCCCCTTCGGCCTGGTCACCATGGCCGTCGTCGCCGTCGTCCTCAAACTGCCCAAGCCGACCGCGAAACCCCGCTTCGACATCCTCGGCACCCTGCTGCTCGCCACCGCCTCCACCTGTCTGGTCCTGCTGACCAGTTGGGGCGGCACCGAGTACGCCTGGGGCTCGCGGGTCATCCTCGGCCTCGCCGCCGGTGCCGTGGTCTCCACCGTGCTCTTCCTGGCCGCCGAGCACGTCGCCCCCGAACCCCTCATGCCGCTGCGGCTGTTCCGGGACTCCGTCTTCAACATCACCGCCGTCGTCGGACTGGTCGTCGGCGTCGCCCTGTTCGGCGCCGCCAGCTATCTGCCGACCTTCCTCCAGATGGTCGACGGGGCCTCCGCCACGGAGTCCGGGCTGCTGATGCTGCCGATGATGGGCGGCGTCGTCGCCGCCTCCATCGTCTCCGGACAGCTCATCAGCCACTCCGGCCGCTACAAGGCCCACCCGATCCTCGGCGGCGCCCTCTCCGTCGTCGGCATGTGGCTGCTGTCCCGGCTGGAGACCGACACCGCCCGCTGGCAGTACAGCCTCTGGATGTTCGTCCTCGGCACCGGCATCGGCCTGGTGATGCCGGTCCTCATCCTCGCCGTGCAGAACTCCGTACGCCCCGCCGACCTCGGCACCGCCACCAGCGCCAACAACTACTTCCGGCAGATCGGCGGCAGCGTCGGCGCCGCGATCTTCGGCACGCTCTTCGCCAACCGGCTCACCGACGCCCTCGCCGACCGGCTCCCGGCCGACGCCGGCGCGGACCTGCCCGACGCCGAGTCGATCACCCCGCAGGCCGTGCACGCCCTCCCGCCCGACCTGCGCGACGCCTACATCGAGGCGTACGCCGACGCCATGCCGCGGATCTTCCTCTATCTCGTGCCGGTCCTCGTCCTGGGCCTGCTGATCACCTTCTTCCTCAAGGAGAAACCCCTGGTGTCCCACAGCGCGCCCCACTCCGCCCTCACGGCCGAGCCGCAGATCACCGAGGTGACCGTCACCGTCCCCGGCGCCCGTGCCCCCCACTCCGCCGGCATCCCCGTCTGCGGGACGGTCCAGCACCCCGACGGCACCGTCGTGCCCCGCGCCGCACTCACCCTCATCGACGTCGCCGGACAGCAGGTCGGCCGCGGCGCCAGCGGCGAGGACGGCCGCTACGCGCTCGCCACCCCCGGCACCGGGTCCTACGTCCTGATCGCCGCGGCCGGTGGCCACCAGCCGCAGGCCGTCTCCGTCAGCGTCGCCGAACGACCGGTCGAACTCGATGTCGTCCTCGGCGGCGCCGGACGGCTCGCCGGAGCCGTCCTCACCGCCGACGGCAGCCCCGTGCGCGACGCCACCGTCACCCTCACCAACGTCCACGGCGAGGTCGTCTCCAGCACCCGCAGCGGACGCGAGGGCGGCTACGTCATCAGCGAACTGGTCGCCGGTGAGTACACCCTCGCCGCCAGCGCCCCCGCGTTCCGCCCGGCCGCGCTCCCCGTCACCGTCCAGGCCGCCCGCGAGACCCGGCAGGACATCGAACTCGCCGGTGGCGCGGTCCTGCGCGGCACGGTCCGCGCCGGTGGCGGACGCCCCGTCGAGGACGCCCGGGTCACCCTGCTCGACGCCGCCGGGAACGTGGTGGACACCCTCACCACCGGCCCCGACGGCACCTTCCGCTTCATCGACCTCTCCTCCGGCGAGTACACCGTCATCGCCGCCGGATACCCACCGGTCGCCACCGTGCTCCAGGTCGCCGGCGGAGGCCGCACCGAACGGGACCTGCAACTTGGGCACGAGGACTGACGGGCCGACCGGCGGTTATCGGCTGAGGACTGACGGGCCGACCGGCGGTCATCGGCTGAGGGGACCGGCGATCGCGAAGGCCGACGGTCCCCGGGCCGTGGGGGCGGGGGTGCGCCGGAGCGCGCCCGTGCCACCAATTCCCGTATTGCCACCCCCCGTGACCGGACGCCGCCGTACCGTGGTGGCGGAAACAGATCTTGCGGAGGCGCGGGGGAGAGAGGCCGGACCATGAACCGTGGGACGGATGGCACGGACCGGGAGGCACCCGGCCGCCGCTCGTCCGGGCAGGGCACGGTGACCGGGCGGCCCACCGCCGGACGTATCCCGCTCGCCGTGGTCGTGGTCGACCGCGACGGACTGGTCTCCCATTGGAGCAGCGGGGCCCGACGGATCTTCGGCACCCCCAAGGCGACCGCGATCGGCAGCCCGGCCGGTGACCTGCTCCCCGTCCACGGCGCCCTGCCCGACCCGCCCGACCCCACCGCCGACCACACCGCGTCCACCGGGCTCACCGATCGCCCCGGCCTCGACGGCCCCGACAGCCCCGACGGCCCCGGCTCCGACACCCCCGGCCCCGCGCTCGACGCCTCGCTCGACACTTCCCTTGAGACCTCCCTCGACACCTCCCCCGACGGGGAGCTGTCCTACCCCACCGCCGGGCGGGCCCGGCTCACCGTGCCCGAGCGCGGCCGGATCGATGTGCTGTGGTGGGCCTACCCGCTGGTGGGACCCGGCAGCGGGCGGCTGCTGGTCCTCGCCGCCGACGCGGCCGGGCCGCACCGCGACGGCGCCGGCGGAACCCCCGACCGAACCTCCGGTGAGACACCTGACGACCTCCGCCGACCGGAGCGCGTCGCCCCCGCCTTCGCCCGGCACACCGACTTCCCCGCCGCCGACCGGCTCGCCCGCGGGCTGCCCGAGATCCTCCCCAGCATGAGCGTCGGCGAGAGCGCCCGGATCGTCGCCCAGATCCTCGAACTGGGCTATCCCGTGCTGGAGTTCAGCCGGCACGACGTGGTGCCGGTCACCCCCGACTGGGGCGTGCCCCGGCGCGAGGAACGCCGGGCCCGGCGCGAGCGCACCGAACGGGCCCGGGCCCGAGGGGTGCCCGTACCCCGCGGCCCGGCCGACGGGACGGGCGGCGCCGACCACGGTGACGACGGAGAAGACCTGGAGTACGCCGCCGTACGCGAGCGGCTCGAATTCCTCAACGAGGTCAGCGGGAGGATCGGCACCTCGCTCGATCTGTCCCGGACCATCGTCGAGGTCAGCCGCGCCGTGGTGCCCCGCTTCACCGATGTCGCCGGAACCTATCTGCGCGAACAGGTCGTCGCCGGTGAGGGCTTCCCCGACGGGGTTCCCGACACCACCACCCTGTGGCACCGGGTCGCCGTCGAGCACACCGACGAACCCGGCCGCTGGGACGATGTCGTCTCCGTCGGCGAGGCCATGCCCTTTCCCGCGCACACCCCGTTCTTCCAGTGCATGACCACCGGTGAGCCGGTGCTGGTGCCCCGGATCAGCGAGCGGATGGGCCACGCCATCGCCTCGCAGTTCGAGAAGCGGGACATCCGGCCGCTCATCAGCAACCGCTCGATGCTGGTCGTACCGCTCAAGGCACGGGACGTCGTGCTCGGCTTCATGATCCTGCTGCGCCACCCCGAGCGCGTCGAGTTCAACGACATGGACCGGGTGACCGGCGCCGAACTCGCCGCCCGGGCCGGCCTGGTGCTGGACAACGCCCGCATGTACACCTTCCAGGAGGCCGTCGCCGAGACCCTCCAGGACAGCATGCTGCCGCACATCCCGCCGCGCATGGCGGGCTGCGACATCGCCACCCGCTATCTGCCCGGCACCCTGCTCGGCCGGATCGGCGGCGACTGGTTCGACGCCGTGAAACTGCCCGGCGCCCGCACCGCGTTCGTCGTCGGCGACGTCATGGGCCACGGCCTCAACTCGGCCGCCATGATGGGCCAGTTGCGTACCGCCGTACAGACCATGGCCGCCCTCGATCTGCCGCCCGCCCGACTGCTGCGCACCCTGGACGACCTCGCCCAGCGGCTCGGTGACACCTACCTCGCGACCTGTCTGTACGCGATCTACGACCCCATCGCCGGCGAACTCCACCTCGCCAACGCCGGACACATCCCGCCCGTGCTGGTCCGCGCCGAGGACGGGCGCAGCGAACTGCTCGACCTGCCGACCGGCGCCCCCATCGGGGTCGGCGGGGTGCCCTTCGAGTCCGTCCGGGTGCGGGTGGGGCCCGGCGACCGGCTGGTGATGTGCACCGACGGGCTGGTGGAGATGCGCGGCGAGGACATCGGGGTCCGCCTGGCCACGCTGTGCGAGTCCGCCGCGCACCCGGCCGCCGCCATGGACGACGCCTGCGACACCATCATCCGCGCCCTCAACACCCGCGAGGGCCGCAAGGACGACGTGGCCCTGCTGATGGCCCGCCTCAACGGCATCGCGCCCGACGACGTCGCCGTATGGCGCCTGCCACGCGACCCGGCCGAGGTCCGCCGGGCCCGCGCGGTGGTCCGCGAGCAGCTTCACACATGGGGCCTGTCGCCGAGGACGGCCGACGCCGCCGAACTGATGGTCAGCGAGCTGGTCACCAACGCCGTACGGCATTCCCACCGCGGGCCGGTCGAGCTGCGGCTCGTGCGGGGCGAGACCCTGCTGTGCGAGGTGGACGACGACGATCACGAGCTGCCGACCCTGCTGAACGCCCGGCCGACGGACGAGGAGGGGCGCGGGCTGAAGGTGGTGAGCACCCTGGCCCGGGAGTGGGGCGCCAGCCGGACCGGGGCAGGCAAGACGGTGTGGTGCGAACTCACGCTGCCGCGCTGTTGAAGGACGCGATACGCACCACTTGAAGTGCATTTCGGCGCGCGGTGGACCGTAGACGACGGGGGGAGTCGGGCATGAGCGTGACGATGCGGTACCGGGAGGCATGGGAGGGCTTCTGGCGGGAGGCGCCGGACGGGCCGGGGGCCGTGTTCTGGGACGCCGAGCCGGTGCTGACCTCGGGGATGCACCTGGCCCGGTTCGAGCCGCGCATGGTGGACCCGGGGCTGCCCCTGATCGACCTCGGCTGCGGCAACGGCACCCAGACCCGGTTCCTGGCCCAGCGTTTCCCCCGGGTCCTGGGCGTCGACCTCTCCGAGGCGGCGCTGGAGCACGCCCGCGCCGCGGATCCCGCAGGGCAGGCCACCTACCGGGTGCTGGACGCCGTGGATCCGGCCGAGTCCGACGCGCTGCACATCGAACTGGGCGACGCCAACGTGTACATGCGCGGTGTCCTGCACCAGTGCGAGCCGGAGGACCGGCAGCCGCTGGTCGACGGGATCGCGACCCTGCTGGGGGAGCGGGGCCGGGCCATCCTGGTCGAACTGGCCGAGGCCGCCGGGCCGATCCTCCAGGCCCTGGCCCGGCGGCCCACCGGTCCGCCCGCCAAACTCGCCCCCGTCTTCCGGCACGGGATCGCGCCGGGCGAGGTCGCCGACGCGGCGCTCCCCGTCTATCTGGGGGTGGCCGGGCTGACCGTGCTGGCCGACGGTGAACTGCCGCTGACCACGACGGAGTACGGGCCCGACGGGGCGCGTATCGAACTGCCGTCGAAGTGGCTGATCGTCGGACGCCACGCGTGAACCGCCGGGCGCCCGGCATCGACAGGGTGCGCACAGGAACCGGCTGAACCGCCCGAGGCGCCCGTTCCGCGCTTATGCTCGAACGTATGACCCTCAGGCGCAGTGTCATCTCCGCGCTCGCCACGGGCGCCGTGTTACTCGTCGCGGGGTGTACCGACTCCGCCACACCGAGTGCGTCCACCACCCTGTCCCAGCCCCCGGCGAGCAGCGCGGACAGCAAGGGCGGCCCGAGCAGCCCCGCCCCCTCCACCCCGCGGTCCGCCACGGGTCCGGTGTCGACGCCGCCCCCCACCCCGGACGCGGACCCCCGGGTGGACCCGGCCGCGCTGACCATCCCCGACATCGGCCTGCACGACCTGGAGACAGTCCCCTACGAGGGCACGACGGACGACCGGGAGGGCACGAGGATCCAGAACGGAGGGCTCGGCGCCAGCCCCCACGGCGAGAACGGCGGCGTGGGCCCCGGCGAGGTCGGCAACTACCTCGTCACCGCCCACCGGCTCAGCGCGGGCGGCCCGATGCGGGACCTCCCCGACCTCACCAAGGGCGACACGGTCACCGTCGAGCTGGGCGGAGTGACGTACACGTACCGGATCACGGAGACCCGCGAGACCTCGTTCCGGTCCGCCGCCTCCCTCGCGGAACAACGGGCACCCGTACCCGGCAAGCCCGGCGAGAACCCGACCGAGGCGATGATCACCCTCTCCACCTGCGCCACCCCGGAGGACGACGCGGCCGGCAACTTCTGGCGCGACGAACTGGGCAACCCCGAACACCGCATCGACAAGATCGGCGTCCTGGTCTCCACGACAGAAGCCACCCCGACCGACCAGCCGTCCTGACGGAATTCCTCGTCGTGCCCGGGATCGGGTTGGATGATCGATGACGGCGACGCGCTGATCGGCTGGTGCCCTGCGCTTCGCACCCCCCGATCGTCGCCCACCTGCGGCTACTCGTGTTCGGAAAGGTCATCTGGTGGAGATCTCTCGGTTCCATGATGTCATCGGCCCTCCAGCGCTCGGTGGGGATGTCCGGTCGGACTGGGGGCCCGTTGAGAGCAGGGCCGGTCTCTCGCTTCCGGCCGACTACAAGGAGTTCGTTTCAGCCTACGGGCCCGGTAGCCTGAATGATCAGCTGTATCTGTTTCACCCCAGGGCCGTTGATGATGAGAACGGGCTGCGGCTTGAGTTTCTTTGGCGGCAGGCTGCCTACGAATATGAGCAGCTATCCCTCGTCGACCCCGAGTTGGCTCCACAGCCGGTGCATCCCACACGCGGGGGCCTCGTTCCCGTAGCCCGGTCCATCTCGGGCAACCATGTCTTCCTGGCGCCGCCGGACCACCCCGGCGGGGAGTGGTCCGTGGTCCTGGACCTGGGAACCTGGGTATTTCTTCCCATGACGTTCACAGATTTCCTGTGGGCGGCGCTTCACGGAGAGCTGGAAGCCCCGATCCTTGAAGGTGCGCCGTTCTTCAAGACCGAGGGAGCGATGGAGTCGTGAAGCGGACGCCCGCCTGACCGGCAGGCGCAGCCCGGGCGAACGCGCACGGCCCGGCAGCAAGTACCACGTCCTGCGTCCGGCGACCAGCACGACTCCCCGGGCGGCGAAGTGCTACGGGACGGTCGCGGAGCCCTCTCGGGTGTCGGTCAGGCGTAGCCGGTCGTCGGTGAGTCGGCGGGAGAGGTCGGCGATGGTCCATCGGGGGCGGCTGGTGAGGCGGGCGGCGAGGATGCGCAGGGCGAGCGGGAGTCCGCCGCAGGCGGCGACGACCTGTCTGGCGGACTCGGGTTCCGCGCCGACCCGGCCGCTGCCGACGAGTCGGGTGAACAGGTGCAGCGCCTCCTGCGGCGGCAGGACGTCCAGCACGATCCGGAGGCTGACCGGCAGAGTCGCCAGGCTGTTGCGGCTGGTGACGACCGTCGCGCAGGTGGGGGAGCCCGGCAGCAGCGGGGTGATCTGCTCGATGCTCACCGCGTTGTCGAGGACGATCAGGGTGCGTCGCTGGGCGAGGACGGTACGGAAGAGCGCGGCGCGTTCGGTGCGGTCGTACGGGATGCAGCGGTCCGGCTCGCCCAGGGCGCGCAGGAAGGCGGACAGGACGGCGGCCGGGTCGGCGGGTGTGCCGTCGGCGTCCTGGAGATCGGCGTACAACTGGCCGTCGGGATAGGAGGCCAGCAAGGGATGCACGCTGTGCATCACCAGGGCGGTCTTGCCGGTGCCGCCGGTGCCGGTGACGAGCACGATGGGCATGGCTTCCCCGTGGTGGCCGAGGAGGGTGCGGCGGATCTGTTCCGTCTCCGTCGTGCGGCCGGTGAAGTCGGCGATCGCGCGGGGGATCTGACGGGGCACGGGACCTCGCCACCGTAAGCCGCCGCCCGCGGTACCGGCTTCGAGGGGGTCGGGAGCCGGGGGCGTGGAGCCGTCGCCGGTCGCGCCCTGGAGGATGCGGGTGTGCAGGGAGCGCAGTGCCGGACCCGGGCCGACGCCCAGCTCCTCGCCGAGCAGCCGGTGCACCTTGTGGTAGGCGGCGACGGCGTCGGCGCGGCGGCCCGTGCGGTGCAGGGAGCGCATGAGGATCTCGTGGAGGTCCTCGCGCAAGGGGTGTTCGTCGGCCAGGACGGCGGCCTCCGCGGCGGCCTCGGCGAAGCGTCCCGCCTCGGTCAGCGCGTGGAGGCGGGCTTCGAGGGCGTCCAGGTGATGCGCCCGCATGACGTCCCGCTCACGATCCGCCAGCGGGCCCGGGACGCCCACGAGCGGCTCGTCGCGCCACATCGCCAGCGCGCTGTCGAAGACGGGGACGGCCGCCGCGGGGTCCCCGCCGGCCCGCAGCGCCCGGGCCTGCGCCACCCGCCGCTGGAACACCGGCCAGTCCACCCGGTCGTCGTCCACGTCGAGCAGATAACCGCCGTTGGCCGAGCGCAGCACCTGCCAGCACCGGGACCGGTCGTGGCCGGGCTCCAGGGCCTGCCGCAGCCGCCAGATGTAGGTGCGCATGACCGCGGTGGGGGACGCGGGCGGGCGTTCCCACAGGGCGTCCACGAGATCGCTCATCGTCACCGACCGGCGGCGGTTGACCGCCAGCGCGGCCAGCACCGCCCGCTGCTGCGGTGAGCCGAGCACGATCTCCCTGCCCTGTCTCTCGGCCCGTATCTGCCCCAGAAGGAAGAACGTGAGTTCCGGCCGTGCCGTTGCCGTCATCGCCACACCTCGCTGTTCCCGTCACCTCGCTGACCGCCGCCGTGAGGGAACCGGCAGCCGGGTCGTAACCCGTCTTATGTTGTCACATCAACGAAATGATGGCCGAGGACCGCCGTCCGGACCGCCGGCCCGGCCTACGGGCTCTCCCGCAGCGACACGAAGAACTCCTCCCGCGTACGCCTCCCGGGACCGGCCGCGAGGGCGTGATGACGCAGTTCCCGGCGCGAGGAGATCCCCAACTTGCGGAAGATGCTCCGCAGATGGGTGTCCACGGTCCGCCGGGACAGGTACAGCGCGTCGGCGACCTCCTTGGACGTGTCGCCCCGGGCCACATGCCGCGCTATCCGCTGCTCCTGAGCCGTCAGCACGGCCGGCTCACCGCCCTCCGGACGCGGTGCCCGCGCGCCGGCCGCCGCCAACTCGCCCGCACAGCGCTCCCGGAAGGCCCGGGCCCCGGCGCGGTGGAAGACGCCGTACGCCGTGCGCAGGGGGGACCGGGCGGCCGACATGCGTGCCTGTCTGCGCAGCCACTCGCCCCACAGCAGATGGCTCCGGCCCGCCTGGAGGAGCGCCCCGGCCGCCGTCAGGGCGTACGCGGACTCACGGAAGAACCCGTCGGCCTCCTCGCCGTCCGACAGCAGGGCCCGGGCCCGCAGATGCAGCCCCCGCGCCCAGTCGCTCCCGGTCAGCCGCGCACACTCCTCCAGCCGGGCGGCGGCGGCCCGCGCCTCCGGCCGGTTCCCGGTGCGCACCGCGGCCTCGACCAGTTCGGGCAGCAGCCAGTTCCGGTACGCCAACTCGTCCAGCGCCACCGCCTCGACGCAGCTCCCGAACGCCCGGCCGTACCGCCCGTGCGCGTTGTCCAGCACGGCCCGCGCGCACTCGGCCGCCGTCAGCAGTCGCCCCTCCCCGCGTGCCGTGGCGTTCGCGGCGGCGGCCGTGGCCAACGCCTCGACGGTGTCCCGGCGTCCGCTCCAGGCCGCCAGCGCCAGCGCGGCGTAGTCCAGCGGTACGGCACCGACGGCCTCGCTGATCCGGTACGCCTCGGCGACGCGGACGCCCGCCCGCGCCAGATCGCCGTGATGGACGTCCGCCAGCGCCTGATGCGTCAGGCCCCAGGGGAGCGCCGTCACCTCGGACCGCCGCCGCGCCGCCTCGGTCCGCCGGTCGGCCAACGCCCGCCAGGCGGCACCGTCCCAGACGGCGACGGCGGCCTCGCAGACCAGCCAGCCGCCGACACCGTCGAGACCGAGGTCGGGGTCGGGGTCGGGGTGCGCCGGGGCGGTCAGCCAGGTGTCCACCGCCCGGCGCATCGGCCGCACGGCAGGACCGTAGCCCCGCAGGGTGTGGACGGCGACGGCGGACAGAAGCATCTCGTGGGAGTGAGCGGCTGTCACGGCCCTGGTCGTCCTGGCGGCTGGTGCCGGGTCCCTCGTGTCGCCGGTGTCCGTCGCTTCCTTCGTGCCCCTTGCATCCCTTGCATCCTTTGCCTCCCCCGCATCTCTTGAGTCCCTCGGGGAGAACTCGTGCGCCCGCTCGGCAGCCGCTCGCCGGGTCTCCGCCGTGCCTCGCCGACCTGCCAGGACGTCGGCCGACAGCGCCTCCAACAGGGCGACGCCCTCCCGCCGTACGTCATGGACGCGCGCGTGTTCCGCCGCCTGGTGCAGGGCCCGTGCGGCCGGACCGTCCCGGTGGGCCTCGTACCGCGTCCGGGCGTGCAGGGACATCGCCTCGGTCCGCTCCGTGCGCGGCAGCGCGGTGAGTCGGAGATGGCCGAGCAGATCCAGCGCGTGCCGCGGCCCGCCCGCGCGCCGCCAGGCCGAGGCGGCGGCCAGGAGCCGTGCCGCCCGCCGCCCGCGATCGGCCGTCAGCAGGGCCGCCAGTTCCAGCAGCGGCGCGGCCGTCCTCGACTCGTGGCGGGCCAGCCGCTGTTCGGCCGCCGTCTGCAACCGCGCCGCCACCGGCTCGTCGAACGAGGGCGCGGCCTGACCGAGATGCCAGGCGTGCTGTCCGGGCACGCGGACGCTGTCACAGGATTCCGCCAGGGCGCCATGGACCAGTCGGCGCCGTGCGACGGAGGCGCTTGCGTAGACGTACGTCCGCAGCAGGGGATGGGCGAACCGTACGGCCGCCCCGAACACGATCAGACCGGAGGACTCCGCCTCGGTCACCTCGGCCCCGCGGAGCCCGAGCGCCTGCGCGGCCCGCAGTACGGCCACGGGGTCCCCCAGCGGTTCCGCCGCGGCCACCAGCAGCACCTGGTGCGCCGGGCCGGACAGGTCGCCGAGCGCGTCGCGCATCCCGGCCGGCGGCAACCGGTCGTCCGGCTCCCGCAGCGGGGGCCGTACGGTCGCCATCTCCGTCGGGGAGAGCGCGTGCGGTACGGCCAGCAGCGCCCGCGGATTGCCCTGGGCGTCGGCGACGACCCGCGCGCAGACGGCCGGATCGAGCGGGGCGGGCAGGTGGGCGCGCAGCAACGCGAGCGCGTCCGGGTCCGGCAGTCCGGACAGCCGCATCCGGGGGAGCGAGGCCAACTCGGGGCAGCCGTCGCCCTCCGGCAGCGGCAGCGGCAGCCGCGGCGGCGACGGGAGGGCGAAGAGACAGGCCACCCGCTGGTCGCCGCATCGGCGCGCGGCGATGGCCAGGGCCTCCCGCGACGGCTGGTCCAGCAGATGGGCGTCGTCGTGGAGGCACAGCAGCGGTTGTTCGGCGGCTGCCGCGGACAGCAGCCGGAGCAGCGCCAGACCGATCTCCAGGACGTCCGGCCGGGCGGCGCCCGAGCCCTCGTCCGGAACGGCCATCACGGCCGCCACGGTCTCCCGTTCTCGCGGCGGCAGCCGGGGCGCCGGGCCGCGCAGGGCGGCGAACACCCGCTGCAAGGCCGCGTAGGGGAGATGCCGTTCGGCACGGTCGCCCGCCACCCGCACGACGCGCACGCCGGGCGACGTGGCGCGGACCTGCTCCAGCAGGGCGCTCTTGCCGACGCCGGGCTCCCCGTCCAGGACGATGGCCCCGCCGTGGCCCCGGAGACTGTCCCGTACCAGATCCTTGAGCGCCGCGAGCTGAGGGCCTCTGCCGTACAGCCCGCCCCCGGTGTCCTCTCCGTGATGTGCCGAAGGGGCCGGACCGGCCCCATGTGCCGACGCGGCTTCCCGCATGCATCCCCCAGCTCGACGGTGGTCGCCTCCGGAGCGGCCGGCAGGTCGTCCACCGGGCTCCCACCGGGGATGGTTCCCCGGCGGGGCCTACGCCGCGTGGACGGAGCGTCTACCGGCCGTCAACACGGATGCGCGCGACTCCCGCGCTCTGCGCGGAGGGTGTCACCCGGCTCGCTGCCGGGGGGCTGGTCCCGTGCGGTCACGGTCGGGTCGTCGGCTGGGGCTGCATCGCTATCGGCGCCGTGGCCGAGCAGGTACGGATCGACGTGCCCGTCCGTCCTCGCTCCCCGGCGCTCGCTCCCGCTCAGTCCTTGTGCTGGCCCAGGAGCTGGAGTTCCCAGGCCAGGCTGGTGCCGAAGACGCCGCCGTGCTGGAGGAGGATCTCGGTCACACCAGGTACGGTCTCCTCGCGCGCCCAGTCCCGCTGCCACTCGGCGATGACGGTGCTGGCACAGGTCGGGATGACACCGGCCTGGATCATGCGCTCGATGCCGCGTTCGTGGGCCTCGTTGGAGGTGGCGCCCGAGGCGTCCGTGACGGCGAAGACCCGGTAGCCGTCGGCGAGGGCGTGGATCGCGGGCCAGGCCAGGCAGATGTCGGTCCACAGACCGGCCATGACCAGATCCTTGCGGCCGGTCGCCGCGACCGCGTCCACCACCCGCTGGTCCTCCCAGGTGTTGATGGTGGTGCGGTCTATCGGGGCCTGCTCGGGGAAGACGTCCTGGAGCTGGCTGATGAGGTGACCGCCGCGCTCCTCGACCACCGTGGTGAGGATGGTGGGTACGTCGAAGACCTTGGCGCCCTTGGCCAGAGCCGTGACGTTGTTGACCACCAGGGTGGCGTCCATGCTGCGCATACCGGCGAACTGGGCGCCCTGGTGGTCGATCAGCAGCAGCACCGACTTCGAGGGCTCAAGAAGCGCGTCGAGTCCGGTGTAGGTGATGCCCTTGGCTGCCATGTCGTCTCCATGGTCGTAGCGGCGACGGCCTTGACTGCGACCGCCGCCGGCGACTTTTCCAGCCGGACCCGGGCCGTGACATCGGCAACCGATACGTAGCCAAGACGTCATGCCGCCGGGTGACCCGTGCCACCCGTGCCACCCGTGTAATCCGTGCAACCTGTGCAACCCGTGCAGCCTGTGTAAATCCGGGGAGCCCTCATTTAGATGATGCGTCAACAAGCTGATAGGATCCGCGCATGTCCGAAACGCGATGGCTGACCCCGCGCGAGGCCGAGATCTGGGCGACGTACCGCCGGCTCTGCCGCGACCTCCGGCGCGCCCAGGATCAGCAGTTGCAGCAGGATTCCGGTATCTCGGCCGCCGATTACGCCTTGCTCGCCCCGCTGTCGGAGTCCGCGGACGGCGTGCTGCGGGCCCGTGATCTCGGGGTGGAGGTCGACTGGGAGCGGAGCCGGCTCTCCCACCAGATCAGCCGTATGGAAAAGCGCGGCCTGGTCGTCCGGGAAGCGTGTGAGGACGACGCCCGTGGCTCGATGGTCCGCCTGACCGCGAAAGGCAGGGAGACCATCGAGGCAGCCGCACCCGGCCATGTGGAGATCGTCCGGCAGTTGTTCTTCGACCCGCTGGACGCGGACGAGATCAAGACGCTCGGGGAGTTCCTGGGCCGGATCGTGGCCACGGTGGAGGGGAACGCCGGGGGCCGCGCTTGAGTGTGGCGCCCGGGGCGTCCGTCAGGGACGCGCTCCCCTGGTGTCCGTTCTCCCGCCCCCCGCTTCCTGGGTGTCCGGCTGCTGCTCGCCGGAGAGGTGGGTGTCGAGGAAGTCGAGCAGTGCGGGCTGCCAGTGGGGCAGTACGGACGGCAGGCCGGTGCCGCCGTGCGGGGCGTCGGGGTAGACCAGGAGCGTCGTGTTGCGGTTGGCCAGGTCCCAGCGTCGTTCCAGGAACAGGGTGTCGTCCACGAGGTGGTCGGCGGTGCCCACGCCGAACAGGACCGGGGGCAGTCCTGTGAGGTCGGCGTGGAGGGGTGACAGGTCCGGGTCGCGACGCTGGGCGGGCGACAGGTCCGGGTGGGCCAGGTCCATCATGCCGCGCAGTACCGTCGCGGTCAGTACGTCGTGGTCCGTCTCCTCCTGGGCGCTGGGCGTGCCCGAGAGGTCGTAGACGCCGAACTCCAGGGCCGCGGCGCTGAATCGGCCCCCGTGGCCCCGGCGTCGCAGCCGCAGCAGGGTGGCCGCCGCGAGGTTGGCTCCCGCCGACTCGCCGTTGATCAGGAGCCGCGTGGTGCCGAACTCCGTGCCGGCGTGGTCGATCAGCCAGGCCGCGGCCGTCTCGCAGTCGTCGTGGGCCGCCGGATAGCGGTGCTCGGGCGCGAGGCGGTAGTCGACCGAGACGACCACGAGGTCCAGGGTCTGGGAGAGGAAGGCGTTGAGGCCGTCGTTCATCTCGGGGGCGCCCATGATGAAGCCGCCGCCGTGGATGTTCAGCAGGACGGCGCGGGCGGGGCGGGCCGGTACGAAGGTCCGCAGCCTGATCGGGCCGCGCGGTCCCTCGACGTGGCGGTCGACGGCCTGCTGCTGCCCCGGGGCGGACAGTTGGCGGCGCAGATCGGCCAGGGCCTCGGCGTCGTAGGACCCGGCCGTGCCGTGGGGGAACACGGCGGAGAACGCGGGGGACATGGCCTCCGTCATCGCCCGCCCCTCGGCACGTATGAGCGGACGCAGGCGATCGATCTCCGCACTCCAGAGAGCCATGGCGGTCGCTGTCCTTTCCTGGGCGGACCCCGGGGTGCCGGACGACCGCTCCGGGTTTGTTGACGCAACAACATCCTTGCACTAGCTTTATTGACGCGTCAACCATGGGTTGGCGGGTGTGCCGGCGACACGTCGAGTCGAGGGGTTCGTATGAACATCACCGTGATCGGGCGAGGGAACGTCGGCGGGGGGCTGGCCCGTCTGTGGGCGAAGGCCGGCCACCAGGTGACCGGTCTGGGCCGCGACGGCGGCGACGCCTCGGGCGCGGAGGTCGTCGTGGTCGCCGTGCCCGGCCACACCATCGCCGAGGCGCTGTCGAAGGTCAGCGGGCTCGACGGACAGGTGACCATCGACGCGACCAATCTGTACACCGCCCGCGACGACGCCTTCCCGTCCCTCGCCCACCAGGTCAGGTCGATCATCGGCGGCCCCACCGCGAAGTCCTTCTCCACGGTCTTCGCCGCCGCCTACGACCGGATCGGCGAGCAGCGGGTGCCCCCGAGCAACCTCTACGCCGCCGAGCCCGGCGCGAAGGACATCACCGAGCGGCTCATCCGTGACGCGGGCTACGACCCGCTCTTCATCGGGGATCTCACCCCGGGGGCGCGGCTGCTGGAGGACAGCTCCGGCCTGACCCGGGCCCTCGCCGGCCAACTCGGCCCCTTCTTCTACCGCTACGCGCCTCCCGGACAGCTGTGACCCTTGCGGTGTCGTCCTCCGCGGCCCTGCGGAGCGCCGACCCCGTCGGCAACCGGGGGGGATGGCCCTGTCTCCCGCGGCCACGCGGGGCGCGATTCTCCAGCCGCCGACCGATATGTTTCACGGCGACCGCACCGTCGTCCTCAAGGATCCTTCGGGTCACATGTGGGTGTTCCTGACCCACTTGGAAGACGTCTCCGAGGACGAGCTTCAGCGTCGACTGGTTGCCGCCGGGTGACTGCTCGCGTGGTGCGTGGTGACCTTGAGGAGTTGAAGGGGACATCGCGGGGATGAGTGAGAACCAGTGGCCCGACGACGGCATCGAGCTCGGTCGAAGAGCCCGGATCGCCTGGTCGGCGACGCTTGAGGCGCTCCCGGCGGGAACGCCGGTGATCGGCGAAGTCATCGGACGACAGCCCTTTGGTGTCTTCCTGCGCATCGACGGTGTCCCGGACGCTGTCGGACTCGCCGAGATCACGGCAATGCCCCACGGTGCCGAACTGCCGCGGATGGGTGCCCGAGTCAGGGGCGAGGTTCTCCGGCACACCGAGCACAACCATCAGGTGACGATCACGCTCGACGAGTGGGGGCCGACCGGGCGGTGACGGGGGGCGTCCGTCGGTTCGGTGGGCGTGGTCGTCTCAGGAGGGTTTCGGGGGGCGGTCGTTGTCGAAGGTGACTCCGTGTTCGCCGACTTTCACCGGTACGTCGATCCAGCGGGCCTCGCCTTTCGTGGAGGAGGCGTACTGGCACTCGTAGCCGGTGTCCTTGTCGTACGCGACGAGTTCGCGGGTGGGTATCCGGTCGCAGCGCAGGTGCTTGCTCGTCCGGTGGTAGGTCTGCCAGAAGTTCCCGTACACGGACTTCGCCGTCAGAACGGCCTGCCCCGCGTTCGTGATGTCGTACGGCTTCAGATCGCCGGCCGGCTCGTCGAAACGGACGGCCCAGGGGACCTTCACGCCCTCATAGGTGACCGTGCACCGTGTGGTCACGCCCGGTTTCTCGCTCACCGTGCCGCCCTCGCACTCGGCGCTGGTCCTCCCCGGGATCCCGGCCATGGCCACCGTGCTCCGGCGCATCGACCACTGCGCCACCTCGGTGAACGGGGCGTCGGCGGCCGGTTCGGGCGGCAGGGCGTCGCGCAGTGACTCCACCGTCAGGAGCCCGGGTTCGGCCGAGGTGACGGGGACGGGGAGCCGTGTCCCGTGCTTCGGGGGCGCGGAGTCCGCGGAACGGGCGTCGTCGTCGCCGTCCGATCCTGTCCCGGCACAGCCCGTGGACAGGAGACCGATGATGGCGAGACCCAGGAGGGCGGTGCTGGTACGCATGCCGCCCAACCTAGTCCGCGCGGTCGCGGTGGTCGCCGGCGCACAGCCGCGTCGAGTGCGGGGCTGTGCCTGCCGGCTTCCTTTCACCGCGTCACCGCGTCACCGCGTCACCGCGACGGCCCGCTGTCAGGGTGTGTCCGTGACCCGGCCCGTCAGCAGGGGGCCCTCCAGCCACTCGTACTCCTTGAGGATGTGCACCTGCATCCTCAGGGACTCCTCCGGCTCGGTCAGGGTGTCGGTGATGGTGGGTACGGTCACTTCGGTGCTGGTCTCGCCCTCGGGGACGGACACCCAGAGCGAGGGGTCGCCGGTGGACAGGGGGCGTTCCGGGTCGGCGGTCTCGCCGAGTTGCTGGGAGAGCCAGTCCTGATCGACGTCCTTCGTGGAGAGTTCCGGACCCTCCCGCACCGGCAGGAGGGAGAACCGAGTCTCGATCGGGACGTCGGCGGGCTCGGAGAGAGCCACCTTCCAGGTGAGCCCCCGGCCCTCGGTGACCGCGTCGGCGACCGGTGTCACGGTGACCGTGGGCATGGGGTCGTCGTTCTGGACGAGCAGGCCGCCGGAGGCCCCGCCGATCGCCGTCCCGGTGACGGCCTTCGCGGAGACCTCGTGGTGGAGGTCGGCGTTGTAGCGGTTGTCGCCCTCGACCGTGATCGAGACGTTCACCGCACTGCCCGCTCCGACCCTGACCTCGCGCACCGTGGACTCGTAGGTCTTCGGGTCCATGACGGCGAGCTTGATCACGCCGCTGCCCTTGCCGGTGACCCGTACGGGCACCTGGTAGGTACGGGTCCCGGAGTCGCCCTCCACGACCGTCTGCCGGCCGAGGTCGATGCGCGGGAGCGTCCCGGCCCGCACCGCCGCCGTGCCGGGGCGCCAGCCCGAGGCGTCCATCAGCCAGAACTCGCCGGAGTCACTGAGCGGGGTGAGTTCCAGGGACCGGACCTGCTGGAGATCCAGGCCGGCGGCGACGGCGGCCTTCAGCGGGACACGCACCTCACGGGCCCAGTGCGCGGCCGTCGCGTCGGAACCGGGCAGGCCGTCGACGGTGACCCGACCGAGCCTCGCCCTCGTGCCGGACGCGTCCGTCAGAGCCACGTCGAGCCGGGTGCCCTTCGTGTTCGGCGGCACGATCACCCGCAGCGCCAGGGCGTCGGAGCCCGCCAGCGAGAAGGCGCGCCCCGGCTGGAGCCGGACGGGGGCGCCGGGACTGGTCCACCGGGCGGCCACCGCGTTGCGGCCGGGCTCCTCAGCGACCCCACCCCAGGACACGAAGTGCGGCGACCGGCCGGACCCGGACTGCGCCATGCAGGACCGGGCGTCGTCCGCCGTGATCTGCGCGCACACCCGCGCGTTGGTCACCGAGAGCGGGCGGTCGGGCGAGATCGCCGGGGTGCGGTGACCGCCCACCGCGTGCGTGTGCACCCGGGCGGGCCCCGCGGACGGAGCGCTCCGGCCGGAGCCGTCGAGGAGCGGGCGGACCCGGTCGTCGCCCGCGAGGAACAGCCGTGCGGCGGCAGCGATGTAGGTGGTGCCCGCCGCCTGCTGCTGCTTCGCGGTCAGCCGGGTACCGGCCCGCGTCGAGCAGACCGGGTCCTCGTCGTCCCAGACGTCGTCCGCGGCGGGGGCCTCGGCCTGGCCGGGCGTCCACTGCGTGTTGAAGTAGTTGTGGTTGGCGCCGACCATGTAGACGGCGCTGTGCAGGGCGCGGCTCCGGCCGACGCCACGGGTCGCGTCGAGGTACATCTGGCCCTGGAGGTCGCTCACATCCCCGTCGCAGCCCGGCAGGATGGTCATGGAGGGCACCCCGTCGGCGGGGTTCTGCCCGAACAGCGTGGGGCCGATCAGGACGGTGCCCCGGATCCGCCAGTCCACCGGCCCGCGATAGCCGTCCTCGGCGGGCGGCGGCGGGGAAACGCTGTCCAGAGCCGCCCGGTTGACGCCCTCGCCCCCTCGGGAGTGCCCGGTCAGGAGCACCTTCGACAGGTCGGCCGGGTCCGACGCGCGGACCGCCCCGGGGGCCTTCGCCGGGTTCTTCCCCCATCGCGCCCAGCGGGCGAG
Source organism: Streptomyces sp. NPDC091377 (assembly GCF_044757045.1). Lineage (NCBI taxonomy): Bacteria > Bacillati > Actinomycetota > Actinomycetes > Kitasatosporales > Streptomycetaceae > Streptomyces > Streptomyces sp. NPDC091377. Next base: position 273,149 of record NZ_JBIVUE010000007.1, on the reverse strand, counting down.
ATGCTGCCGCACCAGCGACGAACGGGCCTGCGCCCCCATGTCGGCGGTGCTGCCGTCCTGCGCGTTGATGCCGTTCGCGGAGATGGAGACCGTCACATACCCCTGGGACGCCAGGCGCTGCTGGTCGTGCAGGAAGCCGCGGTAGCTCGGGATCTCCTTCTGCCCCGGCTTGCACGGCCAGTACATGCCCGCGCTGTCCTGACCGGGCTCGTAGCAGGTGGCGCTGCGGCCGTGGAGGAAGAGCGCCAGCGGTCGCCGGCCCGGCGCGTCCGTCGGCCCGACCACGGTGGCCCGCATCTCGACGGGCTCGGCGTAACCCGGCAGTCGCACCGACTTCAGGGCGTACTCACCGCTCGTGGTGCGGTACTTCCCCGCGACACCCGGGTCCACCGGATTCGGCGGGAAGGGGTCCTCGGGCGCCACCGCGGCCGGCGCGCGCCGCTGACCGGGGGCCCGGTCCGCCCCGGCGGCGTCCAGCCGCCGCACCCCGGCGACCACGTGCAACTCCGCCACCGGCCCGACCCGCACCCCGGCGAGGCCCAGCCGGAACGTGCGGTGGTCCGGCGAGGGCACCGCGGCGCCCAGGACCCGGTCACCGGAACGGAACTCGACCCGGGAACCGCCCATGCCCACCGGCTTCGGCGAACTCCACACCAGATCGCCGCCCTCGACGCGCCACCCCTCCGGCAGCCGCTCCCCGCCGACCCCGGCGACCCCGGCGACCCCGGAGATGCCGGAGACGCCGGTGAGCGTGCGGGGCGTGGAGGGCGTGCCGGGTATGGACTCGGCGGTCGGCTGGGCATGCGCCGGCCCCGGTCCGCCCGCCGCCAGCGCGACGACCGCCAAAGCTGCGGTCAGCGCGCGTGAGGCCGTTCTCACGATGGTTGTCTCCTCGTCGTCACCTGCCTCGGCGCCCCCAGTCACTCCGGGGCGCCCGTGCACCCGGGGAGATGGCGACGGGTCGTCACCGGTTGTCTCCCGCCGGTGAATCCGGCCGGAGTGGAACGGCGGCGCCCGTGCGGCGAGCGAGACCCAGCGCCGACCGGGACGGTGCCGTCAGCCCACGTGCCGTCAGCCCACGTGCCTCAGCCTTCCTGTCGGGGAAAGACGCCGGACAGCGGCACGATGGGGATCTCCTCGCGTCGGCAGTAGTGCGCGGGCCGATGGACGGCCCGGCGCAGCCGGTTCCAGTTGCGCAGGGTGCGCAGCAGCCCGTCGTCGGGGGCGCTGTGCCAGAAGCGGTTCTCGTCCTGACCGCCGAGCAGCGGGCAGAAGAGGGAGACGGCGAGGGTGACGCGTTCCCCGCGGGTGACCGGGGTGACGGCGTGATAGACCCGGCTGCCTCTGGTGAACATGGTGTCACCGACGTGCAGGAACGGTGCCTTGTGGACCCGTGGGTGGGCGGGGCCGCGCCGGGTGATGTCCTCGCGGTGGGCGTCGAAGTCGTCCGGGTGGCCCTTGAAGTACAGGTGGGCGCCGCCGTCGTGGTCGGCGCGATCGGACAGGGTCATGGTGAAGACGTAGTTCATGCCGTCGAGGTGCCATGCGGCGCCGGTGCGCGCCTCGGACGGCGCGGGCGGTCCGTAGTAGTAGGTCTGGACGCCCGCGTCGCGCAGGGGGTGCGGGACCAGGGGTACGCCGACCAGGCGGGAGACGGTGTCCAGGAACACGGCGTCGCGCACCATGGCGTGCACGAACGGCGACAGGGACTCGACGTCGCGCAGCCGGTGGGGGACGCCGTGGTCGTCGCGGACGGCGCGGGGCTTCAGGGCACGGCAGATGTCCCTGAGCGCCCGCGCTCCGTCGTCGTTCAGCAGACGTACCGGGCCGGCCATGGCGAGGTCGTCGGGAAGACCGGGACGGCCCGGCAGTTCGTGGTCCCGGTAGCCGAAGTCGGCCAGCCGCGTGGTGGTGGGGCGCCGGCCGCTCAGGTTCTGGACGAACCGGGTCTCCCATCGCGGTTCCGGGTGGTCGTAGGGAGCGGTTGTCCGTCCGCCGACGCGCAGGGACCGCTTGAGGCGGTCCAGCCCGGTGGTGATCGCGGCGACCCGGGCGTTGTCGGTCGCGGTCATGAGGACTCCTCTCGGTGGCCGGTGGCCGGTGGCCGGTGGCCGGTGGCCGGTGGCCCGTGGCCGGTGCGGCATTGCGCCGGTACAGCGGTACAGCGGAACAGCGGTACAGCGGTACGGCAGGCGGTACAGAGGTACGGCAGGCGGCACGGCAGTACGGCAGTACGGCGATGGCTTCCCGGTGAGCCGAATGAGCCGAATGAGCCGAACGCGGTGCCGGGTGCCACGCCCGCCCCGCTCCAAGCACGGCAAGAGAGCGAACCGGACAACTCCCTTACCGGGAGGCGTCCTTCGAAACAGCAGGTCGGCCGGGCGGGTCGGACCGGGTCGGCCGGCTGGGCCCCGGGTGCGCGGGAGTCGTCGCAGGTCGCCCGTGTCCCGGAGGGGATCGGAGAACGACCGAGAAGATCCCCGCGGGGACCGGCCGACGCGCGAGAAGGTCCGAGCCGCGACCGCCCGATCCGGAGGGAGCGACCGACGTACCGCGCCTCACGTCGACAAGATCGGCGTTCTGTCGGCCGCCACCGGCGAATCTCGTGTCGATCAGCCGTCCCGACGGAAAATCTTCGGTCACCCCCTGCTGGTCCGGTCGCGAAGCACCGCGTAACGTGACGCGTCATGAAGATCCTCATCAGTGCCGACATGGAGGGCGCCACCGGCGTCACCTGGCCGGCCGACGTGCTGCCCGGGACGCCGCAGTGGGAGCGGTGCCGGTCGATGTTCACCTCCGACGTCAACGCCGCCGTGCTCGGCTTCTTCGACGGCGGTGCCGACGAGGTGCTGATCAACGAGGCGCACTGGACCATGCGCAATCTGCTCCTGGAGCGGCTGGACGAGCGGGCCGAAATGCTCACCGGCCGCCACAAGGCGCTGTCCATGGTCGAGGGCGTGCAGCACGACGATGTGGACGGCATCGCCTTCCTCGGCTACCACGCCGCCGCGGGCGACCGGGGCGTCCTCGCCCACACCTACCTCGCCAACTCCATCACCGGCGTGTGGCTGAACGACGTACGCGCCAGCGAGGGCCTGCTCAACGCGCATGTGGTCGCCGAGTACGGTGTGCCGGTGATCCTGGTGACCGGCGACGACGTGGCCTGCGAGGACGCGCTCGGGTACGCGCCCGAGGCGCCCAAGGTCGCCGTGAAGGACTATGTGTCGCGGTACGCGGCCGTGTGCCGCACCCCCGCCCGGACCGCCGCCGACATCCGCGCCGCCGCCCAGCAGGCCGCCGCGCTGGCCGTGCGGTACGAGCCGGTGAGCGCCGGACCGCACACCATGGCCCTGGAGTTCGACGCCGAGCATCTGGCGCTGGCCGCGACCGTCGTCCCCGGTGTCGCCCAGACCGGGGAGCGGAAGGTGGCGTACACCGAGGAGACGATGTACGCGGCGATCCGTACGTTCAAGGCCGTGACCACCCTCGTCTCGGCCGCAGTGGAGGAGCAGTATGGCTGACCGGCAGGCACTGGACGAGGTCGTCCGGTTCACCTCGGACCTCATCCGCATCGACACCACCAACCGGGGCGGCGGCGACTGCCAGGAGCGGCCCGCCGCCGAGTACGCGGCCGAGCGGCTCGCCGAGGCCGGTCTCGAACCGGTGCTGCTGGAGCGCACCCCGGGCCGCACCAACGTCGTCGCCCGCTTCGAGGGCACCGACCCGTCCGCCGACGCCCTGCTCGTCCACGGTCATCTGGACGTCGTGCCCGCCGAGGCCGCCGACTGGAGTGTGCACCCCTTCTCCGGGGAGATCCGGGACGGCGTCGTGTGGGGCCGGGGCGCCGTCGACATGAAGAACATGGACGCGATGATCCTCGCCGCCGTCCGCTCCTGGGCGCGTGAGGGCGTCCGCCCCCGCCGGGACGTGGTGATCGCGTTCACCGCCGACGAGGAGGCCAGCGCCGAGGACGGCGCCGGTTTCCTGGCCGACCGGCACGCCGCCCTGTTCGAGGGCTGCACCGAGGGCGTCAGCGAGTCGGGCGCGTTCACCTTCCACGACGGCTCGGGACGGCAGATCTATCCCATCGCCGCGGGGGAGCGCGGCACGGGCTGGCTGAAGCTGACCGCGCGGGGGCGGGCCGGGCACGGCTCCAAGGTCAACCGGGAGAACGCGGTGACCCGGCTGTCGGCCGCGATCGCGCGGATCGGCACCCACGAATGGCCGCTGCGGCTCACCCCGACCGTGGCCGCCGCGCTCACCGAACTCGCCGCGCTCTACGGCGTCGAACCCGACCTCACCGACATCGACGCGTTGCTCACCAAGCTCGGCCCGGCCGCCAAGCTGGTCGAGGCCACCGTCCGCAACAGCGCCAACCCGACCATGCTGGAGGCCGGCTACAAGCTGAACGTCATCCCGGGCGAGGCCGTCGCCTACGTGGACGGGCGCTATGTGCCGGGCGGCGAGGACGAGTTCCGCACCACCCTCGACGCGCTGACCGGCCCCGACGTGGACTGGGAGTTCAGCCATCACGAGGTCGCGCTCCAGGCGCCGGTGGACGCACCCACGTTCGCCCGGATGCGGGCGGCCGTGGAGGAGTTCGCGCCCGAGGGGCACGTGGTGCCGTACTGCATGTCCGGCGGCACCGACGCCAAGCAGTTCTCCCGGCTCGGCATCACCGGCTACGGCTTCGCCCCGCTGAAGCTGCCCGAGGGCTTCGACTACCAGGCCCTCTTCCACGGTGTGGACGAGCGGGTGCCCGTCGAGGCGCTGCACTTCGGCGTCCAGGTGCTCGACCGGTTCCTGCGGACCGCGTAGACCAGGGGAGAGGAAGCGTACGACGACATGAGCACCCCCAGCACCCCCCTTCCCTACGGCTCCTGGCCCTCCCCGGTCGACGCGGCGCTCGCCGCCGCGCACGACGGGCACCCCGAGTACGTCGGCTTCGTCGGCGACGAGGCATGGTGGACCGAGCCCCGGCCCACCGAGGGCGGCCGGCGCACCCTGGTCCGGCGGCACGCCGACGGCACCGAGGAATCCGTGCTGCCCGCGCCCTGGAACGTCCGCAGCCGGGTCATCGAGTACGGCGGACAGCCCTGGGCCGGCGCCGTGACCGACGGCACCCCGCTCGTGGTGTTCACCCACTTCGCCGACCAGCGGCTCTACCGCTACGAACCCGGCGCCGAACCCCGGCCGCTAACCCCGCTCTCGGCGGTGGGCGGCGGACTGCGCTGGGCCGACCCGACGGTCCTCGTGGAACGCGGCGAGGTCTGGTGCGTGCTGGAGGAGTTCACCGGCGAGGGCCCCGCCGACGTCCGACGGGTCCTGGCCGCCGTACCCCTGGACGGCTCGGCCGCCGAGGACCGTACGGCCGTCCGGGAACTGGCGCCCGAGCGGCACCGGTTCGTCACCGGGCCCCGGCTCTCGCCCGACGGGCGGCGCGCGGTGTGGCTCGGCTGGGACCACCCCCGGATGCCGTGGGACGGCACCGACCTGCTGCTCGCCGACGTCGGGGACGACGGCACCCTCACCGGGGCGCGGGTGGTCGCGGGCGGTCCGGACGAGTCGATCGCGCAGGCCGAGTTCGCCGCCGACGGAGCGCTGCTGTACACCGGCGACCGTGACGGCTGGTGGAACCTGTACCGCGACGGCATCCCGCTGTGCCCGCGCGAGGAGGAGTTCGGCGGCCCCCTGTGGAAGGTCGGGCTGCGCTGGTTCGCGCCGCTGGACAGCGGGCTGATCGCCGTCGTCCACGGCCGCGGCGCCACCGCGCTCGGCGTCCTCGACCCCACCACCGGCGAGGTCGCCGACGCCGCCGGACCCTGGACCGAGTTCGCGCCCACGATCGCCGCGCACGGCGAGCGGGTCGTGGCGGTCGGCGCCAGTGCGCACAGCGCGTACGAGGTGGTCGAACTGGACGCTCGGACCGGCCACGCCCGGGTGATCGGCGCCCCGCACCGGGACGCGATCGACCCGGCGTACCATCCGCGCCCCGAGGAACGGGTCTTCACCGGCCCCGGCGGACGCGACATCCACGCCCACCTCCACCCGCCGCACCACCCCGCCCACACCGCGCCCGCCGGGGAACTCCCGCCCTACATCATCTGGGCGCACGGCGGGCCGACCGGCCGCAGCCCGCTCGTCCTGGACCTGGAGATCGCCTACTTCACCTCACGCGGCATCGGTGTCGCCGAGGTCAACTACGGCGGCTCCACCGGCTACGGACGGGAGTACCGCGACCGGCTGCGCGAACAATGGGGTGTCGTGGACGTCGAGGACTGCGCGGCCGTCGCACTCGCCCTCGCCGACGAGGGCACCGCCGACCGGGCGCGGCTCGCCGTGCGCGGCGGCAGCGCGGGCGGCTGGACCACCGCCGCCTCCCTCGCCACCACCGACGTCTACGCCTGCGGCACCATCATCTACCCGGTGCTCGACCTCACCGACTGGAGCACGGACGGCACCCACGACTTCGAGTCGCAGTACCTGGAGAGCCTGGTCGGCCCCTTCGCCGAGGTGCCCGGCCGCTACGCCGAGCGCTCGCCCGCCGCGCACGCCGAACGGATCACCGCGCCCTTCCTGCTGCTCCAGGGCCTGGACGACGTGATCTGCCCGCCCGCGCAGTGCGAACGGTTCCTCGCCCGCATGGCCGGGCGCGGGGTGCCGCACGCCTACCTCGCCTTCGAGGGCGAGGGACACGGCTTCCGCCGCGCCGACACCATGATCCGTGCCCTGGAGGCGGAACTCTCCCTCTACGCCCAGGTGTTCGGGCTGAACCCGCCGGACCTGACCCCACTGGAGCTGACCGAGTGACCCGTACGGAACTGCGCCGCCCCGACCGGCTCGCGCCCGACGCGCGGGTCGCCGTCGTCGCCCCCAGCGGGCCGGTCCCCGAGGAACGGCTCCAGTCCGGTCTCGACCTGCTGCGCGGCTGGGACCTCGACCCGGTCGTGGCACCCCATGTGCTGGACCGGCACCCCGAGTTCGACTATCTCGCCGGTACGGACGCGGACCGCGCCGCCGACCTCCAGCGGGCCTGGTGCGACCCGGACGTGGCCGCCGTGCTGTGCGCGCGGGGCGGCTACGGCGTCCAGCGCATGGTCGACCTGCTCGACTGGGACGCCCTGCGGGCCGCCGGGCCGAAGGTCTTCGTCGGCTTCAGCGACATCACCGCGCTGCACGAGGCGTTCGCCACCCGGCTCGGCCTGGTCACCCTGCACGGCCCCATGGCGGCGGGCCAGGACTTCCTCAAGAACGCGCGGGCGCAGGAGCATCTGCGGGCCACCCTGTTCGCACCGGAGACGGTCACCACGATCGCCTCCGCCGGGGGCGGCGCGCTGGTGCCCGGCCGGGCCCGCGGGGTGCTGCTCGGCGGCTGCCTCGCCCTCCTCGCCACCGACCTGGGCACCCCGCACGCCCGGCCGTCCGCCGCCGGAGGGCTGCTCTGCCTGGAGGACGTGGGGGAGGAGACGTACCGCCTGGACCGCTATCTCACCCAGTTGCTGCGCGCCGGGTGGCTGGAGGGGGTGCGGGGGGTGCTGCTCGGCTCCTGGGCGGAGTGCGGCCCCTACGACGGGGTCCGCGCCCTGCTCGCCGACCGGCTCGGCGGCCTCGGGGTGCCGGTCGTGGAGGAGTTCGGCTTCGGGCACGGGGACGGGGCGCTGACGATCCCCTTCGGAGTCGCCGCCGAACTGGACGCCGACGCCGGGACACTCACCCTGGAGCGGCCCGCGCTGCGCTGAGGACCGGCACAGGCCCGCGCGCCGCACGGACGTAGGCTGGACGGATGCCGTACGACCCGTCCAGCCTGCTCGCCGAGGGGCCCCGCGTGGGCCTGCGCCCCTTCACCCTCGACGACGGCGCCGAGTTCACCGCGCGGGCCCGGGAGAGCAGGGAACTGCACCGGCCCTGGCTCTTCCCGCCGGACACCGCCGCCGGGTACGCCGCCTACGCGGGACTGCTGATCCGCGACCCGACCAAGGCCGGGTTCCTGGTGTGCGAGCGCGACGGCGGCGGCATCGCCGGGTTCGTGACCGTCAACAACATCGTGGAGGGCGCCTTCCAGTGCGGCGCCCTCGGCTACGGGGCGTTCGCCCACGCGGCCGGACGCGGTCTGATGCGCGAGGGCCTCGGCCTCGTGGTCGACCACGCCTTCGGACCGATGCGGCTGCACCGGCTGGAGATCAACGTGCAGCCGGACAACACCCCGTCCATCGCGCTGGCCCGCGGCTGCGGCTTCCGCCGCGAGGGCTACTCGCCGCGGATGCTCTTCATCGACGGGGCGTGGCGCGATCACGAACGCTGGGCGCTCACCGTCGAGATGCGCCCTTCCGGTTGATGTTCATGGTGTCCAGGTCCGTCACGGTCGAGCGCAGCCCGGTGAAGCCGAGACCGAGAGCGCGCAGCGCGCCCTCCGCGCGGTCCACCCGCCGGGCGCGCGCCTGCTCGGTCAGGCCGTCCCAGGTGCCCCGGACGATCACCCGGTAGGTGTGCCGCTCCGTCGTCATGTGCCGCGTCCCGTTCCCGCCCGGCCGGACCCGCCCCGCCCCGCTCTCCGGGCCGCTCGGCCTATCCGTTGATCCGCCGACTGTATGTCGCCGAGGATGGTGCGCATGCGGAATATCGTGGTCATCGACGCCCCCTCCAACCTGGGCCTGCGCCCGCCCGCCCCCGGCACCGTGCCCGGCTGCTACAAGCTCGCCGGTGCCCTGCGCGAACAGCGGATCGTGCAACGGCTGAGCGCCCTGGAGGGCGGTGTGGTGGTGCCGCCCCGCTACGACCGGGGGGACTGGCGGGAGGGCGACGGGGTGTTCAACGCCGCCGCGCTCGCCGCGTACACCCCGAGGCTCGCCGACCGGATCGAGCACCATCTGCGGGCCGGGAACTTCCCCCTGGTGCTTGGCGGTGACTGCTCCATCCAGCTCGGGGCCTCGCTCGCCCTGCGCCGCCTGGGCCGCTACGGGCTGGTCGCCGTGGACGCCTCCGCCGACTTCCGCCACCCGGGCGGCTCCGACCCGGTCGGCGCGGCCGGCGGCGAGGAGGTCGCCCTCGCGACCGGGCGCGGCCAGGCGGACCTCACCGATCTGGAGGGGCTCGGGCCGTATCTGCGCGACGAGGATGTGCGGTTCTTCGGGATGCGGGACGCGTTCGAGGACGACCGCGCCGAGCTGACCGCCCTGAAGATGCCCGTGGTCACCGTCGGTGACCTGCGCGAATGGGGCGCCGACGCGCTCGCCCGCGCCACCGCGCAGACCTTCGAGATCCCCGAGCTGGACGGCTTCTGGCTCCACCTGGACGCCGACGTCCTCGACCCGGCCGTGATGCCGGCCGTCGACAGCCCCGACCCCGACGGCCTGCTCCCCGAGGAACTCGTCGCCCTCCTGCGCCCCCTGCTCGCCTCCCCCGCCTGCGTCGGACTCAATGTCACCATCTACGACCCCGACCTGGACCCGGACGGCACGGCGGGCGCGCTCCTGACGGACATCGTGGTGAACGCCTTCGGGGAGGGAACCGGCTGACGCGTGCGCAGCGAGCGCCGGGTTACGCGGAAGTACGACTTCCGGATGCGGCCGGGCGGAACCGGGTAGGCCCCCACCAGGAGGCCCAATGACCACTGTGCGCTATGTGTACGCCGTCTGCCGACCCTTCGGCGCGGCCCTTCAGTCCCAGCTGACCGGCGTCGCGGGCGCCCCGCCCCGGCTGCTGCGCCACCACGACCTGGTGGCGGTGGTCGGCCATGTGCCGGAGGCCGAGTTCTCGGAGGACCGGCTCCGGGCCGCGGAGACGGACACCGAATGGCTCGCGGGGGTGGCCCGGCTGCACCAGGGCGTGGTCGACGCGCTCACCACCGTCACCACCCCGCTGCCGCTGCGGCCCGCCACCGTGTTCCGGGACGACAGCGCGGTGCGGCTGATGATGGAACTGCGCGAGGACGAGTTGCGGCGCTCCCTCGACCGGCTGGAGGGCCGCGTGGAGTGGGGCGTGCGGGTCTTCCGGCAAGAGGCCGCGGAAGGGACGGCGGAAGAGGCGGGGGCCGGGGCGGGGGAAGCGGCGGCGGAAGAGGCGGGGGCCGGGGCGGGGGCTGGCGCGGCCGAGGCCGGGGAGATCTCCGCGCGGCTCCACAAGGCGCTCGCTGAACGGGCCGACGCCTCCCACGCCTACCCGCTGCGCCCCCGCGAACCCGGCGGCACCGGCAGCCGCAATGTGCTCAACGCGGCTTATCTGGTGCCCCGCGCGCACGCCGAGGAGTTCGTGGAGATCGTGGACCGGGTGAGAAGCGAGGAGCCGGGGATCCTGGTGGAACTCAGCGGTCCCTCGGCGGCCTATTCCTTCGCCGCCGAGGACGGCTGAGCCCTCCGGACCCCCGGCTCTTCCGGGTGTTCCGCGTGCCGCCGGCGACCATGGGGCCGCCGGCGGCACGTCAGCTGTCGGCTGTCCGCGATGCCCGGGCTACCAGCGGTACCACCGGTGTCGGCCTCCGGCCGCCGTCGTGCCGCGGACCAGGAAGCCCATCAGCCAGATGACGAGCACCGCCAAGGCGAGCCACCACAGGATCTTGGCGGCGAACCCCACACCGAACAGGAGCAACGCGAGAAGCAGGACGAGCAGGATGGGAACCATAAGTGACAACCTCCTGGACGTCGGGTAACCGCGATCGCGATTTTCACGCACCCTTCCGGCACAGAATCTCCCCGTGCAGGACGCTGAACCAGCCGTCCTCCCGCGCGCCCCAGGCACGCCACGCCCCCGCCACCGCCCGCAGGTCGGCCTCGGTCGCATGGCCGCCGCCGGTCGCGCGCTCCGCGTACGAAGAGGCCATCGTGCGGTCCGCCCACAGCCCGCTCCACCAGGCGCGTTCCTCGGGCGTGGCGAAGGTCCAGGTGGCGGAGGTGGCCGTGAGGTCGCTCAGCCCGGCCGCGAGCGCCCAGGACTTCAGCCGCCGCCCGGCGTCCGGCTCCCCGCCGTTGGCGCGGGCCACCCGGCGGTACAGGTCCAGCCAGTCGTCCAGACCGGGAACGGCGGGATACCAGGTCATCGCCGCGTAGTCCGAGTCCCGTACGGCGACGATCCCGCCCGGCCTGGTGACCCGGGCCATCTCCCGCAGGGCCCGCACCGGGTCGCCCACATGCTGGAGCACCTGGTGGGCGTGGACCACGTCGAAGGTGCCGTCGGGGTGGTCCAGGGCATGGACGTCACCGACCGCGAAGTCGGTGTTCGTCAGCCCCCGTTCGGCGGCCGTGGCCCGCGCCCGGTCCAGGATGCCGGGCGCGTTGTCGAGCCCGGTCACCCGGCCGTCGGGGACCAGCGCGGCGAGGTCGGCCGTGATGGTTCCGGGGCCGCAGCCGATGTCCAGGACCCTCATGTGCGGCTCCAGCGAACCGAGCAGATAGGCCGCCGAGTTGGCGGCGGTCCGCCAGGTGTGCGACCGCAGCACCGACTCGTGGTGCCCATGGGTGTAGACGGCCGTCTCCCGGGCCTCCGGCATGGCTGTGCCCCTTCCCCTCATCACCGCACCGCTCCCGGCCCCCATGACCGCCTGCGGCACCCGCGGCGCCTGCGCTGCCGCCGAACGCTACGCCGCATGTCGCATAGTGAGACCCCCCGTTTCGACATGTGGACGGGCGGTGGGTCGGGCGCGGGTGCCGCCGTACGTCTGATGGCGGGCTGGGCCGGGTCGGTCGGGTCGGAGTCGGGTCGGGCCGGAGTCGGGTCGGGTCGGGTCGCGGCAGGGGTGCGGCAGGGGGTGGTGCGGCAGGGGCGCGGGCGGGTGTCAGCCGACCAGGGGCGGGGGATCGTGCGGCCGGTACACCACCAGCGCCCCGCGCTGCTTCTCCAGCGTCACCTCGCCCTCGACCTCGGTGACCTCACCGTCGTAGGCGAGCAGCGTGCCGCTCGGCACATCGGTGAGCCGGAGCCTGCCGACCTGGACGGCGGCGTGCGCAGGGGAGCGGGTGAGGGGACCGGCGATCGCGGCGGCCAGCAGCCGCAGCGCGGGACGCCTCCCGCCGTGCACCACCCGTACGTCCAGCCGCCCGTCGGACAGATCCTTCCGGCGGCCCGGCACCAGACCCAGCCGGTGGTACGTGCCGTTCCCCGCGAACAGCAGCCACATCGGCCGCACCCGGCCGCCGTACCCCGCCAGCAGCGGATGCCCGTCCGCCCGCAGCACCCGTACCGCCGCGATCACCCCGGCGGGCCAGCCGCCGATCCGCGGCGACCAGCGGTCCCGCTCCCGCACCAGCTCCGGGTAGACCCCCAGGCTGCAGGTGTTGAGGAAGATCCCGTCCGTCCCGCCGCCGGTGAACCGGCCGACGTCCACCCGTACCGCCTCGCCGCCCGCGACCGCCCGCCCCAGCGCGCGGGCGTCCTCCACGCCCAGGTCCAGCGCGAAGTGGTTGAGGGTGCCACCGGGCAGTACGGCGAGCGGCAGCCCGCGCCGCAGCGCCACCCCCGCGGCGGTGTTCACCGTGCCGTCACCGCCGCACACCCCCAGCACCCGTGCCCCGACCGCCGCCTTCTCCAGCTCGGCCGCCACCTCCTCCGGCGCGCACTCCACGATCCGCGCCCGCGGCAGGACGTCGCCCAGCAGACGCGCCCGGTCCGCCGAGCCCGAGCCGCGGTTCACCACCATCGTCAGCCCCTCCCCTTCGGGCAGGTCCGGCGCCGCCGCGCGCGGATGGGCCGACGGCACGGCATGACCGTGCGGCGGCACCAGGGCCCGTACGGCCATGGCGGCGCCCACGCCCAGGGCCGCGCCGGTCAGGACGTCGCTCGGGAAGTGCACGCCCGTGTACACCCGGGACATCGCCACCGAGAACGCCAGCGGCGCCACCGCCGCCCCCCACCCCGGGGACTCGATGGCCGCCCCGGCGCAGAACGCCGCCGCGGACGCCGCGTGACCGGACGGGAACGACGTGGTCAGCGGCTGCCGCTTGAGCCGCCGGACCGCCGGGACCGGGCCCAGCGACGGGCGCGGGCGGCGCACACTGCGCTTGCCGAGCGTGTTGATCGTGGCGGAGGCCAGCGCCAGCGAGGCCATACCGCGCGCGGCGGCCCTGCGGCCCCGCGGCGTACGGCTCACCGCTATCACGGCGGCCGTGGCTCCCCACAGCACACCGTGGTTCGCCAGCCGGCTCAGCCGGGGCAGCACCCGCTCGGCGTACGGCCAGTTCCGCTCGGCGGCGAACTCGAAGAGCCGGGAGTCCAGCGCGAGCAGCCGGTGGCGCAGCGCGTGGCTCCCCGGACGGAGTGCGGTGAGATCGACATCAGGGTTCATGAGGTCACGGTTACCCTGAAGTGGCCGTTTCGCGTCACTCTTCATGCCACCAGTGGCTGGTGTCACACGGTGTTGACCCGATTCCGAGGTGACGTCACAGCCCGAGGGAAGGTCACAGAAGGAATGCCGCCCATGCGTCTGATCCTCGTCCGGCACGGCCAGACCACCGCGAACGTCGAGCAGTTGCTCGACACGGCCGTGCCCGGCGCGGAGCTGACCGACCTCGGACGGCGGCAGGCGGCGGCCCTGCCCGGGGCGCTCGCGGCGGAACCCGTCGAGGCCCTGTACGCCTCCACCCTCACCCGCACCCAGCACACCGCCGCCCCGCTGGCCGCCGCGCGCGGTCTGGACGTCCAGGTCCGGGACGGGATCCGGGAGCTGGCCGCGGGCGACCTGGAACTGCTGCCCGGTGACTCCCCGGACGGCGAGCGCTACATGCGGACCGTGTTCGCGTGGATGAACGGTGACACGGGGCTGCGGATGCCCGGCGGGGAGACCGGCGACGAGGCCCTCGCCCGCTACGACGCCGTGGTCGCCGAGGCCGCCGCCGCGGGCGCCGGGGCCGTCGCGATGGTCAGCCACGGCGCCGCGATCCGGCTGTGGACGGTCGTCCGCGCCCACAACCTGGACCCGGCCTTCGCCCTCACCCACGGACTCCAGAACACCGGCGTCGTGATCCTGGAGGGCACCCCGGCCGACGGCTTCAAGGCACTGGCCTGGGAGGGTGCCGCGCCGGGCCCGTCCGGGGAGGGCGGACCCACGGGCCGGGCGGTCGGGGAGCGGTAGGGGCCCGGCGGAGGGCCGAGACGGGTGGCGTCGGGGTCGGACACCGGTGGTGGCGGGGGTGGACACCAGCGGTGGCGGGGGTGGATAACGGTTTGCCGATGGCCACTCCGGCGACTCAGAATGCGTTTCCATGGGACATCTGGAAGCCGCGCACCTTGAGTACTACCTCCCCGACGGGAGGGCGCTGCTGGGCGATGTCTCGTTCAGAGTGGGCGAGGGCGCCGCGGTCGCCCTCGTCGGCCCCAACGGCGCCGGCAAGACCACCCTGCTGCGGCTGATCTCCGGCGAGCTGAAACCCCACGGCGGCACCGTCACCGTGAGCGGCGGGCTCGGCGTGATGCGCCAGTTCGTGGGCTCCGTACGGGACGAGACGACCGTACGCGACCTGCTGGTGTCGGTGGCGCCGCCGCGGATCCGGGCCGCCGCCCGGGCCGTCGACACCGCCGAGCACGCCCTCATGACCGTGGACGACGAGGCCGCCCAGCTGAAGTACGCGCAGGCCCTCTCCGACTGGGCCGAGGCACGCGGGTACGAGGCGGAGACCCTGTGGGACATGTGCACCACGGCCGCGCTCGGAGTGCCGTACGAGAAGGCCCAGTGGCGGCAGGTGCGCACGCTCTCCGGCGGTGAGCAGAAGCGGCTGGTGCTGGAGGCGCTGCTGCGCGGCACCGACGAGGTGCTCCTCCTGGACGAGCCCGACAACTACCTCGACGTGCCCGGCAAACGCTGGCTGGAGGAGCGGCTCAAGGAGACCGCCAAGACGGTCCTGTTCGTCTCCCACGACCGGGAACTCCTCGCCCGCGCCGCCGACAAGATCGTCTCCGTGGAGCCCGGACCGGCCGGCGCGGACGCCTGGGTGCACGGCGGCGGCTTCGCCACCTTCCACGAGGCCCGCCGTGAGCGCTTCGCCCGCTTCGAGGAACTGCGCCTGCGGTGGGACGAGAAGCACGCCCAGCTCAAGAAGCTCGTCCTGAGCCTGCGCCAGGCCGCCACCAACAGCGATGCCATGGCCTCCCGCTACCGGGCCGCGCAGACCCGGCTGCGCAAGTTCGAGGAGGCCGGGCCGCCGCCGGAGCCGCCGCGCGAGCAGGACATCCGGATGCGGCTCAAGGGCGGCCGGACCGGGGTCCGCGCGGTCACCTGCGAGGGCCTGGAGCTGACCGGCCTGATGAAACCGTTCGACCTGGAGGTCTTCTACGGCGAACGGGTCGCCGTCCTCGGCTCCAACGGCTCCGGCAAGTCCCACTTCCTGCGGCTGCTCGCCGGGGAGGAGGTGGCCCACACCGGGCGGTGGAAACTCGGCGCGCGCGTGCTGCCCGGGCACTTCGCGCAGACCCACGCCCACCCCGAACTGGAGGGGCGCACCCTGCTCGACATCCTGTGGAAGGAGCACGCGCAGGACCGGGGCGCCGCCATGTCCCGGCTGCGCCGCTACGAGCTGACCCAGCAGGCCGAGCAGAGCTTCGACCGGCTCTCCGGCGGCCAGCAGGCCCGGTTCCAGATCCTGCTGCTGGAGTTGCAGGGCGTCACCGCGCTGCTGCTGGACGAGCCGACCGACAACCTCGACCTGGAGTCCGCCGAGGCGCTCCAGGAGGGCCTGGAGGCGTTCGACGGCACGGTGCTCGCCGTGACGCACGACCGCTGGTTCGCACGGTCCTTCGACCGGTTCCTGGTGTTCGGCACCGACGGCCGGGTGCGGGAGACCGCGGGGCCGGTGTGGGACGAGCGGCGGGTGCAACGGGCCAGGTAGGACGGCCCTTCCCGGCGGCGGCCCCGGGGGAATGTTCGTACAGTGGAGGCACCACGGACGGACACGACGATCGGGGCACCACGATGAGCGGAGTAGACCCGGGTCGGCTGGACGACCAGCAGCTCATGAAGGAGCTGGAGACCATCCATCGCACCCGTCACGACACCCTGCTGTACGGGTCGAACGACGCGCTGCGGGCGCACAACGAGCGGATGGCCCAGCTGGAGGGGGAGTACCTGCGGCGCAACCCCCGGCGGTCCGTCTCGGCGGGTCGGACCCGGGACGGGGCACGGGACCGGGCTGTCTCGTAGTGCTGGCTCGCGGTGGGGTCGCACGGGTCGTGCCGGCTCGTGGTGGGTGGGCCGCGCGGGTGGTGGTGGCTCGTGGTGGGGTCGCTCGTGGTGGGGTCGCTCGTGGTGGGGTCGCTCGTGGTGGGTGGGGCCGCGCGGGTCGTGGTCGCTTCTC
The DNA here is from genome assembly GCF_044757045.1 of Streptomyces sp. NPDC091377. Lineage (NCBI taxonomy): Bacteria > Bacillati > Actinomycetota > Actinomycetes > Kitasatosporales > Streptomycetaceae > Streptomyces > Streptomyces sp. NPDC091377. The sequence goes on along the minus strand of NZ_JBIVUE010000007.1, from coordinate 256,875 downwards.
GCGCAGTTCCCCGCGCCCCTGAGAGGCGCGACGCGCGGCCTCGTCCGTATCCCAAACCCGGATTCACCCGGGTGGGCTCCCGTGTCGCGCCAATGGGTGCGGGCCGCGCGCGGTGGCGGCGGGGGCGGGATCTGATGGCGGGTGGGGGCGCGAGTACGTGTCCCGCCGCTGACGTCGTCGGTCCGAGGAGTTCGCCCATGCGCCGCAGCCGCCGTCTGCTGTCCGTGTCCGCCCTCAGCGGCGCCGCCCTGTTCGCAGCCGCGCCGGGGGCCCTCGCGGAACCGGCCGCCGAGGTCAGTCCGGCGCGGGTGAAACCGGGCGGCTCCGTCACGATCTCCGTCGTGTGCGACGCCGTCGGCACGACCGCGCCACGCACCACGAACGCCACGTCCCGCGCCTTCGACCGGGGCACGGTCGCCCTGCGACTGGTGTCCGGCGGCGACGACGGGCGCTCCCGGCCCGTCTACCGCGGCACCGCGCGGATCGCCCCCGCCGCCGACCTCGAAGGCGTCCCGGACGGCGTCGGCCGCGACCCGGGCTGGTCGGAGCCCGGCTGGTCGGAGCCCGGTACGGGCGGCCTCGACCGGGACAAGCAACCCATCGACCCGGGCTCGGCCTGGTCGGACATCCGCCCGGAGGGACCGGCCGAGGACCCCGGACCGCCCCGAACGGGCTCGGAGGGGCTCAGCGGGGACTCCACGTGGCCCCGGGCGGATACGGAGGGGAGCGGGGGAGACTCCGGGTGGTCCCGGACGGGATCGGAGGGGAGCGGAGGAAATTCCGGGTGGCCCGGGACGGGCTCGGAGGGGACCGGGGGCGGCTCCGGGTGGCCCCGGACAGGTACGGAAGGGCTCGGAGGGGACTCCGGGTGGCCCCGGGCGGGATCGGAGGGGAGCGGTGGTGGTTCTCCGTGGTCCCGGACGGGGTCGGCCGGGCTTGCGGGGGAGTCCGCGTGGTCCCGGGTCGGCCCGGTGGGGACGACGGGACGTGCGCTGCCGGGGGCCGGGACGGGTTCCGGCGGGCGTGGAGATGACTCCGCGCCGTATCGGACGGGTGCGCAAGGGCCGGGAGGGAACGCCGCCCCCTCTCGGACAGGCCCGGCAGGGGCCGAAGAGGGCGCCGCCGTGCCGGCCCGGGCCGCTTTCACATCGCCCCGGAACGGCCCCGGGAGCCTCGGGCGCGACCCGGCCGGGTCGCTGAGCGGCGCCGGGGGGCTTGTCGACGGTTCGGTCGGGTCTCTGACGGGCGCCGGGGGGCTTGCCCAGGGTTCGGGTGGGGCTGAAGGGTCTGCCGGAGGCGTTGGTGGGGCGGTCGGGGTGGCCGTGGGGGTGGGCAAGGACTCCGCCTGGAGCGTGGACGGGACCTGCCCCGGGGCGCGGGGCGGGAAGGGCAAGGTGTGGAGTGCCACCCTCACCGTCAAGCGGGAGGGCGGCGGCACCGCCACCCACCGGCCCACCCCGCCGCGGCCCTGTCCGACCCCGCGCGACTCGCACAGCGGCCACGACAGCACCCCCTGCACTCCGCCGAAGCCCGACCACGGCGTGCACGCGGGCAGCGGCGGCACCTTCACCGACTCGGTGCCCGCCCTCGCCGCCGGCGCGCTGCTGATCGCGGGCGCCTGCGGCGGGGCCCTGTACCGGCTGCGCCGCAGGACCGCCCGCTTGGAGGGCTGACCGGCCCACCGGCTGGGTACGCACAGGCGCAGAGACCCGGACCACCCCACCGGCACCAGCGGCCGGCCCACGACACACACGGCACCGCACGGAGGCACGTATGCGGCGGACGGACCCGGAGAGCCACGGCCCCGTCCGCTACGGGCCGCACCTGCCGGACGACGGACTGCCGCTCCTCCCCGAACTGGCCGCCGTCCTCGCGGCAGCCGCGGGCCAGACCGCGAGCGAGCCGGTCGGCGGCGGCCCCGCCCTCCTGGAGGCCGCCCGCGGCTACTGGGAGCGGCGCGGACTGCACACCGCGCGCGAACAGGTCGCCGCCGCTCCCGGCGCGGGCAGCCTGCTCCTCGCGCTGACCGCCGCGCTCGGCGGCGACATCCTGGTGCCCCGGCCCTGCGCCGCCTGGTGGGCGCCGGACGCCCGGCTGCTGGGGCGGCCCGTCTTCCATGTCGCCACCCCGGCCGAGTGCGGGGGCGTGCCGGACCCGTACGCGCTGCTGGAGACCGTGCGCCGGGTCCGCGACGAGGGCGGCGACCCCCGGCTGCTGGTGCTGTCGGTGGCCGACGACCCCACCGCGACCGTCGCCCCGCCCGAGGTGCTGCACCGGGTCGTGGAGGCCGCCGCGGAAGAGGGGCTGCACCTGGTCAGCGACGAGACCTGGCGCGACACCCGGCAGCCACCGCACGACACCGTGCCGCTCAGCCCGGCCGAGATGCTGCCCGACCGGGTCACCGTCGTCACCGACCTCGCCGGCGCCCTGCTGCCACCCGCCTGGCCCGCCGCCGTCGCCCGCTTCCCGGCCGGAGCCGCCGGCGCCGACCTCCACGCGCGCGTCCTCGACGTCCTCACCGCGCTCGGCGCCACCGTGGCCGCCCCCGTCGCCAGCGCCGCGGGCTACGCGCTCACCGAGCCCGAGCCGGTCACCGAGCGCGTCGCCGCCGCCGTACGCCTGCACACGCTGTTGGCGCGGGCCGCGCACGACGCCGTGGTGGCCGGCGGAGCGCTGTCCCACCCACCGCGCGCGGGCCGCCACCTCTACGTCGACCTGGAGCCGCTGCGCCTCGCCCTCGCCGCGCGCGGCGTCGGCGACGCACAGGACCTGGAGGACTTCCTCACCGAACGTCTCGCCCTGCCCGCGCCCGGCGGCCACCGCTTCGGCGACGACCTGGGCGCCCTGCGCGTACGGCTGGCCACCGGGTCCCTGCTCGGCGGCACCGACGCCGAGCGCGCGGAATGCCTCTCCGCGTCCGCGCCGTTGGAACTGCCGTACGTACGACAGTCGTTGACCACCCTGCGGTCGGTCTTCGGCGAACTCCGCGACGACGCCCAGCGAGGGGAGTCCTCCCGATGACCCAGCAGTCCGAGTCGACCCGGTCCGGGCCTGCTCCCGCCACCGGCGGCGGCCAGGATTCCGGGAGCGGCCAGGGTTCCGGGAGCGGCGGCCAGGGTCCCGGGAGCGGCGGCCAGGGTCCCGGGGGCGGCCAGGGTTCCGGGAGCGGCGGCCAGGGCTCCGGGGGCGGGCCGCGGACCGATGACCGCGCCCCGGCCTCGGCCCGGTCCCCGGTCCCGTACCCCCCGCTCGCCGAACCCCGCCCGCTGGCCGAGCGGCGGGTGTGGCCGCGCGCCTTCCACGACCGGCTGACCGCCCCGCTGCCCGGCATCCGGGCCCTGGCCCGCTTCGCCCGCGAAGGCGCCGTACGCCCCGGGCGCGAAGGGCTCGCCCAGATCCCCGCCCTGCCGTTCGCCCCCGGCCCGCTGCCCCGCGCCGACGACACCCGCACCCTCGCCGTCACCTGGGTCGGCCACGCCAGCTGGGTGCTGCGCGTCGGCGGCCTCACCGTGCTCACCGACCCCGTCTGGTCCCGGCGCATCCTCGGCACCCCGCCGCGCATCACCCCGGCCGGCGTCGCCTGGAACGCGCTGCCGAGGGTGGACGCGGTCGTCATCAGCCACAACCACTACGACCACCTGGACGACCCCACCCTGCGCCGCCTCCCGCGCGACACCCCGATGTTCGTCCCGGCCGGACTCGCCCCCTGGTTCCACCGCCGCCGCTTCACCACCGTCACCGAACTGGACTGGTGGGAGGCGGCCGAACTGCGCGGGGTCCGCTTCGACTTCGTCCCCGCCCACCACTGGTCCAAGCGCTCCCTCACCGACACCTGCCGCACCCTGTGGGGCGGCTGGGTCCTCACCGGCCCGGACGGGCGGCGCGTCTACTTCGCGGGCGACACCGGCTACGGCCACTGGTTCAACCGGATCGGCCGCCGCTACCCCGGTATCGACCTCGCCCTGCTCCCCATCGGCGCCTACGACCCCCGCTGGTGGCTCAGCGACGTCCACTGCGACCCCGAGGAGGCCGTGCGGGCGGCGCAGGACGTGGGCGCCCGCCGGATGGCCCCCATGCACTGGGGGACGTTCATCCTCTCCGCGGAACCGGTCCTGGAGCCCCTGACCCGGGTCCGGGCCGCCTGGGAGAAGGCCGGTCTGGAGCGGCCCCACCTGTGGGACCTGCCGGTCGGGGCATCACGCGTGCTGGAGTGACCCGGTCGCCGCGGCGGCGGGACGTCACGCCCCCCGGGCCCGGCGCCACAGCGAGGGCGCCGTACTGATGACCACGGTCAGCACCACCGCCGCCACCACCCCCTCCCACGGCTCGCTGAACAGCGAACCCCCCAGAATCCCGATCAACTGGTACGTCACCGCCCACGCGAGACAGGCCGGAAAGTTGCCCCGGGCGAACCGCCGCATCGGCCACTCGGCCATCAGACAGGCCAGCATCACCGGCAGCCGCCCCGCCGGCACCAGCCGCGACAGCACCAGCACCGCCACCCCGTGCTCGGCGAGCTTCTCCTGCGCCTGGGACAGCCGCTCCTCCGGCGCCCGCGCCCGTATCGCCGCCAGCCAGCGGGAGCCGTTGCGGGACTTCATCCCGCGCCGCCCCAGCCAGTACAGCGTGATGTCCCCCAGGAACGCGGCCAGCGAGGCGGTGACGAAGACCAGCGCCAGCGAGAACGGCGCCGTCTGGTGGAAGGCCACCACCGCGGCCGAACTCACCAGCGCGCCCGTCGGCACCACCGGCACCAGCGCCCCGAGCAGCACCAGCACGAACAGCGTCGGATAGCCGATCGCCTGCTGGGTGCTGTCCGGCGGCACCGTCGTGGAGGCCGCCGCCAGCCAGTTCACCGCGCGACCTCCGGGCGCACCCGTTCGCCGTGACCCAGCCGGTGCACCGTCACGCCGGGCGCGTACGCCGCCGCCAGCCGGACGAACTCGTCGCCCGGCGCATGGAACTCATGGGGGCGCACGGCGTCCATCCCGATCGGCCAGTACGTGCCGTAGTGCACCGGCACCGCGCTGCGCGGCGCGAGCCGGGCGAGTGCCTCGGCCGCGCGCCCGGCGTCCAGATGCCCCTCACCGAGATACGGGCCCCAGCCGCCCACCGGCAGCAGCGCCACGTCCACCGGACCGACGTCCTCGGCCATCGTGTCGAACAGCCCGGTGTCACCGGCGAAGTACGTACGCGCCTCGCCCTCCACGACGTAGCCGAGCGCGGGGGCCCGATGCGGTCCGACCGGCAGCCGCCGCCCGTCGTGGCGTGCGGGAACGGCCCGTACGACGAGGTCGCCCACCCGGGTCTCGTCACCGGGCACCACCTCGACCAGCCGCAGGTGCGACAGCCGCCGCAGCCCCGGCACGGCCCGCGGGGCGCCCCGGGGGACCAGCACCCGGGTGTCCGGCGCGAGCAGCGCCAGCGAGGGCACATGGAGGTGGTCGGCGTGCAGATGCGACACCAGCGCGACCTCCACGCGCCGGGCGGACTCCGGGGGCACCGCACCCCGGCGACGGCGCAGATGCGCGAGCCGGCGCGCGAACAGGGGGTCGGTCAGGACGCGCACGTCCGAATCCACGACCGTGCAGGTGGCATGACCCCACCAGGTGATCTCCACCGGCACCCCTTTGCCCCCTTCGCGCGACTCCCCCGAAGCCTACGCGCAGCGGTAGGGTCGGCGGCGAAACCCGGAGGTGAGGGGGACGCCATGGGAGAGCAGCGCGATGCCTCCGGCACACGGGTCACGGCGATCGCCAGTCTGACGCCGCTGGAGGAGCTGGACGCCGATCCGTTCCTCGTGGACGCGCGCAGCCAGCACGCGATGTGCGCCCGCTGGGCCGCCGAGCACGGCTATGTCGTCACCCGCCAGCTCCTCGTCTCCGGGCTCCGCCCCGACCACTGCATCCTGTGGGACGACGTCAAGCCCGGCCGGGACGTGTTCGTGGCCCCGAGCCGCCGGGTCCTGGAGAGCGCGCTGGCCTCCGTGGAGGAGTTCACCGAGGAGTGCGCGCGACGCGGGGTGCGGGTGGAGACCGTGGGGCGCGCGGAGCCGTCGTACGACGCGCAGATGAAGGCCCGGGTGCACCGCAGGCTGTCGATGCCGACGGCCGGGTACGACGGCCGCTGACCCCCTCACCGGCCCGCAACAGGGCGCGGCCCCGGACCGGCCCGGAAGCAGGGCGCGGGCCCGGATCGGCCCGGAAGCAGGGCGCGGCCTCGGACCGGCCCGGAACAGGCGCGGGCCCGCTGAGCCCGCCGTCCCGGACGGGTCGTATGACAGGGTGGGGAGCAGCCCGTGTCCGTTGCGGGCCGGGACGTGAGGTGCGGGGAGTGCGTGGCGGACGTTGGCGGAAGGCCGTCAGTCAGACAGGACGGAGCGTCACGGTCTGGGCCGTGTCCACGCTCACCATGCTGATCCTCGCGGGCATCCTGCCCGACTTCCAGCTCCAGTCCGCCGACGGCGACAGCGCCACCCGTATCGCCGTCACCGCCGCCCTCGGCGCCGGCGGCTTCGGTCTGCTGTCCGCGCTGGTATGGCCGCTGATGGTCCGCTTCATGCTGCTGGTGCCCGCGCTCGTCCTCGGACTCCTGGTGTTCTTCCTCAACGGCGCCCTGCTCCTGGTCGCGCTCCGCCTCAACCCCGCCGAACGCGGCGACGCCGGACCCGAGACCGCCGTCGTCGTGGCCGCCGTGATGTCCGCCGTCGCCTCCGCGACCGGCGGCGCGCTCGCCGTGCGCGACGACGACGCCTACCGCCGGCGCCTCTACCGGCTCGCCGACCGCCGCCGCAGATCCCTGCCGCCCGGCCCGGTCACCCACGGAACCGTCTTCCTCCAGCTCGACGGCGTCGGCCACGACGTGCTGCTCGCCGCCGTCCGCAAGGGCCTGATGCCCACCGTCACCCGCTGGCTCGGCGTCGACAACCAGAGCGAACCCACTCACCGGCTCACCCCCTGGCGCACCGACTGGTCCAGCCAGACCGGCGCCAGCCAGCTCGGCATCCTGCACGGCAGCACCTTCGACGTGCCCGCCTTCCGCTGGTACGAGAAGGACCAGCGCGAGGTCGTCGTCTGCAACCGCCCCACCAGCGCCGCCGCCCTCCAGCGCCGGGCCGTCGAACGCACCGGGGACGGCGGACTGCTTACCCGGGACGGCGCCAGCCGCGGCAATCTCTTCAGCGGCGTCGCCGACGAACAGGCCCTCGTGCTGTCCATCGCCACCAAGCGGCGCAGCCGCGAGAACCGCTCCCGCGCGGGCTACTTCGCCTACTTCTCCGACCCCGCCAACGCCGTGCGCACCGCCCTGTCCTTCTTCGCCGAGGTGTGCCGCGAGAGCGGCCAGTCCCTGCGGGCCCGGCTGCGCAAGGACCGCCCCCGGGTCTCCCGCGGCGGCCTCTACCCGCTGGTGCGGGCCTTCGCGACCGTGGTCGAGCGGGACGTCGTGGTCGCCGCCGTCATGGGCGACCTGCTCGCCGGACGCACCGCCGTCTACGCCGACCTCGTCGCCTACGACGAGGTGGCCCACCACTCGGGACCGCACAGCGGGGACGCCGAGAAGGTGCTCGCCCGGCTCGACCGCTCCCTCGCGCTGATCGAGAAGTGCGCCGAGCACGCCCCGCGCCCCTACCGGCTGGTGATCCTGTCCGACCACGGCCAGAGCCCCGGCGAGACCTTCCGCGCCCGCTACGGCCTCACCCTCGGCGACCTGGTCCGGGCCGGCTGCGGACTGCCCGTGCCCCGCCGGGCCCGCAGCACCCGCAGCGGCGCCGAGGCCCGCGCCGCCGTCCGGGCCGCGCTGCGCCGCCCGGTCGAGGAGGGCGGCGAGCAGCACCGGCCCTCGCGCCGCTCCGAACCGATCGTCCTCGCCTCCGGCAACCTCGGCCTGATCTCCTTCCCCGACGTCCCGCACCGGATGACCAAGGAGGAGATCGACGCCCGCCACCCCGCGCTGCTGCCGACCCTCGCCAACCATCCCGGCGTCGGCTTCCTGCTGGTGCGCAGCGAGCAGCACGGGGGAGTGGTGCTGGGCGCGTACGGCGCGGAGATCCCGCTCGACGCCCTCGACGACACGGACCCGGGACCGCTCGCCCCCTTCGGGCCCGGCGCCGCCGACGCCGTACGCCGTACCCACACCTTCCCGCACACCGCCGACATCATGGTCAACTCCTTCCACGACCCGGCCGACGGCGAGGTGCTCGCCTTCGAGGAGCAGATCGGCTCGCACGGCGGGCTCGGCGGCTGCCAGGGCCGCCCCTTCCTGCTCTCCCCGCTCGCCCTGTCCGCTCCGGCCCCCGACGGCACGGACCTGGTCGGCGCCGAGCACATCCACCGGGTGCTGCGGCGCTGGCTCCGCGAGTGCGACGGCCCCCAGGTCCCGCTCACCGACCCCGACCGCACCCGAGCACACCTCTCCCCGACCGACCCGCCGGCCCGGTCCGCCCCCACGGACGCGCCCACCGGCAGCCCCGCCCCGCACGCCGACACCCCCGCCGCCTTCGCGGACCCCACCCCCCGCGACGAAACCGTCTGACCGCTCGACGCGCCTGCTGCCCGCGCCGCCCGCCTGTCCGCGCCGACCGCCCGCTCCGGGCCGCCCGGTCACCCGGACGCGCGCCCCCGCCCCGCCCCCGACCCCGCCCCGTAGCCCGGTAATTCGGCTGCGTCCGTCGCTCCGCGCGCTCACACTGGTCCGGCGGGCCGCGGTCGTCGTGCCGTCGGGTGCCCGTTCTCCCAGCCCTCCCCAGGAGCCCCTTCTTGCAGTCGGTCGTCACCGTCACCCCCGCCCGGATACCCGAACTGCTCCTCGGTCTGGCGACCGTACGGCCGGTCTTCCTGTGGGGGGCGCCCGGGATCGGGAAGTCCTCCCTGGTGCGGAAGTTCGCCGAGTCCCTGGGCCTGGAGTGTGTGAGCCTGCTCGGCACCCAGCTCGCGCCGGAGGACCTCATCGGGGTGCCGCAGATCCGCGACGGGCGCTCGGTGTTCTGCCCGCCCGAGACGATCGCCCGCGACGAGCCGTACTGCCTCTTCCTGGATGAGCTGAACGCGGCGTCGCCCGATGTGCAGAAGGCGTTCTACTCGCTGATCCTGGACCGCCGCATCGGCGACTACGACCTCCCCGAGGGCTCCATCGTCATCGGCGCCGGGAACCGCGCCACCGACAACGCACTCGCCCGGCCCATCGCCTCCGCCCTGGTCAACCGGCTCGCCCATGTCCACCTGGAGGCGTCCCCCAAGGACTGGCTGGTGTGGGCCGGGGAGCACGGCATCCACCCCTGGGTCCTGGACCACGTCACCGACCGGCCCGACCACCTGTGGTCCAAGCCGCCCAAGACCGAGGAGCCGTTCTCCACCCCCCGCTCCTGGCACATGCTCTCCGACGCGCTCCACTCCTTCGGCGCCGACCTGGACGAGGAGACCCTCAAGGTCCTCGCGCACGGCATGCTCACCCCCGCCCACGCCACCGCCTTCTGCGGCTACGTCAAGATCGTGCGCAGCCGCTTCGGCATCGAGGCGATCCTCAAGGGTGACGCCCGCTGGCCGCACCGCGTGGAGGACCGCGACCTGCTGTACTACCTCGCCGAGTCGTTCCGCGGCCGGCTGGTCAAGGAACTGCCCGCCGACAAGGACCACCTGTCGGCCAACGGCCGCCAGGCCGCCTACCGCGCCAAGTCGCTGCTGGTGCAGCTCGCCGAGATCTCCGTAGAGATCGCCCAGGGCGTCATCGCCTCCGACACCGACGGCAACCCGGTCCTGCCCGCCTGGTTCCTGATCGAGGCCGCGCGGGACATGCCGCGCCTCGTGGAGGCCCGCCGGTGAGCCGGGACCGGGGCGGCAAGGCGAAGAAGAAGCGCGACCTCGCCGCCGAGGGGTACGCCGAGGGCCTGCGCCTGGTCATGGCGAACCCGGCGCTGAAAGCGGTCGACTTCGACACCTGCCGCCACGAGGAGTGCGCACTGGCGCCCCGGGACGGGCTGATCCGCGTCGACTCCGACGGCGTGCTCCACTCCCACCCGGACCGGCTCGCCGACGGACGGGACTGGGCCTGGGCCATCGCCCACGCCGTCATCCATCTCGGCTTCGGACACCTCCCGGCCGCCAAGGGCGAACGCCGACAGCCCGACCGGTACGACGTCGCCGCCCGCTGCGTGGTCGTCAACCGCTTCCTGCTCACCTTCACCATCGGCCGCACCCCCGAGCACCTGCCCACCGGCTACCCCGACGGCGACGAGGAGCACCTCGCCGCCCGCTGGCGCCGCGACGGACTGCCCACCGCCTACGAACGCTGCGGCACCGCCGACGGCGCCCCCGACCAGCACTTCGCCCCCTGGCGCGGCTGGGGCGGACAGCCCCCGGACTGGCGGCTCGCCTTCGCCACCGCCCTCACCCGCAGCATGTCCGCCGCCCTTGACCTCGCGGGCGGCCGACGCACCACCCTGGACGGCGACCTCGCGCCCCGCAGGCCCTGGGAGAAGGCGCTGAGCTGGTTCATCTCCTCCTACCCGCTGCTCGGCGGCATCGCGGCCGGCATCACCCTGGTCGCCGACGCCGAACTCGCCCGCGCCCACGGCATCTCCGTCGCCGCCGTCAACGCCGAGGCGGGCGAGATCTACGTCAACCCGCTCCAGCGCTTCGAGGACGAGGAGTGGCGGTTCATCCTGGCCCACGAGATGCTGCACGCCGCCCTGCGCCACGGCGACCGCTGCGGCACCCGCGACCCCTACCTCTTCAACATCGCCGCCGACCACGTCATCAACGGCTGGCTGCGCGAGATGGACGTCGGCACCATGCCCGAGGGCCTCCTCCACGACCCGGCGCTGGCCGGTCTGTCCACCGAGGAGGTCTACGACCGTATCGCCGGGGACCCGCGGCGCGCCCGTCGGCTGTCCACCCCGCGCGGCAAGGGCGCGGGCGACATCCTCGGCGGCCCCCTGGGCAGCCCCCGCGACCACTGCGACCTCGACGCGTTCTACCGCCGCGGCCTCGCAAACGGCCTGCTGCTCCACGAACGCCAGGAACGCGGCCACCTGCCCGGCGGTCTGATCGAGGACATCCGCGCCCTCAGCCACCCCCCGCTGCCCTGGGACGCCCGCCTCGCCCGCTGGTTCGACGCGTTCGTGCCCCGCCCGGAACCGGTCCGGTCCTACGCCCGCCCCTCCCGCCGCCAGTCCTCCACTCCGGACATCCCCCGCGCGGGCCGGTACTTCCCGCCCGAGGAGATCGCCCGCTGCACCTTCGGCGTCGTCCTCGACACCTCCGGCTCCATGGACCGCACCCTGCTCGGCAAGGCCCTCGGCGCCATCGCCTCCTACGCCGAGGCCCGGGACGTCCCCGCCGCCCGGGTCGTCTTCTGCGACGCGGCCCCGCACGACGCCGGCTACCTCCCGGTCACCGAGATCGCCGGCCGGGTCCGCGTCCACGGCCGGGGCGGTACGGTCCTCCAGCCCGGGATCGATCTGCTGCACCGCGCGGACGACTTCCCGAGGACCGCGCCGCTGCTGGTCATCACGGACGGCTGGTGCGACGTCCTGCGGGTGCGCCGCGAGCACGCCTACCTCGTTCCGCAGGGTGCCAGACTGCCGTTCACCGCCCGTGGTCCGGTGTTCCGCGTGCGGTGAGCCGGAATGTGATCGGATAGGGCGTGAGTACGAGCAGTCGTATGTGAAAGGAAGACATATCCGTGGCCACCACGCGCTCCGCACACACCGTCTGGGAAGGCAACCTGCTCCAGGGCAGCGGCGTCGTCACCTTCGACTCCTCCGGCATCGGCGAGCAGCCGGTGTCCTGGCCGTCGCGGGCCGAGGCGGCGAACGGCAAGACCAGCCCCGAGGAGCTGATCGCCGCCGCCCACTCCAGCTGCTTCTCCATGGCCCTGTCGCACGGCCTGGCCGGGGCGGGCACCCCGCCCACCAAGCTGCTGACCTCGGCGGACGTCACCTTCCAGCCGGGTGAGGGCATCACCGGGATCCATCTGACCGTCGAGGGCACCGTCCCCGGCGTCGACAACGACACGTTCGTCGCCGCCGCCGAGAACGCCAAGGCCAACTGCCCGGTCAGCCAGGCCCTCGCCGGGACGACCATCACCCTCTCGGCCAAGCTCGCCTGAACCGAGAGCGTCCCCGCCCAGGGGAACAGCCACCGCCGCATCCCGCCCGCCGGGGTGCGGCGGTGCTGTTCCCGGAGCCGTTTTCGGGGTACCTCTAAGGCGCATGCCGCATTGACAACGACCCACTCAAGTTTTGTGCTGGAGTGGTAGACGGCCCAGGTGGAAGGGGACAGCCATGACACGCGCGGTCGGCATCGACCTCGGGACCACGAACTCGGTGGTCGCCGTCCTGGAAGGCGGTGAGCCCACCGTCGTCGCGAACGCGGAGGGAGCCAGAACCACCCCGTCGGTGGTGGCCTTCGCCAAGAACGGCGAGGTACTGGTCGGCGAGGTCGCCAAACGCCAGGCGGTGACCAACGTCGACCGCACCGCCCGCTCCGTCAAGCGGTACATGGGCGACCCGGCCTGGCACTTCCCCGCGGAAGGCTCGATCGACGGCACCCGCTACCGGGCGCAGGAACTCTCCGCCCGGGTGCTCCAGAAGCTGAAGCGGGACGCCGAGTCCTACCTCGGGGAGGACGTCACGGACGCCGTGATCACCGTCCCCGCCTACTTCGACGACGCCCAGCGCCAGGCCACCAAGGAGGCCGGGGAGATCGCCGGGCTCAAGGTGCTGCGGATCATCAACGAGCCGACCGCCGCCGCCCTCGCCTACGGACTGGACCGGGGCGAGGAGCAGACCGTGCTGGTCTTCGACCTCGGCGGCGGCACCTTCGACGTCTCCCTGCTGGAGATCGGCGACGGTGTCATCGAGGTCAAGGCGACCAACGGCGACACCCACCTCGGCGGCGACGACTGGGACCAGCGGATCGTGGAGTACCTGGTCAAACGGTTCAAGGGGCAGTACGGCGTCGACCTCGGCAACGACAAGATGGCCCTCCAGCGGCTCCGCGAGGGCGCCGAGAAGGCCAAGATCGAGCTGTCCAGCTCCACCGAGACCACGATCAACCTGCCGTACGTCACCGCGTCCGCCGAAGGCCCCCTCCACCTGGACGAGAAGCTCACCCGCGCCCAGTTCCAGGAGCTGACCGCCGACCTCCTCGACCGCTGCAAGACGCCCTTCCACCAGGCGGTCAAGGACGCCGGGATCAAGCTCGCCGCCGTCGACCACGTCATCCTCGTCGGCGGCTCGACCCGGATGCCCGCCGTCACCGAACTCGTCAAGGAACTGACGGGCAAGGACCCCCACAAGGGTGTCAACCCGGACGAGGTCGTCGCGGTCGGCGCCGCCCTCCAGGCGGGGGTCATCCGCGGCGACGTCAAGGACGTGCTGCTGCTCGACGTCACCCCGCTGTCCCTGGGCATCGAGACCAAGGGCGGCATCATGACCAAGCTGATCGAACGCAACACCACGATCCCCACCCGGCGCTCGGAGATCTTCACCACCGCCGCCGACAACCAGCCCTCCGTCGGCATCCAGGTCTACCAGGGCGAACGGGAGATCGCCGCCTACAACAAGAAGCTCGGGGTCTTCGACCTCACCGGGCTGCCGCCCGCGCCGCGCGGGGTGCCGCAGGTCGAGGTGGCCTTCGACATCGACGCCAACGGGATCATGCATGTCTCCGCGAAGGACCTCGCGACCGGACGCGAGCAGAAGATGACCGTGACCGGCGGGTCCGCGCTGCCCAAGGACGACATCGACCGGATGATGCGCGACGCCGAGCAGTACGCGGAGGAGGACCGCAAGCGGCGCGAGGCGGCCGAGACCCGCAACCAGGCCGAGCAACTCGTCTACCAGACGGAGAACTTCCTCCGGGACAACGAGGAGCGCGTCCCCGCCGCGACCAAGACGGAGGTCCGGGAGGCCGCGGACGCGGTGAAGGGCCTGCTGGAGCGGGAGGCGGACACCGGTGAACTCCGTACCGCGGTCGAGCGGCTCGCGGCGGTCAGCCAGCAGATGGGGCAGGCGATGTACGCGCAGGGGGAGGACGGGTCCGGGACCGCGTCCGCGCCCCCGCCGCAGGACGACGAGGAGGGTGTCGTGGACGCGGAGATCGTCGATGACGAGAAGGACGAGAGGGACGAGAAGGGCGGAGGGGACGAGAAGGGCGGAGGCGACGGGAGGGGCGGGGGCGCCTGAGCGTCCGCGTGGCCGGCGGCGGTCCGCGGGGGCTTGCCGCCATGGCGGTCCGCGCGGGTCAGAGCAGGTCGCGGTACTCCCGCAGGATCTCCTTGGTGCGCTGGGCCGACGCCGCATGGGCCGTCAGATGGTCCAGCACCTCCAGATGCAGCGAGACCTCCGCACGCGAGTCCAGATACAGCGCACCGGTCAGATACTCCGTGAACACCATGTCGGGAAGCTCCGGCTCGGCGAAACGGAACAGTGAGAACGGGGCGTACGTCGCCGGGTGCGGGCCCGCCGCGAACTCGGCGACCTGGAGGGTGATCCGCTCCCGGTCCGCCAGATCGAGCAGCCGGTCGAGCTGGCCCCGCATCACCCCGGGGTGCTCGGACACCGGCCGCCGCAGCACCGTCTCGTCCATGATCACCCACAGCAGCGGGGGATTCGGCTCCTCCAGCAGCTTCTGCCGGGTCATCCGCAGCACCACATGCCGCTCGACCGTCTCGGGCCCGTCCTGCCCTATGGTGCCCGCGTCCAGCACGGCACGGGCGTAGTCCTCGGTCTGGAGCAGCCCCGGCACGAAATGCGGCTCGTAGGAGCGGATCATCCGGGCCGCGCCCTCCAGGCTGACGTAGAGACTGAACCAGTCCGGCAGCACATCGTGGAACCGCTGCCACCAGCCCGGTTCGTTCGCCGCCTCGGCCAGCGCCACGAACGCGGCGGTCTCGTCCGCCGCCACCCCGTACGTCTCCAGCAGCACCTGGACATACGGGATCTTCAGCGAGACCTCGGCCATCTCCATCCGCCGCACGGTCGCGGGCGCCACCCGCAGCACCCGGGCCGCCTCCTCGCGCCGCAGACCGGCCGCCTCGCGCAGCTCCTGGAGCCGCTTTCCGAGCACCACCTGTCCGACGGTCGGCGCGGGCCGCCGCTCGCTCACGCCACGCCTCCCCTACGCGCCGAAAGAACCCGTGCAGTGTGTCATGTTCCGGAGGCGGTGACACCGGTCCGGCGAGAGATGCTCGCCACGTTGTGCGCGTCAAGGGCGGTGGGCGGGTGCCCCGTTGAGCCGCGCCGCCCGCCCCGTCCCCGGCCCGTGCCCGCCCCCTCCGCATTACCTCCGGCGTAATCGACCCCCCGGCCCCCGCACGCCATCGTGGTCGTACCGGGTTCCGGGGCGGCGCACTCCGCCCCGGGCCCCGGGCGCCGCCGCCTGGAGCGGCCCCGACCCCGACGAAGGGTGACCCGCCATGTCCGCCACCACACTCGCCGCGCTCGCCCGCACCCCGGAGCCGCAGACCATGCTGCGCCGCTTCCTCGCCCTCGACGCTCTGGTCACCGGGGCCAACGGCATCGCCTACCTCGCCGCCTCCGGGCCCCTCGGCCGCTTCCTCGGGGTGGACGCCGGGCTGCTGGTCACCCTCGGCGCGATCCTGACGGCCTACGGGGCGGGCGTCGGACTGCTCGCGAGCCGGGCCCGTCCGGCCACCCTCGGGGTACGGGCCGTCGTGGAGATCAACCTCGCCTGGACCGCGCTCAGCCTCGTCGCCCTGGTGCTGTGGCTGTCGCCGAGCACCGCCGGAGCGGTGTGGGCGGTGCTCCAGGCGCTGACCGTGGGCGGCTTCGCGGCCGTCCAGTGGGCGGCGCTGCGGGCCCGTCAGGACACCAGCGCCTGAAGGTGCTTGACCGTGGCCGGGTCGGCCGGGAGCAGGGTCTCGATGGCCAGCTCGGCCACCGTCACGTCCATCGGTGTGTTGAACGTGGAGATCGAGGAGATGAACGACAGCGTCCGCCCCTCGTGCTCCAGCCGCATCGGCAGCGCGAAGTACGGCACCGGCTCCGCGGGCTCGGCCCCCGGCGCCTCCTGGGGCACCGGATACGCCGCGACCTCCTCGTACAGCCCGCGCAGCGGCGCCGAGCGGTGCAGCGCGATCTGCCGGTCCATCTGCTCCAGCAGATGCGCCCGCCACTGCGGCAGATTGCGGATCCGCGGGGCGAGGCCCTCCGGGTGCAGGGTCAGCCGCATGGCGTTGATCGGCGGCGTGAGGAGATGCTCCGCGATCCCGTCCAGGAGCACGGCGACGCCCCGGTTGGCCGCGACCACGTTGTACAGCGCGTCCACCACCATCGCCGGATACGGCTCATAGCCCTGGATCAGCCGCTCGATGCCCTCGCGCAGGGTGTCGAGCGCCGGGTCGTCCAGCGGGGTCTCCCGGAAGCGAGGGGCGTAACCGGCCGCCAGCAGCAGCGCGTTGCGCTCCCGCACCGGCACGTCCAGATGCTCCGCCAACCGCAGCACCATGTCCTCGCTGGGCCGGGAGCGGCCGGTCTCGATGAAGCTGATGTGCCGCGCCGAGGAGTCCGCCCGCAGCGCCAGTTCGAGCTGACTGACCCTGCGCCGCTCCCGCCAGGCCCGCAGCAACGGGCCGACACCCGGTTCGGCGCAGGACGGCGAGGGGCGCGTGGTGGTCATACCCCTGACGGTAGTCGACATCGGGTCGCCGACCAGGCAGGGAATGGCGTCGCTGTGGCAAGCTGAAAGGGTGTCCGTCGTCATGGAGGGAGCCCGTCATGGCCGTCGCACCGCTGTCGCGCGAGGAGATCGAGGACCGGCTCGGCACGCTGCCCGGCTGGTCCCTGGACGGTGACCGGCTCACCCGGAGCTACCGGCTCGCCTCGCACCTCGCCGCCACCGCCCTGGTCGTCCATGTCGCCCAGGTCCAGGAGGAGCTGAACCATCACTCCGACCTCGCCCTCGGCTACGACACCGTGACCGTGTCGGTGCACACCCACAGCGCGGGCGGCGCGGTCACCGAGAAGGACTTCGAGCTGGCCGAACGGATCGCGGCCCTCGCCCCCGCGCACCACGCCGAGTGAGCCCGCCGTGCTCGACTACCGCAGGGAAGCCGCCCGCTACGACGCCCTGCGCGGCGGCGAGCCACGCGCGGCGGCGGCGGCGCAGGCCGTCCTGAGCCTCGTACCGCCCGGCGCGCGCGACCTGCTCGACGTCGCCTGCGGCACCGGCATCGTCACCCGCCGCCTCGCCACCGGCCGGCAGGGCCTACGGGTCACGGGCGCCGACCTCACCGAGGAGATGGCCCGGCACGCCGTGTCCCGGCTGCCCGGCGCCGTCGTCCTCGCCGACGGGCGCCGACTGCCCTTCCGGGACGGCGCGTTCGACGCCGTCGCCAGTGTGTGGCTGCTGCATCTGCTGGGGCGCCCCGAGGACGTCGCCGCCGCCGTCGCCGAGTGCGCGCGGGTGCTGCGGCCCGGCGGGACCTACATCACCACCGTCGACAAGGCCGCCGCGCACAACGTCGGCAGCGACATCGACGCCGTCCTCGCCTCCCGGCCGCGCCGGGCCGCCCCCGACGCCGCCGCGGACGTGGCCGCGTACGCCGCCGCGCGGGGCCTGCTCCCGGCGGGCGGCACCCGGTTCCCGGGCCGGGGCCAGGGCCGCAGTCCCCGGCGGGCCGTGACCGATCTGCGCCGCGGCTGGTTCACGACCCTGCCGCCGGGCGACCCGCGCGCCGACGCCTACGCCGATCGTCTCGCCGCCCTGCCCGACCAGGACCGGCCGCGCCCGGAGCCGTGGTTCACCCTGCGGGCGTTCCGCAAGGCCGAGCGGTGAGCCCGGACACCTGAACCCCGAGTCCCGGTCCCGGCTCCCGCGCTCGTCTCACAGCGGCCGGGTCGCGGAGTGGACCGTGTGGGCGGCGAGGAGGAAGACGTCGGGGCGGCGGTGGACGCTGCCCTGGTCCTCGGGGTCGAGCAGCCGGTCCAGGGTGGCGCGGTCGTCGGTGTCGAGCCCGTCGGCCCAGCTGTCCCGCAGCCGGGTCAGGACGGCGGCGACATAGGCGCGGACGGGGCCGGGCACGGGGGCGGGCAGATCGAGGAGGAAGGTGCGCGTGCCGGTGGGCTTCAGTCCGGCACCGGTCAGCAGGGCCGGCCAGTCCTCGGTCACGGCGACTGTGTCCGGCAGCGCGGTCCGCATCTCGATGAACGCCTCTTCCTGGAGGGCGTCGAGCCGGGTCTGGAGTCCGGGGCGGCCGAACCCGATGTCGCGCGGCAGGAAACGGGTCGGGAGCCCGCCCTCCATCAGCGCGAGGGTGCCGCCGGGGGCGAGGTGCTCGGCGAACGCGGCGAGCGCCGCCCGCTGGTCGCCGAGGTGGTGCAGGCTGCGGCTGGCCCACAGCAGGTCGGCGGGGTAGTCGAGGGCGTCGAGCACGCCGGGAAGCTCTCCGGCGAGGGTGGCGAACCGGTCGGCCACGCCCAGCCGTTCGGCCCGGGCCGTCGCCCGCTCCAGCAAGGGCTCGGTGCTGTCGACGGCGACGACGCGGGCGGCGGGGAAGGTCTCGGCGAACTGGCAGGCGACGACCCCGGGACCGCTGCCCGCGTCCACGACCAGGCCGGGCGCGGTCTGCCGCTTGCCGAGCCAGGCCAGCGCCCGTTCGTTGAGCGGGGTGAACACCTCGGCCTGGGACTCCAGCAGGGGTCCCAGCTCGGCCCAGTCCAGCTCGCCGTGCTGGTGGTGGGGGCCAGAGGGACTAGAAGGACCAGCAGGACCAGCAGGACCAGAGTGACCAGCAGGGCCAGAAGGGCCGGTCGAGCCGGAAGAGGCAGAAGAGGCTGAAGAGGTGGAAGGGGTGGCGTGGTGCTCGTGGTCGGCGTGGGCCATCGGGGCAACCTCTCGTCGGGTTGCCGACAGCGTGCGACACGGCGGCCGGAGGAGCAAACATCCTTGCCGGAACAGCAAACCCCCAGGGGCGGCCCGTCCCGGGCTCAGCACTCACCCGGCCGCGCGTACAGGGTGATCGTCACCGCCCGCAGCCGCCACCTGCGGCAGTCCTCGAACTCCGAGTCCAGGATCCGCCGCTTCATCTCCTCCTGGGCGACGCGGTCCATCGGCTGCCCGGCGGGATCGCTCAGCAGCAGGATCCGGGGCGTGGCCAGCATCCGGGCCCGCAGGGTGCCGGGGTCCACCTCCGTGCCGTACAGGGTGCGCGACGAGGCCGGGGTGCCGGACCGGGCGAGGTCCCGCAGACCGCCGAAGGCGGCGGGGTCGGCCAGCGACCACACCCGGCGCCGGCCCGGCAGATAGAGCACCCCGTCGGCGTCCTGCCCCGCCGCGCGGACCGTGTCGCCGATCGCCGTCACATTCTCCAGCCGGCTGTCCGGTGTGCGCAGATGCACCGAGTACGGCAGCAGCGCCAGCACCGCGGCCCCCGCGACCAGCAGCACCCGGGGCCGCGCCCGGCCCAGCACCGCGCCGATCAGCAGGGCCGCGCCCGCGTTGCTGTACAGCACATACCGGTCCACGTACAGCGGCTTGACCAGCGAGACCGCCAGCAGCAGCGCGGCCGGTACGACCAGCAGGGCCAGACCCAGCCGGGGCAGCCCGCCGGGCAGCGTCCGGCCCGGCAGCGGCCCACCGGCCCGGCGCAGCCACAGCGCGCACCCCACGCCCAGCCCCGTCATCCCGGCGACCCCCAGCACATCGGTGAGCCCGATACCGCCGATCCACGCGACCTGCGCCGACTGGGTGGCGCTCAGCAGCGCGAGAGGGGCCAGCAGCACACAGACCGGCAGGGCCGTCCCCAGAAAGGCCCGGCGGCGGTGGGCGGGCACCACGAGGACATGGGCCGTCAGGACCAGCACCGCGAACTCATGCAGCAGACACGCCCCCAGGACCACCGCCCCGTACCCCGCCCAGAACCGGACTCTCCCCGTCCCCACCGCCCGGACCAGCAGATACGTGGCCCACACCACCAGGGCGAGGACGAGCGCGTAGGACCGGCCCTCCTGCGCGTACCGCTGCACCGGCGGCAGCACGGCCAGTACCACCCCCGCCGCCAGCCCGGCGCGCGGACCGGCCAGATGCTGTCCGAGCAGGGCCAGCAGTCCGCAGGCCGCCGCCGTGGCCAGTACCGACGGCAGCCGCAAAACCAGCAGCCGGTCGGCGTCGTCGCCGAACAGCCGGAACAGCCCCTGCATCAGCAGGTAGTGCAGCCCGTGCACGGCGTCGGCGTCGGCGAGCGTCCCCCACAACTGGCCCGGGGTACGCCGGGCCATGTCGTAGGTGACCACCTCGTCGCGCCATAGCGTGCCCTCGCGGCGCACCCCCCACAGCCCGAGGGCGAGCGAGAGGACGCAGGGGATCAGCACGGCACGACGGGGCCCGCGCGGGGCGCGACCGCCGAGGACACGGGCCCGCGGCCCGGGTGGGCGGCGGACAGGGGTCGGGGACTGAAGCGTGGCGATGATGCACTCCGGAGACGGCTGTGAACAGGGCAGATGGCCGAGTCCAGCCGCCGGGCGATTGATGGGCAGCCCCTCTCCGGAGCGTCAATCAATGCGCGCGGGCGCCTTGCCAGTGGCAACCGCCGAGTGCGCGGCGCCGTCAGAGAGACAGAGGGACGCCGGAAGGGGGCCACGGGGGATGGGGCGCAAGGAGAAGCCGCTGGATCCTGCGGCGGGCGCGGTGCAGCGCTTCGCGTTCGAACTGCGCAAGCTGCGCGACGAGGCGGGGGCACCGACCTACCGCGCGATGGCCGGGCGCGTCGGCTACTCGGGGCCGACCCTGTCCGCCGCCGCGTCCGGCGACCGGCTGCCGACCCTGCCCGTCCTCAGGGCCTACGTCACCGCCTGCGACGGGGACGTCCGGGAGTGGACCGACCGCTGGCGCGCGGCCGTCGCCGAGTCCGCCGAGCCGCTCGACCCCCTCGGGGAGGGGGACGGCCCCTACCCGGGACTCGCCCGCTTCGACACCGGGGACCGCGACCACTTCCACGGCCGGGACGCGACGATCGCCGAACTCCTCGCTCTCACCGCCCGCCGCCGGGTCTCGGCCGTGGTCGGCGCCTCCGGCAGCGGCAAGTCCTCCCTCCTGCGCGCCGGACTCGTCGCCGCCCTGCGCGACCCCGACCTGCGCGACCCCGACCTGCGCGACCCCGACCTGCGCGACCCCGACCTGCGCGACCCCGACCTGCGCGACCCCGGCCGGGAGAGCACCGGCCGCCCCGCCGCCCTCCGCGTCCTGACCCCCGGAACCCACCCCGCCCGCACCCACGCCGACCGCTTCACCCCGCACCCCGGGCCCGGGGACACCGTCGTCGTGGTCGACCAGTTCGAGGAGACCTTCGCCCTCTGCGCCGACCCGGACGAACGCGAACGTTTCATCGGGCTGCTGCTGACCGCGCTCGCCCCGGACAGCCGGCTGCGCGTCGTCCTCGCCGTCCGGGCCGACTTCTACGGCCGCTGCGCCGCCCACGGCCCGCTGGCCGCCGCACTGCGGGACTCCACCCTGCTCATCGGGCCGATGTCGGCGCCACAACTGCGCGAGGCCGTGGTCCGCCCGGCCGCCGCCCGCCGGCTCATCGTGGAACGGACGCTCACCGCCCGGATCGTCGCCGATGTCGCCGGTGAGCCGGGCGGACTGCCGCTCATGGCACACGCCCTGCGCGAGGTCTGGCGCCGCCGCACCGGCAAGACCCTCACCCTCGCCGCGTACGAGGCGATCGGCGGCGTCCACGGGGCCGTCGCCCACACCGCCGAGACCCTCCACACCCAGGGTGACGCCGCCGAGCGGGCCGCCGTACGACGGGTGCTGCTGCGGCTGGTCACCCCGGGCGAGGGCACCGCCGACACCCGCCGCCCGGTGGACCGCGCCGAACTCGGCGCCGACCCCGACACCGCCCGGGTCCTCGAACGCCTGGTCCGGGCCAGGCTGCTGACGGTGGACGGGGACACCGTCGACCTCGCCCACGAGGCCCTCATCGGCGCCTGGCCCCGGCTGCGCGGCTGGCTGGAGGAGGACCGGGAGCGGCTGCGCGTGCACCGCAGGCTCACCCAGGCGGCCCGCGCCTGGGACGAACTGGCCCACGACGAGGGCGCGCTGTACCGGGGGGTGCGGCTGAGCGAGGCACGGGAGGTCTTCGAGACCGTGCCCGGTGAACTCAGCGCACCGGAGTCGGCTTTTCTCGCGGCCAGCGTCGCCGCCGACGAACGCGAGCGGCGTACGGCGGTCTGCGCCACCCGGCGGCTGCGCGCGATGATCGCCGGGCTCGCGGTACTGCTCTGCCTCGCGACCGTCGCCGGGTTCGTGGCCTGGCGGGAGAGCGGGGCCGGCGAACGGCGGCGTGCCGAGGCCGAGGCCCGCCGGGCGGCGGCCCTCTCGGAGAGCCTGCGGGCCACCGAGCCGGGCACCGCGATGCGGCTGGCCCTCGCCGGCTGGCACCTCGCCGACCTGCCGGAGACCCGGCAGTCGTTGCGCTCGGCCGCGGCGCAGAGCGAGCGGGACGTGTTCGTCCAGCCGGACCCCGGTGCCTTCGCCGACAACGCGCCCGAATGGCTCAGCGCCGACGGCCGGATCCTGACCTCGGTGGTGGAGGACCGGGCCGTGCAGTGGGACGTACGCCGACACCGCCAGATGCGGAGCATGGCCCTGCCCGGCCTCTCGGAACACATCCGCCGCGTCAGCCGGGACGGACGGCTGGTCGCCTACAGCGCCCCGGGCGATCGCGATCTGCGGATCACGGATCTCGTGACGGGCCACACCCGCCGCTTCCCGACCGGTCCCGGGCTCGATGTCGATGTCGAGTTCGGGGACAGCGGGCGTTTCTTCGCCCTGCGCCGGGGACTGCGGAACACGGACGGCCGGGCGGTGCTGGAAGTGTGGGACATCGAACGCCAGCAGCGTGTCCTGCGCTACGACCGAGGCGACGATCACGGTCCCGTCCCGGTGCTCGACGCCCACGACCGGTATCTCGCCTGGTGCGCGGAGAGCGGGGGACGGCTACGGATCCTCGATGTCCGGCGGGGACGGACGCTGGACCCGGGAATTCCGCGTGCCACCGAACAGGCGCTGTGCCTGGGCCCATCGCTCCTCATCACCCCGGACGGCCGTGCCGTGGCGTCCGCGACCGACGCCGGCGTGGTGACCTGGGATTTCACCGAGCGACGCGAGAGGCCGCGGCTCGCGGCGGAGGGCGGCGCCCTGGATGTGGTGTTCGCCGGACCGTATGCGGCGACCTGGCAGACGGGCGCGCTCTCCCTGTGGCGTACCGACGGCTCCGCATCGCCCGACGACGGGCCGCGCGAGCCCGTGCTCACCTCTCCGGTCACCGGATCCGTCGTGGGTGACCTCCGTCTCGACCTGCGCGACGGTGTGCTGCGCCATCGCGAGGGCGCGAACTCCAACGCCGTGCGGACGACCTCCCTCCAGGGCCTGACCGGTTTGGACCGGCCCCCGAAGGAGGTGGGCCCCAGGACCGTGGGAGACGGCTACGTCGCGGTCGACCGCGACAGGGACAGGGCGCTGACGGAGGACGGCGAGATCGTGGACCTCACGGGCGGAGCCCCGCTCGTCCTCTCCAGCGAGGAGGCGATCTTCGCCGGGGCGTTCAGCCCTGACGGCCGCCTGCTGGCCGTCGCCGACATCCAGGGCCGGATCACCCTGTGGGACCTGGAGCTGGGGCGGCGCACCGCGGTGCTGAGCACCTCCGACCTGCACAACCGCCACCGCCGCTCGCTCGCCTTCTCCCCGGACGGCGCCCTGCTCGCGGCCGGTTCCAACGACGGCTCGGTACGGGTGTGGGAGACCGCGTCGCCGCAGACGCCCGCCGCCGTGTTCCCGGTGGGCGACTCGCCCGTGATCGGTCTGCGGTTCGACGCCTCGGGGCGGCTGCGGGTCGAGACGTCCAGGTTCGCGGACCGGGTGCGGGAGCTGACCCCCGAACGGGCGGCCGAGCTGGTGTGTGAGCGGACCCGTGGCGCGTCGAGCGAGAGCGAGTGGCTTCCGTATCTGCCGTCCACGACGTACGAGGGCTGCCCGGGGCAATGAGCACCGCCCCGGGGCCGGGACGCCCCGGCCGGGCTCAGCCCGAGAACGTCGCCGGGTCCGGCCCCGTACGGCGGTCCTCGTTCAGCGCGCTGATCGCCGCGAGGTCCTCCTCGTCCAGGCCGAAGTCGAAGACGTCGAGGTTCTCCCGGATCCGGGACGGGGTGACCGACTTGGGGATGACGATGTTGCCGAGCTGGAGGTGCCAGCGCAGCACGATCTGGGCGGGGGAGCGGTTGTGCTTCTGGCCGATGGCGACGAGGGCCGGGACCTGGAGGAGGCCCTTGCCCGAGCCGAGCGGTGACCATGCCTCCGTGGCGATGCCCTGCTCCGCGTGGTAGGCGCGGGCCGCGTGCTGCTGGAGGTGGGGGTGCAGCTCGATCTGGTCGACGGCCGGGATGACCGAGGTCTCGCCGATCAGCCGCTCCAGGTGCTCGGGCTGGAAGTTGGAGACACCGATCGCGCGGACCCGGCCGTCGGCGTACAGCGTCTCGAACGCCTTGTACGTGTCGATGTAGCGGTCGTGGGCGGGCGCGGGCCAGTGGATCAGATAGAGGTCCAGGTACTCCAGGCCGAGACGCTCCAGCGAGGTGTCGAAGGCCCGGAGGGTGGCGTCGTAGCCGTGGTCGCTGTTCCAGACCTTGGTGGTGACGAACAGGTCCTCGCGGGGGATCCCGGAGGCGGCGAGGGCGCGGCCGGTGCCCTCCTCGTTGCCGTAGACCGCGGCGGTGTCGACGCTGCGGTACCCGGCCTCCAGCGCGGTGGCCACGGCCGTCTCCGCCTCCGCGTCCGGTACCTGCCACACGCCGAAGCCCAGCTGGGGCATCTCGACACCGTTGTTGAGAATGATCGGGGGGACCTTGGTGCTCACGCGCTCTCGATCCTTACGGGGGTGCGGGTCAGGTGGGTTCATCTGTGGATCCGGACACCTCCGTAGGCATCCGGAGGTGTCCTTGGGCGTCCGGAGACATCCGGAGACATCCGTAGGCATCCGTGGTCCATCGTCGGCGATCGGTGCGCGATCCGCATTCCTGACGGCGGAATCCGGTCGACGGGACGGGGCTGGGGACGGCCGGGGTGGGCTCACGGCTCGTACAGGGCCCGGACCTCCTTGGCGTACGCCTTCTCGATCGCCCTGCGTTTGATCTTGAGGGACGGGGTGAGCAGGCCGTGCTCCTCGGTGAAGGGCCGGGCGAGGATGCGGAAGGTGCGGATCGACTCGGCCTGCGAGACGCGGGTGTTGGCGGCGACCACCGCGCGCCGCACCTCGTTCTCCAGATCGGGGTCGCGCACCAGCTCGGCCGGGGGCGGGGGTCGTCTGCCGCGCATCAGCAGCCAGTGCTCGACGGCCTCGGGGTCGAGGGTGACCAGCGCGGCGATGAAGGGGCGGTCGTTGCCGACCACCACGCACTGGCTGATCAGCGGATGGTCCCGCACCCGCTCCTCCAGCGGCCCCGGGGAGACGCTCTTGCCGCCGGAGGTCACCAGGATCTCCTTCTTGCGGCCGGTGATGCTCAGATAGCCGTCCTCGTCCAGACAGCCGAGGTCACCGGTGGCGAGCCAGCCGTCGTGGAGGGTCTCGCCGGTGGCCTCGGGGTCGTTGAGGTAGCCCTGGAAGACGTTGGCGCCGCGCAGCCGGATCTCGCCGTCGTCCGCGATGCGCACGGTGACGCCGGGGATCGGGCGGCCGACCGAGCCGTAGCGGGTGCGGCCGGGCGGGTTGGCGGTGGCGGCGGCGCTCGACTCGGTCAGTCCGTAGCCCTCGTAGATCTGGACGCCCGCGCCCGCGAAGAACAGGCCGAGCGTGCGGTCCATGGCGGAGCCGCCGGACATGGCGTTGCGGATCCGGCCGCCCATCGCCGCGCGGATTTTCGCGTAGACGAGCCGGTCGAAGAACTGGTGCTGCATCCGCAGTCCGGCGGAGGGGCCGGGGCCGATGCCCCAGGCGCGGGCCTCCACGGCCTCGGCGTAGCGCACGGCCACGTCGACGGCCTTCTCGAAGGGCGCGGCCCTGCCCTCCCGCTCCGCCGTGCGGCGGGCCGTGTGGAACACCTTCTCGAAGATGTACGGCACCGCCAGGATGAACGTCGGCCGGAACGCGGCGAGGTCGGGCAGCAGGGCGGTGGCGTCCAGCCGGGGCTGGTGTCCGAAGCGCACCCCGTGGCGGACGGCGGCGATCTGCACCATCCGCCCGAAGACATGCGCGAGCGGCAGGAACAGCAGGGTGGCGGCCTCGTCGCCCCGGCGGGAGTGGAAGACGGGCTCCCAGTGCGCGGTGACGGTGTCCGCCTCGTACATCAGGTTGCCGTGGGTGAGGACACAGCCCTTGGGCCGTCCGGTGGTGCCCGAGGTGTAGATGACGGTGGCGACGGAGTCCGGGGTGATCGCGCGGCGGTGGCGGTGCACCACCTCGTCGTCGAGGGCGGCGCCCGCGTCGTACAGCTCGGACACCGCACCGGCGTCGAGCTGCCAGAGCCGGCGCATCCGCGGCAGCCGGTCGATGACGGTGGCGACGGTCATGGCGTGGTCCTCGTGCTCCACGACCGCGGCGCTCACCTCGGCGTCGTGGAGCATCCAGAAGCACTGCTCGGCGGAGGAGGTGGGATAGACCGGCACGACCTGGGCGCCGATGGTCCACAGGGCGTAGTCGAAGAGGGTCCACTCGTAGCGGGTGCGGGACATCAGGGCGACCCGGTCGCCGAACCGTACGCCCTGGGAGAGCAGTCCCTTGGCGAGTGCCAGCACCTCGTCGCGGAACTCGGCGGCGGTCACCGCGCGCCAGGTGCCGTCGGGCTCCTTGCGGCCGAGGGTCACCTGCCGGGGTTTCTTCCCGGCGCGCTGGAAGACCACGTCGGCCAGACCGCCCACCGGCGGCGCCGACGTGAGCGGAGGGTTGGTGAACTCGCGCAAACCCGCTCCCCGTCGCCGTGCAGCTCCACACAGGCGGTGAAAAGTACCCGAGGAGCGGGGCTTCCTGACGGCGGAGTAAGTTCCGGGGACGCAATCTCCACCGAATCTGTACGACGAGATGACCGGACCTTGGGTGAAGGGGCCGGGGCGGGGCCTCAGTTTCACTTCCCGTACAAGTCCAGGCCAAAGGCATGGTGCTCAGCGGCGGTGCAACCGGTCGCCCGCCGCGAGGATCGCCGCCGCCAGGGCGTCCGCCGCGCCCTGCGCGGGGGTGGGCCGCCGGCCGTGGACGACGACGAAGTCCACCGGGCCCAGCTCCGGCAGCCCCGCGCGGTCCGGGACCCGCGCCAGACCCGGCGGAACGAAGCCGCGCGAATGGGCCATCACCCCGAGACCGGCGCGGGCCGCGGCGATCAGACCGTTGAGGCTCCCGCTCGTACAGGCGATCCGCCACTCCCGGCCCTGCCGCTCCAGCGCCTCCAGGGCCAGCGCGCGGGTGATGCCCGGCGGCGGATACACGATCAGCGGGACCGGCCGCTCCGGGTCCAGCCGCAGCCGCTCGGCGCCGATCCACACCAGACGGTCGTGCCAGACCAGCTCGCCCTGGGTGGCACCGCGGCGCCGCTTGGCGAGGATCAGATCCAGCTTCCCGGCGGCCAGCGTCTCGTGCAGCGTGCCGGACAGCTCGACCGTCAGCTCCAGATCGACCTCGGGATGGTCGTGCCGGAACCCCTCCAGGATCTCCGGCAGCCGGGTCAGCACGAAGTCCTCCGACGCGCCGAACCGCAGCCGCCCGCGCACCCGGGTACCGGTGAAGAACGCCGTCGCCTGGTCGTGCACCTCCAGGATCCGGCGCGCGAAGCCCAGCATGGCCTCGCCGTCCTCGGTCAGCTCCACGGAGTGGGTGTCCCGGCTGAACAGCGTCCGCCCCGCCGCGTCCTCCAGCCGCCGCACCTGCTGGCTGACCGTGGACTGACGCAGCCCGAGCCGCCGCGCCGCCTGCGTGAAGCTCAGCGTCTGCGCCACCGCGAGAAACGTCCGCAACTGGGAGGGGTCGTACACCCGACCGAGTCTAGACGCTCTTATCACGATTCGTGATGGCAGTCAGCATGGTGTACGGGATTCCCGATCAAGTCGGTGAGGAGCACAATGGCACGGGGGTCCCGCGGCCTCCGCGAACCGAGTGACAGCACGAGCCCGTGGAGCACCGTGAAACGCCTGCGTCGGCCCCGCCGGATGCCGATCGACCCCTACATCCTGCTGATGCTCGCCACGGTGGGACTCGCGGCCCTGCTCCCCGCGCGCGGAGCCGCCGCCGACGCCGTGGACGGGGTCTCCACCGGCGCGATCGCGCTCCTCTTCTTCCTCTACGGGGCCCGGCTCTCCACCCGCGAGGCGGTCGACGGACTCAAGCACTGGCGGCTGCACCTGACGGTCCTCGTCTGCACCTTCGTCCTCTTCCCGCTGCTCGGCCTCGCCGCCCGCGGACTGGTCCCGGTGCTGCTGACCGACCCCCTCTACCAGGGCCTGCTCTTCCTCACCCTGGTCCCCTCCACCATCCAGTCGTCCATCGCCTTCACCTCCATCGCGCGCGGCAACGTCCCCGCCGCGATCTGCGCCGGCTCCTTCTCCTCCCTCATCGGCATCGTCCTCACCCCGCTCCTCGCCGCCTCCCTCCTCGGCGGCGGCGCGGGCGGCTTCGCCCCGGACTCGGGCTTGCGGATCGTGCTCCAACTCCTGGTGCCGTTCGTCGCGGGCCAGGTGCTGCGCCGCTGGGTCGGCCGCTTCCTCACCCGGCACAAGAAGGTGCTCGGCCTGGTGGACCGGGGCTCGATCCTGCTGGTGGTCTACGCCGCCTTCGGCGCGGGCGTGGTGAACGGAGTCTGGCAGCGGGTCAGCCCCGCACAGCTCGCCGGGCTCCTCGCCGTCGAGGCGGTGCTGCTGGCCCTGATGCTCACGGTCACCTGGTACGGCGCCACGGCGCTGCGCTTCGGCCGCGAGGACCGGATCGCCATCCAGTTCGCCGGGTCGAAGAAGTCCCTCGCCGCCGGACTGCCCATGGCCAGCGTGCTGTTCGGCCCGCAGGCCGCGCTCGCCGTGCTGCCGCTCATGCTCTTCCACCAGATGCAGCTCATGGTCGGCGCGGTGATCGCCAAACGCCGCTCGCACGACCCGGTCGCCCCCGCCGAGGACGAGGTCACCCCCCGCTCGGAGCGAGCCTCAGCGTCACGAACCGCGGCCGGTACAGGGCCACGTTCCCGTTGAGCCGCGCCGCCGCGTCCGTCGGCTCCATCCAGTTGACGTCGTAGCTCAGCACCAGCCCGTCGCCGTCCGCCCGAGGATGCGCCTGCGGGTTGTACGCGGCGGTCCCGCCGCGCGGCAGCGGCGCGTCGAAGCCGCGGCCGGGCCCGTGCCAGGGGCCGGTGGGGGAGCAGGACCAGTACGAGGTGACCTTCGACAGCCCCTCGGTGCCCGCCGCCATGGTGAACAGCACATACGTGCCGTCGTCCCTCGCCACCGAGAACGCGCTGCCCACCCCGGTCCGCCGCCCGTCGCCGAGCACCGCGCGCGGACCGTCCCGGGCGCTCCACGCCGAGCCGTTCCAGTACCGCCACGCGCCCGGCTCCGCGAGCCGCCCCTCCGGCACCCGCGCCACGTACGCCGAGGACACCGGGCGCCCCACGGCCTGTCCGTCGTCACCGCCGTACACATAGGTGTACCCGTCCTCCTCCACCAGCGTGGTGCCGAACAGCACCCGCCGGGACGGGTCGGGCACCAGATGCTGGTCGAACACCTTCACCACCGACTCCACCCGCAGATCCGGCAGGGAGAGCGTGGCGACCTCGGTGGCCAGGGGCACCCCGTAGATCCACGGCGCCTGCCCCGACGCCCGCACCCACAGCAGCACCCGCACCACCTGCTGCGCCGAGCCCGGCGCCCGGGGCTCGACCCGGGCGGCGACCGGCCAGCGCCACTGACCCGGCGCCGGATCCGGGAAGAGCGGGGCGGCGAGGGTGGTGTCGAGACGCCCGCCGGACATCACGACCGCCGAGTTGCGCACCATCGGGGCGGCGGAATCCCGCCAGGTGTGGGACTCGCCCGCCGGGTTGGGCGGGGCGTACACCCGGCCGAGGAAGGTGTCGGAGAACAGCCACAGCAGCCGGCCGTCCGGCAGCCGCACCGAATGGGTGCCGTCCCCGCCGGTCCAGTCGTCGGTGCGGGCCGGGTCGTCGCCGTAGCGGGCGAACTCGCCGGTGAGCCGCTCGTCGGCGGACCAGGCGGCGATCGTACGGTCCGCGCAGGCGGCCCCGTCCGGCGGCGGACCGTCGTCCCCGGGCAGCGCGACGAGCAGCGCGGCGGCGAGCACCAGGGCCAGCAGCGCGCCGACCCAGGTGCCCGTCCGCCGACCGGTCTCGGGATGTTCTTCGGACACGCTCCGCGACGTTAGCCGCCCGAGGTGATCCGGTCCATGGGCAGATGCAGCACCGGCACCGCGTACGGGCCGACCCCCGCCACCCGCAGCGCGCTGAGCTGACCGTCGCTCAGTGCCCGGTCGTAGACGCGTACGTCGTCGATCGCGCCGGTGAAGAAGGCCCGGCTGTCCATGCGCTGGCCGATGTGCACCCCGAAGGGCGAGTTGCGGCTGACCGAGCCCGACACGTCGCCGGTGCTGATCTCGGCGCCGTCCAGGAACAGGGTCAGCTCACCGCCGCCCCGGCGCAGCGCCAGATGGTGCCAGGCGCCGTCGTTGAAGGCGCCCTGCGTGCTCAGGGACGCCGAGTGCCAGGCGGTGGCGCCGGTACGGGTGGTGATCAGCCCGCGCACCCGGTCGTTCTCCGGCTCGCCGCGCAGCCAGATCTGCGGCTGGTTGACCCCGACCCCGCCCATCCACAGCAACGGCTGCTCACCGGAGGTGGCGGTGTAGCGGAACCACAGGGACGCCGTGAAGTCCTTGCCGCCGAGCGGCAGCCGGGGGTCGTACGGCAGCCGTACCGCGTCGTCCTGGCCGTCGAGGGCGAGGGCGTCGCCGTGCACGCCGGAGGTGGTGCGGGCGCCGCCGAGCACCGCGGCCGGCGGGGCGGAGGGGCCGTTGTCCGGGGTGGTCGGATCGGGGCCCCGGCGCGGCGCGAGCCAGTCCTCGGTGAAGCGGGCGAAGCGGATCTCGTCGCGGGCGTCGGCCGTGCCGCCCTCGTAGAGCAGGCCGACCGCGCCGCCGCCGAGGTCGGCCAGGTCGGAGTAGCCCGCCCAGTCGCGGGAGACGACCGTGCCGCGGTCCACGCTGTCCCAGGTGCGCCCGCCGTCGTAGGAGGAGCGGATCATCATGGTGCGGCGGCGGTCCGGGTCGGCCGGGCTCGCCAGCAGCATCCGGTCGCCGAGCGGCAGCAGGGCCCCCTGCACCTGCGGCGCGTACAGGTCGGGGACGCCCTCGAACGGGCCGGTGAAGGTGGTGCCGCCGTCGGTGCTGACGGCCTGGGTGCGGTGGCCGAGGTGGGTGCCGTCCTGCTCGCGCCCGCTCACCAGGAGACTGCCGTCGGAGCGCTCCTCCAGGGTGAGTTCGGAGGGCTTCTGGCCGAAGGTGCCGTCGGCGGCGATCGGCCAGGAGTCGGTGGCGCCGACCCGCCAGTCGGCGCCGCCGTTGTCGCTGTGGATCAGCGCGGCGTGGTTGGCGGAGACCCGGCCGCCGTCCCAGGTCTCGGTGTTGACGCCGAGCACCAGCCGTCCGGCGTGCGGGCCCCGGCTGATCTGGACGCCGTGCACGGGGCCGGTCGCGTACCAGGAGTTCCAGTCGGGCGGCTGGATCTGGCCGCTCAGATCGCGCGGCGCCGACCAGGTGCGGCCGTCGTCGTCGCTGTACTGGAGGTACGGCTTGCGCTGACAGGGGATCTCGCAGCTCGCGCTGTCGGTGCGGCCCGGGTTGCGGGTCTGGAGGAGCAGGATGCGGCCGGTCTCGCGGTCCACGATCGGGGACGGGTTGCCGTGGGTGTCGCCGGCGCCCTCGCTGACGATCCGCAGCGGGCCCCAGGTGCGTCCGCCGTCCGTGGAGCGCTTGACGACGATGTCGATGTCCGTGGCGTCCCCGCAGTTGAGGACCCGGCCCTCGGCGAAGGCGAGCAGGGTGCCGTCGGTGGTGCGGACGACCGCCGGGATGCGGAAACAGGCGTATCCGGGGTCCTGGCCGGCCTTGAAGAGCGCCCTCTGGTCGAACTCCGCGGCAGCGGCGGCGGCCGGGGCGGCGGGGGCGGCGGAGGGAGGGAGCGAGACCGCTGTCACCGCCGAGGCGGCGGCGGTCACGAGGACGGCTCTCACACGTGCGCGAAGGCCACGAGGCATGGGCGACTGCCCTTCTACGGTCGGACGTCCGGGTCGTTGGGATTCCCAACAAGATCGTGGGCGGTCCCAAGGATTAACACACAATCATTGGGAAGTCCAACAACTTCGGGTTACGCTGTGGCCATGGCCGATGCCGTGTCACCCGCGATCCGCTCGCTGCCGAGTTGGCTGCTGGGCCGGGCCGCCGCGCGCGGGCGCACGCTGGTCGCGGAGGCGCTGGCCGCCGAGGGCATGCGGACCTGGCACCACGCCGTGCTCTCGGCCGTGCGCGATCTGGGCCCGGTCGCCCAGGCAGACGTCGGCCGCAACGTGGGGCTCGACCCCAAGGACGTCGTCGGCATACTGAACGACCTCCAGTCCGCGGGCCTCGTGGTACGCAGACCCGACCTCCGGGACCGCCGCAAGAACGCGGTCTCCCTCACGGAACAGGGCGATCGCCTCCTCCACCGCTGTGAGCTGCTCACCCATGAGGCCAACGACACGCTGCTGGCACCGCTGACGGCGGCCGAGCGGGAGCGCTTCGTGGACATGCTGACAAGGATCACCGGTACGGAGGGATGAGCCCGGGCGCCGGACCGGGCCGGGCGTGTCGTGCCGGGCCCGTGGTCGCGGCCCCTGGACCCGCGCCGGGCGGGTCGTCGGACACAGACCAGTCTCCGGGATGTCCCCCGGTTCGGCCACCCGGCCGAACGGGCCCGGGGGCGGTGGACCGGGTCGGGGGCGGTGGGGCGGGATGCGTGCGTGGTTCCGGGGCGTCGCGGTGGTGTGAGGCGGGGCCCCGGTGGCGCAGGGGGCGCTCCCCGCCGTTCGGGGCCCCGCCGCCGTGTCGCGGTGAGCCGTCGTCAGCCCTGGGTGGCCGCGGCCCGCAGGGCGACGCGGTCCTCGCCCGCGTACACGTTCATGGAGCTGCCCCGCAGGAAGCCCACCAGCGTCAGCCCGGTCTCCGCCGCCAGGTCCACGGCGAGGGACGAGGGCGCCGAGACCGCCGCCAGCACCGGGATCCCGGCCATGACCGCCTTCTGCGCCAGCTCGAAGGAGGCCCGCCCGGAGACCAGCAGGATCGCCCGGGACAGCGGCAGTCCGCCGTTCCGCAGGGCACGGCCGACCAGCTTGTCCACCGCGTTGTGACGGCCCACGTCCTCACGGATGTCCAGCAGTTCACCCGCCTCGCTGAACAGGGCCGCCGCGTGCAGCCCCCCGGTCCGGTCGAAGACCGCCTGGGCCGCGCGCAGCCGGTCGGGGAGGGCGGCGAGCAGCCCGGGTTCCACCCGGACCGGGGGAGTGTCGGAGATCGGCCAGCGGGTCGTCGTCCGTACCGCGTCCAGGCTGGCCTTGCCGCACAGCCCGCAGGACGAGGTGGTGTAGACGTTCCGCTCCAGGGTGATGTCGGGGATCACGACGTCAGGCGTGGTCCGCACATCCACCACGTTGTACGTGTTGCTCCCGTCCGCCGTGGCGCCCGCGCAGTACACGATGGACTGCAGATCGTCCCCGTGGGCCAGCACACCCTCGCTCACCAGGAAGCCCGCGGCGAGTGCGAAGTCGTCGCCCGGGGTGCGCATGGTGATCGCGAGCGGCTTGCCGTTGAGCCGGATCTCCAGTGGCTCCTCGGCGACCAGGGTGTCCGGGCGGGACGAGACGGCCCCGTCCCGGATGCGGATCACCTTGCGTCGTTCCGTGACTCGTCCCATGTCCTGATCCGTCCTGTTCCCGTTCCCGTTCCTGTTCCCGTTTCCTGCCCGTTGCCGTTCCCGTCCTCGTTCCCGCGTCGAGCCGGGTCGCGTCAGTCCCGGTTCTGTACATGCTGGTAGCCGAAGCGGCCCTTGATGCACAGGTTGCCGTGGGTCACCGGATTGTCGTGCGGGGACGTGACCTTCACGATCTCATTGTCCTGCACGTGCAGGGTGAGGTTGCAGCCCACTCCGCAGTACGCGCACACCGTCGTGGTCCCGGTCTGCCGTGTCTCGTCCCAGGTCCCGGCCGCCCGCATGTCGAACTCCGACTTGAAGGACAGCGCCCCCGTCGGGCACACCTCGATGCAGTTACCGCAGTAGACACACGCCGAGTCGGTCAGCGGGGCGTCGTGCTCGACCGCGATCCGGGCGTCGAAACCCCGGCCCACCACGGAGATCGCGAAGGTGTTCTGCCACTGGTCGCCGCAGGCGTCGACGCACTTGTAGCAGAGGATGCACTTGTCGTAATCGCGCACATACAGGTCGTTGTCGACCTTCGGGTCCTCCTCCAGCCGGGCCGCGTCCGGCCCGAACCGGTCCGGTTCCGCCCCGTACTCCTTGATCCACTCGGCGGCCCGGGGCGTGGTCGACAGATCGACGGAGGAGGCGAGCAGCTCGATCACGACCTTGCGGCTGTGCCGGGCGCGCTCGGTGCCGGTACGGACCTCCATGCCCGGCTCGGCCGGGCGCGAGCAGGCCGGGACCAGCGTCCGCGAGCCCTCGACCTCCACCACACAGACCCGGCAGGCGTTCTTCGGAGTGAGCGTGTCGCCGTGGCACAGGGTCGGGATGTCCTTCCCGGCCGCCCGGCAGGCATCGAGGACGGTCGCGCCCTCCGGCACGCGCACCGGCTCGCCGTCGAGGGTGAACTCCAGCAGCCGGCGCGGGATCCCCAGCTCGGTCATGGTCATGCGTACGCCCCCAGACGGTCGATGGCGGATTCCACGGCGTTCCACGCGGTCTGTCCCAGACCGCAGATCGAGGCGTCCCGCATGGCACGGCCCACCTCGCGCAGCAGCGCGATGTCCCCGGCGGCGTCGGCGCCGGTGCGCTCCACGATCCGCTGCAGCGCCTCTTCCTGCCGTACCGTCCCGACCCGGCACGGCACACACTGCCCGCACGACTCGTCCCGGAAGAACGCGGCGATCCGCAGCAGCAGCCGGGGCAGCGGCACGGTGTCGTCGAAGGCCATCACCACCCCCGAGCCCAGGGTGGTGCCCGCCTCCCGGGTCCCTTCGAAGGTGAGCGGGATGTCCGTCTCGTCGGGCCGTACGAAGCCGCCCGCCGCGCCGCCGAGCAGCACCGCCCGCAACCCCTCGCGCACCCCGGCCGCCTCCAGCAGTTCGCCCAGCGTCGCCCCGAACGGCAGCTCGTAGACTCCGGGCCGGGCCACCGCGCCCGAGACGCAGAACAGCTTGGGCCCGGTGGAGCGGCCGGTGCCGATCGCCGCGTACGCCGGGGCGCCCAGGGTCAGGATCGGCAGTACGTTGACGAGCGTCTCGACGTTGTTCTCCACCGTCGGCCTGCCGAACAGGCCCTTCTCCACCGGGAAGGGCGGCTTGGAACGCGGCTCGCCCCGACGGCCCTCGATGGAGTTGAACAGGGCCGTCTCCTCACCGCAGATGTAGGCGCCCGCGCCGCGCCGGAGTTCGATGTCGAAGGCGTAGCCCTGACCGAGGACGTCGTCGCCGAGCAGCCCGCGGGCCCGGCACTGGCGGATCGCGTGGTCGAGACGGGCCAGCGCCCGGGGGTACTCGCCGCGCAGATAGAGGTAGCCGCGGTGGGCGCCGGTCGCGTACCCGGCGATCGTCATCGACTCGATCAGGGCGTACGGGTCGCCCTCCATGAGCACCCGGTCCTTGAAGGTGCCCGGCTCGGATTCGTCGGCGTTGCAGACGACGTAGTGCGGATGCTCCGGTCGGCCGGCCGTGGCCTGCCACTTGCGGCCGGTCGGGAAGGCGGCGCCGCCCCGGCCGACCAGCCCGGAGTCGGTGACCTCACGGATCACCCCGGCCGGGCCGAGCCCGAACGCCCGGCGCAGCGCGGTGTATCCGCCGTGCGCCCGGTAGTCGTCCAGCGACGCCGGGTCCACCACCCCGACCCTGCGCAGCAGCACCAGGTCGGGGGAGCCCGCCTGCGGCACGGCCAGCGCCGCCGGCGGCTCCTCGGGCGCCGCGCCGGGCGAGGTCGCGGCCCGTACGGCCGTCTCCACACCGGCCGGCGCGCAGACGGCCGTACGGACCGGGTCGCCCGCCCTGATCGCGAGCGCGGCCGGGGCGCGTTCGCACAGGCCCAGGCACGGCCCGCGCTCGACCAGGACCCCGGAGCCGGGCGCCAGCCGCGACTCGATCCCCGCGCACAGGGCGGGCGCCCCGGCCGCCGCGCAGGCGAGGTCGGTGCACACATGGAGTACGGTCGCCGGGCGGGGCCGCACCGCGAACAGCGAGTAGAAGGTGGCGACCCCGTACGCCTCCGCCGGCGGCACGGTCAGCCGGCGGCACAGATAGTCCAGGGCGCCCTCGCTGATCCAGCCGACCCGGTCGTTGACGGCGTGCAGCCCCGGCAGCAGCAGATCGCGACGGTCCCGGGCCGCGCGCCCGCCCCGCGCCCAGCGCAGGTCCTCGGCCCGCGTCCCCTCGCGGTCCGCGCCCTCCCACGAGGACTCCGGCGGACCGAGCAGCGCGTCGATCGCGGCCCGTTCGTCGTCCGTCGGCTTGCTGTCGCCGAAGTGCAGGTCCACTGGTGTCACCTCACGTGGGTCGCGACGGGCAGCTTCTCGATCCGGATCGCCGACGCCTTGAACTCCGCCGTCCCCGCGATCGGGCAGTTCGCCTCGATCGTCAGCTGGTTGGTGTCCACCTCGTCGGGAAAGTGCATGGTCATGAAGGCCAGCCCCGGCCGCAGCGCCGGATCGACCCACACCGGGGCCACCACCGTGCCGCGCCGCGAACTCACCCTGACCTCCTCACCGACCACCACCCCGTACCGCTCGGCGTCCTCCGGGCACAGCTCGATGTACTCGCCGCGCCGCAGCGGGGAGGCGAAACCGCTGCTCTGCACCCCGGTGTTGTAGGAGTCCAGCCGGCGTCCGGTGGTCAGCCGGATCGGGAAGTCCTCGTCGGTGAGGTCGACCGGCGGATCGTGCCGGACCAGCCCGAAGGGCGCGAGCCGCCCCCGGTCGGCCCGTTCGTCGGCCCACAGCCTGCCGTGCAGATACGTCGGTTCGATCCGCTCGGTGCTCGGACAGGGCCACTGGATGCCCTGCTCCTCGGCCAGCCGCCGGTACGTCATCCCGAAGTGGTCCGGGGAGAGCGAGCGCAGCTCGTCCCAGACCGCCTCCGCGTCCGCGTACTTCCAGTCGTGGCCGAGCCGGGAGGCCAGGGCGCAGAGGATGTCGATGTCCTCGCGGGCCTCGCCGGGCGGGGTGATCGCGCGCCGCACCCGCTGCACCCGGCGTTCGCTGTTGGTGGTGGTGCCGTCGGTCTCCGCCCACCCGGCGGTCGCGGGCAGCACGACATCGGCGAGCCGGGCGGTCCTGGTGAGGAAGATGTCCTGCACGACCAGGAAGTCCAGCATGCCGAGCCGGCGCACGGCCTGCTCGCTGTCCGCCTCCGACTGGGCCGGGTTCTCGCCGATGCAGTAGACCGCCCTGAGGGTGCCCTCCTCCATCGCCTCGAACATCTCGGTGAGGTTCAGCCCGTGGTGCGGCTGGATCACCGTGTCCCAGGCCGTCTCGAACTTCAGCCGGGAGCCCGGGTCGAGGATGTCCTGGAAGCCGGGCAGCCGGTTGGGGATCGCGCCCATGTCGCCGCCGCCCTGCACGTTGTTCTGCCCGCGCAGCGGCTGGAGCCCCGAGCCGTAGCGGCCCACGTGCCCGGTCAGCAGGGAGAGGTTGATCAGCGCGCGGACATTGTCCGTGCCGTTGTGGTGCTCGGTGATGCCGAGGGTCCAGCACAACTGGGCGCGCTCGGCGCGGGCGTAGGCGTGGGCCAGTGCGCGGATCGCCGGGGCGGGGACACCGGTCACCTTCTCGGCGAGCGACAGGGTCCACGGCTCGACCAGCGCCCGGTACTCCTCGAAGCCGGTCGTCGCCCGCTCCACGAACGCCTCGTTGACCAGGCCCGCGTGGATGATCTCGCGGCCGACGGCGTGCGCCATCGGGATGTCCGTGCCCACGTCGAGGCCGAGCCAGCTCTCCGCCCACTCGGCCGTCGACGTCCGGCGCGGGTCGACCGCGTACATCCGGGCGCCGTTGTGGATCCCCTTCAGCACATGCTGGAAGAAGATCGGGTGCGCGAAGCGGGCGTTGGAGCCCCACATGACGATGACGTCGGTGTGCTCGATCTCCTCGTACGACGAGGTCCCGCCGCCGGAGCCGAACGCCGCCGACAGCCCCGCCACGCTCGGGGCATGGCAGGTGCGGTTGCACGAGTCGACGTTGTTGGTGCCCATCACGACCCGGGTGAAC
Organism: Streptomyces sp. NPDC091377; assembly: GCF_044757045.1. NCBI lineage: Bacteria > Bacillati > Actinomycetota > Actinomycetes > Kitasatosporales > Streptomycetaceae > Streptomyces > Streptomyces sp. NPDC091377. The sequence goes on along the minus strand of NZ_JBIVUE010000007.1, from coordinate 218,428 downwards.
TTCTGCGCGACGTAGTTCATCTCGTTGGTGGCGCGGGCGCAGGAGAACATGCCGAACGCGCCGCGGTTGCGGTCGATGCCGCGCGCGGCACGCTCCAGGGCCTCCTCCCAGGTCGCCCGCCGCAGCGGCGCGTCACGGGTGTCCCGTACGAGGGGGTGGGTGAGCCGGGTGTAGGTCCTGGGCTGCCGGTCCCGGTTCTTGCGGGGGTTCTGCCGGGCTTCGGTGATGTTCTTGCGGGGGTCCTGCCGGGCTTCGGTCAGGTTCTCGCGGGGGCCTTGCCGGGCTTCGGTCATGCGGCGCTCCTCAGGGCGAGCAGGTCCGAGATGGCGTGCACGGTGCGCAGGGTGGGCACGTCCACGCCGGTGATCTCCGCCAGCTCGACGACCGCGGCGAGGAGCACGTCGAGTTCGAGCGGTTTGCCGCGCTCCAGGTCCTGGAGGGTGGAGGTGCGGTGGTCGCCGACCTTCTCGGCGCCCGCGAGCCGGCGTTCGATGGAGACGCCGACCTCGCATCCGAGGGCCTCGGCGACCGCGAGCGTCTCGGTCATCATGGTCTCGATGACCTTGCGGGTGCCGCCGTGCAGACACATCTGCCGCATGGTGGCGCGGGCGAGCGCGCTGATCGGGTTGAAGGAGATGTTGCCGAGCAGCTTGAGCCAGATGTCGTTGCGCAACTCCGGTTCCACCGGGCACTTCAGCCCGCCCGCCGTCATCCCCGCGCTGAACTCCAGACAGCGCGCGGAGACACTGCGGTCGGGCTCGCCGATGGAGAAACGGGTGCCCTCCAGGTGCCGTACGACACCGGGGCCTTCGAGCGCGGTGGCCGCGTAGACCACACAGCCGACGGCCCGCTCGGGGGCGAGGACCGCGCTGACCGCGCCACCGGGGTCCACGCTCTCCACGCGCTGGCCGTCGTAGGGGCCGCCGTGCCGGTGGAAGTACCACCACGGGATGCCGTTCTGGGCGGCGATCACCGCCGTCGTGTCATGCAGCAGGGGGGCGATCAGCGGCCCGCACGCCGCGTACGAGTGGGCCTTGAGGCCGAGGAGGACGAAGTCGACCGGGCCGATCTCGACCGGGTCGTCGGTGGCGCCGGGGCGGGCGGTGAAGTCACCGCGCGGGCTGAGCACCCGCACACCGTCCCGCCTCATGGCCGCCAGATGCGGTCCACGGGCGACGAGGTGCACGTCCGCGCCGGCGCGGTGGAGCGCGGCACCGACATAGGCGCCGATCGCACCGGCGCCGAGAACTGCGACTTTCACGGGGGCGACTCCGTTCGGTTCGAGGGATACCGCGGAGGTGGGCTGGTCGGTGAGCGATCGAGCGATCGACCCGGGGTCGGGGTGACCGGGGGTCGGGGTGACCTGAGGTCAGGGTGATCCGGGGTCGGGGTGACCCGGGGCCGAGGTGACCCGAGGGCCGGGGCAGAGGATGTCGACGGAATATTGTCTACAGTATGGAGGTACGGTCGACAAGGGTCCGCGCACGGCCCGCCACGGCCGACCCGCCACGGCCCGCCATGGCCCGGACACGTCCCGCCTGCCCGGCGACCGTTCGGCGCGTGGCGCATACCGTTCATCGCATACGGTCGACTCCCGGCTTCTCAACACCCCCGGCGCGTCCCTACGGTTCCGGATCATGAGTCCCCCCATCGCTCCCCCGGGGTGGAGCCGCTGGCTCGTTCCCCCCGCCGCGCTCTCCGTACATCTCTCCATCGGCCAGGCGTACGCCTGGAGCGTGTTCAAGCCACCCCTGGAGTCCGCGCTCGGGCTCAGCGGCACCCAGAGCGCGCTGCCCTTCCAGCTCGGCATCGTGATGCTCGGCCTGTCCGCCGCGTTCGGCGGCACCCTCGTGGAACGCAATGGCCCGCGCTGGGCCATGACCGTCGCGCTGGTCTGCTTCTCGTCCGGCTTCCTGCTCTCCGCGCTGGGCGCGGCCACCGAGCAGTACTGGCTGATCGTCCTCGGCTACGGCTTCGTCGGCGGCATCGGGCTCGGCATCGGCTACATCTCGCCGGTCTCCACCCTGATCAAGTGGTTCCCCGACCGCCCCGGCATGGCCACCGGCATCGCCATCATGGGCTTCGGCGGCGGCGCCCTCATCGCCTCCCCGTGGTCCGCCCGGATGCTGGATTCCTTCGGCTCCGACAGCGACGGCATCGCGCTGGCGTTCCTGGTGCACGGACTGACGTACGCGCTCTTCATGACCCTGGGCGTCCTGCTGGTCCGGGTCCCCGCCAGCGCCACCCCTGCCACCCCCGCCACCACCGCCCCGGCGGCCGGGGGAGCGGCGCGACCGGCCTCCACCGGCCCGCAGGTGTCCGCGAACCAGGCCCTGCGCACCCCCCAGTTCTGGTGCCTGTGGATCGTGCTCTGCATGAACGTGACCGCGGGCATCGGCATCCTGGAGAAGGCCGCGCCGATGATCACCGACTTCTTCGCCGACACCGCCACCCCCGTGTCCGTGACGGCCGCCGCCGGATTCGTCGCTCTCCTCTCGGCCGCCAACATGGCCGGCCGGATCGGCTGGTCCTCCGCCTCCGACCTGATCGGCCGCAAGAACATCTACCGGGTCTACCTCGGCGCCGGCGCCGTGATGTACGGACTCATCGCGGTCTTCGGCGACTCCTCCAAACCGCTGTTCGTGCTGTGCGCGCTGGTCATCCTCTCCTTCTACGGCGGCGGCTTCGCGACCGTCCCCGCCTATCTGAAGGACCTCTTCGGCACCTACCAGGTCGGTGCCATCCACGGCCGGCTGCTCACGGCGTGGTCCACCGCGGGAGTGCTCGGACCGCTGATCGTCAACTGGATCGCCGACCACCAGGAGGAGGCCGGGAAGAGCGGCGCGTCCCTGTACGGGACCTCCTTCCTCATCATGATCGGGCTGCTGGCCGTGGGGTTCGTCGCCAACGAACTCGTCCGGCCGGTGCATCCCCGCCACCATCACGCACCCGGCCGGCACGAGGCCCGGCCCGCCCCGAAGGAGGCCGCCGATGTCCCCCGACAGCAGCCAGAGTCCGCCTGACCGGCGCCCGCTGATCGCCTTCGCCTGGGTGTGGGTGGGGCTGCCGCTGGCGTACGGGATCTACGAACTGGTGCGGAAGGTGACCCAGCTCTTCACGGGGTGAGCCGATTCACCGTCCGGCCGTTGCTGACAGAAGCCGACAACCAGCGCCGCCGAATCCTGTGGCATCACCTGCCGCCGTACCCGTGAGTCACTGATCAGACTGGTGGATCCCGCAACCCGATTCGAGGGGGCCCACCAGCCATGAACGGCTCGCGCATCGCCGCAGTCGGCCACTACCAGCCCGCCAGGGTGCTCACCAACGAGGACCTGGCGGGCATGGTCGACACCAGTGACGAGTGGATCCGCAGCCGGGCCGGCATCCGCACCCGGCACATCGCCGGCCCCGACGAGCCGGTGGACGAGCTGGCCGCGCACGCCGCCGCCAAGGCCCTCGCGGCGGCCGGCCTCGTCCCCGCGGACATCGACCTCGTCCTGGTCGCCACCTCCACCGCCATCGACCGCTCGCCCAACATGGCGGCCCGGGTCGCCGCCCGGCTCGGCATCCCCTCGCCCGCCGCGATGGACGTGAACGTGGTGTGCGCCGGGTTCACCCACGCGCTCGCCACCGCCGACCACACGGTCCGGGCCGGTGCCGCCCGCCGGGCGCTGGTGATCGGCGCCGACAAGATGTCCGAGGTCACCGACTGGACCGACCGCACCACCTGCGTCCTCGTCGGGGACGGGGCGGGCGCCGCCGTGGTCGAGGCCGCCGAGGAACCGGGCATCGGGCCGGTGCAGTGGGGCTCGGTGCCGGAGATGGGCCACGCCGTACGGATCGAGGGCACGCCCCCGCGGTTCGCCCAGGAGGGCCAGGCCGTCTACCGCTGGGCGACCACTCGGCTGGCACCGCTCGCCCGTGCCGCCTGCGAGCGCGCCGGGGTCGCCCCCGAGGAACTCGCCGCGGTCGTGCTGCACCAGGCCAACCTGCGGATCGTCCAGCCGCTCGCGGAGCGCATCGGCGCGGTCAACGCCGTCGTCGCCCGCGATGTCGTCGACTCCGGCAACACCTCCGCCGCCAGCATCCCGCTCGCCTGGTCCAAGCTGGTCGAGCGGGGCGAGGTGCGCACCGGGGACCCGGTGCTGCTGTTCGGCTTCGGGGGGAACCTGTCGTACGCCGGACAGGTCGTGCGCTGCCCCTGAGACGCCGTGTGACGAGGCCGACTCCCCGGTTCCTGGCATCGGTGCGCCGTAGACTGTAGACGAAAGCCAATCAATACTTGCTTTCCCTACGTGCTTTCCCTACGCGCTTTCCCTACGCGCTTTCCCTACGTGCTTTCCATCGGCTCGACGACGCCCAGCCGTCGGCCGAGCCAAGGTGCCGAGTCGTGGTGCGAGCCGTAGCGCTGAGTCGTAGTGCGAGCTGTAGTGCGAGCCGTAGTGCCGAGCCATTGTGCAGTGCCTGCCGAGGAGGGGGACCGCGATGCTGTCGACAGGACTGCCCCAGGGGGCCGTGCCCAAGCTGGAACGCCCCGGGCCGTTGCGAGACCGCGTCTACGAGGCGCTGCTGGAACTGATCACGACCCGCGCGTTGCAACCCGGCCAGCATCTGGTCGAGAGCGAACTTGCGGGTCATCTCGGCGTGTCGCGCCAGCCGGTACGGGAGGCGCTGCAACGGCTGAACACCGAGGGCTGGGTCGATCTGCGCCCCGCCCAGGGCGCGTTCGTGCACGAGCCCACCGAGGAGGAGGCCGATCAGCTGCTGACCGTCCGCACCCTCCTGGAGGCCGAGGCCGCGCGCCTCGCCGCCGCCAACGCGTCCAGCGCCGGGGTCGCGGCGCTGGAGGAACTGTGCGCGGAGGGGGAGCAGGCCATCACGGCCGACGACGTGGACGCCGCGGTGCTGCTCAACGCCCGCTTCCACGCCAAGGTGATGGACCTGGCGGGGAACACGGTCCTCGCCGAACTCGCCCGCCAAGTCGACCGCCGCGTCCGCTGGTACTACGCGCCCATCGCCCGCCAGCGCGGCAAGCAGTCCTGGATCGAGCACCGTGAGCTGATCGCCGCGATCAAGGGGCGTGACGAGCAGCGCGCCACCGAGGTGATGCGCGCCCACACGGAGCACACCAGGAAGTCGTACCACGCTCGCCCTCGGGGGTAGCCCGCCGCCGCGAGACCGTCGGGGCGCGCAGGGCAGAGACGGGCCTGGGGGCCGGGGCCGCGCCGCCCCGTCTTTGTCCTGTCAGTGGAAAAAGTCGACGGCAATCTCTGCGCAAGTTCTTCCGCACCGAGGCGGCCACTGCTACGTTCCCCTCGAAAGCCCGACGGAGACAGCCGATATGAGGCGGGGAGGGGCCTGTGAGACGTATGACCGCGCGACCCGCGAACGCACATCAGGCCCGCTTGCTGAAGCTGCTGCGCGACGGCGGCCCCAACTCCCGTGCCCAACTGGGCGACCAGGTCGACCTCTCCCGGTCGAAGCTGGCCGTCGAGGTGGACCGGCTCCTGGAGACCGACCTCGTGGTGGCCGACGGACTCGCCGCCTCGCGCGGTGGCCGTCGCTCGCACAACATCCGGCTCAACCCCGGACTCCGTTTCCTCGGCGTCGACATCGGCGCCACCTCGATAGATGTCGCCGTCACCAACGCCGAACTGGAGATCCTCGGCCACATCAACCAGCCCATGGAGGTGCGCGAGGGGCCCGTGGCGGTCTTCGAGCAAGCCCTCGCCATGGCCGCCAAGCTCAAGGCGTCCGGGCTGGTCGAGGGGTTCGACGGAGCCGGGATCGGGGTACCGGGACCGGTCCGCTTCCCCGAGGGCGTCCCCGTGGCGCCCCCGATCATGCCGGGCTGGGACGGCTTCCCCGTGCGGGAGGCCCTCAGTCAGGAACTCGGCTGCCCGGTGATGGTCGACAACGACGTGAACCTCATGGCGATGGGGGAGCAGCACGCGGGCGTCGCACGCTCCGTGGGCGACTTCCTCTGCGTCAAGATCGGTACCGGTATCGGCTGCGGCATCGTCGTCGGCGGTGAGGTCCACCGCGGTACGACGGGCAGCGCGGGCGACATCGGGCACATCCAGGCCGTGCCCGGCGGACGCCCGTGCGCCTGCGGCAACCGGGGCTGCCTGGAGGCCCACTTCAGCGGCGCGGCGCTCGCCCGTGACGCGCTGGAGGCGGTCCAGCAGGGACGTTCCCCGGAACTCGCGGCCCGGCTGGAGGCCGGCGGCCTCCTCACCGCCGTCGATGTCGCCGCCGCCGCGTCGGCCGGTGACGCCACCGCCCTCGACCTGATCCGTGAGGGCGGCAACCACGTCGGCCAGGTCATCGCCGGCCTGGTCAGCTTCTTCAACCCGGGCCTCGTGGTGATCGGCGGTGGGGTGACCGGACTCGGCCACAACCTGCTCGCCGCGATCCGCACCCAGGTCTACCGCCAGTCGCTGCCCCTGGCGACCGGCAATCTGCCCATCGTGCTCGGTGAACTGGGGCCCACCGCCGGAGTCATCGGCGCGGCCCGACTGATCAGCGACCACCTGTTCTCACCCGCGTAAAGCGCCACTCGCTCCGCCTCGCTCCCACTCGCTCCACCGCGCTCACCTCCGCCCGCATTCGATCCACTTCGCCTTCTTCCATCCTGTTCCGTCCCATTCCGCCCGCTGCGCGGACGGCCGACGGACACGTGTCAGCTGTGCCCGCACCGATACCTCGACATCCCCGTCCTGCCCGTCCCGCCCCTGACCTGCTCGTCGTACTCCGTCTTACTTAACAGCTTTTCTTTTGCCGTATACCTCACCCGTATCTCACCCGTACCTCACCCGGCCCTGCCCTGAACCGGCCCGCATGCCCGCCAAGGGGATCCCACATGGCACCAGAACCACCGCTGCTCAGCATGTCCGGCATCACCAAGTCGTTTCCCGGCGTCCGGGCCCTCGACGGCGTCGACCTCGACGTCCAGGCCGGTGAAGTCCACTGCCTCCTCGGCCAGAACGGGGCCGGCAAGTCCACCCTCATCAAGGTGCTCGCCGGGGCCCACCAGCCCGACGGCGGCACCATCACCTGGCGCGGCGAGTCGGTCACCCTGCGCTCGCCGATCGCCGCCATGCGCCTCGGCATCGCCACCATCTACCAGGAACTCGACCTGGTGGAACATCTCTCCGTCGCCGAGAATGTCCACCTCGGCCATGAGCCCACGGCCGCCGGCTTCGTCGTACGGCGCGGAGTCGCCCGGGCGTCGACGGCCGCGCTCCTGAAGCGCCTCGGTCACCCCGAGATCGATCCGGGGCGGCTGGTCGGCGAGTTGTCGGCGGCGCAGCAGCAGATCGTGTCGATGGCGCGGGCACTCTCCCACGACGTACGGCTGATTGTGATGGACGAGCCGTCCGCCGCGCTCGACCCCGACGAGGTCGACAATCTCTTCCGGATCGTCTCCGACCTCACCGCCGACGGAGTCGCCGTCGTCTACATCTCGCACCGCCTTGAGGAGATCCGCCGTATCGGCGACCGGGTCACCGTGCTCAAGGACGGCCGCGCGGTGGCCGGCGGACTGCCCGCCGAGTCGACGCCGACCAAGGACGTCGTCGCCCTGATGACCGGCCGCAACGTCGAGTACGTCTTCCCCGATCGGCCCGTGGCACCGCCGGCCGGCGAGCCGGTCCTGGAGGTGCGCGCGCTGGCCCGGGACGGCGAGTTCGAGCCCTTCGACCTGACCGTGCGGCCCGGCGAGATCGTCGGCCTGGCCGGACTGGTCGGCTCCGGACGCTCGGAGATCCTGGAGACCATCTACGGCGCCCGCAAGCCGACGGCCGGTCAGGTCAAGGTGGCCGGGAAGGAGTTGCGCACCGGCAGTGTGCGGGCCGCCGTACGGGCCGGTCTCGGGCTCGCCCCCGAGGAGCGCAAGGCGCAGGCCCTGCTGATGCTGGAGTCCGTCACCCGCAATGTGTCGGTCTCCTCCATGTCCCGCTACGCGCACCTCGGCTGGATCGACCGGGGCGCCGAACTCAAGGCGGCTCGCACCGCGACCCGTGAGCTGTCGCTGCGGCCCGACAACCCCTCGGTCCCCGTGCGCACCCTGTCCGGCGGCAACCAGCAGAAGGCGATCCTCGCCCGCTGGCTGCTGCGCGGCTGCAAGGTGCTGCTGCTGGACGAGCCCACCCGCGGTGTCGACGTCGGCGCCCGCGCCGAGTTGTACGCGGTCGTCCGCCGGCTCGCCGACGAGGGCCTCGCGGTGCTCCTCGTCTCCAGCGAGGTGCCCGAGGTGCTCGGCCTCGCCGACCGTGTCCTGGTGCTCCGGGAGGGCCGGGTCGTCCACACCGCGCCCGCCCGTGAGCTGGATGAACCCCGCGTACTCGACCTTGTGATGGAAGGAAGCCCGGCGTCATGACGCAGCCCGTCTCCCCACCGCGGGACAGCACCGAGAAGGCGCCGCCGGTGAGCGGACCGCCCGCCTGGCGGGCCACGCTGTTCCGCGCCGATGTGCGCACCCTGTCACTGCTCGGTGTGCTCGCCGCGCTGATCGTGATCGGCGGCATCACCAAACCCGACGAATTCCTCGACACCCGCAATCTGCAACTCGTCCTCACCCAGGCGTCGATCATCGGCGTGGTCGTCGTCGGGATGACCTTCGTCATCACCTCCGGCGGCATCGACCTCTCCGTGGGCGCGATCGTGGCCCTGGCCTCGGTGTGGGCGACGACGGTGGCGACCCAGGAGTACGGGTTCGCCGGCGTCCTGTTCACCGCCGTACTCGTCGGCCTGGGCTGTGGTCTGGTCAACGGGGTACTGATCGCCTACGGCGGGATGGTCCCCTTCATCGCCACCCTCGCCATGCTGGCCTCGGCCCGCGGACTCGCCCTCCAGATCACCGACGGCAAGACGCAGATCGTCACCATCGGCAGCATCCTGGACCTCGGTGAGCGTGACGCCTACATCCTCGGCATCCCGCCCCTCGTCCTGGTCTTCGCGGCCGTCACGGTCATCGGCTGGCTGCTGCTGAACCGCACCACCTTCGGCCGCCGCACGGTCGCCGTCGGCGGCAACGCGGAGGCCGCCCGGCTCGCCGGCATCGATGTCCGCCGCCAGCGGCTGTATCTGTACCTGCTCTCCGGACTGTGCTGCGGCATCGCCGCCTTCCTGCTGATCATCCTGTCCGGATCGGGCCAGAACACCAACGGCAACCTCTACGAACTCGACGCCATCGCCGCGGCGATCATCGGCGGCACGCTGCTCAGCGGCGGGCGCGGCACGATCGTCGGCTCCGTCCTCGGTGTCCTGATCTTCACCACCATCACCAACATCTTCGCCCTGAACAACCTGCAGAGCGACGTCCAGCAGATCGCCAAGGGCGCGATCATCGTCGCCGCCGTGCTGGTCCAGCGCCGTACCGCGAGCACGACTTGAGGAAAGGGTTCCCCGCCATGCCACAGCTCACCAGCCGTAGAGGAATGCTCTTCGGGACCGCCGCCGTCGGCGCGGGTGTCCTCCTCTCCGGATGCACCAGCAACGAGTCGTCCGACGACGAGCCGGCGAGCAACGACCAGCCGGCCGCGTCCGACAGCCCCGGCAAGCCGGTCACCATCGGCTTCGCGGGACCGCAGGCCGACCACGGCTGGCTCAACGCGATCAACGTGAACGCGAAGAGCCGGGCCGAGAAGTACGAGGACGTGACGCTGGAGGTCACCGAGGGCTCCAACGACACCGCCGCGCAGATCGGCCAGATCGAGACGCTGATCAACAAGAAGGTCGATGTGCTGGTGGTGCTGCCGGCCGACGGCAAGGCGCTCACCCAGGTCGGGCTGAAGGCCATGCGGGCCGGGATACCGGTGGTCAACCTCGACCGGATCTTCAACTCCCCGCAGGCGTACCGCTGCTACATCGGCGGCGACAACTACGGCATGGGGCTCAACGCCGGGCACTACATCGGTGAGCGGCTCAAGGACAAGCAGAACGCCAAGGTCATCGAGCTGGCCGGGGTCGACAGCCTGGAGCTGACCCGGCAGCGCACCCAGGGCTTCGACGACGCCCTGAAGAACTACCCGAACATCAAGAAGGTGGCCCGCCAGGCGGCCGACTTCACCGTGGAGTCGGGGCAGGCCAAGATGGCCCAGATGCTACAGGCGCAGTCGCAGTTCGACGCGCTGTGGAACCACGACGACGACCAGGGCGTCGGCGCCCTGCGCGCCATCGAGCAGGCGGGCCGCGACGACTTCCTGATGGTCGGCGGCGCGGGGGCGCTCTCCGCGTTCCAGGCGATCAAGCAGGACAACGGGGTGCTGAAGGCGACCGTCCTGTACCCGCCGACCATGGCCGCCTCCGCCATCGACCTCGCCCGCGCCCTCGGGCAGGGCAAGGGTGTCGGCGGGATGGCCGAGTACGAGATTCCGGCCTCGATCACGCTCTACTCAGCGGTGGTCGACAAGGACAACGTGGATCAATACATGTCCACCGGCTTCAAGTAAGGGGCCGGCCCCCCTGCTTGAAGCAGACCCGTCCGCACACGAGGGGCGGACGGGCCGGGGGACCTGACTCCCGGCCGGGCCGGGCGAGGGACAGGGGAGTTCCCTCGCGTCGCCCCGGCCGGGGTGACCGGAGGGGTGACCGGGGAGGGTGGGCCTGGTGCCGGAGCGACTCGGACCACTGGTCGGCTGGGGTTCTGGTCGGCTTCGGGGTCCGGGTGGTTCGGGGGTCTGGGTGGCTCGGGGCTTGGGTTGGCTCGGGGGTCCGGGTGGTCCCAGGGTCCGGTCGGTTCGGGGCTTGGGTTGGCTCCGGGGTCCGGCTGGCCTGGGGTCCGGGTGGTTCGGGTCCGGGTGGCTTGGGGGTCCGGGTGGTTCGGGTCCGGGTGGTTCGGGAGTCGGGTTGGCTCGGGGATCTGGTCGGCCGTGGATGTCGGGCGGTCTGGGGAGCCGGGCGGTTCGGGGTTCCGGTCGGCCTAGGGATTCGGGCGGTTCGGGGTTCCGGTCGGTCCGGGAGTCCGGAGGTTCGGGAATCCGGTCGGCTGGATTTCCGGTCGGAACCGGGCTTCCGGGCGGTTCGGGCCGCTGGGCCGGTCCGGGACTGGCTGGGCTGGGCTGGGCTGGCCTGGGCTGGTCTCGGCCGCTGGGCGGGGCGAGTCGCTGACCCGCTTGGTCTCCGGGCGGAGTTGGACTTCCCGGCCGAGCCGGGCCGCGCCGGGCCGAGCCGGTCCGGTCTGGTCTGGTCCGGTGCGGTCCGGATCGATTCGGGCTTCTGGACCGACCTGGACTTCCGGGACGGCCGCGGCTTCGGGGCCGACCAAGGGCTCTTGGCCGGCCAGGGATCCCGGGCCGGGCAGGGACTCTTGGCCCGACCGGGCGACCGGCCCAAGCGGCTGACCGGCCCCTTCGGGCCAAGGGGGCCGCTCCGGGCCAACGGTTCCGTCTGGGGCCGACGGGCCGACCTGGGTAGGGCCGTCCCGGCGGATGCCGGGGCGGAAGGGTCGGCCCGGGAACCGGGGCCCGTCATCCGGACCCCGTTGTCCGGGGTCCCACCCAGGAAGCCGGCTTCACTCCGGAGCCGGCGGTAGTACCGGACCCGGACCGCGACATGGACCGGGACCCGGGCTCGGGCTCGGGCCCGGCTCGGACTGAGCCGGACTCCGACCCGACCCGACCCGGACCGGACCCGGGCTCGGACTGGGCCCGGACCGGACCCGGACCCGGACCCGGACCCGGGCTCGGCTCCGACTCGGACCCGGACCGGACTCGGGCTCAGTCTCGGTCTCGGACTCCGACCGGCCCGGACCTGGACCGGACCCGGCCCGGATCCGGACCGGACTCGGGGCCCGGACCCGGACCCGGACCGGACTCGGGCTCGGTCTCGGACTCAGACCCGGGCTCGGACCGAACCTGGACCGAACCCGGTCCGGACCGGACTCGGGCTCAGACCGATCCCGACCCCGGACCGGGACCGGATCCGGACCGGACCCGGACCGGACTCGGGCTCGGACTCAGACCCAGGCTCGGACCGAACCTGGCCCTGACCCGGACTCCGCCCCGGACCCGGACCGACCCCGACCCCGGACCCGGCCCGACCCCGAATCCGAACCCACCCCCGGGCCCACCCACTAGGCCCACCCCCGGGCCCACCCCCTGGGCCCACCCCCGACCCACCCCCCCCGCTTCGACAGTCAGACCCCAACCCCCCACCGCGCCACACCACAAGGAGGACTGATCCATGGGACAGCCGCAGCAGCCCGCAGGGGCAGCGGCCGGAACGCCGGTATCGAGTGACACCGGCGCGCAGGGAGCGGACGGCGTCGCCGCCGCGGAGTCGGACCGGACCGCCGTCTCCGGTACCGGCACCGTGAGCGGCGGACCGGACAAACCGCCCCTGCGGATCGGCATGGTGGGCTACGCCTTCATGGGCGCCGCCCACTCCCAGGGCTGGCGTACCGTGGGCCGGGTCTTCGACCTGCCGCTGCGCCCGGTGATGTCCGCGATCTGCGGCCGGGACCCGCACGCCGTACGCGCCGCCGCCGACCGGCACGGCTGGGCCAGTGCCGAGACCGACTGGCGCGCACTGATCGCCCGCGACGACATCGACCTGATCGACATCTGCACCCCCGGCGACAGCCACGCCGAGATCGCCCTGGCCGCGCTGGAGGCCGGCAAGCACGTCCTGTGCGAGAAGCCGCTGGCCAACACCGTCGCCGAGGCCGAGGCGATGACGACCGCCGCCGACGCCGCCCACGCCCGCGGCCGGATCGCGATGGTCGGCTTCAACTACCGCCGGGTCCCCGCCACCACCCTGGCCCGCCGGATGGTCGCCGAGGGCCGGATCGGCACCCTGCGCCACGTCCGGGTCACCTACCTCCAGGACTGGCTCGCCGACCCCGAGGCCCCGCTGACCTGGCGGCTGCGCAAGGAGCAGGCCGGCTCCGGCTCGCTCGGCGACCTCGGCGCGCACATCATCGACCTGGCCCAGTTCGTGGCGGGGGAGCAGCTGGCCGGAGTCTCCGCGCTCACCGAGACCTTCGTACGCCGTCGTCCGCTGCCCGGCGCGGCGGCCGGACTGTCCGCGGCGGCCGGACTGTCCGCGGCGGCAGCCGACGGCACCGGCGAGGTCACCGTCGACGACGCCGCCCTGTTCACCGGCCGTTTCCCGTCCGGCGCCCTCGCCTCCTTCGAGGCCACCCGGTACGCCACCGGCCGCAAGAACGCCCTGCGCCTCGAACTGAACGGTGAGCGCGGCTCGCTCAGCTTCGACCTGGAGCGGCTCAACGAACTGTGGTACCACGATGCCACCGAACCCGACGAGCACGGCGGCTTCCGCCGCATCCTCGTCACCGAACCCGGCCACCCCTACCTGGAGGCATGGTGGCCGCCGGGCCACGGCCTCGGCTACGAGCACACCTTCGCCCACCAGGCCCGCGACCTCGTGCACGCGATCGCCGAGGGCAGCAGCCCCGCGCCCTCCTTCGCCGATGGACTCCAGGTCCAGCGGGTCCTGGCCGCCGTGGAGGAGAGCGCCGAGAAGAACTCCGTCTACACCCCGATCGCGCTCTAGGAGGCCACGCCAGATGCCGCGCACCTTCACACTCTTCACCGGCCAATGGGCCGATCTCCCGCTCGAAGAGGTCTGCCGACTCGCCCGCGACTTCGGCTACGACGGCCTGGAGCTGGCCTGCTGGGGCGACCACTTCGAGGTCGACAAGGCCCTCGCCGACCCGTCGTACCTCGACTCCCGCCGCCAACTCCTGGAGAAGTACGGCCTGAAGTGCTGGGCCATCTCCAACCACCTGGTCGGTCAGGCCGTCTGCGACGCCATCATCGACGAACGCCACGAGGCGATCCTGCCCGCCCGGATCTGGGGCGACGGCGACGGCGAGGGCGTCCGGCGGCGGGCCGCCGCCGAGATCGCCGACACCGCGCGCGCCGCGGCGGCGTTCGGCGTGGACACCGTCATCGGCTTCACCGGCTCCGCGATCTGGCACCTGGTCGCGATGTTCCCGCCCGCGCCCGAGTCCATGATCGAGCGCGGCTACCAGGACTTCGCCGACCGCTGGAACCCGATCCTGGACGTCTTCGACGCCGAGGGCGTCCGCTTCGCCCACGAGGTCCACCCCAGCGAGATCGCCTACGACTACTGGACCACCCAGCGCGCCCTCGAAGCGGTGGACCACCGGCCCGCCTTCGGCCTCAACTTCGACCCCTCGCACTTCGTCTGGCAGGACCTCGACCCGGTCGGGTTCCTGTGGGACTTCCGCGACCGGATCTACCACGTCGACTGCAAGGAGGCCCGCAAGCGCCTCGACGGCCGCAACGGCCGGCTCGGCTCCCACCTCCCGTGGGGCGACCCGCGCCGCGGCTGGGACTTCGTCTCCGCCGGTCACGGCGACGTGCCCTGGGAGGACGTCTTCCGGATGCTCCGCTCGATCGACTACCAAGGTCCGATCTCGGTGGAGTGGGAGGACGCCGGGATGGACCGGCTCCAAGGCGCCCCCGAAGCCCTCACGCGGCTCAAGGCGTTCGACTTCGACCCGCCCAGCGCGTCCTTCGACGCCGCGTTCAACAGCTGACCGCACCCATCCGACGCGGGTCGCGGAACGGGGACCGGTAAAACCGCCGGTCCCCCCTCCGACCTGCCCGAATCCCGCTTTGTCCTCTGATGGGAGAAAGCTCGATCGATCCTGACGCAAGGGGTGTTCGCCCCGGACGGACGCGGTTACCGTCCCTGAAGTGTTCAGGACACACAGACCTCCGGGGTGACGGCGCACCCCGGCGCCCGCACCGCACGCCTTCGCACCCCGACCCGTACGGCCCACCCGTTCCCCGGAGGGACTTCGTGCACAGAACCAGAACGAGAACCGAAAGCGCCCACCCCCCGAGGCGCCGCAGGCTCCGCACCACCCTCGCCCTGTTCACCGGCCTGTTGCTGGCCGTGGGCACCCCGGCGACCGTCGCAGGCGCTCACCCCGGCCACCCGGAACACGACGAACCGGCGGTCGCCGAGGAGCAGTTCCAGCAGGTGCCGCTCGCCAAGGGCGAACCCGAGATGGGCGAGCCGATGTCGCTCGCCGTCCTCCCCGACCGCAGTGTCCTGCACACCTCACGCGACGGCACCCTGCGCCTCACCGACCAGGGCGGCGTCACCAAGGTCGCCGGCAAGCTCGACGTGTACAGCCACGACGAGGAGGGCCTCCAGGGCGTCGGCATCGACCCGGACTTCAAGAACAACCGGGCGATCTACCTCTACTACGCCCCGCCGCTGGACACCCCCGCGGGCGACGCCCCGGAGACCGGCACCGCGGCCGACTTCGCGAAGTTCGACGGCGTCAACCGGCTCTCCCGCTTCGTCCTGAACGCCAACGGCACCCTTGACCTGGCCAGCGAGAAGAAGGTCCTGGACGTCGCGGCCTCCCGCGGCATCTGCTGCCACGTCGGCGGCGACATCGACTTCGACGCGGCCGGCAACCTGTACCTGTCGACCGGCGACGACACCAACCCCTTCGCCTCCGACGGCTACACCCCGATCGACGAACGCGACAACCGCAACCCCGCGTTCGACGCCCGCCGCACCTCCGGCAACACCAACGACCTGCGCGGCAAGATCCTCCGTATCAAGGTCGCCGCGGACGGCTCGTACACCGTCCCGGACGGCAACCTCTTCGCCCCGGGCACGGACAAGACCCGCCCCGAGATCTACGCGATGGGCTTCCGCAACCCGTTCCGGATGAGCGTCGACGACAAGACCGGCATCGTGTACGTGGGCGACTACGGCCCCGACGCGGGCTCCGCCAACCCCAACCGGGGCCCGGCCGGACAGGTCGAGTTCGCCAAGGTCACCGAGGCCGCCAACTTCGGCTGGCCGTTCTGCACCGGCAACAACGAGGCATACGTCGACTACGACTTCGCCACCGGCACCTCCGGTGAGAAATTCGACTGCGCCGCCCCGAAGAACACCTCCCGGCACAACACCGGCCTGGTCGACCTGCCGCCCGCGCAGGCCGCCTGGATCCCGTACGACGGTGGTTCCCTGCCCGAGTTCGGCAGCGGCTCCGAGTCCCCGATGGCCGGCCCGGTCTACCGCTACGACGCCGCGCTCGACTCCAGCGTGAAGTTCCCCGAGGCGTACGACGGGGACTTCTTCGCCGGCGAGTTCGGCCGCCGCTGGATCAAGCGGATCGAGCAGAACGCCGACGGCTCCGTCGCGAAGATCAACGACTTCCCGTGGACCGGCACCCAGATCATGGACATGGAGTTCGGCCCCGACGGCGCGCTCTACGTCCTCGACTACGGCGTCTCCTGGTTCCAGGGCGACGAGCACTCCGCGCTGTACCGGATCGAGTACGCCCAGGACGGCTTCTCCCCGATCGCCGAGGTGAGCGCCGACAAGACCTCCGGCGCGGCCGGTCTGAAGGTCGCCTTCACCGCCTCCGCCAAGGACGCCGACTCCCCGAATCTCACCTACGGCTGGGACTTCGGCGACGGCACCAAGGGCGAGGGCCTCAACCCCACCCACCGCTACAAGAAGGTCGGCACCTACACCGCCACCTTCACCGCGAAGGACCCCGAGGGCAACACCGGCAACGCCAGCGTCCGGATCGTCGTCGGCAACACCGAACCCAAGGTGCGGATCGACGTCCCCGGCAACGGCACCCTCGCCGAGTTCGGCAAGCCCGTCCCCTTCAAGGTGACCGTCACCGACCCCGAGGAGACGGTCGACTGCTCCAAGGTCAAGGTCTCCTACAGCCTCGGCCACGACTCCCACGCCCACGAACTGACCAGCGAAATGGGCTGCGAGGGCACCCTCAAACCGCCCCCCGGTGACGGCGGCCACGACCCCAACGCCAACATCTACGGCGTCGTCGGCGCCAGCTACACCGACGGCGGCGCCAACGGCCAGGAGACGCTGACCGGCACCGCCCGTACCGTGCTCCAGCCGCTGCACCGCCAGGCCGAGCACTTCGGCGCCCAGTCGGGCATCCGGACGTACGACAAGCCCGCCGCCAACGGCGGCAAGACCGTCGGCGACATCGACGACGGCGACTGGATCTCCTTCACGCCCTACAAGTTCGACGGGCAGAAGAAGATGACCGTACGCGCCTCCTCCGGCGGCGCGGGCGGCTTCATCGAACTGCGCACCGGCTCGCCCGACGGCCCGCTCCACGGCTCGGCCTACATCCCGCCGACCGGCGGCTGGGAGACCTTCCAGAACGTCGACGTGCCGCTGCGGTCCCTGCCCAAGCGCACCTCGGAGATCTTCCTGGTCTTCAAGGGCGGCCCGGGCGCGCTGTACGACCTGGACGACTTCGAGTTCTCCAAGGAGCCGTTCAAGGGCGGCAAGAAGGTCCTGGTCTTCTCCAAGACCGCCGGGTTCCGGCACGACTCCATCCCGGCCGGCGTCGCCGCGCTGAAGGAGTTGGGCGCCCCGGCCGGCATCACGGTCGACGCCACCGAGGAGGCCCGCCAGTTCACCACGGCCAACCTCGCCAAGTACGACGCCGTCGCCTTCCTCTCCACCACCGGTGACGTCCTCAACGCCGACCAGCAGGCGGCCTTCGAGAACTACGTCAAGAACGGCGGCGGCTACCTCGGCATCCACGCCGCCGCCGACACCGAGTACGACTGGGAGTTCTACGGCGGCCTCGTCGGCGCCTACTTCACCTCGCACCCGGCCATCCAGAAGGCCACCGTCCGCGTCGAGGACCACGACCACCCGTCCACCGCACACCTGGGCGACACCTGGGAGCGCACCGACGAGTGGTACAACTACCGCACCAACCCGCGCGAGCAGGCCAAGGTCCTCGCCACCCTGGACGAGACGACCTACCAGGGCGGCAGCATGAAGGGCGACCACCCGATCGCCTGGTGCCAGAGCTACGGCGGCGGTCGCTCCTTCTACACCGGCGGCGGCCACACCAAGGAGTCCTACACCGAGGAAGCCTTCCGCGCCCATCTGCTCGGCGGCATGCAGTACGCCACCGGCCAGGTCAAGGCCGACTGCAAGCCGGGCAAGGACTACCGGAAGATCTTCAACGGCCAGACCCTCGACGGCTGGAAGCAGGCCGGACCCGGCAAGTTCACCGTCAGCAACGGCGCCCTGCAGTCCGAAGGCGGCATGGGTCTGCTCTGGTACCAGGCCAAGGAGCTGAAGTCGTACTCCCTCAAGCTCGACTGGAAGATGCAGGGCGACGACAACTCCGGGATCTTCGTCGGCTTCCCGGCCTCCGACGACCCCTGGTCCGCGGTGAACAAGGGCTACGAGATCCAGATCGACGCCACCGACGCGCCCGAGCGCACCACCGGATCCGTCTACTCGTTCAAATCGGCCAACATCAAGGCCCGTGACCAGGTTCTTCGGCCGCCCGGCCAGTGGAACTCCTACGAGATCAGGGTCCAGGGCGAACGCCTCCAGGTGTTCCTCAACGGAGTCAAGATCAATGACTTCACCAACAAGGACCCCCAGCGCAGCCTGACCGACGGGCACATCGGCCTCCAGAACCACGGCGCCGACGACCAGGTCTCCTTCCGCAACATCCAGTTGAAGGAACTGCCCACCGGGTAACCGAACGGCGAGCCGGCCGGACGGCCCGCCGGACACCTGAACGGTGAGTCGTGGGAACGGCTCGCCGGACCACCGAACGGCGGCGGGCGGGGGACGCCGGACCCCCGCCCGCCGTCTCCCGCCCTCCCCCTCCTCTATCCCTATCCCTATCCCTTTCCCCTCTCCCTCTCGCCCCCCGGTTCGCGCACGACAAGGAGGCTGCCCATGTCCGCGTCCCTCTCCCGACCGCGTGTGGGAGTGTGGCTGATCGGAGCCCGAGGCTCCGTCGCCACGACCGTAGTCACGGGATGTGCCGCCGTCACCGCGGGACTGCACCCGCCCACCGGCATGGTCACCGAGACCCCCGCGTTCACCGACAGCGGTCTGCCCGCCCTCGCCGACCTGGTCTTCGGCGGCCACGACACCGTGGACTGCCCGCTGCCCAAACGCGCCGAGACCCTCACCGCCGGAGGCGTCATCCCACCCGGCCTGACGACGGCCGTCGCCGCCGAACTGGCCGCCGCGGACCGTGAGATCCGACCGGGCGGCCCCACCCCGGGCGACACCAGGAGCGAGGCCGAACTGATCGCGGCCTTCACCGCCGACATCCAGGACTTCACCCGGCGCCACCGCTTGGCCCGCACCGTGGTGATCAACGTCGCCTCCACCGAACCCGTCCCCACGGGCGACGCCCTGCCCCCCAGCACCCTCTACGCCCTCGCCGCCCTCCGCTCGGGCTGCTCCTACGTCAACTTCACCCCGTCGCAAGGCATGCAGCACCCGGCCGCCGTCCGCGAGATCGAGGCCCTCGCGGCCGAGGAGGACGGGCCGCGACCGCCCCACGCCGGGCGCGACGGCAAGACCGGCCAGACGCTCCTGCGCTCCGTCCTGGGCCCGATGTTCGCCCAGCGCGCCCTGCGGGTACGGGCCTGGTCCGGCAGCAACCTGCTCGGCGGCGGCGACGGTGCCGCCCTCGCCGACCCGGCCGCCGCCGCGGCGAAGAACGCCGGCAAGGAACGGGTCCTCGCCGACACCCTGGGCACCGCCCCCGAGGGCGAGGTCCACATCGACGACGTCCCGTCCCTCGGCGACTGGAAGACCGCCTGGGACCACATCGCCTTCGACGGCTTCCTCGGCACCCGCATGGTCATGCAGACCATCTGGCAGGGCTGCGACTCGGCACTCGCCGCGCCCCTGGTCCTGGACCTGGCCCGACTGACCGCCCGCGCCCACGAGATCGGCCTCACGGGCCCGCTGCCCCCACTCGGCTTCTACTTCAAGGACCCGGTGGGGGAGGGGCCGGCGGCCCTCGGGGAGCAGTACGTGGAACTGCTGGCCTTCGCCCAGCGGCTGCGGTCGGCGCCGGACGGGACGACCGGAGAGGAGCGGACATGAGGTTGCGGACGCTACTGGGGAGCCTGACAGCGCGGATCCCTGCCGGGAGCGGGACGAGGATCGGTGCTGGTGCTGGTGCTGGTGCTGGTGCTGGTGCCGGTGCCGGTGCCGTGGCCCGGGCGGTGGATGTCCTGCGGGGCGTCGCGGACGGCTCGGCCACGGGGTCCCGGCAGCGCCGGAGCGGCGTTTCCGGCGGCGCCGAGTCCGGAGGGTGTGCCACCGCTCCGGGGGCGCGATCCCTCTTCTCCGTGCTGCGGACGGTCCCCGTACGACTCCCCGGCTCGGACGCGCGAGCCCGGCGAACGGTGCCGGGCGCGACCCCCTCCCGGCAGGCCCCTCCCCGCCCTGGGTCGGAGCACATGCCCTCCCCTCTGGTGTCGGAGCAACTGCCGCCCCGCACCGCCCGCACCGGCTTCCCCCGTGCGGCGGCACGGGAGCCCCGCGTGTTGCAGGTCGTCGGCCGTGCCGAGCACCGCGAAGGACGCGCGCGCGACACCGAGGGACGGACAGCGGGCGACCACGGACATGCCGGTGAGGGCGAGGGCCTCGACGTCGCGGACACCGGACACCACGAAGGCGCCGCACAGGCCGGCCCGACCGCTGCTGCGGCGCCCGAACCGGCCATCGGCCGACTGCCCGACCCCCCGGACAACGTCCCCCCGCCCCCGCCAGCCGACCCGACCCCCGGTGCGGCGGCCGGCCGGCCGTCTGGTGGAGCGCACGGCGGCCCCTCCGGCCCG
Organism: Streptomyces sp. NPDC091377; assembly: GCF_044757045.1. NCBI lineage: Bacteria > Bacillati > Actinomycetota > Actinomycetes > Kitasatosporales > Streptomycetaceae > Streptomyces > Streptomyces sp. NPDC091377. The sequence continues at coordinate 197,795 of NZ_JBIVUE010000007.1, read as the reverse complement.
ACGGACGCCGGGTCACCCGGTCCCGTGGCCGGTCCGCCACCCGGCCCGGCGGGCAGCGAGCCCCCGGCCCCATCAGCCGACTCGTCGCCCGGTGCGGCGGGTGGTCGGCCGTCTGGTGGAGTGCACGGCGGCCCCTCCGGCCCGACGGACGCCGGGTCACCCGGTCCCGTGGTCGGTCCGTCACCTGGCCCGGCGGGCAGCGAGCCTCCGGCCCCATCAGCCGACTCGTCGCCCGGTGCGGCGGGTGGTCGGCCGTCTGGTGGAGTGCACGGCGGCCCCTCCGGCCCGACGGACGCCGGGTCACCCGGTCCCGTGGCCGGTCCGTCACCTGGCCCGGCGGGCAGCGAGCCTCCGGCCCCATCAGCCGACTCGTCGCCCGGTGCGGCGGGTGGTCGGCCGTCTGGTGGAGTGCACGGCGGCCCCTCCGGCCCGACGGACGCCGGGTCACCCGGTCCCGTGGCCGGTCCGTCACCCGGCCCGGCGGGCAGCGAGCCTCCGGCCCCGCCAACTGATGCGGCACCCGGTCCCGCAACCGCTCAGCCCTCCGGCCCCACACCCGCTCAGCCCTCCGCCCCCGCAGCCGACCACACACCCGCCCCGACAGTCAGCACCCGATCACCCGGCACCACAGAGGGCAGCGAGCCCGGCGCCACAGAGGGCAGCGAGCCCGACACATCGGAGCACAGCGAGCCCGGTGCCGCGGAGGGCCGCGCGCCCGGCACCTCGGAGTGCGGCACTCCCGGCGCGCCGCACTCCACCGCACCCGGCGGCTGCCTCCCCGCCCCCGCCAGACTCCGCGCCTGGGCCGAACTGCTGCGGCTGCCCGCCCTGTTCACCGTGCCCGGGGACGCCCTGGCCGGTGCCGCCGCGGCCCAGGTGCGCCCTTCCTCCCGCACCGTGCTCGCCATCGGCGCCTCCCTCTGCCTCTACGAGGCCGGTATGGCTCTCAACGACTGGGCGGACCGGGAGGAGGACGCCGCCGAACGCCCCCACCGCCCCCTCCCCTCCGGCCGTATCCGCCCGGGCGCCGCCCTCGCCGCCGCCGGTGCCCTCACCGTGGCGGGGCTGGCGCTGGCCGCCCGGGCCGGCCGCCCGGCCCTCACGGTCGCCGCCCCGCTCGCGGCCACCGTCTGGGCGTACGACCTGGGCCTCAAACGCACTCCGGCCGGCCCCGTCGCGATGGCCGGGGCCCGCGCCCTGGACCTGCTGATGGGCGCCGCCGCCACCCAGGGCCGGACCCGCGAGGCCCTGCCCTCCGCGGCGCTCCTCGGCACCCACACCCTCGCGGTCACCACCGTCTCCCGCCACGAGACCGGGGGCGGCACCCCGCTCGCCCCGCTCGCCGCCCTGGCCGCCACCGCCTTCCTGACCCAGGTCACCACCCGACCCCCGGCAGGCCCCGGCGACGCAGCCACCCGGGGCCTGCCGGGCACCACCCCCCGGGCCGCGCTGTCCGCCGTCACCCGGCTCCGACCCGGCGCCGCCGAACTGCGGACCGCCCTGGCCGCCCTCTACGCCACCACCGCGGCCCGCCCCTACTTCCACGCGGCCCTCAACCCCTCACCCCCGCTCACCCAACGCGCCGTCGGCGGCGGCATCCGCGCCACCATCCCGCTCCAGGCCGCCCTCTCGGCCAGATCCGGCGCCCCGGTCACCGCGCTGGCCATCGCCGCCCTCGGCCCCCTCGCGGCCCGCTTCGCGAAGAAGGTGAGCGTCACATGACCCCCGATCCCCACCCCGCCGCACCCCCCGATCCCCACCCCCACCCCCTCCGCTTCGGCTACGGCACCAACGGGCTCGCCGACCTCCGGCTCGCCGACGCCCTCCACCTCCTCGCCGACCTCGGCTACGACGGCGTCGGGCTCACCCTCGACCACATGCACCTCGACCCGTTCGCCCCGGACGTGGCGGCCCGCACCCGCAGCACGGCCGCGCTGCTCGGCGCACTCGGCCTGGAGGTCACCGTCGAGACCGGCGCACGCTATGTGCTCGACCCACGCCGCAAACACGGACCCTCCCTGCTCGACCCCGCACCCGAGGACCGCGCACGCCGGGTGGATCTCCTGATCCGGGCCGTACGGATCGCCGCCGACCTCGGCGCGCACGCCGTGCACTGCTTCAGCGGCACCCTCCCCGACGGCACCGACCCGGACACCGCCTGGAAACGCCTCGCCGACTCCCTCACCCCCGTCCTGGACGCCGCCGCCACCGCGGGCGTCCCGCTCGCCGTCGAACCCGAACCCGGCCACCTCCTCGCCACCCTCGCCGACTTCCACCGGCTGCGCCACGAACTCGGCGACCCCGAGCACCTCGGCCTCACCCTGGACCTCGGCCACTGCCAGTGCCTGGAACCGCTCCCGCCCGCCGACTGCGTCCGCGCCGCCGCCCCCTGGCTGCGCCACGTCCAGATCGAGGACATGCGCCGCGGCGTCCACGAGCACCTCCCGCTGGGCGAGGGCGAGATGGACTTCCCCGCTGTCCTGGCCGCCCTGGCCGGCACCGGCTACCAGGGACTGACCGTCGTGGAACTGCCCCGCCACTCCCACGCGGGCCCGCACTACGCCGAACTCTCCCTCCCGTTCCTCCGACACGCCACGCCATCCCCACAAGGGAGCCCCCGATGAACCCCCGCAGCAGCCTGGACCCCCAGCCCACCGGCACCCCCCTGGGCGAACTGCGCACCCGTCTCACCGCCCGGCTCGACCCCGACGCCCGCACCTGGCTCGACCGGGCCCTCACCGAGGCCGCCGACCACCCCGGCAGTCACGGACCCATCTCCGCGTGGGAACTGCGCCTCGCCGAGGCCGGCCGCCGCTGCGGCCCCGACCACGCCGACGCCGCCCGCGTCCTGATCCTGCACGCCGCCCACGCCGACACCGCCGCCCTGACCCGGGTCTACGCCCAGGGCACCGCCGCCGAACGCCGCGCCGTGCTGCACGCCCTGCCCCATCTCGTGCCCGGCCCACAGGCCCTCCCCCTGGTCGAGGACGCCCTGCGCACCAACGACACCCGGCTCGTCTCCGCCGCCCTCGGCCCCTACGGCGCCCGCCATCTCACCGCCCACGCCTGGCGCCACGCGGTCCTCAAGTGCCTGTTCACCGGAGTCCCCCTCACCGAGGTCACGGATCTCGCCCGACGGGCCGCCGGCGACCCGGAACTCGCCCGGATGCTCGCCGACTACGCCGCCGAACGCACCGCCGCGGGCCGTCCCGTCCCCGAGGATCTGCGCCGCGTGCTGGCCCTGACCGAGGCCGCACCCCAGGTGAGCACGGCCGAACCCCACGGCAAGGAGTCCTGATGCGCATCTTCGACCCCCACATCCACATGTCCTCCAGGACCACCGACGACTACGAGGCCATGTACGCCGCGGGCGTCCGCGCCGTGGTCGAACCCGCCTTCTGGCTCGGCCAGCCCCGCACCTCTCCCACCAGCTTCCTCGACTACTTCGACTCCCTCCTCGGCTGGGAACCCTTCCGCGCCGCCCAGTACGGCATCGCCCACCACTGCACGATCGCCCTCAACCCCAAAGAGGCCAACGACCCGCGCTGCACCCCCGTCCTGGACGAACTCCCCCGCTATCTCATGAAGGACCAGGTCGTCGCCGTCGGCGAGATCGGCTACGACTCCATGACCCCGGCCGAGGACCACGCCCTCGCCACCCAGCTCCAGCTCGCCGCCGACCACGAACTGCCCGCCCTCGTGCACACCCCGCACCGCGACAAGCTCGCCGGGCTGCGCCGCACCATCGACGTCGTCCGCGAGTCCGCGCTGCCCCTGGACCGTGTCCTCATCGACCACCTCAACGAAACCACCGTCAAGGAAGCCAAGGACAGCGGCTGCTGGCTCGGCTTCTCCGTCTATCCCGACACCAAGATGGACGAGAGCCGGATGGTCGCCGTGCTCCGCGCCCACGGCCCCGAGAAGGTGCTCGTCAACTCCGCCGCCGACTGGGGCCGCAGCGACCCCCTCAAGACCCGCAAGGTCGGCGACCTCATGCTCGCCGAGGGCTTCTCCGAGGACGACGTCGACCGGGTGCTGTGGCGCAACCCGGTCGCCTTCTACGGGCTCAGCGGCCGGCTGAACCTCGACGTCGCCGACACCGACGCCACCCACGAGGGCAACTCCATCCTCCGCGGCGGGGAGTGAGCGATGCGCTTCCGCCACCCCGACGGCTCCACCGTCCACCTGGCCTACTGCACCAACGTCCACCCCGCCGAGACCTTCGACGGCGTCCTCGCCCAACTCCGCGACCACTGCGAACCCGTCCGCCGCCGCCTCGGCCGCGACCGCCTCGGCATCGGCCTGTGGCTCGCCAAGGACGCCGCCGGCACCCTGGTCTCCGACCCGTCCGCCCTGCGCACCCTGCGCACCGAACTCGACCAGCGCGGCCTGGAGGTCGTCACCCTCAACGGCTTCCCCTACGAGGGCTTCGGCGCCGAAGAGGTCAAGTACCGCGTGTACAAACCGGACTGGGCCGACCCCGAACGCCTGGAGCACACCACCGCCCTGGCCCGGCTGCTCGCCGGACTGCTCCCCGACGACGTCACCGAAGGCAGTGTCTCCACCCTGCCCCTCGCCTGGCGCACCGCCGCCGGACCCGAGCGCACCGCCGCCGCCCACACGGCCCTGCTCACCCTCGCCGAACGCCTCGACGCGCTGGAGGAACTCACCGGCCGCTCCCTGCGCATCGGCCTGGAACCCGAACCCGGCTGTGTCGTCGAGACCACCGCCGACGCCCTCGCCCCACTCACCGCGATCGGCCACCCCCGCATCGGCATCTGCGTCGACACCTGCCACCTCGCCACCTCCTTCGAGGACCCGGACACCGCCCTGGACGCCCTCACCCGGGCCGGTGTCCCCATCGTCAAATCCCAGCTCTCCGCCGCCCTGCACGCCGAACACCCCCATCTCCCCGAGGTCCGCACGGCCCTCGCCGCCTTCGACGAACCCCGCTTCCTGCACCAGACCCGCACCGCCACCGCCGCCGGACTGCGCGGCACCGACGACCTCGGCGAAGCCCTCGCCGGGGAGCGACTCCCCGAAGGCGCGCCGTGGCGCTCCCACTTCCACGTCCCCCTGCACGCCGCCCCCGCGGCACCCCTCACCTCCACCCTCCCGGTCCTGCGCACCACCCTGGCCCGCCTGGTGGGCGGCCCCGTCCCGCTCACCCGCCACCTGGAGGTCGAGACCTACACCTGGCAGGCGCTCCCGCCCGAACTGCGCCCCCGCGCCCGCAGTCAGCTCGCCGACGGCATCGCCGCCGAACTCACCCTCGCCCGCGACCTGCTGACGGACCTCGGTCTCAAGGAGCTGCCGTGACCCCGCCCCCGCCGCCCACCGCCGACACCCGGCCCGAGACCGGCCGCCCGACCCCGCTCCTGGTCGTGGACGTCGTCGGTCTCACCCCCCGGCTCCTCGACCACATGCCCCACCTCGCCTCCGTCGCCACCTCCGGCTCCCGTGCCCCGCTCGGCACCGTCCTGCCGGCCGTCACCTGCTCCGCCCAGTCCACCTTCCTCACCGGCACCACCCCCTCCGAGCACGGCATCGTCGGCAACGGCTGGTACTTCCGCGAACTCGGCGAGGTCCTGCTCTGGCGCCAGCACAACGCCCTGGTCACGGGCGACAAGATCTGGGACGCCGCCCGCCGCGCCCACCCCGGCTACACCGTCGCCAACGTCGGCTGGTGGTACGCCATGGGCGCCGACACCGACTACACCGTCACCCCCCGCCCCGTCTACTACGCCGACGGCCGCAAGGAACCCGACTGCTACACCCGTCCACCCGCCCTCCACGACGAACTCACCGAGAAGCTCGGCACCTTCCCCCTCTTCCACTACTGGGGCCCCACCGCCGATCTGGTCTCCAGCCAGTGGCTCATCGACGCCACCCGCCACATCAACCGCACCCGCCGTCCCGATCTCACCCTCTGCTACCTCCCGCACCTCGACTACGACCTCCAGCGCCACGGCCCCGACGACCCCCGCGCCCACCGGGCCGCCGCCGCCCTGGACCAGGCCCTTGCCCCGCTCCTGGACGACGCCCGCGCCGAAGGACGCACCGTCGTCGCACTCTCCGAGTACGGCATCACCCCGGTGAGCCGCCCGGTCGACATCAACCGCGCGCTGCGCCGGGCCGGACTGCTGGAGGTCCACACCCAGGCCGGTATGGAGTACCTCGACCCGATGGCCTCACGTGCCTTCGCCGTCGCCGACCACCAGATCGCCCACATCTATGTGCGCCGCCCCGAGGACCTCGACGCCACCCGCGCCGCCCTCGCCGATCTGCCCGGCATCGAGCGACTCCTGGACGACGAGGACAAGAAGGCCCACCGGCTCGACCATCCGCGCGCCGGTGAACTCGTCGCCGTGGCAGAGCCGGACGCCTGGTTCACCTACTACTACTGGCTGGACGACGACCTCGCGCCCGACTTCGCGCAGCTCGTGGAGATCCACCGCAAACCCGGCTACGACCCGGTCGAACTGTTCATGGATCCCCACGACCCCTACGTCAAGGTCAAAGCGGCGACCGCGCTGGCCCGCAAGAAACTCGGCATGCGCTACCGCATGGCGGTCGTGCCTCTGGATCCCTCGCCTGTTCGAGGCAGCCACGGCCGACTTCCCCTGAGCGACGACGACGGTCCGCTCATCATCTGCTCCACCCCCCGCGCTGTCGGAGACCGCCTCGCGGCCACCGATGTCAAGTCACTCCTGCTCCACCTCGCCGGCCTCGGCCGGCCCGTCGGACCCGGCGATCCGACTGCTCACAAGTGAAGCACTCACCACTGACAACGCCCTCCCAGCACAAGGAGTTCCCATGAGCCGCACGCCTCGCGCCAGCCAGGCCCAGGACCCCGAACTGGCCCACCGCCTCAGCAGACGCGGCATGCTCGGCGTGGCCGCGGGTGCCACCGCCGCCGCCCTGGTCGGTGGCGCCGCCGTCCCCGCGCAGGCCGCCACCGACTCCGCCGACCGGCGCGGCGGCCGGGGCCGCCCCGTCCTGCCGCCCGGCCGGCTCGGCATCCAGCTCTACAGCCTGCGCGACAAGATCTCCACCCTCGGCTTCGCCCCCGTCTTCGCCGAGCTGGAGCGGTACGGCTACGACGAGATCGAACTGGCCGGCTACAGCCAGGGCTCGGCGGGCCCCATCACCCTCGCCCAGCTCAAGCGGCTGGCACGCAACCACGGGCTGAACCCGATCGGCAGCCACGTCGGCTACTACTCCAACGACCCGAACGCCTACACCTTCGCCCAGAACCTCACCAAGGTCCTGGACGACGCCCAGGCCCTCGGCCTCAAGCACATCGGCACCGCCTCCGGCCCCTTCCGCTACGGCTCGACCGTCGACGCCTGGAAGCGCGCCGCCGAGGAGTTCAACACCTACGGCGCGGCGGCCAGGGCCCGAGGCATGAAGTTCTACCAGCACAACCATTCCGAGGAGTTCTCCTTCGCCACCGACAACCCCAAGGTCCGGCTCTACGACGTACTGCTCGCCGAGACCGACCCCGACCTCGTCTACCTGGAGATGGACATCTACTGGGCGTTCGTCGGCCAGCACCGCTTCTCCAAGCGCCCCGACGGCACACCCGCCCCCTTCGACCCGGTGCGCTACGTCCTGCGCCAGCCCGACCGCTATCCGCTGTTCCACGTCAAGGACGGCGAGTACGACCCGTCGACCGCCTACGGCTACAACATGACCGACGTCGGCGACGGCGACATCGACTACCAGCGCTTCATCTCCGCCGTCACCCGGCTGCGGGGCCAGCGCACCTACCACCACTGGCAGGCCGAGCACGACAACCCCGCCGACTCCCTGTCCTTCGCCCGCCGCTCCAGCGCCCACCTGCACTCCCTGCGCGAGAAGTGCTGACGGCCACCATGGAGCGGACGGCGCCGCCACCGCCGTAGAAGCAGCGGCGCGGCACCGTCGTTGGTCGATGGACCGCGAGGAGGCCCTCCCCCGGCTGGGGAGGGCCTCCTTCGGCAGGTCGGGACGCGCTGTCCTAGGCGCAGCCCCGGACGGACGCGAAGACGTGGTGGGGACGTGCTGCGGCGGCGGGTCCTGCCGGTGAGCCGGTCGGGGCGACGGGGTCGGCTGTCATGTCATCCCGTCTCGTCGCCGAGCGGGTGGGGGTTGGGGGTGATGCGCTTGTCCTTGTCGCGTCCCGGTGGGCTCAGGAACAGGGCCATGCAGCCGGCGAAGAGCGAGATCGACCCGGCCAGGACGAAGGCACCGGAGTGCCCCCAGGCGCCGACGACCACCGCGCCCATGCCCGCGCCCAGACCGGAGACGAGCTTGGCGCTGTAGACCATGCCGTAGTTGGACGCGTTGTTGTTCTCACCGAAGTAGTCCGCGGTGAGCGCGGCGAACATCGGGAAGATCGCGCCGCCGCCGAAGCCGGAGATGGAGGAGAAGACCAGGAACAGCGGGAGGTTCTTCAGCTCGGCCGACCAGAGGATGCCGTACTGGGAGAGCCCCAGGATCACACAGACCGCCAGCAGGCAGCGCTTACGGCCGTACAGGTCGGAGAGCCAGCCGATGACACCGCGTCCGGTGCCGTTGACGATCGCCTTCAGCGACATGGCCGTCGCCACGATGCCGCCCGCGAACCCGGCTTCCTCACCGATGTCCACCTGGAAGGCGATACCGAAGATGTTCACGCCGGACGTGCAGGCCAGACAGAACCACATCAGGGCCACCCGGCCGGTCTGCCACGCCTCCTTGGGGGAGTACTGGTGGACCGCGGGCGGGTTCATGCGCATCGAGCGGGCCGCGCGCGGGTCCTTCGGCGGGTTCAGCGGATCGACCTCGGCGGGCCACCAGTTCTTCGGCGGGTCCCGGAAGAAGTAGCCGGCGCCGGCGACGACACCCGCGAGGAGAAGACCCACCCCGACCAGCACCCAGCGGAAGTTCGTCAGATCCATGTAGCCGGTGAAGAGGAACACGAAGGGCACCGAACCGTAGGCGAAACCGCCGTTCACGAAGCCGGTCTTGCCGCCCTTGCGCTCCGGGTACCACTTGCCCACCATGTTGACGCAGGTGGCGTACACCATGCCCGCGCCCATACCGCTGAACATGCCGAAGCCGACGTAGGCGACGATGACATGTGGCGCGTAGGCCAGTGACAGATAGCCCATCAGGGTGCCGGCGGCGCCCAGCATCATCGCCCAGCGGGCGGGCAGTCGGCCGCTCTCCCGCAGCTTCCCCGCGGGGAAGGCCACCGCCGCCTGGAAGAAGATCCAAACGGTCATCATCCAGAAGATGTGCAGGCTGTTCCAGCTGTGCGCGATGTGCAGCGTGTCCTCCGCGGACGCGAACGCGTACTCGGCGGACGAGATGCCCATCATGCCGATCCACGGCAGGATGACCATCCACTTGCGTTTGCGCCCCATGATGTCGAGGTCGGACTCGCCGACGCGGTAGACGCGTCCGTTCTTGTCGGTCACCTCGCGGAACGCGGCGACCCGTGGAACATCGGTGGTTGACACAGTTACTCGCACCCCTTGCGTCGAAAGATCTGGCCAGCGCCCCCTGTCCCATGCCTTTCGTGCGCTCATGGGCCCCCGGGGCCCGCCGACACACACCGCCGGCCGGCCCCTTCGGCTCACTCATCTCATGAGCGGCCCCCCAACAGACCGGCCGCCCGCGCCCACCGGTACTTGGCGCCCAGGACGGCCACCGGCCGCTCGGTGGTGTACGGATAGGCCACGACACCCCGCTCGAAGAGGTACTGGCACGCCTCCTCGACCTCGACGTCACCGGCGAGCGAGGCCACGACGGGCTTCTCCACGCCGCGCTCCCGGAATTCCGCCACCACGCGCGCGGTGAGTTCGGCGAAGACCATGGGCGGGGTGACGATGGTGTGCCAGTAGCCGAGGACCAGCGCGTGGATGCGGGGGTCCTCCAGACCGAGCCGGATCGTCGCCTCGTACGTCGACGGCGGCTCGCCGCCGGTGATGTCCACCGGGTTGCCCGCGGCCCCGAAGGGCGGGATGAACTCCTTGAAGGACGCGTCCAGGTCCTCGGGGATCTCCATCAGGGACAGGCCGTTGTCGGTCACCGCGTCGGACAGCAGCACCCCGCTGCCGCCCGCGCCCGTGATGATCACGATGTTGTCGCCCCGGGGCGCCGGCAGGACCGGCAACGCGCGCGCGTACTCCAGCATGTCGTTCAGACCGGGCGCCCTGATGACCCCGGCCTGGCGCAGGATGTCGTCGTACACGGCGTCGTCGCCCGCGAGGGCGCCGGTGTGCGAGCCCGCCGCCCTGGCACCCGCGGCCGTACGGCCCGCCTTCAGCACCACGACCGGCTTCTTCGGCACGGTCTCCCGCGCGGCCTCCACGAAGGCGCGGCCGTCCTTGAGGTCCTCCAGGTGCATCGCGATGCACTCGGTGTGCGGATCCTCACCGAACCAGATCAGCAGGTCGTCCTCGTCCAGGTCCGACTTGTTGCCCAGGCCCACGATGGCCGACACGCCGGTCTTGGTGGTCCGCGCGAAGCCCAGGATCGCCATGCCGATGCCGCCCGACTGCGAGGTCAGCGCGACGCCGCCCTTGACGTCGTAGGGCGTGCAGAACGTGGCGCACAGGTCCTGCCAGGTCGAGTAGTAGCCGTAGATGTTGGGGCCGAGGAGACGGACGCCGTGGCGCTCGGCGATGGCCACGATCTCGTCCTGGAGCGCGTGCTCCCCGGTCTCCGCGAACCCGGAGGGGATCAGCACGGCGTTGGGTATCCCCTTGCGCCCGACCTCCTCCAGCGCCGCCGCCACGAACCTGGCGGGAATGGCGAACACGGCCACATCCACCTCACCGGGAACGTCCGTGACACTCTTGTACGCCTTACGGCCGAGAATGTCATCGGACTTGGGATTCACCGGGTGGATCTCGCCGGCGAAGCCGCCGTCGACCAGGTTGCGCATGACCGAGTTGCCGATCTTGCCCTGTTCGTTCGACGCGCCGATGACCGCCACCGACGTCGGCTGCATCAGACGGCGCATCGAGGTGAGGATCTCCCCGCGCGCGTAGCGGCGGCGTTGCTTGGCCGGGGCCTCGGACAGGATGATCCGGATGTCGGCCGCGACCGCACCGTCCGGCGTGGCGATCACCGGGTTGAGATCCACCTCGGCGATCTCCGGGAAGTCGGCGACGAGCTGAGAGACCCGCCGGATCTGCTCGGCGAGCGCCCACCGGTCCACGGCCGGGGCGCCGCGCACCCCGCGCAGGATCTCCGCCGCGCGGATCGAGTCCAGCATCGACAGCGCCTCGTCGGAGTCGACCGGCGCCAGCCGGAACGTGACGTCCTTGAGGACCTCGACCAGCACACCGCCCAGGCCGAACGCCACCACCTTGCCGAACGTCGGATCCGTCACCGCGCCGACGATGACCTCCTGCCCCTGCGGCAGCAACTCCTGCACCTGGACGCCCTCGATCCGGGCGTTCGCGTCGTACGCGCGCGCGTTGTCCACGATCCGGTGGAACGCGGCCTTCACGTCGGCCGCGCCCTCCACCCCGACGACGACCCCGCCGGCGTCGGTCTTGTGCAGGATGTCCGGCGAGACGATCTTCATGACGACCGGTCCGCCGAAGCGCGCCGCGTACGCCACCGCCTCGTCCACGTCCGTCGCCAGTTCCTCACCGGGTACGGCGATCCCGTACGCGTCGGCGAGCACCTTGCCCTCGGGTGCCGTCAGCGCGGTCCGACCCTCGGCCCGCACGGCGTCGAGGAGCGTCCGCACCCTCGGCGCCCGGTCTTCGGCCATCACGTCAGATCACCCAGTTCGACCGTCAGGTCACTCCTTCCGACCGTCAGGTCGCTGCGTCCGACCGCCTCGTCACTCCGTCCGACCGTCACGTCAGATCACTCCGTTCGACTTGAGCAGGTGTAGTTCCTCGTCGCCGAGGCCCAGTTCGCCGACGTAGACCGCCTCGTTGTGCTCGCCGAGCAGGGGCGAACTGCGGACGTCGACGGGGGAGTCGGAGAGTTTGAGCGGGCTGCCGACGGTGAGGAACTCGCCGCGCTCGGGGTGCGGGACCCGCACCACCATCTCGTTGGCGGCCAGCGAGGCGTCCTCGATGATCTCCCGGGTGGACAGGATCGGCCCGCACGGGACGTTGTGCGCGTTGAGCTGCTCCAGCACCTCCCATTTGGGCAGCGTCGAGGACCACTCCTCGATCAGTTGGAACATCTTGCCGAGCTTGGGCAGCCGCGCCTCCGGGGTCGCCCACTCGGGGTCGTCGGCCAGTTCGGGCCGGCCGATCAGTTCGCTGATCGGCCGCCAGCCCACCGGCTGCACGATGACGTACACGTAGTCGTTCGGGCCGCCCGGCGCGCACTTGACCGCCCAGCCGGGCTGGCCGCCGCCGGACGCGTTCCCGGAACGGGGAACCTCGTCGCCGAAGTCCTCGTTGGGATATTCAGCGAGGGGACCATGGGCCAGGCGCTGCTGATCGCGCAGCTTCACCCGGCAGAGGTTGAGCACAGCGTGCTGCATGGCCACGTTCACCCGCTGCCCGCGCCCGGTGTGTTCGCGCTGGTACAGCGCCGCGAGGATGCCCGCCACCACGTGCACACCGGTCCCGGAGTCACCGATCTGGGCTCCCGTCGCCAGCGGCGGCCCGTCCTCGAAACCGGTGGTCGACATCGACCCGCCCATGGCCTGCGCGACGACCTCGTACGCCTTGAAGTTGGTGTACGGGCCGTCGCCGAACCCCTTGATGGAGGCATAGACGATCCGTGGATTGATCTCCTGGACACGGTCCCAGGTGAAGCCCATCCGGTCGATCGCGCCCGGTCCGAAGTTCTCGACCATGACGTCGGAGCGCCGGATCAGCTCGGTGAGGATTTCCTTGCCGCGTTCGGTCTTGGTGTTGAGGGTGATGCTCCGCTTGTTGCAGTTGAGCATCGTGAAGTACAGGGAGTCCACGTCCGGCAGGTCGCGCAGTTGCTTGCGGGTGATGTCGCCGGTGGGGGCCTCCAGCTTGACGACGTCCGCGCCGAGCCAGGCGAGGAGCTGGGTCGCGGAGGGCCCGGACTGGACATGGGTCATGTCCAGGACGCGGACGCCTTCGAGGGCCTTGGCCGAGGTCGGGGGCATGGTGGGCCTCCTCACTTGTACATGGTCTGGTTCATGGTTCCGGGGGCGTACGCGTCCGGGTCGACCCAGACGTTGATCAGCGACGGTTTGCCCGACTCACGGGCGCGGCGCAGTGCGGGGCCGATGTCGGCGGGGTCGCGGACCTCCTCGCCGTGGCCGCCCAGCATCTGGGCGAACCTGTCGTAGGGTACGTCGCCGAGGGTGTTGCCGACCCGCTCGCGTTCCTTGCCGTACTTGGCGGCCTGGCCGTAGCGGATCTGGTTCATCGAGGAGTTGTTGCCGACGATGCCGACGAAGGGGAGGTCGTAGCGGACGAGGGTCTCGAAGTCCCAGCCGGTGAGCGAGAAGGCGCCGTCGCCGAAGAGCGCGACGACCTCCTTGTCGGGCCGGGCCTGCTTGGCCGCGAGCACGAACGGGACACCGACGCCGAGGGTGCCGAGCGGTCCCGGGTCCATCCAGTGGCCGGGTGACTTGGGCTGGACGACCTGCCCGGAGAAGGTGACGATGTCGCCGCCGTCACCGATGTAGATCGAGTCCTCGGTGAGGAAGTCGTTGATCTCGCTGACCAGCCGGTACGGATGGATGGGTGAGGCGTCCGAGCGCAGCTGGGGCAGGCGCTTGTCCAACGCGGTCTGTTCGGCGGAGCGCAGTTCGTCCAGCCACTCCTTGCGGCGGGACGCGCCCCCGTCGACCCGGCCGGAGGCCGCCTCGGTGACCGACTTCAGCACCAGCCCGGCGTCACCGACGATGCCGAGGTCGATGTCGCGGTTCTTGCCTACGGTGCGGTAGTCGAGGTCGATCTGGACGACGGTGGCGTCGGCCGACAGCCGCTTGCCGTACCCCATGCGGAAGTCGAAGGGGGTGCCGACGATCACGATCACATCGGCGTGGGAGAAGGCGTAGCGGCGTGAGAGCTGGAAGTGGTGCGGGTCGCCGGGCGGGAGGGTGCCGCGGCCGGCGCCGTTCATGTACGCCGGGATGTTCAGCGCGCGTACCAGCTCGATGGCCGCCTCGGTGCCGCGGGTCGTCCAGACCTGACTGCCCAGCAGGATGGCCGGCTTCTCGGCGTGGACCAGCAGGTCGGCGAGTTTCTCGATGGCCTCGGGGTCACCGGCCGAGCGGGTGGACGCCCGGTAGGCACCGGTCCGCGGGATCCGCGCGTGCGCGAGCGGCACCTTCGCGTCGAGCACATCACGGGGGATCTCCAGGAAGGACGGGCCGGGAGCGCCGTGGTAGCACTCACGGAACGCCATGGACACCAGGTCGGCGGCGCGGGCGGTGTGCGGCACGGTCGCCGCGAACTTGGTGATCGGCGTCATCATGTCGACGTGCGGCAGGTCCTGGAGGGACCCCATCTTGTGCTGGGTGAGCGCCCCCTGTCCGCCGATGAGCAGCATGGGGGACTCGGCGCGGAAGGCGTTGGCCACGCCGGTGACGGCGTCCGTGGTGCCGGGCCCGGCGGTGACCACGGCGCAGCCGGGCTTGCCGGTGATCCGGGCGTAGCCGTCGGCGGCGTGCGCGGCGACCTGCTCGTGGCGGACGTCGACCACCTCGATGCCCTCGTCCACACAGCCGTCGTAGATGTCGATGATGTGGCCGCCGCACAAGGTGTAGATGACCTCCACGCCCTCCGCCTTGAGGGCCTTGGCGACGAGGTGCCCACCCGAGATGAGCTGCTCGTTCTGGTCGCGGCTGTCGTCAGGCATGGCGAAGTCCTGTCCCTTCGTAGGGGGTTGGAGCGGTCTCGTTGGAGCGGTCTCGCGGTACATTGCATACAGTCGACGAATACTGTATGAAGCTTGTTATCCCGCATCCGGTGGGTGGTGTCCAGGGGGCGTGCGACACTTTCAGTCAGGAGCCGAGATGGACCTGTACGAACACCAGGCAAGGGAACTCTTCGCAGAACACGGCATCTTGGTGCCACGGGCCGAGGTCACCGACTCGGCCAAGGAAGCCCGGGAGATCGCCCGCAAACTGGGCGGCAGGGTCGTGGTGAAAGCCCAGGTCAAGACGGGTGGCCGCGGAAAGGCGGGCGGAGTCAGGCTCGCCGCCGACCCGGCCGCCGCCGAACTGACGGCCCGCCAGATCCTCGGCATGGACATCAAGGGACACACGGTCGGCACGGTCATGCTGGCCCAGCCCGTCGACATCGCGGCCGAGTACTACGTCTCCTACGTGCTGGACCGCGCCGCGGGCCGGTTCCTCGCGATCGCCTCCGCCGAGGGCGGGATGGACATCGAGGAGGTCGCCGCCACTCGGCCGGAAGCGGTCGCTCGCGTTCCGGTCGACCCGGCCGTCGGAGTCACCTCGGCCAAGGCCGGTGAGATCGCCGAGGCCGCCGGACTGCCCCCGCAGACCGTCGATGTCCTCGTCCGTCTGTGGGAGGTCCTGGTCCGCGAGGACGCCCTCCTGGTCGAGGTCAACCCGCTGGTCAGGACAGCACAGGGCCAGATCCTCGCCCTCGACGGCAAGGTCACCCTGGACGACAACGCGCGCTTCCGCCAGACCCGCTGGGGCGCCGAAGACGTCGAGCACGACGACCCGCTGGAGGCCCTGGCCGCCGAACGCCACCTCACCTACGTCAAGCTCGACGGCGAGGTCGGCATCATCGGCAACGGCGCCGGACTGGTCATGTCCACCCTCGACGTGGTCGCCGGCTGCGGCGCCGGACCCGCCAACTTCCTGGACATCGGCGGCGGAGCCTCCGCGCAGGTCATGGCCGACGGACTCGCCGTGATCCTCTCCGACCCAGCCGTGAAATCCGTCCTCGTCAATGTCTTCGGCGGCATCACCGCCTGCGACGCCGTCGCCGACGGCATCGTCCAGGCCCTCGACACCGTCCGGCTCACCAAGCCGCTCGTCGTCCGCCTCGACGGCAACAACGCCGCACGGGGCCGCGCCATCCTCGACCGGCACGCCCACCCGTACGTCCACCAGCGCGCCACCATGGACGACGCCGCCCGCACCGCAGCCCAACTCGCCCACGCCGCCTGAAGGAGCCGGGACATGGCGATCTACCTCACCAAGGAGAGCAAGGTCCTCGTCCAGGGCATGACGGGCGGCGAGGGCATGAAGCACACCCGGCGGATGCTCGCCGCGGGCACCGATGTCGTCGGCGGGGTCAACCCGCGCAAGGCGGGCCGCAGCGTCGACTTCGACGACCGCGCGGTCCCGGTCTTCGGCACCGTCGCCGAGGGCATGGAGGCCACCGGCGCGGACGTCACCGTCGTCTTCGTGCCGCCCGCCTTCGCCAAGGCCGCTGTCACCGAGGCCGCCGACGCCGGCATCGCCCTCGCGGTCGTCATCACCGAGGGCATCCCCGTCCACGACTCCGTCGCCTTCACCGCCCACGCCGCACAGCGCGGCACCCGCGTCATCGGCCCCAACTGCCCCGGCCTGATCACCCCTGGCCAGTCCAACGCCGGCATCATCCCCGCCGACATCACCAAACCCGGCCGCGTCGGCCTGGTCTCCAAGTCTGGCACCCTCACCTACCAACTCATGTACGAACTGCGCGACATCGGCTTCTCCACCTGCGTCGGCATCGGCGGCGACCCTGTCGTCGGCACCACCCACATCGACTGCCTGGCCGCCTTCCAGGACGACCCCGACACCGAACTCATCGTCCTGATCGGCGAGATCGGCGGCGACGCGGAGGAACGGGCCGCCGCCCACATCCGCGCCGAGGTCACCAAGCCCGTCATCGGCTACATCGCCGGATTCACCGCCCCCGAGGGCAAGACCATGGGCCACGCGGGCGCCATCGTCTCCGGCTCCTCGGGCACCGCCCGGGCGAAGAAGACGGCACTGGAGCAGGCCGGCGTCCAGGTGGGCAACACCCCGACGGAGACGGCCCGCCTGGTGCTGGCGGCACTGGAGAACGCGGGCTGAGCTGAGCAGGGCTGACCTGGGGTGAGTCGAGTCGAGGCGAGGCGGGGCGAGGCGGGGTGAGGTGGGAGGGGCGAGGCGGGATGACCGCGATGACACCCGCTTCGTACGCCCCACACCCCGCCCCGCCTCGTACGCCGATCCCCGCCCCCGCCTCGTACGCCCACACCCCGCCCACACCCCGACACGCCGTACGACCGCCCTTCCCCGCCCCTTCCCTCAAGGCCCTTCACGACCTGTTACGACCCTCCGCGCGCGCCTCGCGCGAGGTCGGCCGCGCACGACTCCCGCCCCGACTGTGCACCGAGAGCGGAGCCCCACGATGGCAACCGAAGCACCCCTCACCCTCAAGTCCGGCACCTCCTGGTCCGAGGCATGGCAGCGCTGTCTGGCCGTGGCCCCCGAAGCCTTCCGGGACGACCGGGTCCTCAACCTCTGGAACGCCGCCTGGCACGCCGACGGCCGGGTCCTGCCCGCCGGCACCCCCGTCGACGGCGGTCCCATCGCCGGCCCGCCGCGCCTGGACCGCGCCACCGCCCGCAACGCCGTACGCGCCGCGCTCGACCAGCACCGCGCCTGGCGGTACGTTCCGCTCGCCGAACGCCGCGCCAGGGTCGCCGCCACCCTCGACGCGCTCACCCGGCACCGCGAACTCCTCGCCCTGCTGCTCGTCTGGGAGATCGGCAAGCCCTGGCGGCTGGCCACCGCGGACGTGGACCGGGCGATCGACGGAGTGCGCTGGTACGTCGACGGCATCGAGCCGATGATCGAGGGCCGCGCCCCGCTGGACGGCCCGGTCTCCAACATCGCGAGCTGGAACTACCCGATGAGCGTGCTCGTTCACGCGATGCTGGTGCAGTCACTGGCGGGCAACGCGGTCATCGCCAAGACCCCGACCGACGGCGGCGTCGCCTGTCTGACCCTGGCCGCCGCGCTCGCCGCCCGCGAGGGCATCCCCGTGACCCTCGTCAGCGGCGGCGGAGGCGAGTTGTCGGAGGCGCTGGTGCGGGCGCCCGAGATCGGCTGTGTCTCCTTCGTCGGAGGCCGGGACACCGGTGCCGCCGTCGCCACCGCCGTCACCGACCTCGGTAAACGGCACATCCTCGAACAGGAGGGACTCAACACCTGGGGCATCTGGAACCACTCGGACTGGGACGCGCTGGCGGCGGTCGTCCCCAAGCTGTTCGACTACGGCAAGCAGCGCTGCACCGCCTACCCGCGCTTCGTGGTCCAGCGTGAGCTGTTCGACGCGTTCCTCGCCGCGTACCTCCCGGCCGTCCGCACGCTCAAGGTCGGCCACCCGCTCGCCGTGTCCGACCCCGCCGACGCCTACCCGGCGCTGGACTTCGGACCGGTGATCAACGCGGCCAAGGCGAAGGAGCTGAACGACCAGGTCGCCGAGGCCATCGACCGCGGCGCCGTACCGCTGCATCGCGGCAGCCCTTCCGACAGCCGCTTCCTGCCCGGTCAGGACACGTCCGCCTACGTCCAGCCGGTCACCCTCCTCAACCCGCCGCCGTCCTCGCCCCTCCACCACGCCGAGCCGTTCGGCCCGGTCGACACGATCGTCCTGGTGGACACCGAGGCCGAACTCCTGGCCGCGATGAACGCCTCCAACGGCGCGCTGGTCGCCACCCTCTCCACCGACGACCGGGCGACCTACGAGCGGCTGGCCCCGCAGATCCGCGCGTTCAAGGTCGGCCACGGCACGGCACGCTCACGCGGCGACCGCGACGAACTCTTCGGCGGCTTCGGCGCCTCCTGGAGCGGCGCCTTCGTCGGCGGGGACCTGCTCGTACGCGCCGTGACCCAGGGTCCGGCGGGGGAGCGGCTGCCGGGGAACTTCCCGGAGTACCACCTGATGCCTTGACGACGAGAGGTGACGGTTTCGTCACTCCGAGTGGTGAGCCTCCCCGAGTCCGTGCAGCCTCGGGCACCCCCGTCCCCTCCGGGGGTGCTGGAGGTACGGAAAACGCAGGTGAGAGGTGCTCCGAAACCTTGGTATTGTTGTCCATGTCGCCGCGGGGAGGCCCCCGCACCAGGCGACGGACACCTTGTCCGGGTGGCGGAATGGCAGACGCGCTAGCTTGAGGTGCTAGTGCCCTTTATCGGGCGTGGGGGTTCAAGTCCCCCCTCGGACACCGGCTGAGACCCCACTTCATGTGGGGTTTCTTGCATTTCCGGGCTGTGGTGTGACCAACCACGTGACCAACAGCCTGGAGATTTCCCAGGTCAGACCAGGGATGACGGGCCGATACGGCCCGCACCGGCAGCGGCGAGCTTCCGCGCCCCGTCCTTACGGGAGTGGCCGTACTTGGCCATGGTGTAGCCCGGCGAGTGGTGCCGGACTTCGCGGAGACCTCTACAGGGTTCTCGCCCGAGTCGAGATCGTTGGTGACCTTGCTGTGCCGCCAGTCGTGGACCCTGAAGCCGTCAGGGAGGTTCAGACGGGTGCGCAGGGTGCGCAGGGTGCGCCACCGGGCAGACACCTTCTCCGGGTCCTGGGGGCCACCCGCCTCACCCCGGTACAGCTTGAAGCCGTCGCGGGCGAACACGAGTCACGATCCGTCCAGGCGATGCCGAGCCGCTTCCGCTCGGTGTCCTGGCGCTGCTTCTCTGCCAGTTCAGGATGTTCATGACGGGCCTGATCCACGTAGATCACCGCGTTGTGGTCGCCATCCTTCTTTGTTTCCAGCGCGGTTTCTTAAATGTCGTACGGGTCTTCCCTTATCACGGATTCGATGTGGTCTAGCGCGTCCCGCAGGTTACTCGGCGCGCCGTGCGCGGACTTGCCATTTTGTGCAGCCTTGGTGAGAAGCCTAAGTGTACGAGTAGAAGATGTCTCACCAATTACAGGGATAAGGGATTCGGTCAAATCCTCAGCTTCCCGCCACGCCTGCGCCCTAAGAAAACAGTCGAGGAGTCGCACAGCCCGAATGAGCCTGTAGCCCACTCTTACCCCTGACTCCTGAAGCCAAGCGCTTTGCAGGTAGGGAATACCCTGCTTCCACTGTTCGGTTTCCTGGAATGCGAATCCCTGATGTCCGTTGATCTCGTCTGCGGTAACCCACCACGCCCAATGAGGATCGTCGCTCCGTGCGCTTTCCTGGATGAGGGAACGTGCATGATCGAAGGCGCGGGCCGCTTCCGTCTCGTAACCTGACCCGGCCAACCCTTTCGCTTCGCGGACTCTGAAGATAGCTTCGACGCGAGGGGAGATTCGCCCTCTCTCGATCACGGATCGCGCAATTGCAAATTCTTCGCGGGGGCGCCCTACCCACCCTGCCTGCATGGCCATATTTTGCATGATCAGCAGTTCAATTGCTCGATCTCCTGAGAGTTTCGCCAAGAATAGTGCCTCTTGGTTGAACCTGCGGGCAGGGCCTTGTTTTTCGGCATCGAAAAGTGCCCATCCTGCGACTTCAGCCAACTCGGCTGCCGCCGCCTGAATATCGTGTTCAGCTTTTCGGTCGTAATCCCCTTCCCCTAAGCGGCGGTGCACCTTCTTGAAGGAGCGTGCGGCTACATCCGCAATGGGCAGGCCATTCAATTCGTTGTCCAGCATGACGAGACGCTGTGACATTTCACGGATAGCGTGCGCGAGACCTTCCCCCCCGTCGCTATTGAGTACGGGCAGCCCCGGGCTGTCAGGTACCAAAAGTGCGTCAAGTTCCTCGGGATCAATGTGCAGAAGTTTGGCCATTCTTAGTCGCTGGTACGGCTGGGGTTCGACCTCCCCACGCTCCCAGCGCTGCACTGTGCTGCGATCTACCCGCAGGGCTTCGGCAAACGACTCCTGCGTATAGCCACGTGTCTTCCGGCGCTGTGCTAGGCGCTCCCGCCTGCCTGCCATGCCCGTACTCCGTCCGGTTGCCGTCTTCCCTGGTGAGGGTACCCCCTGCGGCCAAAATGCAGCCTGGATAGGGCAGTTCTGCTGTGGCACTGACCGCTGTCCTTCGGTTGAGTCTCAAGACAGCAGGGACCCCCGCGACGCGCGAACGTCCGGGGGCATGGCCACCCAACCATCAAGGGGTTGACGACGTGCCCAAACCTACAGCCACGCATTCGGCAGATCACCAGCGCACTGGGGGCACCGGCGGCGCATCTGGCAGAGGCCGTACGGGAGTACTGCCTGGCGGCTGGTCTTCGTTCGCTTCCGTTTCTGATGGCGGGGTGGAGAGCCACTGGTACGCGACCTCCCCGTACCTGGTGGACGCGATCAAGGCCGAGCACGGCAGGAACGCGTACGAGCTGTGCCACACGGTGGCCTCGGAGTCATGGGAGCGGTTGTGCGCCGATGTCCGCGCACAGGTCGAGTTGTACAAGGCACTGACCGGTGAGGGATCGTGACGACCCCTGAGAGGCGCGCGGACGCCCGTGTGAGTGGGCTCCCGGCCCCGGAGTTGGTCACGCTCACGGACGCGCCCACAGGCCCGCAGGGGGCCTCTCAGTGCCCATGGTGGGAACAGTTCGGCGGGTATCGCGACCCGGTGAGCGGAGCCCTGCGCTTCCCGCCCGGCGCGCTGGAGGGTGGCGGCGGTGCTGCTTGACATCAGCACGCCCCGGCCCGGCCCCGTGAGCCCCGAGACGTGCCGGGTCTGCCGACAGCTTCGTGAAGTGCTGTCCGCCGTCGTGAAGGACGGATATGCGGCGGGAGTTCGAAGCGTCATCACGGCCATGCACATCCACATGCACAAGGGACACCCCAACGACCCCCGTAACCGTCCTCTGCGCGGCTGGCCGTAGACGGGACGGGGCTGAAACCAGGAGTCGAGTGAAGGGAAGCGCATCCATGGTCCCCAAGGTTCCGAACCCCTGGGTTCTGCGCGAGTGTGACCACCAGTGGACCGAATGGTCCGGCAAACAGCGCTGCCGGAAGTGCGGCGCGACTCAGAACTGATCAACCAACTCAAGGGGGCTGGACTCCCGGCCCCCTTCCCATCTGCCCACGGGAAGCAATGAACGAGCGCATTTTCTGGGAGGAACTCCCGGCCGGGTTACGCCAGGAGATCGAGGCGAAGACGGGAACGGTACGAAGATCTGCCGTCGTCCCGACGGGCCTGAACTGTTCCGTCGCCCTGGTCCTGGAGACGGCCCGCCACGGACGCCTGTTCCTCAAGGGAGTCCGGGAGTCGGATCACGACGGCATGCGCGGCCTGCGCCACGAAGCCATGGTCAATCAGGTGGTGACCGGCTGCGGCCCCGGAATCCGTCATCAGTTCCGGACGGCCGGATGGCATTGCCTGGCGTTCATCCACATCGAGGGACGCCATGCCGATCTGAGTCCGGGCTCCGAGGACCTGGCGGCTGTGCGCTGGACCCTGACCCGCATGAGCCGCCTGGGGGCGGAGAGCCAGCACCGGTTGGAGGCGTGCGACCTTCCCCAGCTGACCAGCCGGGTGGGAGGGTTCCTGGAGGACGGGGAAGAGGAGTTGCTGAAGGGGACGAGTCTCCTTCACACGGACACGAATCCGCACAACATCCTGATCTCCGTTCGGGGTGGTGAGGCGTACCTGGTCGACTGGGCCAGGCCCGTCCTGGGCCCCGTCTGGGTGGATGCCGCGAACACGGCCGTCCGGCTCATGGAGGACGGCCACGACGCCACCGCCGCGCTGGACTGGCTGAGCGCGTTCACCCCGTGGCAGACCGCCGACCCCAGAGCCGTCGAGGCGTACGTGAGGGCGACGTGCCGCCAGTGGACAGCGCAGGCGGGAGCGAAGAACGCACGGGCGAGCAACGGCCGGTTCTGCCAGCTCCTCGGCTACCCCCACCAGAAGCCGGGCAAGGAACGCCGCAGCCGCCTACGGACCCTGTGAGCCGGCCCTGAACAGTGAGGGGCTCCTTGCTGTCTCAGGAACGGTCGGCCACGTGACCCACGCATGACCAACAGCGGCCGGGAACGGGCAGAAACAGCAGGTGAGCATGACCGAACCGCACACCTCCGAAGAGGGATCAGCGGGTACGTCTTCGCAGCTCAGCTCACTAACAGGCTGCTGCCCGAGTGGAGAGTTCAAGTCCCCCCTCGGACATCAAGCAAGGGCCAAGGGTATTTCGTAGACATACCCAGGTCGCTTTCACAGAGCCCTCAGCATGGAGTTGTCCGGGCTGAGGGCTCTTCGTTGTGTGGGGGATCTTGTCCGGAGGGGCGTGAGGGTTTCCCGGGGTGACCGGTCATGTGGGTCGGCGGGTCACTTCGTCGGGTGCACGCACGCGATCCAGTTCACGACGATGTCGTTGTCGTGGGCGAAGGACGGGGGCAGTGCGGCCTGGTCGCTGAGGCGGACGCCGGCGGTGAACCCCGTGCGCTCGGGGCCGTAGATTCCGGGGGCGCACAGTTCGGCGGCCCTGATGCCGCCCGCGACGGTGGCCACGAACGCGGGGCTGTCCGGCAGGTCCGACCGCTGCGCCACGGCCTCGGTGAACAGGATTCCCGTGTCCTTGCCCTGCTTCCAGGTGTCGGGGGTGGTGCGGCCGGCGGCGAAGGCCGTGGCGGTCTCGGGGCAGGCGATCCAGTGGATGCGGAGTCCCCTGCTCTTCGCCGTCTGGGGGCTGAGGTTGCTCTGGTTGCTGAGGCGGATGCCGACGGTGAAGCCGTCGCGGCGGGCGTCGACGACCGCGACCGTACTGAGGTCGGCCGTCAGCTGGTCGCCCACCACCGACGCGACGACCACGGGTGTCGTGGTGAAGCCCGCGTGGCTGGTGTCCACGTCGACCAGGACGACCCGGGACTCGTCCTTCTCCTGCCGCCAGGCGTCGGGATCCGTCCGGCCGCAGGCGACGCCCTCGACGTCCCGGGGGCAGGCGATCCAGTCCAGCCGGAACCCGTGGTCCTCCGCCTCCGCGACGTCCAGGTCGGCCTGGTCGACCCAGCGCAGCCCGGCCTCGAACCCGCTCCGGGACGTCTTGTGGATGCCGACCGCGCCGAGGTTCGCCACGTACCGGTGGCCCGCGACGGAGGCGACGTGGACGGGGGTCTCCTCGAAACCCTCCTGGCCCGACTCCACGATGACGGCGAGGGTCGTCGCGTCGGGACCCTGGACCCACCCTGTCCCGCCCTTGCGCGCGACGACCTGGCCGCCGACCGGCACGGGGAGGGCCGGCACCTGCGTGTCCACCGTGGCGGAGGAGTGGGCGGAGGTGTTCGCGCGGGTCGGCGAGGAGATCCGGGCGGAGGCCGTGAGAGTGCTTCCCGCGGCACCGCGGGCAAGGGTGCCGCGGACGGTGATCCGCGCGCTGCCGCCTTTGGGGAGGTTCACGGGCTGACGGAACCTGTGGTCGGGGGAGCCGGTCTCGACGAACGCCGCGCCGTTCATCTCGTACGTCACCGTGACGTCGGAGAGGCCGGCGGGGATCGTGCCGTTGACCTCCGCGTCGGGGGCGTCGTTCGGGCCCTTGTTCTCCACCGTGATCGTGTAGCTGACCTTGTCGCCGACCTTGGCCTTCGCCGGGCCCTGCATGACGAGCGGCAGGTCGGCGGGCAGCGCGACGTGCAGGTTCCTGATCGAGTGGGCCGCCCTGGCCCCACCCGTGCTGGCCGAGAGACCGAGCTTGAACGTGGCGGGCAGGGTGACCTGCCCGGCGGCCGTGGTGAGGTCGTAGGCGTCGATGAGGAGCGCGGTGTCGACGCCCATGGTGTGACGTACCGTCAACCTTCCCTGGATGATGCTGATCTGGACGTGGGCGCGCTTCTGCCAGCCCGCCCGGAAGCCGCCGGACACCGCCGCGCCGATGAGCCAGCGGAACCCTTCCCGCAGGGTGCCGGAACCGCGTACACCGAGCGTGTCGGGCATGCCTCCGGGCCCGTTGGGGCCGGCCAGGTCGGAGGCGAAGTTGCCGTAGTTGTCGAAGCCGACGCCCACGTATCCCGCGGTGACTCCCGGAATCGCCGTGCCGGGATGCGCGCCCATGCGGGAGTAGCCGAGCGCCGCACCGTAGGCGCCGGTGTCCGTGGTCCGCTTGCCGTCGATCAGGTAGAGGCAGAATCCGTCACCGAAGTAGCCGGGGGCGGTGCCCTCGCAGGCGTAGTCGAACTCGATACTGACGCCGAGGTGCGAGGAGAACGGCTGGTCGAGGTAGGCGGTGCCGGCCTTGTTCGTTTCGTCGGGCGTCAATTGCAGACAGCCGTCGGGTCCAGGGGTCAGTTTCGCGTCGCCGCGCAGGACCCAGTGCGGATTGACCGGATGTCCGGCCGTGAACGATTCGTCGATCGGGAACGTGGTCTCGTCGGCGGTCGGGGCGGGGCGTACGGGTGCGGCCATGGGAACTCCCGGGAGTGCCGTGTGTACGTGTGTACCGTGCTGCAGTGTTTTGACGAAGCCCCCAGGTCACCAGGCTAGCCAGCTGTCCGACGGCTCGCAGCTCAGCGGGACGGCGGCAGGAGCCGTTGCCGCGGGGCGAGGGCAGGCCGTCGGCGGGCGGGAGGCTGTGGGGCGTCGTCGTCGGGAGGGGATCAGGACCCCACGGACCGGACGTAGTGCAGGTCCCACTGCTGGTTCACATGGTTCTTGACGCAGGTCTGGACGGTGACCTGTGGGTCGTGGGGTCGTTCCCGGGCGTGGCCGCCCGCTTGTGGGCCGTGGGGCGCTCCGGGACGCGCCCGAGGGGAGGAGCGGAGCGGATCGGAGCAGGTCGCTCACTGCCGCGGGCCGCCGAGCAATCCGGGGCCAGGTGGGCATGCAGATGCTTCGGGGCCGGGTGGGCATGCAGATGCTTCGGGCCCACTCGACCAGGCTGGCCAGAGGTCCGGCGGCCCGCAGCTGAGCGGGGGAGTGCGCTGTGTCGCTCACGCACCGAGCCTCCGGGCGGTCAGGGCGTCGGTGGCGGCGGCCCGTCGGGTGCGGTGGCGTCGCTGTAGAGGCGGAACAGGCGACGCCGCGAGGCCGGAGAGTCCTGGGACGCGGGGAGGGCGCACAGAGCGGTCCCGCTCTCTCCCGTACGTTCACTTCCCGTCGTGCCGGAGCCGGACGTTCGTGCCGGAGCCGGGCGGCGCGTCGTGTCCACCACCCGGTGCGCGCCCGCCCCCTGTGTGGCCGGGTCGGTCGCCCGCCACCGCCTGACGGTCCTTCAGCGCGCGTGCCTTCGCGTTCTCGATGTGCTGCCGCATCAGGTCGGCGGCCCCCTCGGCGTCCCCGGCGGTCAGGGCGTGGAGGACGGCGGCGTGGTCGTGCGCGGGGGACTCCGCGTCGGAGGAGCCGAGTTCGGTGAAGAGCCGGAAGCGCTGCACATGGCCGCTCAGCGAGCGGTAGGCCGACTCCAGGAACGGGTTGGCCGACTGCTTGGCGATCAGCAGATGGAAGCGCTCGTCGGCCGACAGATAGGCGTGCACCGACGTCGTACCGCCACTCGCCGCGCACCGCCGCAACTCCTCGACGCTGTCGGCGACGTCCTGGAGGAACTCGGGAGTGGTCCGGCGGCCCGCCTCGTAGGTGAGGGTCGGCTCCAGCGCCAGACGCGCGTCCATCAGCTTGACCAGTTCGCTCTCGCTGAACAGCGGGGCGACGCGGTAGCCCTTGAGCGCCTCGCGGCGTACCAGACCGGTGTGTTCGAGGCGCGCGAGCGCCTCACGCAGCGGGGTCTGGCTGACGTTCAGTTCGCGGGAGAGCGCGCCGATGTTCAGCGGTTGACCCGGTGACCACAGTCCGTCCATGAACTGCCTGAGCAGCACGTCGTACATCTGGTCGGCCAAGGGTTGCCGATCGGACGGGCGCCTAGCCATGTGCATCTCCTTCGTCGCTCGATGGTAGCGCGGCCCCTTCCTTGCCGATCATCCCTATCGGCCATCGCTATAGCGTTTGATGCAATCCTATACTATAGTCCAGGCCACGGTGGCCGTAGAAGAAAGCCGTAGAAGAAACAAGCAGCCGCAGAACACAGAGGACCCTCATGACACAGCCCTCCGACGAACGTGCGCGCCGCGTACTCGTGACGACGCCGTATCTCGAACCCGGCGGCCCGGTCGACCTGCTCCTCCGGGACGCCGGTCTGGAGACCGTCTTCGGCCGTCGCGCCGACCGGGAGGCCACCGGGCGCACGCTGACGTCGTACGTCGCGGACGTGGCGGGCGTCGTCGCCGGCACCGACCCCTTCTCCGCCGAGGTCATCGAGGCGGCGTCCGGACTGAGGATCCTCAGCCGCTGCGGCGTCGGCTACGACAACATCGACGTCGAGGCGGCGACCCGCAACGGAGTCGCCGTCACCGTCACCCCGGGCACCAACCGCGTGTCCGTCGCCGAACACGTCCTGGCGCTGATGCTGAACTGCGCCCGGCGCATCCCGCAGAACCTCACCGCCGTGCGCGGCGGCGGCTGGGCCCAGGAGAGCGGCCGGGAACTGCACGGCACCACACTCGGCGTCGTGGGCCTCGGCTCCATCGGCAAGACCGTCGCCCGCGCCGCACTCGCCCTCGGCATGCGGGTCGTCGCCCACGACCCCTGGCTGGACGAGGACTTCCTCAAGGAGACCGGCGTCGAGGCACGGCCGCTGGACGGCGTGCTGGCGGCGGCCGACTTCCTCACCCTGCACCTCTCCCTGGACGAGACCACCCGGCATCTGATCGACGCCGCCGCGCTGCGCCGGATGAAACCCGACGCCTACCTGATCAACACCGCCCGGGGCGGGATCGTGGACGAGGACGCGCTCGCCGACGCCGTCGAGGCGGGCCGGCTGGCGGGCGCCGCGCTGGACGTGACCGAGCGCGAACCACTGCCCGCCGACAGCAGGTTGCGCGCCCTCGACAACGTCCAGGTGACCGCGCACATCGGCGCCGCCACGGTGGAGGCCCGCGCCAGGTCCGGTGCCATGGCCGCCCGGCAGGTGATCGACCGGCTCGCCGGCCGCACCCCGGAGCACATCGTCAACCCCGGCTGCGCGAGCGCCGCCGCCGGAGCACGCTGATGCTGGCGCCGAACGGGCTGCGCTTCGACGCCAACCTCAAATGGCTGTTCACCGAAGTCCCCTTCGAGGAACGCTTCGACGCCGCGGCGACGGCCGGCTTCACCGCCGTCGAGTACGCCGACCCCTACCCGTACCCCGCCGCCCGTCTGCGCCGGCGCCTCACCGACGCGGGACTGCACCAGGTGCTGATCAACGCGCCGATGGGAGAGCCCGGTACACCGGAGCGGGCGGGCGTGGCCTGTCTGCCCGGGTACACCGACCGGTTCCGCGCCGACCTGGAACGCGGCCTCGCCTACGCGGTCGAGCTGGGCTGCGACTTCCTGCACGTGGTGGGTGGCGTACGGCCCGCCGACGTCAGCCACGACCGCGCCTTCGCCCTCTACGTCGCCAACCTCGCGTGGGCCGTGGAACGGGCGCGGGGCACGGGGGTGTGCCTGGTCGTCGAGGCACAGAACAGCCGTGATGTGCCCGGCTTCCTGCTGGACACCCAGGCCCGGGCCGCCGCCGTCGTGGAAGCGCTCGGCGGCGACGGCCTCGGGCTGCTCCTGGACCTCTACCACGTGCAGGTCCAGGAAGGTGACCTCGTCCCGACCCTGCGCGCGCACCTGCCCCGGGTCCGGCACCTCCAACTCGCCGACCCCCCGGAACGGACCGAACCGGGCAGCGGCGAGATCTCCTGGCCGCGGATCTTCCGTACGCTGCTGGACGCCTCGTACGACGGCTGGATCGGGTGCGAGTACCGCCCGGCGAACGGCACGGTGAACGGTCTCTCCTGGCTCACCGAGCAGACCGCGAGCGCGGCGACGACCGCGACGACGGCGACCACGGCGACGACCGCGACCACGGCGACGACGGCGACCATGGCGGCGACGACCACGACGACCTCGGCGGAGGCGGCCCGATGAGCGCCCCGAGAATCGCCCCGATAGGCGGCCCGATGAGCGGCCCAAAGATCGCCCCGAGAATCGCGCTGATCAGCGCCACGCCCACCGCCGTCGCCCCGGCGGTCGCCGGACTGGCCGAGGAGTTCCCCGCCGCCGAGCCCTGGAACCTGCTGGACGACCGGCTGCTGACCGACGCCCCGCGGCACGGCCCGCTGCCGTCCGCCCTCGTGGACCGGATGGGCCGGCTCATCGGGCACGCCCTGTCCGGCGGGGCCGACGGAGTGCTGCTGACCTGCTCGCTGTACGGCTCGCTCGTCGAAGCCGTCGACACCCCGGTCCCCCTGCTGGCGCCCGACACGGCCGCCTTCGAGAGGGCGTTCACCTCGGGCTTCGGCCGGGTCCTGGTCCTCGCCTCCTTCGAGGCCGCGATGCGGGACTCGGTGACCCGCTTCTCGGCCGCGGCGACGGCGGCGGGCTCGGCGACCGAACCGCTCGGCGTGGTCGCTCCCGACGCCCTCGACGCCGCCCGCAGGGAGGACACCGCCGCCCTGTCCGACGCGCTGCGGGACGCCTGCCTGCCCCACCTCGCCACCGCAGACGCGGTCCTGCTCGCCCAGTACTCACTGGCACCGGCCGCCGCCGCGCTCTCCACCGCACTGGGGGTGCCGGTGGTCTCCGGCCCGCAGGCCGCTGCCGCCGCCCTGCGCTCCGCCCTCACCGGGAGACCGCTATGACCGTACGACGAGACAGTCACCCCCCGACCGGCCGACGGCCCGGTACGGCGCCGCTCGGGGTCATCGCCGACGACTTCACCGGCGCCACCGACGTCGCCGTGGCGCTGCGCCGCGCCGGACTGCGGACCCTGCTGTTCTTCGGCGTCCCGGACGACGGGGGCGCGCGGAACGACGGCACGCCCCCGGCCCGGCTGCCCGAACACCAGGCGCTGGTCGTCGCGCTGAAGAGCCGGATGGTGCCCGCGGCCGACGCGGTCGCCTCGTCCACCGCCGCGCTGGAGTGGCTGCGCGGACAGGGCGCGGGACAGATCTACTTCAAGTTCTGCTCGACGTTCGACTCCACCCCGCACGGCAACATCGGCCCGGTCCTGGACCGGCTCGCCGATGCGACGGGGGCCGGTCCCGTCCCGCTGACCCCGAGTTCGCCCGAGCATCTGCGGACCCAGTACCAGGGCTGCCTCTTCGTGGACGACCTGCTGCTCGGCGAGTCCCACATGCGCGACCACCCGGTGACCCCCATGAGGGACTCGTACCTGCCCAGGGTGCTGCGCGCCCAGACCCGCGAACCGGTGGCCCTGATCCGGCTCGCGACCGTACGGCGGGGCGAGACGGCCGTACGGGACGTGCTGGCCGCCGCTGGGGCCCGCGGCGCGCGCTATGTGCTGGCCGACGGCATCGAAGAGAGCGATCTGCGCACGCTCGGCCGGGCCGCGCTCGGCGCACCGCTCGTCGCCGGAGCCGCCGGACTCGCCGCCGGACTGGCACACGCCTACGCCGAAGAGCGCGCCGACGGCACCCGGGGCACCCGGCCGCACGAAACCGGCGACCCGCAGGGGACCGCCGCCACGCAGGGGACCGCCAACCCGCACGAGACCGCCGACACGCACGAGACCGCCGACACACACAAGACCGCCGACACCGCCCAGGTGCCGGGCGGACCGGCCGCCGTACTCAGCGGGAGTTGCTCCCGCCGCACCCTGGAACAGCTCACGGCACTCACCGACGCGGGCAGCCCCGGCCACTACCTGGACGTGGTGGCGACACCCGACCCCGTGGCGCTCGCCGACACCGCACTCACCTGGTACGACTCCCTGCCCGCGGGCGGCGCCGCACCCGTCCTGTACTCCTCGGTCGCCCCCGAACTGCTGCGCGAGACCCAGCGGGCGCTGGGCGTGGAGCGGTCGGCCGCCGTACTGGAGGAGGCCACCGGGCTCATCGCGGCCGGGCTGGTCGAGCGCGGGGTGCGCCGGCTGATCGCAGCCGGCGGCGAGACCTCCGGCGCCGTGGTCGCCGCGCTCGGCGTCACCGGCGCCCACGTCGGCACGGAGGCCGCACGCGGAGTGCCGTGGATCCACCCCCTGGGTCCTCGTCCCCTTGCGCTGCTGCTCAAGTCCGGGAACTTCGGCGGCTCCACTCTGCTGGTCGACGCCTCCGCGTCTCCCGCTGAGCGGGTGAACCACCCATGAGCGGACCCGATCACCGGGACGAGCGGGACCGTCTCATCGCCACCGCGCGGGCCATCGCCGCCCGTTCACTGACCCACGGCAGCACGGGCAATGTCTCGGTGCGCGCCGGTCGGCACATCCTGGTGACACCCACGGGGTCGAGCCTGGCCACCGTACGCGCCGAGGACCTGTCGGTCATCGACACCGACGGGGCCCATGTGTCCGGGGCCGAGCCGTCCAAAGAGGCGTTCCTGCACGCGGCGATGCTTCGCGCCAGGCCCGGCGCCGGTGCCGTGGTGCACACGCACTCCACGCACGCGGCAGCCGTCTCCTGCCTGGCCGACGTCGACCCGCAGGACGTCCTGCCGCCGCTGACCGCCTACTACGCGATGCGCGTCGGCACCCTCCCGATGCTGCCGTACTTCGCCCCTGGCGACAGCCGGATGGCCGCCGCCATCGACGTGCTCGCCCGCGACCACGCCACGCTCCTGCTGAGCAACCACGGGCCGTTCGCCGCCGCCCCCGACCTGGAGCGCGCGCTGGAGACGGCCGAGGAGATCGAGGAGACGGCCAAGCTCTTCCTGCTGCTGCGCGGCGCCCGCACCCGCCCGCTGACGGTGGCCCAGCGCGCGGTGCTGCGCCCCGGCACCCCCTGACCCACCCCCCGAAACACCTTGGGGAAACCGGACGGACCCCCGGGACCCGCTCCCGGGAGCACCCGTTCCCCCACCTTTGTGAAAGGACGAAGATGTCCGCGGAAAAACCGCACACGGTGTCGCTCTTCAGCGCTCTGGCCGTGAAGAAGGCCCTCGACGACGTCATCCTCACGGCGTTCACCGAGCAGACCGGAACCGCCGTCGACGGCGTCTACGATCCTACGAACGTCCTGTTGCGGAGGATCGAGGACGGCGCCCGACCCGAGGTCATGGTCGGGGTGACCGGGGCGTTCCCGGCACTGTGCGAGACGGGCGTGATCGACCGGGCCTCGGTGCGCGGCATCGCCCGGGTCGGGATCGGCCTGGCCATGCCGCCCGGCGCCGAACCGCCCGCCATCGACACGGTCGACGCGCTGATCACGGCGCTGCGCTCGGCCCGTTCGGTCGCGTACTCCCGCACCGGGGCCAGCGGCGTCCACTTCGCCGGGCTGCTGGAGCGGCTGGGCATCGCGGACGAGGTGAACGCGCGGGCCACCGTCGTGGAGAAGGGCTTCACCGCGCTGGCCGTGGTCGACGGCCGGGCGGATCTGGCCGTACAGCAGATGAGTGAGCTGCTGTTCGTGCCCCAGGCCCGGGTGGTGGGGCCGCTGCCGGACGGGGCCCAGCACTTCACCGAGCTGTCGGCGGCGCTGGGCACCGCGGCCGTCGACCGGGCCGAGGCCCGCGCGCTGCACACCTTCCTCACCGGGAAGGAGGCGGGAGATGCCTACCGGAGAGCCGGACTGGAAGCCCAGCCACTGGACTGAGCCGTACCCGGCCGGCGGCCGTCCCGCCCTGTCCGGCGGCCATCTCGCCCCGTCCGGCGGCCATCCCGCCCCGTCCGACGGCCGTCCCTCCGCAGTCGGCGGCCCGTCTGCTCCGGTCCGTCGCGCATGTCGGGGGCGAGGCCGTTGAACGCGATACTCGCACTGGTCGCCTTCATCGGGGCCATCATCGTGTGGAACGTGGGCTTCAGACGCAACATCGGCGAAGCCATGGTCGTCGGCTTCGTCATCACCGCCGCGTTCGCCGGCACCGACGCCCCGCGGGTCGCCTGGGAGAGCCTCCTGGAGGGGCTGAAGTCGGAGATCACCTTCGCCGCCCTGGCCTTCGTCTTCGTCAGCGAACTGCTGACGAGAACAGGGCTCGTGCAGCGGATGATCGATATCCTCAGCTCGCTGCTCGGCCGCCGTGAGGGCGGCTCCGCCTACGCGGCGACCGTCTCGGCCGGTCTCTTCGGCGCCGTCGCCCACAACGGCGCGGCGATCGTGGCCACCATCGGCTCCATCACCATCCCCTGGATGAAACGCTCCCGGGCGAGCGGTGAGACCGCGGCACTGGTCCTCGCCGGGAACGCGGGCGTCGGCGCCACCTTCCCGTTCAGCGGCGCCTTCTTCATCCTGCTGGCGGCGCCGACCGTACTGCCGGTGCTCCGGGCGGAGGACGTGGTCGCCACCCTCTTCGTCGTGGGCGCCTGGATGGTCGCGATGCGGCTGGTCATCGCCTACGTCATCGTCAAACGGCGGGGCGTGGGCGCGATGGCACCGGAGGACATCCACCCGCTGCGCCGCTCCTTCGCGGCCGGCTGGACCTCACTGATCGTCCTGGCCGCCATCGCGGTGCCGATCGTGCTGACGACCTCGCCGACCAGCGATCTCCTCGGCGACCGGATGGGCGGACTCGACGTCTCCGACGCCGTGCCGCTGCTGGTCTGGCTGCCGGTGGTGATGCTGATCGCCGGGCTGATCGTCGAGCGGCGGTCACTGCCGCGCGGCGGCCGGGAATGGTGGGCCCTGCTGTCGGAGATCAGTCCCAAACTCGGGCTGATCGGCGTCACGATGATCTCGGCCTTCGCCGCCTCCAACGTGCTGAACACCCTGGGGATCGGTGAACAGCTCACCCCCTACCTGGAGCGCCTGGAAGGGGTGCCGCAGATCGTCGCGGCCCTCGTCGTCGGACTGGTCGTGGTGATCGTCGCGGGGCCCCTCAACACGACCTCCACGCTCGCGGCCGTCGGGCCCGTCGCCTTCGCCGCGCTGACGGCGGCCGACGTCCCGCCGTACATCGCCTTCGCCGCCGTCATCGTGTGGGCCTCGTCCGAGGGCTGCTCACCACCCGGCGCCGCACCGCTGTACGTGGCGGCGGGGATCGCCTCCATCAACCCGGTGCGGATCTTCGTCCCGGTGACGCTCTACTACCTGGTGCCGTCCTACGTCATGGGCGTCCTGATGGTGATGGGAGCGCTATGGATTCCCGGATGACGAACCCGCGGAAGGAGAACCCCCGGACGCCGAGGAACCCCCGGACGAGGAGTACCCGGATGTACACGATCTGTCTGAACGCCTCCCGTGTTCTCGTCGCGCTCTTCCTGATCGGCGGAGTCGTCGTGGTCGCGGGCCAGACGGTGGCCATGGCCGTCGGTTCCGCCGAACTGATGACGGGCTTCGGCACCGACGTCGCCGACCTCGCCTGCGTCCTGGCCGGACTGGCCGGCGTCTTCGCCTTCCTGCTCCGCTACACGGCGGAAGGGAAGGAGAAGGCGGGCGAGTGGGGGGAGTGAGGTGCCCGACGGTGCCGGGTCCGGTCGGTCACGGACCCGGCACTCGGGTGCGGATGGCGGCTGTACGGGAAGAGCGGGTCGAGGCCGGTCCACTCGTCCGCCTCGGCGTCGGTGTAGGTACGGCCCTCCGCCGCGTTGACCCACAGATAGACCCGCGCGGGGAGATCGGCCCGCAGGCGCCGGGCCTGCTCCAGATGTTCGGGCAGGCCCACGACGCCGACGCTGTGCCGGACACCTCGGGCGGCCAGGTCGTGGCACTTGGCCAGGAAACGGTCGTACGGCGTCTGCCCGGGGTGGAAGGTGCACCACAGGGCGAGGGTGTCGAGGTCGGCGTCGGCCAGCCAGTCGGTACGGCAGCTGAGGTTGGTCTGGATGGCCACCCGGCGGATGTGGGGCAGCCGGGAGAGTTCGGTGAGCGTACGGCGGTACCAGGAGCGGACCAGGCCCTCGCCCCACGGAGTGAACAGCAGCGAGAGCCGGTCGTCCCGCTGATCGGCGGCCCAGGCGGCGAAGCGCTCCAGCGCGGCACGGTCGGCGGTCAGTTCGGCGCGGCTGTCGCGGCGCTTGGCGAATGGGCAGTACGGGCAGTCGTAGTCGCACGACGCCAGCGGGCCCCGGTACAGGATCGTCAGGTCCATGGCTGCTCGGGTCACTTCACCTCGTAGGCGGCCATGCGGTCGCGCACGCCGGCGGAGAACAGTTCGGGACCCACCGCGTCCGAGTGGGCCAGCCCCTCCGGGGAGAGCCGCAGCAGGTCGGGGCCGGTGGAACCGTCCAGCCAGCCCCGGTCGGCAAAGCGCTCCAGCTCGGTGGGGAAGTCGTCGCCGGGCGCGGCGCCGAAGCGGGACGTGTAGTCCGCGACCCGCAGTCCCTCGGCCTGGAGCAGCGACTGGAGGAGATGACGGCGGCGGGCCTCCTCCGGTGTCATCTCCCAGCCGAAGTCGGCGTGCCGGAAGGCGTCGACGGAGCGCGCGGTGTATGCGTCGATGATCCCGCGTATGCGGTGCATGTCCACCGCGTAGTCGAAGGAGTAGTGCAGCCCTGAGGTGTACGAGCGGGCGCCGCAGCCCAGCCCCACCATGCCGTCGGTCTGGCAGGCGTAGTCACCGCCGCCGTCGGCGGGGGCGTCCGCGCCGGTGGATGCCGCGGGGAGGTGGCGTGAGGTGGCGGCGGCGACCGGGCCCGCCGACCGTGCCGCCGCCGAGGAAGGGGTACGGCTGGCCTACCGCCTGGCGGGTCTGTCCGAGCCGGAGCGGATCGTGTGGGTGGGCTCCCCGAGGGAGGGCGCCGCCTCGGCCGCGCGGCTCATGGAGGAGGGGACGGCGGGTGTCAGTGTCCGTGACGCGGTACGCAGCCGACCGTGGGCCGCTGTCCGCGAGCGGGTCCTCGACCGGCTCGGCCCCGCCGCGTGGGCCGAGCACTGGGCCCTGACGGGGGCGCAGCTGTGGGACGGCATGAACCTGTTGAGCGAGCGCATCCGCACCGGCGTGATCGAGGCAGGGGCAGGGGCAGGGGCGGAGGCGGAGGCGGAGGCCGATGTCGAGGTCGGTTCGGCGGCGGGCGGGGCGTCGGCCGTCCGGCTCATCCTGCTCGACGCGGTACTCGGCCAGCACGATGCGGCCTGGCTGGCGGCGTTCGACGGCCAGGAGGGCGCCGAGCCGCTGGCGGGCATCCTGGCGGTCGCCCGGAACGCGGGCTGGTGGTGGCCGTACGAGAGGACCGCGATCCTCAGTGAGCGACCCGTCGAGCTGTACCGGGACGAGGCGGGCCGACTCGACCGGGGGGACGGCCCGGCGCTCGCCTACCCCGACGGATTCGCCCTGTACGCGTGGCGCGGGATGCCGGTCCCGGCCGAGTTCCTGACCGAGCTGGCCGGACTGACTCCGCAGCGGATACGGGACGAGGAGAACGCCGAGTTGCGCCGCGTGATGCTGGAGCACTACGGCTACGACCGCTACCTGAGAGAGTCGGGCGCCGAGCCCGTCCAGCGGGACGAGGCGGGTGTGCTCTGGCGCATCGACCTGGCCGGGGACGAGCCGATGGTGACGGTCGAGGTGGTCAACTCCACCCCGGAGCCGGACGGCACCTACCGCACCTACTGGCTGCGGGTGCCGCCGAGCACCCGGACCGCGCGGGAAGGTGTCGCGTGGACCTTCGGGCTGGAGGAGGCCGAGTATGTGCCGCAGCGGGAGACGTGAGCCGGGGGCTGGGGGCTGGGGGTGAGGGCTGAGGCCCGGGTCAGTTCACATGCTCCGGTCGCAGGCCCCATCCGATGAACCGGGCCGTCCAGCCGGTCAGGAACGGGAACCGGCGCATCATGCGCGCGACCGGTGACCGTTCCAGCGCGGAGCCCCCGCCCCGGGTCCCGTCCGGGTCATCTTCCCTGGGGTACAGGTCGCCCATCATCCGCACCTGCACGGCCTGGACGACCTTCACCGGAAACATCCGGCGTCGCTGGACGGCGGCCAGTTCCCGGGAGGTCGGGGTGCGGCCGGCCCTGAGGACCGGGCCCAGCATGCGGGCGGCGGCCACCGCGTCCTGGACGGCGAGGTTGATACCGACCCCGCCGGCCGGAGACATCGCGTGGGCGGCGTCACCGATGCACAGCAGTCCGGGGCGGTACCAGGTGCGCAGCCGGTCGACCCGTACGTTCAGGAGCTTGACCTGGTCCCAGTCGGTCAGCTCCCGCTCAAGTCGGTCCGCGAGGCCCGGGCGTACGGCGGCGACGCGGTCGCGCAGCCCGTCGAGACCGGCGGCACGCACGGCGTCGTAGGTGCCCCGCGGGATGACGTAGGCCACCTGCCAGTACTCGTCGCGGTCGATGGTGATGAGGAGGTAGCCGGGGCCGGAGTGGAGGAGGCCATCGGCCTCGTCGGGCTCTCGGCTCACACGGAACCACAGCACGTCCATCGGGACCTCGTCGGCCGACAGGGGGAGCCGGGCGGCGCGGCGGACGGTGGAGTGGCGTCCGTCGCAGGCGAGGACGAGGTCCGCGCGGACCTCCAAGGGGCCGTCAGGGGTGTCCGCCCGGACTCCGCGCACCTGGTCGCCCTCGCGGATGAGGTCGGTGACCTCGGCGCTCTGGACGAGGCGGAAGGCGGGGAGTTCACGCCCCTTGCGGGCGAGGAAGTCGAGGAGGTCCCACTGCGGCATGAAGGCGACGTAGGGAAAGCGTCCGCGCAGCCTGGAGAAGTCGGCGAAGGTCGTCGTCCCGGTGGGGGTCTCCATACGGATCGTGGTGACCTTGCTGTGCTTGATCCGCAGGAATTCGTCGATCATCCCCAGTTCCTCGAAGACCTGGAGGGTCGAGGGGTGCACGGTGTCGCCGCGGAAGTCGCGCAGGAAGTCGCCGTGTTTCTCCAGGACGGTCACCTCCACGCCCTGCCGCGCCAGCAGCAGGCCCGCCATCATCCCGGCGGGGCCACCGCCGACGACACAGCATCGGCCGGGCGTGGTCGTCGGCGGCACGATCGGCTCCTCTCGGTGAGGTGAGGTGAGGTGAGGTGAGGTGCGGGAAGCGGTGCCCGGGGGCCGCGGCCGGGGGGTGGTGGTGCCGTCCCCCGTCACTTCGGGGGCCGGAAAATGAGAGGTCGGCGGTGGGTGGGGGCGTGCATGCTGACGTTCCGCCGCCCGGTTCACGGAGGCGCGGACACCATGACACTGACGGGGGCATGATGACAGAGACAGAGGTCAGGAACACGGAGGCGGAGGCGTCCGCGCCGCAAAGCGTGCCGAACGTACTGCTCTCCGGCATCGTCGGCTCCACGGCGTACGGACTCGCCCGCGAGGGGTCCGACGTGGACCGGCTCGGGCTGTTCGCGGCACCCACCGAGGAACTCCACGGGCTGCGCCCGCCCAAGGAGTCCTACGTCGGCACCGCGCCGGACATCACCCTGCACGAGGCGGCCAAGTGGTGCCGGCTGGCGCTCAGCGGAAATCCCACGGTGCTGGAACTGGTGTGGCTGCCGGAGGAGTTGTACGAGGTGCGGACCGGGTCGGGGGAGGAGCTGATCGGCATCCGTACGACGTTCCTCGGGGCGCGGCGGGTCCGCGATGCCTACCTCGGCTATGCCACCCAGCAGTTCCGCAGGCTGGAGGGGAGGGCGGACGGTTCCTTCTCGGCCGACACCCGCAAGCGCACGGCGAAGCACGCCCGGCATCTCAAGCGGCTCTGCCATCAGGGGTATGAGCTGTACCGGAGCGGACGGCTGACCATCGAGGTGGAGGACCCGGAGGAGTTCCACCGCTTCGGTGAGCAGGTCGCCGCCGATCCGGAGGTGGCACGCCCGCTGCTGCGCTCGTTCGAGGAGGCGTTCGACAGCACCCGCAGTGCGTTGCCGGAACAGCCGGACGAGCGGGCGGCGGAGAGCTGGCTCAGAGGAGTGCGGAGACGCTTCTACGAGGTGGGGTGAGGTGAGGAAACCTCATCGACGCACCGGGCCACGTCGACTTCGCCGACGAGGTGGAACGCTCGCTGCGGGTGCTGGACGGCGCGATCGCGGTATTCGACGCGGTGGCCGGGACGGAGCCGCAGAGCGAGTCCGTGTGGCGGCCGGCGGACCGGCACGGTGTGCCGCGGAGGCCCCCCTCATCCTGCTGATGGTGTCCGCCGACAAGCGCTTCGGCCTCGTCCATGTCGACCACCGCACCCAGCGGCGCACCATCAAGAGTTCCGGCCACCACTTCGCGGACCTCATCCGCGAGCACCCGGCGGGGGTGGGCGGCGGCGGCCAGACACCCCGACCGGGCACGCCTGGCCCGCCCTCGACCGCCCTCGACCGCTCCGGACTGCCCTGGCCCGGCCGCGCCCAGACCGGGTGCACTAGCACACGCGCACCACACAGGCAGGTACCTGATCAGCCACTTTTACCTGTTGCGTACTATGTGCAAGTGCGCGAGACCAGTATCAGGACGGCGGGGCCGGAGGACGTGGACGGTGCGCGAGCTGTCATGCTCGACACCGTCTACCGGGACTTCGGCACCGGCTACGTACCGCGGTGGCACGGCGACATCGTCGACCCGGCCGCCGCCTACCTCACCCCCGACCGGCACACCCTCCTCGTGGCCCTCCAGGAGGGCGAGGTCGTGGCCACCGGGGCGCTGGACTCGCGCGGCCCCCTGCATCCCCCCAACCCGGCGCACCTCGCCGCGCGCTACCCGTCCGGGCCGACCGCGCAGCTCCGCCGGATCTACGTACGGCCCGAGCACCGGCGGCGCGGCATCGCGCGGCGGCTGGTCGAGGAACTGCTGGACTTCGCCGCCGACCACGCGTACCGGTCGGTGTATCTGCACACCGACCCCGCCGTACCCGGCGCCGAGGCGTTCTGGCGGTCCCTGGGCAAGGTCGTGCACGACGAACGGGACGATCCCGGTGGCGGGCAGGGGATCATCCACTTCGAGATACCGATCGGGCGGTAGCCAAGTCCATGCGTTCCACCACCCCCCAGCGACCGTCCACCCCCCAGGGACCGTCCACCCCCCAGGGACCGTCCGTCCCCCAGGGACCGTCCGTCCCCCAGGGACCGTCCGTCCCCCAGGGACAGTCCGCCCCCCAGCGACCGTCCACCCCCCGGCGACGGGCCACCCTCTCGCGGCGCCACCGTCTGCTGGCCCCCCTGCTCGCCGCACCCCTGCTCACCGGCTGCTTCGCCTCCGGCCCCGACTCCGACAGCTCCGGCGGCTCCGGCTCCGGTGCCGACGGCGGCGGTGAGCGGTTGCGGGTCGCGCTCGCCTTCCCGCCCGCCGAGCAGCTCTCCCCGTACGGCGCCGACGCCACGATCCTCAGCCGCCTCGGCATCACCGAGGGACTGACCTCCCTCGACGCCAACGGGGCCGCCGCGCCCGCCCTCGCCGAGTCCTGGCAGCGGGAGTCCGACCGGACCTGGCGGTTCGCCCTGCGCGAGGCCGTCTTCCAGGACGGCACCGAGGTCACCCCGGCCGCCGTCGCCGCCGCCCTCACCCACGCCGCCGGGGCCGAACCCCGGCCCGCCGCACTCTCCGGCATCACCCTCACCGCGAAGGCCGAGGGCGCCGACGCCGTACGCATCACCACCGGCGACCCCGACCCGGTCCTCCCGCTGCGTCTCGCCAGCCCCAACCTCGCCGTCCTCGCCGCCACGGCGTACGACGGCGACCGCGTCGACCCGCTCGGCACCGCCACCGGCCCCTTCGAGCTGACCGAGGTGTCCGGCAGCGGCTCCGCCACCCTCGAACGCAACGACGACCACTGGGACGGCCGCGCCCAGGCCCCCGGCATCGACGTCCGCTTCATCGCCGACGGCACCGCCCGCGCCGCGGCCCTGCGCACCGGACAGGTGGACATCGCCGAGGCGATCCCCGTCGCCCAGGCCGCCACCCTCGACCAGAAGACGGTCCGCGAGACCGCCACCACCCGCACCACCAACCTGCTCCTCAACAGCGACAAGGGCGTCTTCGCCGACCCGGGGCTGCGCGCCGCCGCCCGCGCCGCCGTCGACCCCGCCGCACTGGCCGAGGGCGTCTACGAGGGCCACGCCGACCCCGGCGTCGGCGTCTACGGGCCCGCCGTGAGCTGGGCCGAGGGCAAGCGGAAGGAGCCCACCGGACGGGCCCGGGCGAAGGACCCCGAGGGCACCGGCATCACCCTCGCCACCTACGACAACCGGCCCGAACTGCCCGAGGTCGCCCAGGTGCTCAAGCAGCAACTGGAGAAGGCCGGCTTCAAGGTCACCCTCGACGTCCGCGAGTACTCCCGGATCGAGAGCGACGCCCTCGACGGCGAGTTCGACGCGTTCGTCCTCGCCCGCAACAGCCTGGTCGACACCGGCGACCCGGTCGCCATCCTCGCCGGTGACTACGGCTGCGACGGCGGCTACAACCTCGCCCTGCTCTGCGACAAGGGCGTCGACCAGGCCGTGGCGAAGGCCGAGGCCACCGCCGACACCGACCAGCGCCGGGACGCCGTCATGACCGCCGAGGCCCGCCTCCTCGGCACCGACGCCGTCGTCCCGCTGGTCCACCAGCGGATCATCACCGGCGTCGGCGCGTCCGTGCGCGGCGTCCTCCTCGACCCCTACGAGCGCACCCTCGTCACCACCGGCACCCGGCGCTGACGATGAGGAGCACCGTGGGCACGCTGCTGTGGCGTGCCGGTCTCGCCGCGCTGCTGGTCTGTCTCGTCGGCCTGCTGCCGTGGCTCGCGCACACCGACCCCGCGCTCACGGTGCTCAAGGCCCGCTCCGCCGACCGCGACCCCACCCCCGAGGTCCTCGACGCGATCCGCGCCCAGCTCGGACTCGACCGCGGCCCGCTCCACCTGCTCGGGGAGTGGCTCGGCGGGCTGCCGCGCGGCGACGCCGGACAGTCCTGGATCTCGGGCGCGGACGTCACCCCGACCGTGCTCCAGGCACTCGGCGTCTCCCTGCTGCTGACCGCCGTCGCCCTGGCCGTGGCCGCGCTGACCGCCGCCCTCGTCTGCGCCCGCACCCTGCGCACCGGGGGCCGTGGCCGGCGCGGCGCCACCGGGTCCGCCGTGCTCGCCGCGCTGCCCGAGTTCCTCACCGCGTCCGTGCTCGCCACCGTCGTCGGCGTCCAGCTCGGCTGGCTCCCCGCCCTCGGCTGGTACGGCCCCCAGTACACCCTGCTGCCCGCCCTCGCCCTCGGTCTGCCCGCCGGGGCCGTGCTCGGCAGACTCCTGGACGACCTCCTGCCCGGCGCCTTCGCCGAACCCTGGGCGCAGGCCGCCGCCGCCCGGGGCATACCCCCGCGGCGCATCGCCCGCCAGGCGGTCCGCCGCACCCTGCCCGCGCTGCTGCCCAACGCCGGACTGTTCGTCGTCGGCATCACCGGCGGCGCCGTCGCCGTCGAGCAGATCTTCGACATCCCCGGCCTCGGCCGGACCACCCTGGAAGCCGCCCTCGCCCAGGACCTCCCCGTCCTCCAGGCCGGCACCCTCGCCCTCGTCCTGCTCGCCGCGGCGGCCACCGGCGCCGCCCGTCTCGCCGCCCGGCTCCTGATCGGCCCCGCCCTGGACGACGGCGCACTGCCCACCCTGCACCGCCGCACCCCGCCCGCGCGGGGCCTGCTGCCGCTCGCCCTCGCCGCCGTCCTGCTCGCCGTCATCGCCGCGGGACTGCCCCGCGACCCGCTCGCCCTCGACACCGGACGGCGGCTCGAAGCGCCCTCCTGGTCCCACCCGTTCGGCACCGACGCCCTCGGCCGCGATCTGCTCGCCCGCGTCGCCCACGGCGCCCTGGACACCCTGCTGCTCGCCCTCGCCATCACCGCCGTGACCCTGCTCACCGGCGTCGCGCTCGGGCTGCTGCCCCGGCTCTCCGGCCCGCTCGCCGACACGGTCAACGCGGTCCCGCCCGTCCTCGGCGCCCTCCTCGTCACCGCGCTCGCCGGACGCGGCACCTGGACCCCGGCCCTCGCCGTCGCCGCCGTCGCCTGGGCCCCGCTCGCCGCCCACACCTCCGCCCTGCTCCGCCAGGAACGCGCCGCCCTGCACATCACCGCCACCCGCTCCCTGGGCGCCACCCCCTGGTACCTGCTCCGGCACGAACTCCTGCCCGCCGTCCTCCCGCCGGTCACCCGCCACGCCCTGCTCCGGCTGCCCGGCGTCGCCCTCACCCTCGCCTCCCTCGCCTTCCTCGGCCTCGGCGCCCAGCCGCCGTCCCCCGAGTGGGGCCTGCTCCTCGCCGAGAACCAGCCCTACGCCGAACGCGCCCCCTGGGCCGTCCTCGCCCCCGCCGCCGTCCTCGCCCTGCTCGGCGCGCTCGCCGTCAGCACGGCGGGCGGGGTACGGCCGCCCCGACGCCGGACGCGGGAGGGGGACGTACCCGCAAGGCCCGTACCCGCGAAGGAGCCGGCGGGGGCCGGGGCGCGGTGAGTCCCGGCACGACCCGGCCGCGCTCCGCACCGCTGTCCCCGCTGCTGCGGCTGCTCGTCCTCACCCAGCTCGCCTTCAACATCGGCTTCTTCGCCGTGCTGCCGTTCCTCGCCGACCACCTCGGTACGGCGATCGGGATGGCGGGCTGGCTGGTCGGGTTCGTGCTCGGGCTGCGGACCTTCAGCCAGCAGGGCCTGTTCGTGGTCGGCGGGGCCCTCGCCGACCGCTACGGGATACGG
Organism: Streptomyces sp. NPDC091377; assembly: GCF_044757045.1. Lineage (NCBI taxonomy): Bacteria > Bacillati > Actinomycetota > Actinomycetes > Kitasatosporales > Streptomycetaceae > Streptomyces > Streptomyces sp. NPDC091377. The sequence continues at coordinate 154,495 of NZ_JBIVUE010000007.1, read as the reverse complement.
CCCGTGGTGCTCGCCGGCTGTCTGCTGCGCATCGCCGGATTCGGCTGGCTCGGGTTCGCCGAGCGGACCTGGGCCGTGATCGGCGCGGTGCTCCTGATCGGGTTCGCCGCCGCGCTGTTCTCCCCGGCCGTCGAGTCCGAGGTCGCCCGGCAGGCCGTGCTGCGGGAGGCGGCGGGCGGCGGCTCCCGTACCCGGGTGCTCGCCCTGTTCACCGCGGCCGGACAGGCCGGCGCGTTCGTCGGACCGCTGCTCGGGGCGCTGCTGCTCGCGGTCGACTTCCGTACCGTGTGTCTCGCCGGGGCCGGGGTCTTCGTCCTGGTCCTCGCCGGGCACGCCCGGCTGCTGCCGCAGCGCGTCCCCGACCGGCCGCCGGTCCGCTTCGCGGGCGGTACGGCACTGCTCCTGCGCAACCGCCGCTTCCTCGCCCTGTGCTGCGCCTACGGGACCTACCTGCTCGCCTACAACCAGCTCTACCTCGCGCTGCCCGCCGAGGTCGAGCGGGCCACCGGCTCCCAGCAGGCGCTGGCCTGGCTGTTCGCGCTGTCCTCGCTGCTGGTGGTCACCGCGCAACTGCCCCTCACCCGATGGGTGGGGGAGCGGCTCGCGCCGCGTACGTCCATGGCGGCCGGGCTGCTGCTGATCGCCGCCGGGTTCGCGGTGGTCGCCCTCGCCCTGCCCGCCGGACGGTCCGGTGCGGCGGGACTGCTGCCCGGCGCCGGGTTCGTCGTCCTGCTCACCCTGGGGCAGATGCTGGTCGCGCCCGCGGCCCGGGGCTGGGTGCCCGATCTGGCGGAGGAGGGGCGACTGGGCCTGTACACCGGTGCCCTGTCGTCGGTGTCCGGTCTGATCGTGCTGGTGGGGAGCGCGGCGACCGGCCTGCTGCTGGACTCCGGGCTGCCGGCCCCGGTGCCGTGGCTGGTGCTGGCCGCCGTCGCGGCGGGAGCCGTGGGCCTCCTGCCGCGCCCCGCCCCACGGACGGCCCCGCGGACGGCCCCGGCCTGAGCCGCCGTCAGCCCGCCGCGCTCTCCGGCACCGGCTCCCGCCGCCGTCAGCCCGCCGCGCTCTCCAGCACCGGCTCCCGCCGCCGTCAGCCCGCCACGGTCTCCAGCACCGGCTCCCGCCCCCCACCCCGTACCACCACGGTCACCACCCGCACCCGCACCCGCACCCGCGACCCGCGCCACAGCCCCACCACGTCCCGCCCGAACGACCACACCAGCAGCGCGAGCGCCACCGCCGCCACCCCGGCGTTCACCGCACCCGGCAGCAACCCGGCACCCGCGACCAGCAGCAGCACCCCTTGCAGCGCCGCGACCGTCTTACGGGCCGTGCTCGGCGGCAACGGGGCCGTCAGCCAGGGCCAGACCCGGGCCGCCGCCACGAAGACGTACCGCATCGCGCCGATCACCAGCACCCAGGGCCCCAACTCCATGGAGACGTACACACTCAGCACCAGGATCAGGAACGCGTCGACCTCCATGTCGAAGCGCGCGCCGAGCGCGGACGAGGTGCCCGTGCGCCGCGCCACCTTGCCGTCGACCCCGTCCAGGACCAGCGCCACGGCCGTCAGCCCGACCAGCAGGGTGACCGGCGGCGCGGACCGGAACGAGTCGGCGACCAGCGCGGTCACCCCGCCGACCAGGATGGCCCGGCCGAGCGTCACCCGGTTCGCCGGACCGAACCTGCTCAGCCGGGAGCGGCGCAGCGCGACCGTCAGCACCGCCCACAGGGCGAGCGCGAAGACCAGCCCGCTCAGCAGCCCCGCCGTCCCGATCCCGAACGCGGACCCGAGCAGGGCCAGCAGCAGAAGCTGGGCCCCCGCGCCGACCGCCGGTTCCTGAAGAACCGGCCGCACTCCCAAGGTGTTGTTCAGGGCCACCGCGCATCCTCCGGCCGTGTGACAGAGTCGTTCGACGCCGCGTACTGTGCGCGGCCTGTGCACACCAGGTACGTGGACAGCTTCCCGATCGTTCAGGAGGATGCGGATGAAGCGCACCGCGCGGGCGTTCTGGATCGACCGCCCGGGTGAGGGCCGACTGCGGGAGACCGTGCTCCCGGAACCCGCCGACGGCGAGGTCGTCGTCCGCACCCTGTGGTCGGGCATCAGCCGCGGCACCGAGAGCCTCGTCTTTCGCGGCGGAGTCCCCGGCAGCCAGCACGCGCAGATGCGCGCGCCCTTCCAGGAAGGCGACTTCCCGGCCCCCGTGAAGTACGGCTACCTCAATGTCGGCGAGGTGGAGGAGGGCCCCTCCGACCTGCTCGGACGCACCGTCTTCTGCCTCTACCCGCATCAGAGCCGCTACGTCGTCCCCGCCACCGCCGTCACCCCCGTACCGGACTCCGTGCCCGCCGGGCGGGCGGTCCTCGCCGGCACCGTCGAGACCGCCGTCAACGCGCTGTGGGACGCGGCACCGCTGATCGGCGACCGTATCGCGGTGGTCGGCGGCGGCATGGTCGGCTGCTCGGTCGCCGCGCTCCTCACCCGCTTCCCCGGCGTCCGGCTGCAGTTGGTCGACGCCGACCCCGCCCGCGCCGAGATCGCCGCCGCGCTCGGCGTGGACTTCGCCGCGCCCGAGGACGCCCTCGGCGGCTGCGACCTCGTCGTGCACGCCAGCGCCACCGAGCGCGGCCTCGCCCGCGCCCTGGACCTGCTCACCCCCGAGGGCACGGTCGTCGAACTCAGCTGGTACGGCGACCGGCGGGTCGGTCTCCCGCTCGGCGAGGCGTTCCACTCCCGGCGACTGGTCATCCGCAGCAGCCAGGTCGGCACCGTCTCCCCGGCCCGCAGCGCCACCCGCGGCTACGCCGACCGGCTCGCCCTCGCCCTCGACCTGCTCGCCGACCCCCGCCTGGACGCGCTCGTCACCGGCGAGTGCGCCTTCGAGGAACTCCCGGTCGTGATGCCGCTCATCGCCTCCGGCCGGATCCCCGCCCTGTGCCACCGGGTGCGGTACCCGCAGACGCCCTGACCGGCCGTCGGGACTCGGCCAACTCCGGGGGAAGCGGGCTTGACCTGAGAGAAGGCGCGCGCTCTCGTGAACGCGGGAAGGGAAACAGCCGTATTCCCCGGCAGTTCACGCCTTGCGTCTGGAGGGTCCCGCGTTGTTCAGTGTCACCGTCCGCGACCACATCATGGTCGCCCACAGCTTCCGCGGCGAGGTGTTCGGCCCCGCACAGCGCCTGCACGGAGCGACATTCCTGGTGGACGCCACCTTCCGGCGGGAGGAGCTGGACGACGACAACATCGTCGTCGACATGGGCCTGGCCGCGCGGGAACTCGGCGCCGTCACAGGTGAGCTGAACTATCGCAACCTCGATGACGAACCCGCCTTCGCGGGCGTCAACACCTCCACGGAGTTCCTCGCGAAGGTCATCGCCGACCGACTCGCCGAGCGGGTGCACCAGGGCGCCCTCGGCGAGGGGGCACGCGGACTGACCGGCCTCTCCGTGACACTCCATGAGTCGCACGTCGCCTGGGCGAGTCACGAGCGGGCGCTGTGAGCGGGACGACGGGGGTGACCGACCAGACCCGGGTGACCGACCGGACCGGGATGACCGGGGTGACCGGGGTGACCGGGGTCGCTGCGGCGGCCGGCCCGACCAGCACCCCCATGTCCCTGCGCTCCCTGCACTTCGTCATGCCCGCCGGCGTGGACGATCCGGCCACCCCGAGCGGCGGCAACGCCTACGACCGCCGGGTCAGCCTCGACCTGCCCGGCTTCGGCTGGCAGGTCCACCGCCACCTCATGCCCGGCGGCTGGCCACGCCCCGGACCCGAGGCCCGCGCCGAACTCGCCAGGCTGCTAAGGCAGTTGCCGGACGACGCCGTCGTACTCCTGGACGGCCTGGTCGCCTGCGGTGTCCCCACGACCGTGCTCCCGGAGGCGGCCCGGCTGCGCCTCGCCGTCCTCGTCCACCTCCCGCTCGCCGACGAGACGGGCCTCACCCGCGCCCTCGCCGAGGACCTGGACACCCGCGAACGCACCCTGCTGCGCGGCGTCCCCGCCGTGATCGCCACCAGCGACTGGGCGGCCCGCCGCCTCGTCGCCCACCACGGCCTCGCCCCCGACCGCGTCCATGTCGCCACCCCCGGCGCCGACATCGCCCCCCTCGCCCCCGGCACCGACGGGGTCTCCCGACTCCTGTGCGTGGCCGCGGTGACCCCCCGCAAGGGGCAGCACCGGCTGGTCGAGGCGCTGGCCCAGGTCACCGACCTGCCCTGGACCTGCGACAGTGTCGGCGCGCTCACTCAGGACCCCGGATACGTCGCCGACCTGCGCGCCCGCATCGCCCGGCACGGGCTGACCGACCGGATCCGGCTCACCGGACCGCGTACGGGCGCCGACCTCGACGCCGCCTACGCCACCGCCGACCTCATGGTTCTCACCTCGTACGCCGAGACCTACGGCATGGCGGTCACCGAGGCACTCGCGCGCGGCATCCCGGTCCTGGCCACCGACGTCGGCGGTGTCCCGGAGGCGGTCGGCCGCGCGCCCGACGGGGGAGTGCCCGGCATCCTCGTACCGCCGGAGGACCCGGCCGCCCTCGCCGCCGAACTGCGCGGCTGGTTCGGCGAACCGGACGTACGCCGACGCCTCAAGGCCGCCGCCAGGGCCCGCCGCGCCGCCCTGGGCGGCTGGGCGTCCACCGCGAGGTCCCTGGCGGGCGTCCTGGGACGACTGACCGCTTCCCCACGGAGGGCGGCATGACGGAGACACTCCCCGAGGAGCCGACGCGCTACGCGCCCGAGTGGCTCGAACTGCGGGAACCGGCGGACGCCGCCGCCCGCGCGACGGACCTGCTGGGCCCTCTGCGGGCCGCTCTGCGAGCCGGGTCGGACGGCACGGCCACGGTCGTCCACGACCTGGGCTGCGGCACCGGTTCGATGGGCCGCTGGCTCGCCCCCCGCCTGGACGGCCCCCAGCACTGGGTCCTGCACGACCGCGACCCCCACCTGCTGCGCCTCGCGGCGGCCGGTTCGCCCCGCTCGGCCGCCCACGGCTCCACCGTCACCGTCGAGACCCGCGGGGGAGATCTGGCCCGGCTCACCCCCGCCTCCCTGACCGGCACGTCCCCCGCGTCCCTGGTGACCGCGTCGGCGCTGCTGGACGTCCTGCGCGCCGAGGAGATCGACACCCTCGCCGCCGCGTGCGTGTCGGCCGGCTGCCCGACCCTGCTGACCCTGTCGGTGGCCGGCCGGGTGGACCTGACCCCGGAGGACCCCCTGGACGGCGTACTCACCGAGGCGTTCAACGCCCACCAGCGCCGCGAGGGCCTCCTGGGCCCCGACGCCGTCACCGCCGCCGCCACGGCCTTCTCGACCCGGGGCGCCGAGGTCCACCTCAGGCCCGCCCCCTGGCGCCTGGGCCCGGCGCAGGCCCCGTTGCTGACCGCGTGGCTACGGGGCTGGGTGACGGCGGCGGTGGAACAGTCCCCGTCCCTGGGACCCCGGGCCGCCCGCTATCTGTCCGCCCGCCTGGAAGCCCTGGACGCCGCCGCCCTCGACATCACCGTCCACCACACCGACCTCCTGGCCCTTCCCCCGACGAACGGCCCGACATGACCCCCACCCCCGACGACCCCCGACGAACGCGCACCCCGAAGGGGCACGGGGAACCGCGCGATCAACCCCAACGAACATGCACCCCCCCACCCACAACCCCCACCCCCACCCCGAAGGGGCGCGGGGAACTGCGCAAAAAACCCCGACGCACGGCCACCCCACAACCCACGCCCCCCACCCCCACCCCCACCCCCCGCCACAAACACCTCGGCACAGTGATCGGCGCCGCCACCCTCGCCCTCCTCATCCAACACCTCGGCACACACGCCCTCCTGAACAGCCTCACCCGCATCGACGCCCCCGCCCTCACCGCCGCTCTCACCATCGGCCTCCTCACCACCACCCTCAGCGCCCGCCGTTGGCAACTGGTGGCCCGCGCCCTCCACCTCCACCTCCCCCTGGCGCCGGCCGTCGCCGACTACTACCGCGCCCTGTTCCTCAACGCGGCCCTCCCCGGCGGGGTGCTGGGGGACGTCCACCGCGCCGTCCGCCACGGACACAGCGAGGGCGACCGCGGCCGGGGCGTCCGCGCCGTCGTCCTGGAGCGCACCGCCGGCCAACTGGTCCTCGCCCTCGCCGGTACGGCCGTACTCCTCACCCTCCCCTCCCCGGTCCGCGACGAGACCCGCCAGATCGCCCTCCCCCTCCTCACCGCCGCCGCGGGCACGGCCGCCATCGTGGCCGCCGTACGCATGAACCGCCCCCGCGAGGCCCGCCCCCGCGACGCCCGCCCCCGCGACGCCCACCCCCGCGCACCGCGCCACACCCCCCGCCACACCCTCCCCGCCGAGATCCGCGAGGCCCTCCTCTCCCGCCGCACCGCCCCCGGCGTCCTCGGCACCTCCGCCCTCGTCCTCGCGGGCCACCTCGCCCTGTTCGTCGTGGCCGCCCGGGTCGCCGGGGTCCCGGCGTCGGTCCTGGTCCTGCTGCCCCTCGGGGTGCTGGCCCTGCTCGCGATGAGCGTGCCGCTCAACGTCGGAGGCTGGGGCCCGCGCGAGGGCGTCACCGCGTGGGCGTTCGCGGCGGCCGGACTCGGCGCGCAGGCCGGACTGTCGACGGCGGTGGTCTACGGAGTGCTGAGCTTCGCGGCGAGCCTCCCGGGCGCGATCGTCCTGGCCGTCCGCCACCGCCCGACCCCGCCCCCAGCCCGCACCCGCACCTGCGCCCGCACCTGCACCCGCGCCCGCACTTGCACCCGCACCTGCACCCGCACCCCCGACTACGCCGAGGCGCCCCCGACACCCCCGTCGCCCCCCGGCCCCCGCGTGAGCAACTCGAAGCGTTCCCCGAAGGAATCCACGAAGCTGTCCAGCAACGCCTTCCCCTTTTCCGCCGAACCCAGGGAAGGACGGCCGATGACGCCCGAATCGGTATAGCCGGACATTCCGAGAGTCAACAGATGGCGTCGGTCGTCGGCGACGAAATCGGCGGACTCATAGCCGGGCCGGATCACTTCCGGATGAGCGTGCAGAAGAACGGAGGTCTCGATTTCCCCCGCGTGCATGTCGGTGAGCAACGACGTCTCCACCCCCGCCCGTTCCAGCGCCCGCTCCCAGTCCTCCAGGGCCGGGAACAACGCCATCCGCTCACCGCGCGCGGAGGCTTCCTGGACGACATTGCCCAGCACGTAGTTCCCGCCGTGGCCGTTGACCACCACCAGTGTGTCGACGCCCGAGCGGCGCAGTGAGTCGGCGATGTCCCTGACCACCGCGTGCAGGGTCACCGCGGAGATGCTGACGGTCCCCGGCCAGGCGGAGTGCTCGTGCGAGCAGGAGATCGTCACCGGAGGAAGGAGGTGCACCGGGTGGGCGGCGGCGATGTCCCGGGCCACGGCACAGGCGACCAGGGTGTCCGTCGCCAACGGCAGATGGCGGCCGTGCTGCTCGAAGCTCCCCACGGGCAGCACCGCGATCTGGGACGGCAGACCCGCGCCCCGGGCCCGTACGTCCTCCGTGGTGTCCACGGGCAGCGGACCGTGCGCCGCCACCGAGGCTATCCGCGCATCACCCATCTTTTTCCCGGCCTTTCGTCTCTGCTCAGAAAACTCAAGAAGCTCAGGAAGCTTAGGAATCAGATCATGACAGAGAACATCGGCGTACTCGGCAAGAAGTCCACGAAGCCCGCACAGCGCACCGGAGTGGAACGGGTCGTGAATGCCCCGCTGCCCACGGTGTACGGGATGTTCCGCGCGGTCGGCTACCTCGACCACGACCGGGGCGACGAACAAGTGGCCCTGGTGCACGGCGACATAGGCACCGAGAACGTACTGACCCGGCTGCACTCCGAATGCCTCACCGGTGACGCCTTCGGCTCCCAGCACTGCGAGTGCGGCGATCAGCTGTCCTCCGCGCTGAGCGCGGTCGTCGCCGCGGGCGGCGGGGTCGTCGTCTACCTCAGAGGCCATGAGGGCCGCGGTATCGGACTGCTCGCCAAACTGCGGGCCATGGCGCTCCAGGCGGAGGGCCTGGACACGGTGGAGGCCAACCTGGCGCTCGGCCTCCCGGTCGACGCCCGCGACTACGGGGTGGCCGCCGCGATCCTGAGCGACCTCGGGGTGCGGTCGGTGCGGCTGATGTCCAACAACCCGCGCAAGGGGGAGGCGCTGCTGCGGCACGGCGTCCAGATCGCCGAGCAGGTGCCGCTGCTCATCCCGCCGTGCGAGGACAACATCACCTATCTGCGTACCAAGCGGGAGCGTCTGGACCACCATCTGCCCCACCTGGACGCGGTGGCGCACTGGTCGTGATCGGGGCGGGGCGTCTCACTCCAGCAGGGCTTCGTGCACCAGCCGCTTGAGGGCCGGGAACGCCGTGTGCGAGGAGCGCGGTCTGACCTGGGTGTAGAACTGCACGGTCAGATCGCGCACCGGGTCCACGAAGAAGATCGTGGTCGCCACCCCGAACCATCCGTACGTCCCCGCCCCGGCGGGCGCCTCGGTCCGCGCCGGGTCGACCACCACGGACACCCCGAGCCCGAACCCGACCCCGTCCTTGGAGGGATGGTCATGGGCGGGCCTGCTGCCGAAGGCCCGCAGGTCGGCGCCGCCGGGCAGATGGTTGGCGGTCATCAGGTCCACGGTGGCGGGCGACAGCAGCCGTGTCCCGTCGAGTTCCCCGTGCCGCCGCAGCATCTCCATGAACCGGTGCAGGTCGTACGCCCCGGCGACCATACCGCCGCTCCCGGACAGGAACCGGGGGCGCCCGTCGAGCGGCAGCCCGGGAACCGGCTCGATGCCCCCGCTGCCGTCGGCCTTCTCGCCGTACAGCTCACCGAGGCGTACGGCCTGCCGGGCGTCGACCTCGAAACCGGCGTCCGGCATCCCGAGCGGCCGGAAGACCCGCTCGGCGAGGAACACGTCGAGCGGCTTCCCGGACACCACCTCGATGACCCGCCCGAGCACATTGCTGGCCACCGAGTAGTTCCACTGCGTGCCCGGTTCGAACTGGAGCGGCAGCCGCGCGTACGCCTCGACCGTCTCGGCGAGATCCGCCCCGGGCGACACCGAGGACTCCAGCCCCGCCGCACGGTACAGCGCGTCCACCGGGTGGGCGTGGTACGAGGCGAAGGTCAGCCCCGCGGTGTGGGTCAGCAGATGCCGGACCAGCATCGGCCGCTGGACCGGCCGGGTCCGCATCCGCGCGCCCGAACCCCCGACATGGACCGGGGTGTCCGCGAACTCCGGCAGGTACCGGGCGACCGGGGCGTCCAGCGCCAGCCTCCCCTCCTCCACCAGGGTCAGCGCGGCGACCGAGGTCACGGGCTTGGTCATGGAGTAGATCCGCCACAGGGTGTCGGCCTCGACGGGCAGCCCGGCGGCTATGTCCCGCCGTCCGTGCGTCGTCAGATGGGCGACCCGGCCGCCCCGGGCGACCGCCACCAGAAAGCCGGGCAGCCGGCCCTGCTCCACGAGCCGGACGAAGTGCCGGTCCAGCTGCTCCAGCGCCACCGGATCCAGCCCCGCCTCACCGGGGTCGACCTCCCGCCGCAGTTCAGCCACCACGTGCCCTCCTCCACTTCCCACATCCACCGAGGCACCGACGGGCATACCCCACTGCGCCGACCTCAGACATTTCCCTCGCCGCGGGGGCCGGGCCGCGGGGTGAGCCGGAGACCGCGCCGCGGGGTGCCGCACCCGCGCGCCCTCGCAGGGCCACCGGCTCCCCACCGGCCTCCGTCACCCGTTCGCCCGCGACCGGGAATGACGGCCCCCCGGGCCCGGTTCTCCCGCACATGACTCAGGACCAGCCCCAGGACGAGACCCAGGACCAGACCCAGGACGCGGCGCTGCGCCGACTGCTCACCGACGAGCACGGCGGAGTGCTGGTGACCCTCAAGCGCGACGGCCGGCCCCAGCTGTCGAACGTCATGCACACCTACTACCCCGACGAACAGCTCCTGCGGATCTCCGTCACGGACGATCGCGCCAAGACCCGCAACGCCCGCCGCGACCCCCGCGTGTCGTACCACGTCACCACCGCCGACCACTGGGCCTACACGGTCGCCGAGGGCACCGCCGACCTCACCCCGGTCGCCGCGGACCCGCACGACGACACGGTCGAGGAACTCATCCGCCTCTACCGCGACGCCAGCGGCGAACACCCCGACTGGGACGACTTCCGCGCCGCGATGGTCCGCGACCGGCGCCTCGTGCTGCGGGTACGGGTGGAACGCGTCTACGGGGCGCCCCGCCGCTGACCCGCCGCCCCTCCCGGCGCCGTGAGGTGACGGTTCGTCATGTCTCGTGGTCACGGCTAGGGTTGCCCCACCGTGACCGCGGGGTGCGAGGGGAGAACACGGCATGCTGGACCCGATTTCGCTGGGCGCCATCGGCGCGGTCCTCGGAGCCGTCGGACTGGGCATGGCGAACGAGGCCGGCCGCTGGGCCTGGGAGTCGACCGGCGGCCTGGTCCGCCGGATCACCGGCCGCGAGGTCCCCGCACCGGACACCCCCGCCGAACTCGACGCGGTGGCCCGGCTCCTCCACGACCGGCTGCGGGAGGACCCCCGGCTCGCCCGGACCTGGACCCGCTTCGCGGCAGGCGTACGACCGCCCGGCGCCCCCGGTGGAGCGCCGGCCTGTCTGCCCGCCGCGCCCCGCTCCTTCACCGACCGCCGGGACGCGCTCAAGCTCCTCGACAAGGAAGCCGCCCGCCCCTTCGAGGGCCGCCCCCGGCTCGCCCTCCTGCACGGCCCCGAAGGCATCGGCACCAGCACCCTCGCCCTGCACTGGGGCTGGCGCAACACCGCCCGCTTCCCGGACGGCCAGCTCTACGCCGATCTGCGCACCCTCGCCCCCGAGGCGGCCCCCGCCACCCTGCTGCGCCGACTCGGCCTGCCCGACGAGGAACTGCCGCCCGCCACCGAGGACCGCGCCGAACTGCTCCGGCGCACCCTGGCCGGCCGCCGGCTGCTGCTCGTCCTGGACCACGCCCGCTCCACCGCCCAGCTCCGCCCCCTGCTCCCCGCAGCGCCGGACGTCTTCACCGTCGTCGTCGCCCGCCGCCCCCTCACCGGCCTCGACGCCCTGCCCGTCCCCGTCGGCCCGCTCGCCCGCCGCGACGCCGTACGGCTCCTCACCGAACTGGCCGGCAAACCGGCGATCGGCGCCGCCCGCGCCACCCTGCCCGCCGTGCTCGACCGCTGCGCCGGTTCGCCCTACGCCCTGCGCGCCGCCGCACCCCGGCTCACCGCGCCCCTCGTGCCCACCCCGCGCGCACCGGAGGGCCCCGACGTGAACGATCCGGTACATGCCGCCGCCGACGACTCCTACCGCCTCCTGCCCCCGGACGCCGCCCGCCTCTACCGGCTCGCCGGACTCCGGGACTGGCCCGCGCTCGACCCGGCCGCCACCGCCCGCGCCGCGGACACCGACCCGGAGACCGCCGCCCGGCTGCTGGAGGAACTCGCCGACACCCTGCTCCTGGAGCGCACCGACACCGGCCGCTACCGCTACCGGCCCGCCGTGCGCGCCCACGCCGAACGCCTCGCGGCCGGCACCGACGGCATCGCGGCCTGCTCGGCCGCCGTCTCCCGCACGGTCGGCCACTACACCCGCCTCGCCGTGGGCGCCGCCCGCGCCGCCCTCCCCGAGAGCTGGCGGGTACCGCCCGAACGGCCGGACCGGCCGGACTTCCCCGACCGGGGCGCCGCCCTCGCCGCCCTCGCCGCCGAGACCGCGAACCTGGTCGAGGCGGTCGCCGCCGCCGACGAGTTCGGCGACCCCGGCACCGTCACCCTGCTCTGCCGCGCGCTGTGGCCGCTCCAGCTCAAGGCCGGACGCCACGAGACCCTGCTCCCCGCCCTGCGCACCGGCGTCCGGACCGCCGACACCCATGTCCCCGGAACCCGCGCCGCGGGCGCCCTGCACGCCCAGCTCGCCCACACCCTCACCGAGGTGCGCCGCTGGGACGAGGCCGAACGTGAGGCCCTCGCGGCGGCCGACGCCGAGCGCACCGCCGGACACCCGCGCGGCCACGCCTCCGCCGTCGAGTTCCTCGGCCTGCTCCGTCTGCGGCAGTGGCGCTTCACCGAGGCGTACGACCGCTTCGAGGAGGCCGGCCGCGTTCTCGACGGCATCGGCCCCGACGACGAGGGCGCGGCCGACCTGCCCCGCGCCCGCGCCCTGCTGGAGCGCCACCGGGGCCGTGCCCTGCGCGGACAGGGCGACCACCCCGAGGCGCTCCGCCACCTGGAGCGCGCCCTGCGGTTCTTCCGCGACACCGGCGAGTCCTACAACACCGCCCGCACCCTCACCGATCTCGCCGAGACCCGACTGGACGGCGGGGCACCCGAAGCGGCCCTCCCGCTGGTGGAGGAGGCACTCGCGGCACTCGCCCAGGAGAACGCCGAGTATCCCCTGCGCTATCTGCGTGAGCTGCGTCAGCGCTGCCTGGACACGGACTGACCCGCGAGCCCCGTGGCCTCACCGCACGGTGACGTCCACCTGATGGGTCGCCCGCCCCGTCCGCACCGTCAGCCCGGACCCGGTCAGCTCCTGCGGATCCCGCCCCGCCGCCACCCACGCGTGCAGCGCACAGGCGCAGGCCACCGGATCGGCGCCGCCCCGGACCCGTAGCTCCAGCAGGGCACCCGAACGGAGCCGTACGACACAGGTGTCGGAGGCGGTGACACAGGCCGCGAGCGCGCAGTGCGGATACCGGTCCAGGATGTCGGCGGTCCACCGCGCCGGTGACCCGAAGCGGGGGTCGGCGGGATCCGTCTCGCGGAACACCACGTCGGCCACGGTGAGCCGGCCGGGGTCGCGGGTGTCCTCGTGCACGGCGACCTGCGCCTCCCCCTCGTCGTCGGCGGCCTCCGTGCCGGCGGTCCCCGAGCGGCGTACGACCGTGAGGACCCCGTCCGCGCCGACGCGGGTGACGACCCGCTGCGGCTCCGTGTGGGTCGCGGGCTCGTACGGGGGCAGGGGGAGGGGTTCGAGCAGCGCGGGGCGGTCGGGTTCGGGCAGGCCCATCTGGGCGTAGAAGAGCCGGCGCAGCCGCGCCGCCGACTCGCCGGGCACCGAGCTGACGAACGCGGCGGGGCGGGGGTCGGGCCGGTGGGACGCCATGAGGGCGTCGAGCTGGGGGCGCAGGGGGCGGGTGGGGTCGAGGCGGGGCGCGTCGCGGACGAAGGCGTGGACCGGCGCGTCGGGGGCGAGCCCGGACAGGGGCGCGGCGCCGAGCAGGACGGGGGTGCCGAGCGCGGCGGCGTAGTACGTGACCGAGCCGTGGTCGCCGATCACCGCGTCGGCCGCCACGAGCGCCTGTCGCCAGCCGTGGAGCGGATCGATCAGGGTGAGTCCGCGGCGCCTGGCCCCGTCCAGCCACGCCCGGAGCTGCCCGGGGCCGTGACCGTGCCAGATGTTCGGATGCAGCACGGCCCCGAGCCGGTACTCGTCGGCCGGGAACTGGGCGGCCAGCGCGGGCAGCAGCGACGGCAGCACGTCGGTGTCGCCCCCGTCGCCGAAGAGGGACTCCGGGTTCCAGGTGGAGCTGAGCAGCACCAGCCGCTGCCCCTCGCGCACCCCGAGGGCCCGGCGGAAGCGGTCGCGGTGGGGGCGGGCCGCCAGCATGCGGTCCCAGCACGGGTCCCCGGCGAGCACGGCGGTCGGCGCGGCCCGCGGACAGACGGCACGCAGCCGCTCGTCCTGCTCGGGGTGGGACAGCACCAGCGCGTCCGCCACCGGCGCCCCGTCGCCGTCGAGCAGCCACTCGGGAGACATCCCGAAGACCGGACCCCCCTCCTCACCACCTCCCGGCCCCTCGGCCCCCCGGGTGTCGGGTGTCGGGTGTCGGGTGTCGGGTGTCGGGTGTCGGGTGTCGGGTGTCGGGTGTCGGGTGTCGGGTGTCGCCAGCCTCTTAGTATATCCGACGCCGTGGGAGAGTATCGTCAACTGCCCCTTCAAAGAGGGCAGTTGACCGCCGAAGCTGGCCGAGATCGCCAACGCGACCGGGGTCCGTACGGCCTGTTCCCACGGGACGACCGGGACGCCCGTGTCCGCGAGCAGTTCGGCGACGCCCGAGCCGAACGCGGACGAGCCCGTGCAGGTGGCCAGCAACTGCACCCGGAAGTCGTCGTGGAAGAGCGGCAGGACATCGAGCAGCCGGGTCGCCGAGGTCACGTTGTGCACGACGAGCAGCACCTTGCGGCTGTGCCCCCGTGTGGCCCACCGTGCCGCGTCGTCCCCGACCGGCACCCGAATCCACCCGGCCCCCGCCACGCCCCGCCCCCTCTCCTGTCACCCCGTCGCCCTGTCACCGGTCACCCTGTCCGTGTGACCGGCCCACGATAGTCACCCCGCCCGCCGCGCTCGTCGTCGGCTACTGACGGTTCACCACCCGCGTCACACCCGCGATCACCGTCGAGGCCAGGATCCAGCCCGCCAGGACGAGGACGTACGACAGTTTCTGGAACGCGCCGTCCGGGGCGAACGCCGGTTCCTGGCCGAAGGAGATGACCGGCAGCAGCAGGTCCAGGGTGTAGAAGAACGGGTCGAACTCCGGCGCCTCGGCGGGCTTCAGCGGGCGCGGACGGTGCACAGTGAAGGCGACCGTGCCGATGACGAGGAGCGACAGCAGCCAGCCGCAGGCGCGCAGCGGACGGAAGCCGTAGCCGACGGCCGCGTCCTGGACATGCCCCCAGGCGCGGCCGTACCAGGCGAGGGTGGTGCGGTGGCGGCGCTGCTTGGCGAGCTGGACCCGGCGGGCCGAGTCCTCGTCGCCGTTCCTGCGGTACGCGGCCGTCAACTGCTCGTAGGCGTACGGCACATAGCCGTCGCCGTCGCGCTCCACCAGGGGCAGCCGCCGCGCGGCGGGCTCGTTGGGGATGAGCGAGGTGTAGACGAGGCTCTCCAGGTAGACCGTGCCGGGCACCTTCTCCGGCTCCAGGAACAGCACGTCGATCTGGGTGTGCCGCAGACTGATCCGGCCGTCGACCGGTGGCCCCTTGCGCAGCCAGAGCTGGCCGACGGTCGCGTTGTTGGCCCGCAGCACCGCCGCACCGGGCTTCGCGAGATCGACGTAGGACAGGTCGAGGCGGCCGGTGACGCGGGCGCCGCGCAGGCCGATCCAGCCGCGGATCCGGGCGCGCTTCAGCAGCATGTCGCCCTCCACCGTGGCCTTCTGGGCGTCGAGGGCGAGCCCCTCGGCCGGGTCGAGCCGGGCGTCGGAGAGGTTGACGCTGCCGTTGACGGTGGCGCCGTTGAGCCGGATCTCCCCGGTCGCCCGCACCCCCGGCGCCCAGATGTCCTCCCCGACCGTCGCCCCGTCGAGCCGGATCGCGGCCTTGGTGGGGTCCCGGGTGGTGAGTTCGGCGCGGGCGAGGAACAGCGCTCCGGCGATCTGGGCGCCCGCGAGCTGGATCCGGCCGCGCATCCGGCACTCCGAGAGCTGGAGCACGCCCTCGATACGGACGCTGCCCAGATCGAGGGCGGGCAGACTGGAGCCGCGCAGACTGAGGCGGCGCAACTGGGCGCCGTAGAACTCGGGCGGGTCGGTGAAGTGGCAGTGACTCAGCCGCACCGGAGTGTCGATCACGGCGTGGGTGAGGTCGAGCGGGCCGGTCACCCGGGCGCCGCACACCCGCAGCGCCGGTACCTCCCCCTCCACCTGCGGCCCGCTGATCAGGAGCGCCTTGACCACCGAGGCCCGTAGCGTCCGCTCCGGCCCCCAGGCCGCGCCGCCCTCACCTCCCGTACCGCCCTCACCTTCCGTACCGTCCGCACCTCCCGTACCGTCCGCACCGCCCGCGCTGCCGTCGCCGGCCGTGCGGAAGTCCACCGTCTCCCCGCGCGGAAAGGCCCGCCACACCCGCCGTTCGGCCGGCGTCAGATGATTGATCTCCATCGGAACGCGACTCTGATGCCACCGCCCGCGGCTGTCAACACGGCGCTGACGGACCGCTGTTCGGCGGGCGCCGCGGGCGGGGCGCTACGGCCTGGTGTTCCACTCCGCGATCACCGGTCGCCCGTGTTCCGTCGACAGCCGGCTCAACGTCCCCGTCGCCAGCTGGAACAGACGGCCGGTGGCGGGCGGGAGGCCGAGGCGGCGGGCCGTCACCACCCGCAGGAAGTGGCCGTGCGCCACGAGCACCACATCGCCCGTGTCGAGCGCGGCGGCGAGCGCGGCCAGCAGCCGGTCCGCCCGCGCGCCCACCTGGTGGGGTGACTCGCCCGGGTGGCCCTCCGTGCCCGGCGGTACGCCGTCGGTCCACAGGTACCAGTCGGGCCGGCCGCGGTGGATCGCGCGGGTGGTGACGCCCTCGTAGCCTCCGTAGTCCCATTCGCGCAGGTCGGGTTCGGTTTCGGCCCCGGTGAGGCCGGCCAGTTCGGCGGTGCGGACCGCGCGGCCCAGCGGGCTGGTGAGCACCCGGGCGAAGGGCCGGCCGGACAGGAGCGGAGCGAGCGACTTGGCCTGCTCCTCACCGCGCTCGGTGAGCGGCAGATCGGTCCAGCCGGTGTGCCGGCCCGACAGGCTCCACTCCGTCTCCCCGTGCCGGACCAGCAGAAGATCCCCCACGGCCGGGCTACTTCGGCTCGTCGGCCGACTCGACGGCGTGTCCGCCGAACTGATTGCGCAGCGCGGCGATCATCTTCATCTGCGGCGAGTCGTCCTGGCGGGACGCGAACCGGGTGAAGAGCGAGGCCGTGATCGCGGGCAGCGGGACCGCGTGGTCGATGGCCGCCTCGACGGTCCAGCGGCCCTCGCCGGAGTCCTCGGCGTAGCCGCGCAGCTTGTCGAGGTGCTCGTCCTGGTCCAGGGCGTTGACCGCCAGGTCCAGCAGCCAGGAGCGGATGACGGTGCCCTCCTGCCAGGAGCGGTACACCTCCCGCACATTGTCCACCGAGTCGACCGACTCCAGCAGCTCCCAGCCCTCGGCGTACGCCTGCATCATGGCGTACTCGATGCCGTTGTGGACCATCTTGGAGAAGTGCCCGGCGCCCACCTTGCCCGCGTGGACATAGCCGTACGGCCCGTCCGGCTTGAGCGCCTCGAAGACCGGCTGGAGCCGCTCGACATGCTCCTGGTCGCCGCCGACCATCAGCGCGTAGCCGTTCTGGAGCCCCCACACCCCGCCGGAGACGCCCGCGTCCACGAAGCCGATGCCCTTGGCGCCCAGCTCCGCCGCGTGCCTCTCGTCGTCCGTCCAGCGCGAGTTGCCGCCGTCCACGACGGTGTCCCCCGCCTCCAGCATCCCGCCCAGCTCGTCGATGACGGACTGGGTGACGGCACCGGCCGGGACCATCACCCACACCGTGCGCGGCGCCTCCAGCGCGCCCACCAGCTCGGCGAGACTGCCGACGTCACTGACATCGGGGTTGCGGTCGTATCCGACGACGGTGTGGCCCGCGCGGCGGATCCGCTCGCGCATGTTGCCGCCCATCTTGCCCAGTCCGATCAGGCCCAGTTGCATGTCAGCTCACTTCCCGAGAGTGCGGTACGCGGCCACGAGGGCGGCGGTGGAGGGGTCGAGACCAGGGACGTCGGCGCCCTCGGTGAGGGCGGGCCCGACGCGCTTGGCGAGCACCTTGCCCAGCTCCACGCCCCACTGGTCGAAGGAGTCGATGTGCCAGACCGCGCCCTGCACGAACACCTTGTGCTCGTAGAGCGCGACGAGCTGGCCCAGCACGGACGGGGTCAGTTCGCGGGCGAGGATCGTGGTGGTCGGGTGGTTGCCCCGGAAGGTGCGGTGCGGGACCTGCTCCTCGGGCACCCCCTCGGCGCGCACCTCCTCCGCCGTCTTTCCGAAGGCCAGCGCCTGGCCCTGCGCGAACAGATTGGCCATCAGCAGGTCGTGCTGCCCCTTGAGCCGGTCGCTCAGCTCACCCACCGGCCGCGCGAAGCCGATCAGGTCGGCCGGGATCAGCTTGGTGCCCTGGTGGATCAGCTGGTAGTAGGCGTGCTGCCCGTTGGTGCCCGGCGTGCCCCACACGACCGGCCCCGTCTGCCACTCCACCGGGTGACCCTCCCGGTCCACCGACTTGCCGTTGGACTCCATGTCGAGCTGCTGGAGATAGGCGGTGAACCTGGACAGGTAGTGGGAGTACGGCAGCACCGCGTGCGACTGGGCGCCCATGAAATTGCCGTACCAGACGCCCAGCAGGCCCAGGATCACCGGGGCGTTGGCCTCCAGCGGCGCGGTGCGGAAGTGCTCGTCCACCAGCCGGAAGCCGGCGAGCAGCTCCCGGAACCGCTCCGGGCCGATCGCGATCATCAGCGACAGCCCGATCGCCGAGTCGTACGAGTAGCGCCCGCCGACCCAGTCCCAGAACTCGAACATGTTCTCCGGGTCGATACCGAACCCGGTGACCTGCCCGGCGTTGGTGGACACCGCCACGAAGTGCCGGGCCACCGCCTTCTCCTCGCCGCCCAGGCCCGCCAGCAGCCAGGCGCGGGCCGAGGTGGCGTTGGTGAGCGTCTCGACCGTGGTGAACGTCTTCGACGCCACCACGAACAGCGTCTCCTCCGGGTCCAGGTCCCGCACCGCCTCGTGCAGATCGGCGCCGTCCACGTTGGAGACGAAACGGAACACCAGATCGCGCGCGGTGAACGCCCGCAGCGCCTCGTACGCCATCGCCGGGCCCAGGTCGGAACCGCCGATGCCGATGTTGACGACCGCACGGATCCGCCGGCCGGTGTGGCCGGTCCACGCGCCCGAACGGACCCGGTC
The DNA here is from genome assembly GCF_044757045.1 of Streptomyces sp. NPDC091377. Taxonomy (NCBI): domain Bacteria; kingdom Bacillati; phylum Actinomycetota; class Actinomycetes; order Kitasatosporales; family Streptomycetaceae; genus Streptomyces; species Streptomyces sp. NPDC091377. The sequence goes on along the minus strand of NZ_JBIVUE010000007.1, from coordinate 135,765 downwards.
CGCGAAGGCGGCCATCCGGTCCAGCACGGCGTGCACCTCGGGGACGACGTTCTCACCGTCGACCGCTATGACCGCGTCGCGCGGGGCTCGCAGCGCCGTGTGCAGCACCGCCCGGCCCTCGGTGCTGTTGATCTTCTCGCCGCGGAACATGGCGTCCCGCAGCCCGGCCACGTCCGTGGCGACGGCCAGTTCGCCGAGCAGGGCGAGCGTCTCGTCGGTGACCAGGTGCTTGGAGTAGTCGATCCGCAGATCACCGACGGTCACCACATAGCGCCCGGCGCGCTCCGGGTCCGCCGCGAACAGCTCCCGCAGCGGGGTGTGGAACGCGGCCCGGTGGTCCTCCAGCGCGGTCCACTCGGGGCGCCGGGTGAGGTTGGGGTACGACATCAGACGGTCCCCTCGGCCGGCGCGCCCCGCAGGGCCACGGCGTACATCTCGTCCGCGTCGAGGCGCCGCAGCTCCTCGGCGATCAGATCGGAGGTGGGACGCACCTTCAGCGCCAGGGTGCGCGAGGGCTGGCCGGGCAGCGACAGCGTGGCGAGCGGCCCCTCGGGACGGTCGATGACGATGTCCCCGTCCGCCGTGCCCAGCCGTACGGCGGTGACGACCGGGCCCCGGGTGACGACCCGTTCGACGGTGACGCCGAGCCGCGCCCGCAGCCAGCGGGCCAGCAGTTCGGCGGCCGGGTTCTCCTCCTCGGCCTCCACCGCCGCCGAGATCACCTCGGTCCGCGACTGGTCCAGGGCGGCGGCCAGCATCGAACGCCACGGGGTGAGCCGGGTCCAGGCCAGATCGGTGTCGCCGGGCGCGTAGGTGCGCGCCCGGGTCTCCAGCACCCGGAACGGGTCCGCGACGGCGTACAGATCGGTGATCCGGCGCTGGGCCAGCGCGCCCAGCGGATCCTTCGACGGGTTCTCCGGCGCCTCTCCCGGCCACCACACGACGACCGGCGCGTCCGGCAGCAGCAACGGCAGTACGACACTGTCGGCGTGCTCCGAGGTCTCGCCGTACGTCCGCAGCACCACCGTCTCCCCGGTGCCCGCGTCGGCGCCCACCCGCACCTCGGCGTCCAGCCGGGACGGTACCGCGCGGTCGCGCGGGGTGCGGGCATGCCGCTTGATGACGACCAGGGTGCGCGAGGGGTGCTCGTGCGACGCCTCCTCGGCCGCCCTGATGGCGTCGTAGGCGTTCTCCTCGTCGGTGACGATCACCATCGTCAGGACCATGCCCACCGCGGGCGTCCCGATGGCGCGGCGGCCCTCCACCAACGCCTTGTTGATCTTGCTTGCCGTGGTGTCGGTCAGGTCGATCTTCATGGCCTGCGCCAGCTCCGTCCGTCTCGTGCGAGCATCTCGTCGGCTTCCTCGGGGCCCCAGCCGCCCGACGCGTAGGGCGCCGGACGGCCGTGGGCCGCCCAGTACTCCTCGATCGGGTCGAGGATCTTCCAGGACTCTTCCACTTCCTGGTGACGGGGGAACAGATTGGCGTCCCCGAGGAGCACATCCAGGATCAGCCGCTCGTACGCCTCCGGGCTGGACTCCGTGAACGACTCGCCGTAGGCAAAGTCCATCGTCACGTCCCGGATCTCCATCGAGGTGCCCGGCACCTTCGAACCGAACCGGACCGTCACGCCCTCGTCCGGCTGCACCCGGATCACGATCGCGTTGCGGCCCAGCTCCTCCGTCGCCTCCGTGTCGAACGGGGAGTGCGGGGCGCGCTGGAGGACCACCGCGATCTCGGTCACCCGCCGGCCCAGCCGCTTGCCGGTGCGCAGATAGAAGGGGACGCCCGCCCAGCGCCGGTTGTCGATCTCCAGCCTGACCGCCGCGTAGGTGTCGGTGACCGACCCGGGGTCGATGCCGTCCTCCTCCAGATAGCCGACGACCTGCTCGCCGCCCTGCCAGCCCGCCGCGTACTGGCCGCGCACGGTGTCCCGGCCCAGGTCCGCCGGCCCCCGCACCGCCTTGAGCACCTTCAGCTTCTCGGCGAGCAGCGACTGCGCGTCGAAGGAGGCGGGCTCCTCCATCGCGGTCAGCGCCAGCAACTGGAGCAGGTGGTTCTGGATGACGTCTCGGGCGGCGCCGATGCCGTCGTAGTACCCGGCCCGGCCGCCGATGCCGATGTCCTCGGCCATGGTGATCTGCACATGGTCCACGAAGGACCGGTTCCAGATCGGCTCGAACATCGTGTTGGCGAACCGCAGCGCCAGGATGTTCTGGACGGTCTCCTTGCCGAGGTAGTGATCGATCCGGAACACCTGGTCCGGGCCGAACACCTCGTGCACGACCGCGTTCAGCTCGTGCGCGCTCGCCAGGTCCCGACCGAACGGCTTCTCGATGACCGCCCGCCGCCAGGAGCCCTCCGGCGCGTTCGCCAGGCCGTGCTTCTTCAGCTGGCGCACGACGGCCGGGAAGAACTTCGGCGGCACGGAGAGGTAGAAGGCGTAGTTGCCGCTGGTGCCCCGTGCGGAGTCCAGGTCCTCCACGGCGTGGCGCAGCTGCTTGAACGCGGTGTCGTCGGAGAAGTCGCCCGGCACGAACCGCATGCCGTCGGCGAGCTGGCGCCAGACCTCCTCGCGGAACGGGGTGCGCGCGTGCTCCTTGACGGCCTCGTACACGATCTGCGCGAAGTCCTCGTCCGCCCAGTCCCGGCGCGCGAACCCGACGAGTGAGAAGCCCGGTGGCAGCAGCCCCCGGTTGGCCAGGTCGTACACCGCCGGCATCAGCTTCTTGCGGGACAGGTCCCCGGTCACCCCGAAGACGACGAGTCCGCAGGGCCCGGCCACCGGGGGGAGCCGGCGGTCGCCCTGGTCACGGAGGGGGTTGGTCCAGTGGGGGAGCGGTCCGGCGGGCCCGGTGGCCGCCGCCGTCCCGTCCGCGGGCGTTCCCGTCGCGGGCGCCGCGCCCGACGGCTCGCCCACCGGGCGCTCCGCTCCGCCCCGTTGCGGCAGTCTCTTGCTCATTGCCCGTCAACTCCCTCGCCTCTGAGCGACTCGGTCACCGTGCCCGGCGGGCCGGGCCGGATCGGCCGGGCTGTCCCGGACACCGTGACGTCCTCGTCCTCGCGTCGGCCTCTCTCGTTCCCCGCCGTACGACCCTGTCGCAGGAGACGCCGAACGGTTCGACGGCCGCCAGGGCACGGCGAAGTACGAGGCCATCGCAAGGATGCTAGCCAGATCCGGGCCCGCGGCCCGTGCCCTCACCGGCCCGGCGGAACGGGCGTCCATCACCTGGCGGTAACCCGCCGGGGAGAACACCAAGGTCACCTCGGCACCGACCCCCTCGGCCACGCCCTCCCCGACCGCCGGGGGGCCGGCCTCGCCCGCCCGCATATCGATCATGACATTCGGGCCTCCCACCAGCCAGAAGAGCGATCCGTCCACGCCGATCGGATCAACCGGGCACGGCGGCCCCGCATTCCCGCCCGCCCCGCACCACACCGTCCCCCGCAGTGGGAGCGGGCCGCCGCTTCCGGCGCGTGGGGAGCCGGAAGTGACGACCCGCGGTCCGACGGCCGCCCGCCACACAACGTCAGCGGCCGAAGCTGAACCAGTTCACATTGACGAAGTCGGCCGGCTGGCCGCTGGTGAAGGTGAGATACACGTCGTGCCGTCCGGTCACCCCGGAGATGTTGGCCGGTACGGTCCGCCAGGACTGCCAGCCGCCCGTACCGCCCACCGCGAAACTCCCGACCGGCGTGGCGCCACGGCTGTCCAGGCGCACCTCGACCAGTCCGCTCACCCCGCCGCCCGCACCGCTCGCCACCCGCGCCACGAACTGCCGTGCCGCCGTCGAGCCGAAGTCGACACCCCGGTAGAGCGCCCAGTCGCCATTGGCCAGGGCGCCGATGTTCTGCCCGCCGCCGGTGTCGGTCGTGGCCTCGGTCAGCGTGCCGGACTGGCCGTCGTAGGACTCGGCCTGGATGCTGCCGTAGGCGTCCCGCCCGTCACCTGGCGGGGTGGTGCCGCCCGCGGAGGAGAGCACCTGCACATAGTCGACGACCATGGGGTGGCCCGGCACGGTGGCGGCGTCGGGGCCACCGCCGAAGGCGTCCACGAAGCCGCCGCCCATCGCCACGTTGAGGATGATGAAGAAGCCGTGATCGGTGGCGTTGGTCCAGGTGGTGGCGTCGACCTGGTTCTCGCGGACGGTGTGGTAGTTGACGCCGTCGACGGAGAAGCGGATCTGTTCGACGCTCGCCGAACGGTCCCACTCCATGCGGTAGGTGTGGAAGGCGGACTGGCAGGAGGCGCCGGGACAGGTGGTGGAACCGCCGAGGCCGGTGGTCTCGTTGCAGGGGCCGCCCGGCGAGGTGCCGCAGTGCAGGGTGGCCCAGACGGTGTTGAGGCCCTGCACGTTCTCCAGGATGTCGATCTCGCCGACGCTCGGCCAGTTCCAGTAGTTGCCCCGGAACGGGGAGCCGAGCATCCAGAAGGCGGGCCAGTAGCCGCGCGCGGCGGCGCCGGTCACGTGGGGCATCTGGATGCGGGACTCGACCCGCAGGGTGCCGCCGGCCGGCGGCTGGAAGTCGGTGCGGTTGGTCTCGATACGGCCCGAGGTCCAGGTGCCGGAGGCGTCCCGGCGCGGGGTGATACGGAGGTTCCCGGCGCCGTCCAGAGCGACGTTCTCGGTGCTGGACGTCATCCGTTCGATCTCGCCGGTGCCCCAGTTCGCGGGGCCGCCCGGATAGCCGGTGCCGGTGGCGTACTGCCAGTTCGCGGTGTTGACGCCGGTGCCGGCCGGGCCGTCGAAGTCATCGGCGAAGACCTGCGTCCAACCGGACGGGGGCGGGGGAGCGGCGGCGCTCGCGGCGGGGCCGGTGGCGGTGGCCGCGGTCGCGGTGAGCGCGAGGGTGCCGAGCACGGCGAACAGGCCGCGCCGCAACCGGCCGGAGCTTCTCGGGGATCGGGGATCACTCATGGGGGTCCCTCTCGGGTGGGGAGTGGCTACGCGGATACCGAGGAGAGCGGTGGGGGCGGTGGGGGCGGTGGGGGCGGTGCGGGGGGTCGGGGGCGCGGAGGATGCGGGGGGTGCGGGGGGTGAGAGCGCTCTCACGGTTCGGTCAATGTGCTCGCCGTCACTCCGGCCGTCAAGAGGTGAAGCCGTGAAATCCCTTCGGGGGGAGGTGAGTTCAGCGGGTGAAGCCGGGGTGGGGGTGGGGGTGGGGCCCGGTGGCCCCGTCCCCCGGTGGAGCCGTACCCCCGCGCATTCGCGCCCCCGCGAACACGCCCCCGCACCGCCCCCCGTCGGCGGTTCGCGACCCCGCGCACCCGTGGATGCGTGCCCCCATACATGCGTGCCCCGTCCCCCCCGGCAGGGGAACGGCCGGTGAGTCCCCACCCCCGCGGGAGACTCGCCGGCCGTTGGCCTCGGTGTCGTGCCGTCCTGGAGACGGCCTGCCCGGCCGCCCCGTATGACCGGCCGAGCCTGCGGACCGAGATCCGGTCGGGGTCACACCCCGGCGGGCTCCCGGGGTGCCGGGGCCGGCGGTTCCTCGCTGAGGCCGATCCGGTCGTGGACCCGGCGCAGCGGCTTCGGCGCCCACCAGGCGTACCTGCCGAGCAGCATCATCGTCGCCGGCACCAGCAGCATCCGTACGATCGTTGCGTCGATCAGGACCGCCAGCGTCAGCCCCAGACCGATCTGGAGGATGGGGGCGAACCCGCCGGTCATGAAGGCGGCGAAGACGACCGCCAGCAAGAGCGCGGCGCAGGTCACCACCCGGCCGGAGCGGCGCAGCCCGGTGACCACGGCCTCCCGCTCGTCCTCGCCCTGCTGCCGGGCCTCGCGCATCCGGGCCAGGATGAACAACTCGTAGTCCATGGCGAGTCCGAACGCGATCGCGATGATCAGCGGTGGGGCGGTCAGGCTGAGCGCGCCCAGTTCCTCCGAGCCGAGCAGCCCCGCCAGATGGCCGTCCTGGAACACCCACACCACCACACCGAGCGCGGCTCCCAGACTGAGCAGGGTGGTGGCGATGGTGCGCAGCGGCAGCAGCACCGAACCGGTGAAGGCGAACAGCAGCAGGAAGATACCGGCGAGGACGGTCAGGGCGGCCCAGGGCGTCCGCTCGGAGAGCATGTCCCGGAAGTCGACCAACTGGGCCGCCGGACCGGTCACCTCCACGGACTCGCCCCCGCGCAGTTCCCGGATCTCCTTCACCAGGTCGGTGGCCGTGTCCCCGTCCACCGTGCCGGGCGACGGGATCTCCAGGACGTCGGCCCCGCCCGGCAGTCGCCGGGTCTCGGCGCCCGGGGACAGCGCCTGGACGCGCTCGGCGACGGCCGGGTCGGTGCCGGGCTTCATGACCACGGTCACCGGGGCGACGCCGGTGCCCGCCGGGAAGTGCGCGTCGACGGTGTCGAACAGTTGACGCGCCTCGGAACTGGCGGGCAACTGGTTCGCGTCACCGGTGTTGATCCGCATCCCCGCCACCGGCAACGCCAGCACCAGCAGGGCCGGGACGACCACGGCGAGCACGGCGACCCTGCGCCGGGCCGCGAACCGGGCCAGCCGGGCGAAGACCCGCCCCTCCTCGCCCTCCGGGCGCTCCTTCGCGGGCGGGATCTTCCCGCCGAACCGCATCAGCAGCGCGGGCAGCAGCGTCAGCGCCGCCAGCATGTCGATGACGACCACGGCGGCGACGGCCAGGCCCATGCTGCGCAGGAACACACTGGGGAAGACCAGCAGCCCGGTCAGGCTCACCGCCACGGTCAGCCCGGAGAACAGCACGGTCCGCCCGGCCGCCGCGACCGTACGGTGCACCGCCTCGGCCAGATCGGCGGTGGTCCGCCGCTCCTCCCGGAACCGCACCAGCATCAGCAGCGCGTAGTCCACCGCCAGGCCGAGCCCCAGCATGGTGGTGACCTGGATGGCGAAGACGGAGATGTCGGTGAGGTAGCTGAAGACGAACAGCGCGAGGAACGCGCCGGCGATCCCGCTGACCGCGACCAGCAGCGGCAGCCCCGCCGCGCGCAGCCCGCCGAAGATCACCAGGAGCAGCACCAGCACCACCGGCAGGGAGATCAGCTCCGCGTTCAGCACGTCCTTCTGCGCCTGGCCGCCGAGTTGGGTGCCCAGCAGCGGGCCCCCGCTGACATGCACCTCGGGCGCCTCGATCTCATGGACCCGGTCGACCGCCGCGTCCACGGTCTCCTTCTCACCGTCGTCGTCCAGACCGCCCTCAAGGGTGACCGGGATCAGTACCGCCCGGCCGTCCTCGGAGGTCAGTCCCGGTGTGGTGTAGGGGTCCGGGACGGCGGCCACCCCGGCGATGTCCCGCAGTTCGGTGACGGCGGCCTCGACCTGCCCGCGTATCTCTGCCCCGGTCACCCCGGAGCCCGCGACCACCGCCGTGATGGACTCACCCACCGGGTCGACCCGGTCGAGGTACCGGGCCGCCGACTCCGACTCGGTACCGGGGACCTCCGGCACATTGTCGGAGAGCCGGGCGAAGACCCCGGTGCCCAGCCCGAACCCGAGAAGCAGGAACAACGCCCAGAAGAGAATCATGGTGAGCGGGCGGCGGGTCGCCGTCCGCGCGAGTGCGGTCAACACGGTGCCTCCCGGCGGATCGTGGGTTTTGCCATGCCCACAGCGTCGCGGCGCGGGGGGTGTCACCGGATCGCCGGGACGAGCGGTATCGGGAGATCGCCCGTGCGGGGGAGTGGTCACTCCTGAGAGGGAGGCGGAATGGAAGCCGGGGGCGGACGGTTGACGTGATCACCGTGATGCCGGTGATCAGTGAAGGAGAACCCCGATGTCCGACGAATCCCCCGTCCGCGAACTGCGTCTGGTCGTCACCGCCGAGAGTGCCGAGGACTACGAAAAGGCCCTGCGCTTCTACCGGGACGCGCTCGGTCTGCCCGAACGCGCCGCGTACTCCTCGGAGAACGGCCACGTGACGATCCTGGAGGCGGGCCGGGCCACGCTGGAGATCACCGACCCGAACCACGCCGCGTTCATCGACGACGTGGAGGTCGGCCGCCGGGTCGCCGGCCATGTCCGTGTCGCCTTCCAGGTCGACGACTCCACCGCCGTCACGGCACGGCTCGCCGCCGCGGGGGCCGAGGTGGTCGCCGAGCCGACCCGCACCCCCTGGGACTCCCTCAACTCCCGTCTGGAGGGCCCGGCCGCGCTCCAGCTCACCCTCTTCGAGCAGCTGGGGGAGGACGAGGGTGGGGAGTGACCCGACCACCGGCCCGACCCCATACCCACCACCGCACGCCGCACGCCGCACGCCGGAGGCCGCTAGCCGCCGCCCGGTGTCACCAGCCCCGACTCGTACGCGCAGATCACCGCCTGCACCCGGTCCCTGAGCCCCAGCTTGCTCAGCACATTGCTGACATGGGTCTTCACCGTGTGCTCGCTGACGAACAGCGACGTGGCGATCTCGGCGTTGGACAGCCCCCGGGCCAGCAGCCGCAGGGTCTCCACCTCGCGGGCGGTGAGCACGTCCAGGCGCTGCGGGGTGGCCTCGGCCGACGCCCCCTCGCGGCGGCGGCGCACGATGTCGGCGACCAGCCGCCGGGTCACGGTCGGCGCCAGCAGCGAGTCGCCCGCCGCGACCACCCGTACCGCGTGCACCAGGTCGTCCCGGCGCACATCCTTCAGCAGAAAGCCGCTCGCGCCCGCGTACAGGGCGTCGTAGACGTACTCGTCGAGATCGAACGTGGTGAGCATGACGACCTTGCAGTCGGAGCCCGCGCACACCTGACGGGCCGCCTCCAGGCCGTCCATCACCGGCATCCGGATGTCCAGCAGCAGCACGTCGGGCGCGTGGTCGCGGACGGCGGCCACCGCCTCGGCGCCGTTCCCGGCCTCCGCGACCACGGCGATGTCCGGCTGCGCCTCCAGGATCATGGTGAAGCCGCTGCGGACCAGTTCCTGGTCGTCGGCGACGACCACCCGGATGCTCACCCGACGGCCGCCTCCCGCTCGACGGCGAACGGCAGCCTGACCAGCACCCGGAAACCGCCCTGGGGCCCACGCCCCGTGCGCGCGGTGCCGCCGCAGGCAGCGGCCCGCTCCCGGATGCCGATCAGACCGTGCCCGCCGGGGGTGTCCGCGGGGCCGCGTCCGTCGTCGGTGACCGTCAGTGTCAAGGCGTCCTCCGTCCAGTCGAGTGCGACCGTCGCGGAGGAAGCGTACGCGTGTTTGACCGTGTTGGTGAGCGCCTCCTGCACCACACGGAAGGCGGCGACATCGGTGTCCGGCGGCAGCGGGCTCGGCTCGCCCGACGTGCGCATCTCCACCCGCAGCCCGGTGGAGTCCCGCACCTGATGGACCAGGACGGGCAGCGCGGCCACACCCGGCTGCGGCAACCGCTGCGGCACCCCCTTGGCCCGTTCCTCCTTGAGCACCCCGAGGATCCGCCGCAACTGCCCCATCGCGTCCCGGCCGCTCGCCGCGATCGCGTCGAACGCGGCCACCGCCCGATCCGGATCGCTGCGCACCACCACGGGCCCGGCCTCCGCCTGTACGACCATCAGACTCACCGCGTGGGCCAGTACATCGTGCATGTCCCGGGCGATCCGGGCCCGCTCCTGCACCCTGGCCCGCTCGGTGTCGGCGGCCCGCTCCCGCTCCAACTGCCGGGCCCGCTCCTCGACCTGCGCGGTGTAGGCGCCCTGGAGCCGGGCCAGCATGCCGAGCGCGTAACCGCAGATCACACTCATCGCGAGGAACGCGTACTGGTAGAGCGGGGCGTCGTTCTTGTGCGCCGACGTCAGGATGGAGCCGACCAGCCAGCACACCAGCATGAGCCGCCGTTGCCAGGGCGGACTGAGCTTGGCCACGGTGTAGAGCGCGAACATCCCGCCGTAGATCATGTCGGGCGGCGGCGCGTGGTGCAGGGCCATCGAGGTCGTCGCCACCGACACGGCGCACGCCGTCAGGAACGGGGCCCGGCGCCGCCAGATCAGCGGGAGCGCGGTCAGTGCCCCCAGCACGAAGCCCAGCCAGGTCAGATGCTCGGACTTCTCACCCGGGAAGATCCACTGCACCGTGGTCGCGAACAGGACGACGGCCGCGAACGCCACATCCATGACGTAGGGATTCGTGGCCCGCAGCCGGGTGACGGCGGGGGTGATCCAGGACCGGGCTGGCATGGGCGGCTCCTCGCGACCAGGGCCGTCCCAGTATCACGACCCGCGCGGGACGGGTCCTCACCGGTGAGAGGGATATACGGAGCGCCCCGCTTCCGCCCGGGCCCGCGCCCCCGGTCGATAATCGACCCATCGACCCATCGACCCATCGAACCCATCGACCGCGCACCCCGTCGACGTGGTGAAGCGGCCGGTCGGTGGGGGTGTGCCGGGCAGCGGCTTGAGAGACGAGGAGACGGCGTGAGGCTGACCATTCTGGGCGGCGGCGGATTCCGGGTACCGCTGGTGTACGGGGCGCTGCTCGGCGACCGGGCGGAGGGCCGGGTGACGCAGGTGGTGCTGCACGACCTGGATCCCGCGCGGCTGTCGGCCGTCACCCGTGTCCTCGCCGAACAGGCGGCCGGGATTCCCGACGCGCCCCGCGTCACCGCGACCACCGACCTGGACACGGCCCTGACCGGCGCCGACTTCGTCTTCTCCGCCCTCCGTGTCGGCGGTCTGCGGGGCCGGGCCGAGGACGAGCGGGTGGCGCTCGCCGAGGGCGTCCTCGGCCAGGAGACGGTCGGCGCGGGCGGTATCGCCTACGGGCTGCGGACCGTGCCCGTCGCCGACGGCATCGCCCGCCGGATCGCCCGGCTCGCCCCCGACGCCTGGGTCATCAACTTCACCAACCCGGCCGGTCTGGTCACCGAGGCCATGGCCCGCCACCTCGGCGACCGGGTCATCGGCATCTGCGACTCACCGGTCGGCCTCGGCCGCCGCATCGCCCGGACGCTCGGCGTGCGCAACCCCGCCGAGGCGTGGATCGACTACGTCGGTCTCAACCACCTCGGCTGGGTGCGCGGCCTGCGCATCGCCGGCCGCGACGAACTCCCGCGCCTGCTCGCCGACCGCGCCCTCCTCGGCTCCTTCGAGGAGGGCAAGCTGTTCGGCCCCGACTGGCTCCAGTCGCTCGGCGCGATCCCCAACGAATATCTCCACTACTACTACTTCAACCGGGAGACCGTCCGCGCCTACCAGGAGGCCGAACGGACCCGCGGCGCCTTCCTCCACGACCAGCAGGCCCGCTTCTACGAGGAGATGCGCGACCCCGACGCCCCCGCGCTCGCGGCCTGGGACCGCACCCGCGCCGAGCGCGAGGCCACCTACATGGCCGAGAACCGGGAGAGCGCCGGCGCGGGCGACCGCGACGCCGACGATCTCTCCGGCGGCTACGAGAAGGTCGCCCTCGCCCTGATGCGGGCCATCGCCCGCGACGAGCGCACCACCCTGATCCTCAACGCCCGCAACCGCGACACCCTCGCCGTGCTCGACACCGAGGCCGTCATCGAGGTGCCCTGCCTGGTCGACGCCAACGGGGCCCACCCGGTCGCGGTCGCCCCGCTGCCCGGCCACGCCACCGGCCTGGTCTGCGCGGTGAAGGCCGTCGAGCGCGAGGTGCTGGCCGCGGCCGGCTCGGGCTCCCGTACGACGGCTGTGAAGGCGTTCGCGCTGCACCCGCTGGTCGACTCGGTCAACGTGGCCCGGCGCCTGGTGGACGGTTACACGGCCGTCCACCCCGGTCTCGCGTACCTGCGGTAGCCCGCGGTGGTGGCCCGCCGTGGTAGCCCGCCCCTCGGCGGCCACGGGGGCGGGTCAGGGGGTCAGGGGTTGCAGCGGGGCCGCCTCGCTGCGCGGCGCGGGCACCGTCGGGCGCGGCGGCGCGGGCTCCTCGGGGCGCGGCGCCGGGGCCGACTCCAGCAGCGGACGCAGCCCCGACACCACCGTGTAGTCCTGGCCCAGGAACGGCGGCGACAGCTCCCCGGGGTCCTCGCCCAGCGCCAACTGCACCGCCGCCCAGGGGACGTTGAGCCCGCACAGCGACAGCTGGTGCAGGCCACCGGCCGGGCGGGTGTTGACGTCCATCAGTACCGGACGGTCGCCGAACATCCGGAACTGGACATTGGACAGATAGTGCAGCCCGAAGCCCTCGGCGGTGCGCCGGGCCGGCTCCAGCCACTGCTCGCCGAGGCTGAACCCGCGCCGCCGTCCGTTCTTCGTACGGCCCACCGCCAGCCGCACCCGGTTGTCCGGCCCGGTCAGCAGGTCCACCGACACCTCCGGCTGCTCCAGCCGTGGCATCACCAGCCAGTCCACCGGCTCCTCGGCCTCCCGCAGCGCCTGGAGCACCAGATCGAGCTGGACGTGGGGGGAGGGGAAGCCGTGCAGCTGGCTCAGCGAGAACGGCGTACGGGTGATCATCCGGAAGCCGACCCCGCCCGCACCGGACGCGGGCTTGAAGCACGCCTGATGCCCCGCCGCCTCCAACTCCCCCACGGCTGCGAGGAGTTCATCGGCGCTGCGCACCCGCCACCACGGCGGCACCGGCACCCCGATCGCCTGCACGGCCTCGTACGCGATCACCTTGTCCCGGAAGACCGCCACCGCCTGCGGGGGCGGGGCCAGCAGCGCCGTGCCCAGCGCCGCGAAGTCGGCGCGGCGTGCCACCAGCGCCGACTGGTGCAGCCGGGGCACGAAGACATCGATACCGCGCCGCTGGCACTGGTCCAGAGCGAATTCGACGTATCCGGCGGCCGACAGGCCCTCCGGTTCGAGTTCGGCGGTGTCGGCGGCGGCCAGGACCGGGGAGTCGGGGTCGCCGTGGGTCGCATGGATCTCGACGGCCCGATCGCTGGGATTTCTCCGCAGCTGATCCATGAAGAACACGTTCTCCGCGTACGTGCGGTTGAGCCAGACGCGTACGCGAGAGACCATGCAGGCCGCCTTTCACGGTTCGTGGGCAGGGCTCAGCGGGCCCGTCCCGGGCAGGGGTGGTTGGAGGCACACCGAACCGCCCTGCGCGACAGGAGGTTTAGCGGCGGTGGTGTCGGGGCGATCATACGGGTTTGCGGGGACCACGCGTGCAACATGCGTGTTACGGATTTTCCGATGATGTCCGCTTGACGCACCCTGTCGCCCGTACCTGACCGTACCTGTCCGTACTCGTCCATCCCTGCTCGCCCCCGCCCGTCCAGGCCCGTCCATGCCCGTCCGTACCGGACCGTGCCTGTGCGTGCCTGTCCGTGTCTGTCTGTGTCTGTCCGTGCCCCGTCTGATCAAGGCAGCCCTTGCCCGTCGCCGCACGGATATGTTTCCGTGGTGAGGTCGACATGATCGAAGGGGGCACGGGTGACATCCACGGCCGGCGGCACCGGTCAACTGCTGGCCGTCAGTGATCTGCACATCGGGTACGAGGAGAACCGCGCCCTGGTCGAGCGGATGCGCCCCACCACGGACGAGGACTGGCTGCTGGTGGCCGGTGACGTGGCCGAGACGGTCGCCGACATCCGCTGGGCGCTGGAGACCCTCGCGGGCCGCTTCCGCAAGGTCGTGTGGGCGCCCGGCAACCATGAGCTGTGGACCCACCCGAAGGACACCGTCACCCTGCGCGGGGTCGCCCGCTACGAGCACCTGATCGCGCTCTGCCGCTCCCTCGGCGTCATCACACCCGAGGACCCGTACCCCGTGTGGGACGGACCGGGCGGCCCGGTCGCCGTCGCGCCGCTCTTCCTCCTCTACGACTACACCTGGCTGCCGTCCGGCAGCGCCACCAAGGCCGAGGGGCTGGAGTACGCCCACTCCACCGGCGTCGTGTGCACGGACGAGTTCCTGCTGCACCCCGACCCCTACCCGACCCGCGAGGACTGGTGCCGCGCCCGGGTCGCCGCCACCGAGCGCCGGCTTGCCGCGCTGCCCGAGGACCTGCCCACCGTGCTGGTCAACCACTACCCGCTGGACCGGCATCCGACGGACGTCCTGTGGCACCCGGAGTTCGCCATGTGGTGCGGCACCCGGCTGACCGCCGACTGGCACCGCCGCTTCCGCGTCCGGACCATGGTCTACGGCCATCTGCACATCCCCCGCAGCACCGTCCACGAGGGCGTCCCCTTCGAGGAGGTGTCGGTGGGCTATCCGCGCGAGTGGCGCCAGCGGTCCGAACCGCCCGGCAAGCTGCGCCGGATCCTGCCCAAGGAGGTCGCGGCCCGATGATCGGGGACCTGCTGCCCGGCTCGGTGGTCTCCGTGGAGACCTTCGGCCCGGACGACGACGCGGAGGCCGCGCTGTACCCGCAGGAGGCCGCGCTGGTCGCCCGCTCGGTCACCAAACGCCGCCGCGAGTTCGCCACCGTACGGGTCTGCGCGCGGCGCGCGATGGACAAACTCGGCGTGCCGCCGCAGCCCGTGCTGCCCGGTGAGCGCGGCGCCCCGGGGTGGCCGCCGGGGCTGGTCGGCAGCATGACCCACTGCGAGGGCTACGCCGCCGCCGCGCTGGCCCGCGCGGGCGATCTCGCCTCCCTCGGCATCGACGCCGAACCCCACGGGGCGCTCCCGGAAGGGGTGCTGGAGAGCATCGCCCTGCCCGCCGAGCGGATCCGGCTGGCCCGGCTCACGGCGGCCCACCCCGGGCCGCACTGGGACCGGCTGCTGTTCAGCGCCAAGGAGTCGGTCTACAAGGCGTGGTTCCCGCTGACCCGGAAGTGGCTCGACTTCTCCGAGGCCGACATCGAACTGATCCCGGACGCCGGGGTGGACACCCGGGGCACGCTGCGCGCCGAACTCCTGGTCCCCGGCCCCGTGGTGGCCGGCCGCCGTCTGCGCTTCTTCGAGGGCCGCTGGAGCGTCCGGCGGGGGCTCGCGACGACGACCGTCACCGTGCCGTCGGACTGACCGAGGGCGATGGCAGGGCGGTGGCCGCGCTACCGGACCGGCGGGCACCAGCTCCCCAGCATCCGGAAGAACCACTCCTCGTTGCCGCTGAGCCCCGCCTCCGCGAGCGCCCGATCGGCCTCGGCGAGCACGGACGGCGGCACGAGCGGTGGTCGCGTGCTGCCGGGCGGCCCGGCGTCCGTGTCACAGGCCGCCCGGACCGTGTGCAGCAGGCGCAGATACGCCTGGACGGCGGTGCGTTCGCGGTCGGTGGGTACGGCGGTGCGCATCGGTCGGCTCTCCCTCGTCTCGGTCGCGCCACCGGACATCCGGGACGCACCCACCAGCTTGCCAACCACCACTGACAATCCACCCCGACCACACGCCCGTTCGCCCGCACAGCGCAGCACGACACCACCCCTGGCAGGGCCCAGGAGAGGCGCGGGGGAAGCGGAGAGGACATCCACGGGCTCCGGCGCCACCCCCCGCGACACCCCGGTGGACCTGGCGGACCTGGCGGACCCCGCAGACTCCGCAGATACCCCGCGAACCCCGCGAACCCGGCACCCCGCAGACCCTGCGGACCCCGCCGACCCGGCGGACCCGGCGGGAGAGCCTCACGGCACCCCCGGGGGGGGGAGTCGGTCACTCCCGTCCGAGGTACCCCAGCGACGCCTCGATCCGCCCCGCCAGATGGTCCCGCTGCCCCCGTTGCGCGGAACCGGCCAGCCAGCCGCGGCACTTGCTGGCGAGGAGCAGCCCGAAGGTCTCGGCGTCCTGCTCGTCGGTCAGGTCGAAACGGGTGCGCGCCGCGACCGTGCGGACGGTGGCCCGCAGGTCGGCGTCGTCGCGCAGCAGCCGGGCGGCGACCGTGGCGCCCTCGACATGGTGACCGCTGTGCCCGGCCGCCATGTGCCACAGCTCGTGCCCGAGGATCACCAGCTGATGGTCGGGGGCGGTGCGCTCCTCCACGACCACCAGGTCCAGGTCGGCGAGGTCGATCCAGAGCCCGCTCGCGGTGTTCTGCGGGAAGGCCGCCGTACGGAACTGGACCGGACGGCCGCGCCGTCTGCCCATCGCGCCGCACAGGGCGGCGTACAGCTCCGGGGGCGACGCCGGCGCGGGGAGGGTCAGCTCCGCGACCAGTTCGCCGCACAGGCGGCGCATTTCCTTACCGATGGCCACTGGTTCTCCCCGGATCACGACTCGGGCCGCTTGACGCTCTCCAAGAGCATGTCCAGCCATTCGGCGACCTTGTCGCGATGCTGGTCGGTGGGCAGCTGGGCGGCCCGCCAGGCGATACCGCGCACCCCGTGGTCCTGGAGCAGCTTCTCCAGCGGGTCCTCGGTGGCCCGGGCCGCCGCCTGCCGCTCGCGGTCGGTGAGCTGCTGGAGAAGGTCCTGCTCGGTGCGGCGGAGGGTGTCGGCGAGCGCCTCGGGGTCCTCGGCGGTGAGGAAACCGGCGTGCACCCGGAAGAACCGCTGGATGGCGTCGCAGTGCTCCATGGTGGGCCGCCGGTCGCCGTTGATCAGCGCCCCGGCCTGCTGCCGGGACATCCCGGCGCCGTCCGCGATCTCCTGCTGGGTGTACTTGCGCCCGTTGGGCTTGAGGCGGGTGCGGCGCAGCAGGTCCAGCCGCTGGAGGAAGCGCGCCTGTACGTCGGGTTCCCCCGCGGCCCGTCCGGCGAGCAGGGCGGTGACCACGGGCTCGGGCACCCCGCAGGCCACCGAGAGCCGGGCGGTGTCGAAGACCTCGGTGTGGGCGATGCCGAGCCGGTCGGTGAGCGCGGTGACGCGTTCGATGACGGCCGACAGCACTGCCGGCGCCGTGGCGCCCGGAACCTCGTAGCCATCCGTCACCGACGTGTCTCCTACGTTTCTCACAGCCGTCTCTCAAGCAGCCGTCTCTCAAGCGGTTTGCCGTGAACTTCCCGGAGCGTAGCCGTTGCTTCGAACTCACATCCAGGTCTCGCCACAACTGTGGCCAATTTCAGCCGTCAACTGTCGCGGAATGCCACGATAGTTGACACGGCTTGTCCCGGGGCAGCAGGATCGGGGCGCCGCGAGAAGGCCGCATAGGCAAGAGGGGTGACCTCCCGATGGCATATCAGGCAGGTGGGCAGCGGTCGGCGCCGCGGTCCCTTCCCGCGAGCCGCGAGGCCCAGGCGTATCTCCAGGACTACGCCGCGCTTCTGGATGCCCTCTCCTTCCCGTCCTTCGTCGTGGACCGCAGCTGGGACACGGTCCTGGCGAACAGCGCGTTCGAGACACTTTTCCGTGAGGTCGGCCCCCATCCGACGGCCATGCCGTGGGACAACTTCCTGCGGTTCGTCCTGTTCCATCCGGATGCGGGCACGGTACTCGGTGACCATGAGACGCAGTGGTGTCTGCCGATGCTGGCCCACTTCGCGGTGTCGGTGGAGCGCCACAGCCACGACCATCAGCTCCAGTCCGTCCGCCGGGACATCGCACAGGACCCGATCATGGACGCGGCCTTCCGCCAGGGGCTGCCGCACTGGATCCGGGCGATGGGGGAGTACGCGTTCGAGCACGACGGCTCGGTCCGTCCCCTGTTCCATCCCGACCCGCGCTGGGGCGCCACCGAGTGCCGGATCGTCGGGGAGACCCCGCGGGCCCTGCGCGAGCTGGGCTTCACCCGGCTGACGCTGGTCCTGCGCGAGGCGCGCCGCCCCGCCGCCGCCCCGCGCCGCCCGGCCCGTGAGCGCCGCGGCGGAGTCAGTCATCTGAGCGTGGTCCGCACCCCCGAGAACTGACCGGGCACCGTCGGCGTTCAGGTCGCCGACGGCGCCTCGGTCGATTCCCCGCGCCCCGGCCACCCCCCTCCTCGCTTTTCTGCTGTCGCCATGCCTTCCCGCCGTGCCTCGCCTGGCCCCGCCGTGCCTCGCCGGGCCCCGCAAGCGACGCACCCCACGCGCCGCCTCCACGCTCTCTCCACGTCTCGGAGCCCCATCGTTCACGCAAGCCGCTTGCGTACCTTGCGCTATTCTTGCGGACATGACGCGACGACTTGCTGAAGTGGCGAAGAAGGTCGGGGTCAGTGAGGCCACGGTGAGCCGGGTGCTGAACGGCAAGCCGGGAGTCTCCGAGGCCACCCGGCAGTCGGTGCTCTCCGCGCTCGACGTGCTCGGGTACGAGCGGCCCACCCAGTTGCGCGGTGAGCGCGCCCGGCTGGTCGGGCTGGTCCTGCCCGAGTTGCAGAACCCCATCTTCCCCGCGTTCGCCGAGGTCATCGGCGGTGCGCTGGCCCAACTCGGGCTGACCCCGGTGCTGTGCACCCAGACCAAGGGCGGCGTCTCGGAGGCGGACTACGTGGAACTGCTGCTCCAGCAGCAGGTGTCCGGCGTGGTGTTCGCGGGCGGGCTGTTCGCGCAGGCCGACGCCCCGCACGACCACTACCGGCTGCTGGCCGGCCGCAACATCCCGGTGGTGCTGGTCAACGCGGCCATAGAGGATCTCGGCTTCCCCTGTGTCTCCTGCGACGACGCGGTCGCCGTCGAGCAGGCGTGGCGCCATCTGGCCTCCCTCGGGCACGAGCGCATCGGCCTGGTGCTCGGCCCCGCCGACCATGTGCCGTCGGCGCGCAAACTGGCCGCAGCGCGGGAGATCGCCGGTGGGCTGCCCGATGAGCACGTGGCGCGGACGATGTTCTCCATCGAGGGCGGCCACGCGGCGGCGGCCAAGCTGATCGACCGGGGCGTGACCGGCTTCATCTGCGCCAGCGACCCGCTCGCCCTCGGCGTGGTCCGGGCCGCCCGCCGCAAGGGGCTCGACGTGCCGTCCCGGATCTCCGTCGTCGGGTACGACGACTCCGCGCTGATGAACTGCACCGAACCGCCGCTGACCACCGTCCGCCAGCCCATCGAGGCGATGGGCCGGGCCGTGGTGGAACTGCTGAACGCCCAGATCGCCGGGAGCGCGGTCCCGGCGGAGGAACTCCTCTTCGAGCCCGAGTTGGTGGTCCGCGGCTCCACCGCGCAAGCGCCGCGCGGCTGACCCCGGCCAGGCCGACACCGGCTGTCAATTTATTGCAATCCCTCCGCGACATCTTGCGTGGCGATGCCGTCGGTGCTTGAGTGAGCGCTGCCCACCCGCTCGGCCCGAAGGGGCTCAGCGCTCAGCCCGAAGGGGTCCACCGATGAGAAGCTCCGGGTTCCGCCGCACCGTCGTCACCGTCGCCGCCTGTTCCCTCGCCCTCACCGCGCTCACCGCCTGCGGTGCCGACGACGAGGACTCGGCCGGCGGCAAGACCCGCATCACGGTCAACTGCATGCCGCCCAAGAGCGCCAAGGTCGACCGGCAGTTCTTCGAGGACGATGTCGCCGCCTTCGAGAAGGCCAACCCGGACATCGACGTCGTCCCGCACGACGCGTTCCCGTGCCAGGACCCGAAGACCTTCGACGCCAAACTCGCCGGCGGCCAGATGGAGGACGTGTTCTACACCTACTTCACCGACGCCCGGCACGTCGTCGACATCGATCAGGCCGCCGATCTCACTCCGTATATCAAGGAGTTGAAGAGCTACGAGACCATCCAGCGGCAACTGCGCGACATCTACACCGTCGACGGAAAGATCTACGGCGTCCCGCGCACCGGCTACTCGATGGGACTGATCTACAACCGCGCCCTGTTCGAGAAGGCCGGACTCGACCCCGACCGGCCGCCCACCACCTGGGACGAGGTCCGCTCCGCCGCCGACCGGATCGCCGACCTCGGCAACGGCACCGTCGGCTACGCCGACTACAGCGCCCAGAACCAGGGCGGCTGGCACTTCACCGCCGAGCTGTACTCCCAGGGCGGCGACGTGGTCAGCGAGGACGGGACGTCGGCCACCGTCGACACCCCCCAGGGCCGGGCCGTCCTCCAGACCCTCCACGACATGCGCTGGACCGACGACTCCATGGGCAGCAAGCAACTCCTCGTCATCAACGACGTGCAGCAGATGATGGGCTCCGGCAAGCTCGGCATGTACCTCGCCGCCCCCGACAACATCCCGATCCTGGTCAAGGAGAAGGGCGCCGCGTACGAGGACATGGCCATCGCGCCCATGCCCGGCGGCCAGGGCACCCTCATCGGCGGCGACGGCTACATGGTCAACAAGAAGGCCGACCCCGAGCAGATCCGCGCCGGACTCAGATGGCTCGACGCCATGTTCCTCACCCCCGGCGACGGCTTCCTCGGCGACTACGCCCGCGCCAAGCAGCACGACGCCCCCGTCGGGCTGCCCGAGCCGCGGCTGTTCACCGGCACCGCCGACGAGAAGGACCAGCAGGTCAAAGAGGCCAACGCCAATGTCCCGGTGGAGAACTACCAGTCCTTCCTCGACGGCAACCAGCGGCTGGACATGAAGATCGAGCCGCCGAACGCCCAGCAGATCTACTCCGTCCTCGACGGCGTCGTCTCCGCCGTCCTCACCAAGGAGGACGCCGACATCGACTCCCTGCTGAAGGACGCCTCCGGCAAGATCGACGACATCCTCGCCCGGGGCTGACCCGAGATGACCAAGACGGCACAGCGGCGGACCACGGCCGAGGTCGCGGTCCGCCCGGTCGAGGCGGCGCCCCCGGCAGGGCACCGGGGGCGCCGCCGCCTGACCGACCAGGTCCGCGCCTACGGCTTCCTGCTCGGCGGACTGATCTGCTTCGCCCTCTTCTCCTGGTACCCGGCGATCCGCGCGGTCGTCATCGCCTTCCAGAAGTACACCCCCGGCGCCGCCCCCGAGTGGGTCGGCACGGAGAACTTCACCCGGGTCTGGGGCGACCCGGAGTTCACCGCGGCCTGGAAGAACACCTTCACCTTCACCCTGCTCGCCCTGCTCGTCGGCTTCGCCGTCCCGTTCGTGCTCGCCCTGGTCCTCAACGAACTACGCCACGCCAAGGCGTTCTTCCGCGTCGTGGTCTACCTCCCGGTGATGATCCCGCCGGTGGTCAGCGCCCTGCTGTGGAAGTGGTTCTACGACCCCGGCACCGGACTGGCCAACGAAACCCTGCGCTTTCTGCACCTGCCCACCTCGAACTGGTCCAACGGCGCCGACACCGCCCTGATCTCCCTGGTCGCCGTCGCGACCTGGGCCAACCTGGGCGGCACGGTCCTGATCTACCTGGCCGCCCTCCAGTCCATCCCGGGCGAGCTGTACGAGGCCGCCGAACTCGACGGCGCCAACCTCCTCCAGCGCATCCGGCACGTCACGATCCCGCAGACCCGGTTCGTGATC
This sequence comes from Streptomyces sp. NPDC091377, assembly GCF_044757045.1. NCBI lineage: Bacteria > Bacillati > Actinomycetota > Actinomycetes > Kitasatosporales > Streptomycetaceae > Streptomyces > Streptomyces sp. NPDC091377. The sequence goes on along the minus strand of NZ_JBIVUE010000007.1, from coordinate 114,744 downwards.
CTGATGCTGATGCTGCTCCAGATCATCGCCACCATGCAGGTCTTCACCGAACCGTTCGTCATCACCGGCGGCGGCCCCGAGAACGCCACCGTCACCGTGCTCTACCTGATCTACAAATACGCCTTCCTCTACAACGACTTCGGCGGCGCCTGCGCGCTGAGCGTGATGCTCCTGCTCTTCCTCGGCGCCTTCTCCGCCCTGTACCTGCGGCTCACCCGCTCCGAGGGGGACAGCGCATGAGCACCCGGACCCTGGTCTCCCCGGCGGCCCTCGCCCGCCCCCGCGGCAGGGCCGTCTACTGGAGCGTCTTCACCGGCGTCGTCCTGCTGTTCACCGCGGCCTTCCTCTTCCCCGTCTACTGGATGGTGACGGGCGCGATGAAGTCACCGGACGAGGTGGCCCGTACACCCCCCACCCTGGTCCCCGAGCGGTGGGAGTCCACCGGCTACACCGACGCCTGGGAACTGATGCAGCTCCCCACCCACCTGTGGAACACGGTGGTGCAGGCGGCCGGCGCCTGGTTCTTCCAGCTCGTGTTCTGCACGGCCGCCGCCTACGCCCTGTCCAAGCTGCGCCCGGTCTTCGGCGCGGTGATCCTCGGCGGCATCCTCGCCACCCTGATGGTCCCCGCCCAGGCCCTCGTCGTACCGAAGTACCTCACGGTCGCCGATCTCGGACTGCTCAACGACCCGCTCGCCATCTGGCTGCCCGCCGTCGCCAACGCCTTCAACCTCTATCTGCTCAAACGCTTCTTCGACCAGATCCCCCGCGATGTGCTGGAGGCCGCCGAGATCGACGGCGCCGGAAAGCTGCGCGTCCTTTGGTCGATCGTCCTGCCCATGTCCCGGCCGGTGCTCGGCGTCGTGTCCATCTTCGCCCTGGTCGCCGTCTGGCAGGACTTCCTCTGGCCGCTGATGGTCTTCTCCGACACCGACAAGCAGCCCATCAGCGTGGCACTGGTCCAGCTGTCGCAGAACATCCAGCTGACCGTGCTGATCGCCGCCATGGTGATCGCCAGCATCCCGATGGTCGCGATGTTCCTGATCTTCCAGCGCCACATCATCGCCGGGATCAGCGCGGGCAGCACGAAGGGCTGACACCCGCCGCCCCCCACACGACCGACAGAAAGGCCAGCACCGTGGCACAGCCCACCCCTGCCCGGAAACCCTCCGACTGGTGGCGCTCCGCCGTCATCTACCAGGTGTACGTACGCAGCTTCGCGGACGGCGACGGCGACGGCACCGGCGACCTCGCCGGGGTCCGCGCCCGGCTCCCCTACCTCGCCGACCTCGGCGTGGACGCCCTGTGGTTCACCCCCTGGTACCTGTCGCCGCTCAAGGACGGCGGCTACGACGTCGCCGACTACCGGAGCATCGACCCGGCCTTCGGCACCCTCGCCGAGGCCGAGAAGCTGATCGCCGAGGCACGTGAGCTGGACATCCGCACCATCGTCGACATCGTGCCCAACCATGTCTCCGACCAGCACGCGTGGTTCCGGGCCGCACGCGCGGCCGGACCCGGCAGCCCCGAGCGCGACCTGTTCCACTTCCGGCCCGGCCGCGGCGAGCGGGGCGAGATCCCGCCCAACGACTGGCCCTCCCAGTTCGCCGGCTCCACCGAGCCGGTCTGGACCCGGCTGCCCGACGGCGACTGGTACCTCCATCTGTTCACCCCCGAACAGCCCGACCTCAACTGGGCCCACCCGGCCGTCCACCGCGAGCACGAGGAGGTGCTCCGGTTCTGGTTCGAACGCGGAGTCGCCGGCGTGCGCATCGACTCCGCCGCCCTGCTCGCCAAGGACCCCGCCCTCCCGGACTATGTGGAGGGCCGCGACCCCAGCCCCTTCGTGGACCGCGACGAACTGCACGACATCTACCGCTCCTGGCGGCGGGTCGCCGACGAGTACGACGGCGTCTTCGTCGGCGAGGTCTGGCTCCCCGACACCGAGCGCTTCGCCCGCTATCTGCGCCCCGACGAACTCCACACCGCCTTCAACTTCGCCTTCCTGTCCTGCCCCTGGGAGCCGGACCGGCTGCGCGCCTCCATCGACGAGACCCTCGCCGAGCACGCCCCCGTCGGCGCTCCCGCCACCTGGGTCCTGTGCAACCACGACGTGACCCGTACGGTCACCCGCTACGGCCGTGACGACACCGCGTTCGCCTTTGCCACCAAGGCGTTCGACACCCCCACCGACCTCACCCTCGGCACCCGCAGGGCCCGCGCCGCCGCCCTGCTCTCCCTCGCCCTGCCCGGCGCGGTCTACGTCTACCAGGGCGAGGAACTCGGCCTGCCCGAGGCGGAGATCCCCCGCGCACGCATCGAGGACCCGATGCACTTCCGCTCCGGCGGCACCGACCCCGGCCGCGACGGCTGCCGCGTCCCGCTGCCCTGGCAGCACGACACCCCGTACGCCGGCTTCGGCTCGCACCAGGAACCCTGGCTGCCCCAGCCCGCCGACTGGACGTCGTACGCCGCCGATGTCCAGGCCGCCGACCCGGGCTCGATGCTGCGCCTGTACCGCGAGGCGATCCGGCTGCGCCCGGTCTTCGGCGACGGCCCGCTCACCTGGCTGCCCGCCCCCGCAGGCGTCCTGCACTTCACCCGCGCGGACGGCGCCCACTGCCTGGTCAACCTCGCCGAGGCCCCCGTCGACCTGCCCGACCACACCGGTCTCCTGCTGACCAGCGGCCCGTTGGACCCCCGGGGCCGGCTGCCGCGGGACACGGCGGCCTGGCTGCGCGTCTGAGCCGTACCGCCAAGGCCGCCTCCCACCAACCGCCCGCACCGGCGGGCGGGGGGCGCCGCCGTCCCCCGCCCCCGCGGCGGCGCCCACCCCCGCCCCACCGACCCCCCGCACACCGCACGCACCTCTCTCACCTGCCGCAACACCGCACGTACCGACGGCTTTCACACGCCGGTCACCACACCCTTCCCTGACGTTCGGTGCCCTTGGAACACTCCTTGCGCGCGCAGAACGTCATCCTCCCCGGCAGGTCGCACCACACAGGACGAGAGGTCCCCCATCCATGCCCGAAGTCAACCGGCGCAAGTTCCTCCAGATCGCGGGCGCCACCACGGCGTTCAGCGCCCTGTCGAGCAGCATCGAGCGTGCCGCCGCACTCCCCGCCCACCACCGCAAGGGCACCATCGAGGACGTCGAGCACATCGTCGTCCTGATGCAGGAGAACCGATCCTTCGACCACTACTTCGGCGCCCTGCGCGGCGTACGCGGCTTCGGCGACCCCCGCCCGGTCACCCTCGACAGCGGCAGGTCGGTCTGGCACCAGTCCCGGGCCGGCCAGGAAGTCCTGCCCTTCCACCCGGACGCCGACGACCTCGGCATGCAGTTCCTGGAGGGCCTGCCGCACGGCTGGACCGACGGCCAGCACGCCTACAACGGCGGCAAGTACGACCGGTGGCTGCCCGCCAAGGGCACCACCACCATGGCCTACCTCACCCGCGAGGACATCCCCTTCCACTACGCCCTCGCCGACACCTTCACCGTCTGCGACGCCTACCACTGCTCGTTCATCGGCTCCACCGACCCGAACCGCTATTACCTGTGGTCCGGCCACACCGGCAACGACGGCAAGGGCGGCGGCCCCGTCCTCGGCAACGACGAACTGGGCTACGACTGGACCACCTACCCCGAGCGCCTGGAGGCGGCGGGTGTCTCCTGGAAGATCTACCAGGACATCGGCGACGGCCTCGACGCGGCCGGCCGCTGGGGCTGGATCCCCGACGCCTACCGCGGCAACTACGGCGACAACTCGCTGCTCTACTTCAACAAGTACCGTGACGCCGTGCCCGGCGAGCCCTGGTACGACAAGGCCCGCACCGGCACCGACGTCAAGAACGGCGACGGCTACTTCGACCGGCTGCGCGCCGACGTCCGGGCCGACCGGCTCCCGCAGATCTCCTGGATCGCCGCCCCCGAGGCGTTCAGCGAGCACTCCAACTGGCCCACCAACTACGGCGCCTGGTACATAGCCAAGGTCCTGGACGCGCTGACCTCCAACCCGGCCGTCTGGGCCAGGACCGCCCTGTTCATCACCTACGACGAGAACGACGGCTTCTTCGACCACGTCGTACCGCCGCTGCCGCCGAAGTCGCCCGCGCAGGGCAAGTCCACCGTCGACGTCTCCCTCGACCTCTACCGGGGCGACGCGGGCCGCCCGGCCGGTGCCTACGGACTCGGCCCGCGCGTGCCGATGCTGGTCGTCTCGCCCTGGAGCAAGGGCGGCTACGTCTGCTCCGAGACCCTCGACCACACCTCCGTCATCCGCTTCATGGAGCGCCGCTTCGGCGTCGAGGAGCCCCAGATCTCGCCCTGGCGCCGCGCGGTCTGCGGCGATCTCACGGCCGCGTTCGACTTCTCCCGCAAGGACACCCGGCCCGGCCGGCTGCCCGACACCGACGCCTACGAGCCGCCGGACCGGGACCGCCACCCCGACTACCGGCCCACCCCGCCCGCCGACCCGGACATGCCCCGCCAGGAGCGCGGCCGGCGCCCGACCCGCCCCCTGAAGTACGCCCCGCTGGTGGACGGCTCGGTGGACGCGGCGGCCGGGACGTTCACCCTCACCCTCGCCTCCGGCGCCCAGGCCGGTGCCGCCTTCCTCGTCACCTCCGGTAACCGCACCGACGGCCCCTGGCAGTACACCACCGAAGCGGGCAAGACCCTCTCCGACACCTGGAACTCGGCGTACTCCGGCGGCTCCTACGATCTGACCGTGCACGGCCCCAACGGCTTCCTGCGCACCTTCAAGGGCGCGAACGCCACGGCCGGACCCGAGGTCACCGCCCGCCACGACGGCGACGACCTCCGGCTCACCCTCACCAACCCGGGCCGGGCCACGGTCACACTGCGGATCACCGACGGCTACGGCGGCAGGCCCCGCACCGTCCGGCTGCGCCCAGGCGCCCGCACCCGCCGCACCGTCGGACTGGAGCGCAGCCGTCGCTGGTACGACCTCACCGTCACCTCCGGGTCTGACCCCGCGTTCCTGCGCCGCTGCGCCGGCCACGTCGAGAACGGACGGCCCGGGGTGAGCGACCCGGCGATCCTCACCGACCCTCGGCCCAGGCCCTAACGAGGGCAGCCCTGGGGTGTCGGGGCCGGCTCGGCCGGGGGCGGTGCCGGCGTGGGCGCGGTCGGCTGTCTCGGGACGGCCGGTAGCGGGCCGGGCGGCGCGGGCGTCCTGCTGCTGTCCCGCGCGGGTCCCGGTTCCGCGCGGGACAGCAGCAGGACGCCCCAGGACGCCAGGGCGGCACCGGTCAGGGCGAGGACGATCCCGGCCGCGCCGCCCTGGAAGCGCTCGCCCAGCAGGATCACGCCGATCAGCGCGGCGGCCACCGGGTTGGCCAGGGTGACCACCGCGAGCGGCGCGCCGAGGCCGTCGCGGTAGGCGGTCTGCGCCAGCAGCAGCCCGCCGGACGCGAACGCCGCGACGAGCACGGCCACGCCGATCACCTGGAGGCCGAAGGGCGACCCGGAGCCGTCCGTCGCGGCCACCGTCACCGTCTGGGTGAGCGCCGAGGCGACCCCGGAGGCGGCCCCGGACGCGGTGGCGTGCCGCAGCCCGGGCCGGGCACCCGGATGACAGAGCACCCCGATCAGCAGCGCGGTGGCGCCCGAGACCAGCAGCGCCTCGGACCCGCTCAGCACATCGTCGGGCGCCGGGCCGGTCGCGGTCGCGAGCAGCGCGGCGAGGCCCACCAGCGTGAACGCCGTGCCCCGCCACTCCGCCGCGCTCACCCGTCGTCCGGCCAGCCGCGCCCCGAGCGGCACCGCGGCCACCAGGGTCAGCGCGCCGAGCGGCTGCACCAGCGTCAGCGGCCCGTAGGTGAGGGCCACCACATGCAGCAGCGCGGCGGAGGCGTTGAGCAGCACCGACCACCACCAGGCCCCGGCCCGCAGCAGCCGGACCAGCCCGGGGCCGGGGGAGCGGGCGGCGAGCCGCTGCTGGGCCACGGCCGCGGCGGCGTACCCGACGGCGGAGAGCAGGGAGAGGACGACGGCGAGCAGCGAGGCGCTCATCGGCCCGCCCCGACCAGCGGGGGCCGCTCGGCGGCCCGGCGCGCGCCGGGCACCGCGGCCACCGGCCCGGCGGTACGGCGCGGCGCGCGCAGCACCGCGAGCGCGAGTCCGAGCAGCGCGGCGGCGACGACCGCGTCCAGCCAGTAGTGGTTGGCCGTGCCGACGATGACGAGCAGGGTCAGCAGCGGGTGCAGCAGCCACAGCGGGCGCCAGCGGGTGCGGGTCGCGGCGATCAGCCCGACCGCCACCATCAGGGCCCAGCCGAAGTGCAGCGAGGGCATCGCGGCGAACTGGTTGGAGAGCTGATCGGTCGCGGGCGGCCCGTACACCGACGGCCCGTGCACGGCGCCGGTGTCGATCATCCCGGTCCATGCGAGCATTCGGGGCGGGGCCAGCGGGAAGACCAGGTGGAGCACCAGCGCGGCGGCCGTGAGGGCGGCCAGCACCCGGCGGGCCCAGAGGTAGTGCGCGGGGCGGCGCCAGTACAGCCAGGCCAGGAAGAGCACGGTCGCCGGGAAGTGGACGGTCGCGTAGAAGGTGTTGGCCGCGCGGACCAGGGTGTCGCCGTGCAGCAGCAGGGACTGCACCGCGTTCTCGGCGGGCAGTCCGAGGGCCCGCTCCCCGTCCCACACCCGGCGCGCGTTGCGGAAGGCTTCGGCGGTGTTGCCGGTGGCGAGGTGCCGGCCCAGCTTGTAGACGAGGAAGAAGCCCACGACGAGCAGCAGCTCCCGGGCTATTCGCGGCCGACCCGAGGGCCCCGGTCGTTCCGTTCGTTGAAGCCGTCCAAGCCGTCCAAGCCGTCCCGGTCGTTCCGGTCGTTCCGGTGGGTCGGACTCCGCCGGAGCCGGCTCGGCTGGTCGTTTCATCCCCCGGCCCCTTCACTGACGTCCACCGGTGACGCAGGCGGGCGAACGGCTGCGTACAGCAATCGACACGAACTCGTATCGATACGTCAGTGTACCGATACGCTTCAGTATCGGTACACTGACGTATCGGTGGCGTTCGGCACACCCCGTACGAGTGAGGAGCCCTCCATGACGTCGCAGGCCGCGGACCGACCGGAGACGGTCGGCGCCTCGCGCCGCTCCAAGCTGACGCGCGAGCGTGAGCAGGAGTTCTTTGACGCCGTGCTCGGTCAGCTGCGCGCCTGCGGCTACGACGCGGTCACCATGGAGGGCATCGCCGCCCGCACCCGGTGCAGCAAGTCCACGCTGTACCGGCAGTGGAGGACCAAGCCGAGGCTCGTGGCCGCCGCGCTGCGCTCCAGCCAGTGCCCGCGGTTCAGCGGCATCGACACCGGCACGCTCGCCGGGGACCTGGTCGAGGCGGCCCGCGCCGCGGGGAAGGTGTCGGCCGACGACACCCGGCTGCTCCAGGCGCTGGGCCACGCCCTGGTGCAGGACGCCGAGCTGGGCCGGGCGCTGCGCGAGGCGGTCGTGGGACCCGAGGTCGACGCGCTGCGGGAGATCCTCCGGCGCGGCGTCGAGCGTGGCGAGGTCCCGGCCGGGCATCCGGCCCTGGAGTACGTGCCGGTGCAGATGTTCGGCGTGCTGCGGGCCCGGGCGGTGCTCGAAGGCCGGCACGCCGATCCGGACTATCTCGTCCGGTTCGTCGAGGCCGCGGTGCTGCCCGCGCTCGGGCTCGCCCCGGCCCATGGACACAGGTCGCCGTCACAGGGATGACTGGACGGTGACCTGTCCGCGCCGCACCGTGGGGACGGGGGCGGCGCGCACCCCCGGCCGGGTGGGGTTCCTCTGGAGCGGAGAGGCACCCCCACCCGGCCGGCATCGTCGGGGACCGCTCAGATGTCCTGGCCGTTCCCGCCGCCCGTCGCCGCCTTGATGCTCTCGGCGATCCGGTCGACCGTGGACTCCTTCTGGTCGTCGTCCACGCCGATCCGCACCACCACGAGCTGCTCCTTGTTGCCGGGGGAGGGGAAGGCCAGGGACTCCACGATGCCGTCGGCGCCCTTGCTGGTCACCGCCTTCCAGCGGACCTTGTAGCCCTTCTGCCCGGCCACCGTGACGGCCTCGGAGGCCAGCACCTCGTGCGAGGTGATCTCGCCGTAGGTGGCGCCGCCGTAGGACTCCTCGGCGTTGGCCTCGATGTCCGCCTTCGCCACCTCCTCGGGCGTCGAGCCCTCGGTGTCCAGCGCGATGGCGGGCGCCGAGTACGCGCCGCCCTTGGTGCAGCTCTTGGAGGGGTCGCCCGGGCAGTCGTAGGTGTCCTCGGAGGTGATCTGCGCGCCGACGCTCATGGCCTGCCCCGTCCAGCCCTCCGGCACCTCGATGCTGATCCCGTTGAGCGGGTCGGCCACCGTGCCGCCGCCCTTCACCTCCGGTGGCGCGGACTGCTGCGGGCTCCGCGACGGACCGCCGCCCTCACCGCCGCCGGGGCCGCCCTCGTCGCCCTCGCCGAACGGGCCGCCCTGACCGGGCGCGCTCGGGCTCGGTCCGCTGCGTACGTTGTCGCCGCCGTCGTCGTCGCCGGTCAGCGCGTACACACCGACCCCGATGCTGGCCAGGACCACGGCGGCGACGCCGATGGCTATCGCGGTCCGCAGCCCGCGCCGCCGGCCGCCCTCCGGCTGCACCGGGTAGCCCGGATAGCCGGGGTGCCCCGGGTAACCGGGATAGGCGGGCTGACCGGGGTGCCCCGGCTGACCGGGGTAGCCCGGGAACCCGGCCGGGGGCGCGGGATACCCGGGGGGCGCCTGGTAGGCCCCCGGGGCGGGAGGACCGGCCGGGGCCGGATAGCCCGCCGGGGCCGGATAGGCGGCGAACGCCGGCTGCCCCGCCGGGTCCTGCGGCGCGGCGGGCGAGGGGGCGCCGCCCACGGTGTCGGAGGCCCCGGCACCGGGGGGAGCCGGTGCGGAGGAGGAAGCCCCGCCGGAGGTGCCCTTGTCGAGGGAGGCCCCGCCCGCCGAAGCCCCGCCCGCCGAGGCCGCGTCGGGGGAGGCCGGGCCGGAGGAAGCCGGTTCGGAGGAAGCGGGGCCCGCCGGAGCCCCGTCGGACGGAGTCGCGTCGGAAGGAGTCGCGTCGGAAGGAGCCGTGCCGGAAGGAGCCGTGCCGGACGGGGTCGTGTCGGCGGGGGAGGAGGGGGCGGCCGGCCCCTCGGCCGCCTGCTGCCCCGCGGGACCCCACGCGGCGGCCTGGCCCGTGGGACGGGTCCGCTCCGTCCATGCCTTGCCGTCCCACCAGCGCTCGGTGGGCGGACCGTCACTTGTCTGCCCGGGATCCGGGTACCACCCGGGAGGAGTCACCTGCGTCATGACCTAACCGTATGAGGCAACCGTGAAAGCGGGATGAGAGGGACCGGTCATCTTCACACAAGGAACCACCCCAGCCGCTCAACCGTGCTCACCGGCCCCCCTCACCCCTCGACCACCAGCCGTCGCGGCCCGCCCCCGCCCACCGGTGGCGGCAGCCGGAGACCGCCGTTCCCCGGGGTGAGGGAGCCGAGCACGCTGGGGTGCCGGGCGCCGGTGCTCGCCGGGGCCGTGCCGGGCAGCCCGTGGGCGGTGAGGAACCCGAGGACCGCGAAGGCGTACGCCTCCTTCGCGTCCGCCGGGAGACCCAGGGCGTCCGAGCGGCGCACCGCGACCCCGGGGAGCAGATCGGCGAGCCCGCGCATCAGCACGGGGTTGCGGGTGCCGCCGCCCGAGGCCAGGACGTCCGTCGCGCCCACCGCCCGTACCGCGTCCGCGACCGTACGGGCCGTCAGCGCGGTGAGCGTGGCGATCACGTCCTCGGCGGTCAGCCTGCCCACCCCGGCCAGCGCGTCCCGCAGATAGCCCGGGTGGAACACCTCCTTGCCGGTGGTCTTCGGCGCGGGCAGCGCGTAGTACGGCTCCGCCAGCAGCCGGGCCAGCAGCGTCCCGTCGACCCGCCCGGCCGCCGCCAGCCGCCCCTCGGCGTCGTACGGGAGCCGCCCGCCGCTGAACCCCCGCGCGGCGGCGTCGATCAGCGCACAGCCCGGGCCGGTGTCGTACGCCGTGCCGTCGGGAGCCGTCAGGTTGGCGATCCCGCCGAGGTTGAGCGCGACCGGGGTCCCCGGACGGCCGCGCAGCCACAGCAGGTCCACCAGACTCACCAGCGGCGCCCCCTGTCCGCCCGCGGCGACGTCCCGCGGCCGGAAGTCGGCCACCACCGGCAGCCCGGTCGCCTCCGCGATCCACGCGGGCTGCCCCAGCTGAAGGGTCCCGTGCACCGCCCCGCCCTCCACCCAGTGGTAGACGGTCTGCCCGTGCGAGGCCACCAGATCCCCGCGCCCCCCGCACAGTTCGCGGTCGGCCCGCACCGCCGCCGCCGCGAACGCCTGCCCGATCCGGGTGTCCAGCCGGCACACGTCCCCCAGCGTCACCGCGCCCGGCGGCAGCGCCGCCGCCAGCGCCGCGCGCAGTCCGTCGTCGTACGACTCGCTCACCGTCCCCAGCGGGCGCAGCACCAGCGTGTCCCCGACGAGGCGCAGTTCGGCCGCCGCCGCGTCGATGGCGTCGTACGACGTCCCGGACATCAGGCCGATCACCCGCAGTGGGCCCGCCCCCTCGCTCCCCGCGTCGCTCACCGTCGCCCTCTCCTCCCGCTCGTCCCGCGCCGAGGTCACCGTGTCTCTCCTTCCACCGCTCGGGTCACCCCCGGCACGGTAGCCAGCGCCAGCACACTCACGGCACAGGCGACGGCCGCGTAGTACGCCGGGATGTCGGCGTCACCGGTGCGCTGCACCGCCTCCGTGATGATCAGCCCCGCACAGCCGGAGAACACGGCGTTGGACAGCGCGTAGGAGAGGCCCAGACCGGTGTAGCGCACCGTGGTCGGGAACATCTCCGCCAGCATCGCGGGACCCGGCCCCGCCAGCAGCCCCACCACCGCGCCCGCGCAGCACACGGCCGCCCCCTGGACCGCCGCCGACGCGCCCGGGTCCTGGAGCAGATCGAGCAGCGGCACCGCCAGCACCGTCACCAGCAGCGCCCCGGCCAGCATCACCGGCCGCCGCCCCACCCGGTCGCTCAGCAGCCCCGCCGGAAGGATCGTCACCGCGAACCCCAGATTGGCCAGGACGGTGGCGACCAGCGCCTGCTGGAAGCTCGCGTCCAGCGTGCTCTGCAGATACGACGGCAGCACGACCAGGAAGGTGTACCCGGCCGCCGCCCACCCCATCACCCGCCCCGCGCCCAGCGCGATCGCCCCCGCGACCTCCCGCCGCGACGGCCGCACCGGCACCCCCTCGTGCCGCCGGACGAACGACGGCGTCTCGTCCAGCCGCAACCGCAGCCACAGCGCGCCCAGCCCCAGCGGCACCGCCAGCAGGAACGGCACCCGCCAGCCCCACGACTGCACCTGCTGCTCCGTCAGCGCGCTCGCCAGCACCGCCGCCACCCCGGCCCCGCCCAGCAGCCCCAGCGCCACCGTGAACGACTGCCACGCCCCGTACAGCCCCCGCCGGCCCGGCGGCGCGAACTCCGTCATCAGCGCCACCGCACCCCCGAACTCCCCGCCCGCCGACAGCCCCTGCACCACCCTCAGCAGGGTCAGCAGCCACGGCGCGAGCCCGCCGACCGCCGCGTACGTCGGCAGCAGCCCGATCAGCGCCGTGGCCCCGGTCATCAGGGAGACGACCAGGATCAGCACCGGCCGCCGCCCGATCCGGTCACCGAGGCGCCCGAACACGGCCGCGCCGATCGGCCGGAAGAAGAACGCCAGCGCGAACGAGGCATAGGTGCGCACCAGCGCCTCGCCCTCCCCGCCGCCCTCCGGGGTGAAGAACCGCGCGGCGATCACAGTGGCGAAGTAGCCGTAGACACCGAACTCGTACCACTCGATGAAGTTGCCCACCGAGCCCGCCGCCAGGGCCCGTACCCGCGGCCCGTCCGGGCCCGCCGTCCGTTTGCGGAAAGTCTCTTTCACCCCAGGGCTGTTGACCGTCCGGGCGCCCCGCAAACCCCCGTCGCACGCCCGGCGCGTCGCCCGGCGTCATCCCAGTTCACCCGACCCGGCAACGGCTCCCGGATACCCGCCACCACATGGCCCGGACTGCGGCTACGCTCAACCCCTGTACGTCATTCGGGCGACTCGGGGAGGTAGCGGGATGACGCAGGAACGGCCCACGGCGGCGGCCTCGGCGCCGCCGTGGGAGCGGGACGAGGAAGTCGCCGCCCTCCGGCAGGCGGTGGAGGCCCTGTGCGTGGGCCGCCCCTCGTCCGGCGCCCTGCTGATGCTGCGGGGCGACGCCGGCTTCGGCAAGACCGCGCTGCTGGGCACGGTCCGCGCCATCGCCGAGGAGCGCGGCTGCACCGTCTGGTCGGCGCGCGGCGGCGAGACCCTGCGCTCCGTGCCGTTCAACGTCGTACGGCAGCTCCTCCAGCCCGCGCTCGTCTCCCTGCTGCCCGAAGAGGCCCGCGACTACCTCGGCGACTGGTTCGACCTCGCCGGACCCGCCCTCGGCATAACGGAGCCCGGCGAACGGCAGGCCGACCCGGAAGGCGTCCGCGACGGACTGGTCGCCGCCGTGCGCCGCCTCGCCGAGCGCGAGTACCCGCTCGTCCTGCTGATCGACGACGCCCACTGGGCCGACCAGGAGACCCTGGGCTGGCTCGCCGCGTTCGCCGAACGCCTCGACGACCTCGCCGTCCTGGTCGTCGTCGCCCGCAGATCCGACGAGGTCGGCGGCGACAGCGCCCGCCACCTCGACGCCGTCGCGGAACACAGCGGCCGGGTCACCGACCTCAGCGCGCTCACCCCGACCGCCACCGCCGGACTCACCCGCGCCACCCTCGGCGAACACGCCGACTCCGCGTTCTGCCGCGAGGTCTGGGCGGTCACCGCGGGCAACCCGTACGACACCGTCGAACTCCTCGCCAAGGTCCAGGACAGCCAGATCGAACCCGTCGAGGGCTCGGCCGGAGAACTGCGCGACCTCAACCGCTCGGCGCGCGGCGGCGGACTGGTGACCCGGCTGGAGGGACTCGGCGTCGAGGCCACCCGGTTCGCGTGGGCCGCCGCCATCCTCGGCACCGGCATCAGCGTCGACCTGGTCGCCCGCCTCGTCACCATGAGCCCCGACGAGGCCCCGCGCTGCGCCGAACGGCTGCGCGCCGCCCGCATCCTCACCGAACCCGACGGCGCGAGCGCCCGCGCGGCCGTCGGCGAGCTGGAGTTCGTGCACCCGCTGATCGCGAGCGCCGTCTACCACTCCATCCCGGACGCGCTGCGCACCGCGATGCACGGCATAGCCGCCCGGCTCCTCACCGACTCCGGGCACGGCGCCGCCGCGGCCTCCCGGCATCTGCTCCAGGTCCACCCGGACGACGACGCCGAACTGGTCGAGCAACTCCGCGAGGCCGCCAGGGAACACCTCGCCGTCGGCGCCCCGGACGCCGCCCGCCGCTGTCTGGAACGCGCCCTGGAGGAACCGCCCCGGCCCGAGGTGCACGCGGCCGTCCTCTACGAACTCGGCTGCGCCACCTATCTCACCGCGCCCGCCACCACCATCGGGCACCTCCGGACCGCGCTCACCATGCGCGGCCTCGACGGCGACGAACGCGTCGACGCCGTCGTCCGCCTCTCCCAGGCCCTGCTCCACAACGACCAGCTCGAACAGGCCATCCGCACCGTCGCGGCGGAGGCCGCGCGCCAGCCCGAGGGACCGGCCCGGATGCGGCTGCGGGCCGTGCAGTACATGTGGGAGGGGATCTACGGCGAGGCCGCCACACCCGGCCGTGCCGAACGGCTCGCCGCCCTCGCCCGCACCTGTACCGGCCGCGACAACTCCGAACGCGCCCTGCTCATCCTGCGCGGCTTCGACGCCATGAACCACGGCGAGAACGCCGAGGAGGTCGTCGAGCTGTGCGACCGCGCCCTCGTCAACGGGCGGCTCGCGCCGGGCCTCGGCTGGACCGACACCGAGTGGGGCATCGAACTGCTGATGATGCTCGGCAGCAGCTACGCGTACGCCGACCGGCTCGACCGCGCCGAGAGCCTCTTCGCCGAGGCGCTGCGCGCCTACACCTCGGCGGGCTGGAGCGGCGGCCATCTCGCGCTGGCCAACGCGTTCCTCGGTCTCGCCCACCGCAGACGGGGCCGTCTGAAGGACGCCGAGGAGGTGTTGCGCGAGTCGCTGCGCATCGCCGAGCGCGTCGGACGCGGACTGCCGCTCTACTGGTCGGCGACCTGCGGGCTCGTGGACACCCTCCTCGCCCGCGGCCATGTCGCCGAAGCCTGGTCGATCGCCGAACAGTACGGCTTCGCGCCTCCGTACCCATCGACCATCGTGCTGCCCGACACCCGCTCGGTGCGGGGCCGGCTGCTGATCGCGGTGGGCCGTACCGAGGAGGGCGTCGACGAACTGGAGGCCGCCGAGAAGGCGGCAGCGGCACGCGGTGGCCACAACCCGGTGCTGGCGCCCTGGACCGTGGATCTCGCCGTGTCCCTCGCCACGCAGGACCCGGTCCGGGCCGCCCGGCTGGCCTCCGACGCCCGCCGCCAGGCCGAGCGCTTCGGCACCGACACGGCCATCGGCGAGGCCCTGCGCTGCGCCGCCGCGCTGGAGACGGGCCGGCGCAAGGTCGCCCTCACGGCCCAGGCGGTGACCTATCTGGAGGCGTCGCCCTGCCAGTACGAACACGCCGCGGCCCGGATCGAGCACGGCAGCGCCGCCCGCTCGGCGGCGGAACTCCACCGCGGTCTGACCCTCGCGCGCTCCTGCGGCGCGGACGGCCTGGTCCAGCGGGCGGAACTGGCACTGGAGGGGCTGAACCGCTCGACCGGGCCCACACCGTGAACCGGTACCCGGGCGGGCATGCGCGGCGACCCTCGATCGCCCCTCATCGGTCCGTCGGGTGCTGCTCCCCGCCCGCCTGGTCGTCTTCCGCCAGCACCCGTTGGGCCGTCGTGAACGCCGAGTTCGCCGTCGGAACCCCGCAGTAGACCGCCGTCTGGAGCAGTGCCGCGCCGATCTCGTCGGGGGTCAGACCGCCTCGGCGGGCCGCCCGCACATGCAGGGCCAGTTCGTCCTGGTGCCCGTGGGCGGCCAGCGCGGTCAGCGTGATCAGACTGCGCTCCCGGCGCGAGAGCGTGGGGTCGGTCCAGATCTCGCCCCAGGCGTAGCGTGAGATGAAGTCCTGGAAGCGGGCGGTGAACGGGGTCTGCCGGGCCTGGGCGCGGTCCACGTACGCGTCCCCGAGCACCTCCCGGCGGACCGCCGTGCCCCGCCCCGCGAGCCCGTCGAAGTGGGCCCGCAGGGCGGTCAGGACGGCCTCGGGGCGCTGCGCGGGCGCCAGATGGGAGGCGCCCGGCAGCTCCACCAGCGTCGCGTCCGGCACCGCGTCCGCGATCTCCCGCAGATGCGCCGGCGGGGTCGCCGGGTCCTCGCGCCCGGCGATCAGCAGGGTCGGGACCCGGATGTCCCCGAGCCGGGACCGCAGATCGAACGCGCCGAGCGCGTCGCAGCAGGCCGCGTAGGCGCCCGGGTCGGCGGCCCGGAGGTCCCGGACCAGCCGGGGCACGGTGAAGTCCCCCGCGAACCAGCGGCTGTCCGCGTGGTCCGCCAGCCCGGCCGTCCCCTCGCGCCGCACCAGCGCCGCCCGCTCCTCCCAGGGCCGGGCCCCGCCGAAGTGGGCGGAGGAGCAGACCGCTGCCAGCGAGGTCACCCGCTCGGGGTGGTGCACCGCCAGATGCAGCCCCACCGCCCCGCCGAGTGACACCCCGGCCCAGGCGAACCGCTCCACGCCCAGTGCGTCCGCGAGCGTCAGCACCAGCTCCGCGAGGTCCCCGACCCGCGCCCCCGCCCCGATCAGCTCCGGCGCCGAGCCCCCGTGCCCCGGAAGGTCCCAGCGGATCACCCGGTGGGTCGCCGACAGCTCGGGCGCGACCGCGTCCCACAGGGCGTACGACGTCCCGAGCGAGGGGCCGAGCAGCAGCGGGGGCGCGGCGGCGGGCCCCTCCACGAGATGGGCGAGAAGAGTCAACGTCGCTCCAGCGCACGGTCGGTGAGGGCCCCGGCGGAGCCCGTGTAGTGGGTGGGGTCGAGATCGGCGCCCGCGAGTCCGGGCACCTCGTGCGGCGGGCGGCCCTCGGCGGCCGACCGGGCGAGCAGGTCCCGGGCCCCGGCCCGGCCCAGCGTCGCGGACAGTTCGGCGGACAGCCGCTCGGAGACGATCGCCGCGCCCGTCAGCCCCAGATGGGCGCGCATCACCTCCGGCCGCACCCGCAGTCCCTCGGCCAGCTCGGCGGCGTCCCGGGCCGCCCCGCCCACCAGCCGCAGCAGCTCCCGCAGCGGCTCCCACTCGGCGTGCCAGGCCCCGGCGGGCCGCTCGTCCTCGGCCACCAGCGACCCGTACAGGGTGGCCGCGAGCTGCGGCGCCCGGCGCGCGGCGGCGACGACGAGGGTGGACCGTACGGGATTCGACTTGTGCGGCATCGCGGAGGAGCCGCCGCCCGCCGCCTCCGCCACCTCGCCGATCTCGGTGCGGGACAGGGTGAGCACATCCACCGCGGGCTTGCCGAGCGCACCCGCCGTGAAGGCCAGCGCCCCGGCGAGATCGGCGACCGGGGTGCGCAGGGTGTGCCAGGGCAACTCCGGCGCCCGCAGACCGAGTTCACGGGCGTACGCCGCCGGCAGCGCGGTCGGGTCCTCGGCGCCGTACGCCCCGAAGGCGGCCAGGGTGCCCGCCGCACCCCCGAGCTGCGCGGGCAGCGCGTCCCGTACGGCGGTCAGCCGGTCGCGGGCGTCCAGCACCAGCGAGCGCCACCCGGCCGCCTTCAGCCCGAACGTCGTCGGCACCGCGTGCTGGGTGAGGGTCCGGCCGGGCAGCGCGGTGTCCCGGTGCGCGGCGGCCAGCCGGCCCAGCGCCCGCTCGGTGCGCGCGAGATCGGCGAGGACCGGCCCGAGGGCACGGACGGCGACCAGCATCGACGCCGAGTCGAGGATGTCCTGGCTGGTCGCGCCCCGGTGGACGTACGGCCCGTGCCGCGCGCCCACGGCCCGCGTCAGATCGGCCACCAGCGGGATCACCGGATTGCCCCCGTCACGCGCCCGCAGGGCGAGGGACAGGATGTCGTACCGCGTGGCGTCGGCCGCCTCGGTGACCGCGGTCGCCGCCTCGGCGGGGGCCAGGCCCAGGGCGGCCTGGGCCCGGGTCAGGGCCGCCTCCGCGTCCAGCAGCGCCTGGAGGAAGGCCCCGTCGCCGGTCGCGGACGCGACGGGGGAGCCGGCCCACCCGGGGGAGAGCAGACCGGCGTCGAGGGGAAGCGCCCGCGCGGGCCCGTACGGCTCGGATGTCACCTGAACTCCAGGAAGACCGTCTCGCCCTCGCCCTGAAGGCGGATGTCGAAACGGTAGGCGCCCGCGCGCTCCTCGCGCGCGATCAGCGTGTCCCGGCGCGTCCTCGCGACGGCGGACAGCAGCGGGTCGGCGCCGAGCGCGGCGGCGTCGCCGGGGAAGTAGATCCGGGTGAACAGATGGACCAGCAGCCCGCGCGCGAACACGCACACACTCAGATAGGGGGCGTTGCCCCCGCGCGCGCCGGGCCGCAGCGTCCGGGCGTACCAGTGGCCGTCGGCGTCGGTCTGGCTCCGGCCCCAGCCGGTGAACTCCACCCCGTTGCGGCCCGCGAAGCCCCCGGAGGCGGGGTCGCGCCGCATCGAGCCGTCCGTCCGGGGGAGGGCGCCGTCCGGGCCCGGCCCCCAGATCTCCACGAGGGCGTCCGGCAGCGGCTGCCCCTCCCCGTCGGTGACGTATCCGTGCACGGTGACGGTGTCCGGGTGGCCGAGGGGCGCGATGTCCTCGCCGCCGGTGAAGGGCAGCGCGTGGCCGTAGAACGGGCCGACCGTGTGCGACGGGGTCGGCGGCAGCGGTTCCGGGCGGCCGGTGCCGGTGGGTGCCATGGCGGTCAGCGTCCTTCCTCGGTCCAGGTGGCGTGCGGGCCGTCGAGCACCACGTCCCAGCGGTAGCCGAGCGAGAACTCCGGTACCGACAGGCTGTGGTCGTAGGTCGCGACCAGCCGCCGCCGGGCGCTGTCGTCCGTCACGGACTGGAGGATCGGGTCGTGGGCGAACAGCGGGTCGTCCGGGAAGTACATCTGGGTCACGAGCCGCTGGATGAACGCCGGGCCGAAGAACGAGAAGTGGATGTGTGCGGGGCGCCAGGCGTTGTCGTGGTTGCGCCAGGGGTAGGGGCCGGGCCGGATCGTGGTGAAGGCGTAGCGGCCCGCCGCGTCGGTGAGGGTGCGGCCGACGCCGGTGAAGTGCGGGTCGAGCGGGGCGTCGTGCCGCTCGCGCTGGTGGGCGTAGCGGCCCGCCGCGTTGGCCTGCCAGACCTCGATGAGCTGGCCGCGCACCGGCCGCCCGGAGCGGTCGAGGAGCCGCCCGGAGACGGTGATCCGCTCTCCGATCGGCTCGCCCGCGTGCCGGCGGGTCAGATCGCTGTCGCTCTCGGTGAGGTCCCGTTCCCCGAAGGCGGGCGAGGCCAGTTCGACCAGTTCGGGGTCCCGGGCGGTGTCGATCGCCACGAGCGGGTGCCGCGGATGCCGCAGCGCCGAGGAGCGGTACGGGGGGTAGTCGCGGCGGGGGTGGTGCTCGACGGGCGCCCCCTCGGCGACGCCCTTCGCGTAGGCGGCGTGCCGGGCCGCGATCTCCTGGTCGATGTCGTGCTGCGTGAGCGGCCCGGGGGTGGTCACGCCCGCTCCTGACGCCGGGCAGCGACGCCCACACCGACACCGGCGCCCACACCGGTGCCGTCCCCCGCCCCGGTACCGGTGCCGACGCGGACCTCGGCCGCGGTCGCCGCGAGGACCGCGTCGGCGGTGACACCGGGGGCGGTCTCGACGAGGAGGAGGCCGTCGTCGGTGACGTCGAGGACACCGAGGTCGGTGACGACCCGGTTCACACACGCCTTGCCGGTGAGCGGCAGGGTGCAGTGCTCCAGGAGCTTCGGGGTGCCGTCCTTGGCGGTGTGGGTCATCACGACGATGACGGTGCGGGCGCCGTGGACGAGATCCATGGCACCGCCGATACCGGTGATCATCTTGCCGGGGACCGCCCAGTTCGCGAGGTCCCCGCCGGCCGACACCTGCATCGCGCCGAGCACGGCGACGTCGATGTGCCCGCCCCGGATCATGGCGAAGGAGAGCGCGGAGTCGAAGAAGGAGGCGCCGGGCAGGACGGTGACGGTCTCCTTCCCGGCGTTGATGAGGTCGGGGTCGACCTGGTCGTCGGTGGGGTAGGGGCCGGTGCCGAGGATGCCGTTCTCCGACTCCAGCACCACCTCCACCCCCTCGGGGAGGTGGTTGGGGATGAGGGTGGGCAGGCCGATGCCCAGGTTGACGTACTGTCCGTCGCTGAGTTCGCGGGCCGCTCGGGCGGCCATCTGCTCCCGTGTCCAGGCCATCAGGCGGTCACCGTCCGCCGCTCGATCCCCTTGTCCGCGGCCTGTCCGGGGGTGAGGGCGAGGACCCGCTGGACGAAGATGCCGGGCAGGTGCACGGCGTCGGGGTCGAGGGCGCCGGGCTCGACCAGTTCCTCCACCTCGGCGACGGTGATCCGTCCGGCCATGGCGGCCAGCGGATTGAAGTTGCGGGCGGACTTGGCGAAGACCAGGTTCCCGTGCCGGTCGCCGCGGGCGGCGCGGACGAGGGCGAAGTCGGTGCGGATACCGCGCTCCAGGACGTGGTCGGTGCCGTCGAAGTCGCGCACCTCCTTGGCGGGGGAGGCGAGGGCGACGCCCCCGGCGCCGTCGTAGCGCCAGGGCAGTCCGCCCTCGGCGATCTGGGTGCCGACGCCCGCGGGGGTGTAGAACGCGGGGATCCCGGCCCCTCCCGCGCGCAGCCGCTCCGCCAGCGTGCCCTGCGGGATCATCTCCACCTCCAGCTCACCGGCGAGGTACTGCCGGGCGAACTCCTTGTTCGCCCCGATGTACGACCCCGTCACCCGCGCGATCCGCCCGGCGGCCAGCAGCACGGCCAGCCCGGACTCCTTCGCCCCGCAGTTGTTCGACACCACCGAGAGACCGCGGGTCCCGCGCTCGTGGAGGGCCTGGATCAGTACGTTCGGGACCCCGCTGAGCCCGAAACCGCCGACCGCGAGCGACGCGCCGTCCGGCACATCGGCCACCGCAGCCGCGGCCGAGGCGACCACCTTGTCCATCCCCGAAGCCTCATCTCCGCCAGGCGTCCCGACCCGAAATAGTCAGGGCACTGAGTATATGAACGGGCTTGTCCCTGCGAACGTCCTTCACGCTGCCACCGTGACCAGCGAGCCGTCAATACCCCGTCCACAGCCGGGCGGAGTGCCGCTCCCGCGGCGGCGGACAGGGAGGGAGGCGACCGGTATTGTTCAGTGCACCGACCAATTCGACCAGGGGAGTCACAGATGGCCGCGGTGGATCTCGCCACCCACCCCGGGCACCTCGCCCGCAGACTTCAGCAGGCGCACCACCTGCTGTGGAACACGATGGTCTCGGAGGAGATCACCTCGCCGCAGTTCGCCGTCCTGAACGCGCTCGTCGCCGAACCGGGCCTGGACCAGCGGACCGTGGGGGAGCGGGTGGGGCTCGACCGGTCGACCATCGCCGAGGTGATCAGCAGACTCAGCCGCCGCGCCCTGCTGGACAAGGTGCGTGACCCGCAGGACGGACGCCGCTTCCTGCTGCGCCTCACCGAGGACGGTGTCCGCGCCCACCGCCGGCTCACCGTGCGCACCGCCCGGATGAACCAGGTCTTCCTGGCACCGCTCGACGCCGACGAGCGGGCCGTGTTCCTCGCCCTGATCCGCCGGGTCGCGGACGCGGCGGAGGGGCTGCGCAATCCGGAGGAGCCGCTGGTGGGGCGGGCGTGAGCAGCCAGGACCGGGGCCGGGGCCGAGCCCGACAAGGGCAGGGGCCTGAGCCGGGCAGGGGCAGGGGCTGAGCCCGGCAGGGGGCCGGGGCCTGTGTCCGGCAGGGGCCGGGCCTGCGTAGGCAGGCGCCCGCCGCCTCGCCCGCGCTCACGCCCGCCGCCTCGCCCGCGCTCACGCCCGCCCTCACTCCCACGCTCACTCCCACGCTCACGCCCGCCCTCACTCCTGCACGTACACCACCCACACCTGACCGGTCGCGAAGTCCAGGGGCTTGCCGTCCTCCGTGGTGAACCGGGTGCCCGAGGCCGCGTCCGGGCGGTCCCACCGGGCGTCGTACGCCTTGCCGTCCCGCAGCACCTCCGCGGTGCCGGAGCCGACCGTCTCGGTGTACGGCGTGTGGTTGCCGAGGGAGTCGTGGTACGCGGACTCGCGGATGCCGACGTGCTGGACCACCACCGTGGCCGGGTCGAGGGCACCGGCGTCCGTCGTCGTCGCCTCTCTGCCGTCCATCGCGACCAGCCAGCGCTCCCGCTGCCGCGACCAGGTGAAGGTGAACCCGGCGGACGGATAGTGGACCGTCCGGGAGTTCACGGGGGTGCCGCCCGCCGGGGCGGGGCCGAACCGGAAGCCCGTGGTCAGCGCGGCGACCCCGGGCGGCCGAGGGATCAGCCGGTCCGGGCGGAGGTAGAGGTTGTGCGGGGAGGAGCGGTCGGTGGAGCGGGTGTAGGCGTCGGGGGCCGCGCCGGGCGGCTCCGCGTGCACCGGAGCACTGTCGATGGCCGGCAGCAGCTTGCCCTGGGCCCCGGAGAAGGCGAGGGTCGGCTCGTCGAACTGGCGCAGCAGTTCCAGGTCGCTCTCGCGGGCGCTGCGCACCGGTCCGACGGACTGCGGGAAGGCCGTCGCGTACACCGCCATCAGCCGGCTCAGACCGCCCTCGACCTGTTCGACGTAGACGATGTCCGCCGCGTTCAGACCGGTCTGCGGGCGCGCCGCCGGTACGTTGTCGATCTTCACGGCGAGTACCGGTCCGGTGGCTGTGGGCGCGCTCCGGGACGGGGAGGGGGCGGTGGACGCGCTGGGGGTGGGGGTGACGGGGGTGCGGCCGTCGTCGCCCTGTCCCGATGTGCAGCCCGCCGCCAGCGAGACCGTCACGGCCGCGGCCAGCAGCGCCGCCGCCCTGGCGGTGCGCCGTGCGTGTGCCGCGCCGTGTCCGGAGCGCGTTCCCTCTGTCGTGCCCACCGTCGCCACCCGCCCGTCGGTTTTTCTGATGGTGTGCTGATCTGCTGTTCGGTGGCCCTACCCGTTCGTTCCGGGAGCGGTAGCGGTCGGGTGGGCGGAAGTACCCCGATGGCCGGAGGGGGTGTGGGCCGATCGGAGCAGTCCCGGGTTGCGCGCGGGCCCCGACCGTGCCCGGTGCCGGGCCGCCCGGCTCCCCGGGCGGCGGGGCGTCCGGCTCCCCGGGCGGCGGGGCGTCCGTCAGTCGCCCCGCCCCAGGATCTCCGCGAGGTCGTAGCTCACCGGCTCGTCGAGCTGCGCGTACGTACAGCTCGCCGGTGTGCGGTCCGGGCGCCAGCGGCGGAAGCGGGCCGTGTGGCGGAAGCGGGCGCCGTTCTCCATGTGGTCGTAGGCCACCTCGGCCACCCGCTCCGGCCGCAGCGGCACCCAGGACAGATCCTTCTTGCCCGACCAGCGGCTCGGCGCCCCCGGCAGCCGCGCCGCCTCGTGCGCCGACTCCTCGGCCCAGGCCGCCCAGGGATGCCCGGTCACCTCCGCCATCCGCAGCGGCTCCAGCTCCTCGATCAGCTCCTCGCGCCGTTTCATCGAGAACGCGGCGGACACCCCCACATGCTGGAGGGCGCCGCGATCGTCGTAGAGGCCCAGCAGCAGCGAACCGACGATCGGGCCGCTCTTGTGCAGGCGGTAGCCCGCCACCACCACATCCGCCGTGCGCTCATGCTTGATCTTGAACATCGCCCGCTCGTTCGGGAGGTACCTCAACGTCAGCGGCTTGGCGATCACCCCGTCCAGACCGGCCCCCTCGTACTGCTCGAACCACTGCCGCGCCCGCTCCACATCCGTCGTCGCCGGAGCCGGATGCACCGGAGGGGTCGCCCCCGACAACGCCCTGACCAGCAGCGCCCGCCGGTCGCTGAGCGGCACGTCCAGCACCGACTCGTCATCGAGCGCCAGCAGATCGAAGGCCACGAACGACGCCGGCGTACGCTCCGCGAGCATCCGCACCCGTGAGTCCGCCGGATGGATCCGCTCGGTCAGCGCGTCGAAGTCGAGCCGCCCCTCACGCGCGATCACGATCTCCCCGTCCAGCACACAGCGCCGTGGCACCCGCTCCTTCAGCGCCTCCACCAGCTCGGGAAAGTACCTGGTCAGCGGCTTTCCGGTACGGCTGCCCAGCTCGACCTCGGCACCGTCGCGGAACACGATCGCCCGGAACCCGTCCCACTTCGCCTCGTACTGCATGCCCGGCGGGATCCGCGCCACGGACTTGGCGAGCATCGGCTTCACGGGCGGCATCACCGGCAGATCCATGCCTCAGATTCTCCGCCCCCTACAGGGCTTTCGCCCGATATGCGCGGTCAGGGTGGCACGCCTACCGTGGCACGCATGGGCGAAGCGGTGGAACTAGAAGTGGCCGGCCGAACCGTACGGCTGTCCAGTCCCGGCAAGGTCTTCTTCCCCGAGCGCGGATTCACCAAGCTGGACCTCGCGCGCTACTACATCGCCGTCGGCCCCGGCATCCTGCGCGCCCTGCGCGACCGCCCCACCACCCTGGAGCGCTACCCCGAGGGCGTCACCGGCGAGTCCTTCTTCCAGAAACGGGCACCCAAGAACATGCCCGACTGGATCCCCACCGCGCACATCACCTTCCCCAGCGGACGCAGCGCCGACGAGATGTGCCCGACCGAGGAGGCGGCCGTGGTGTGGGCCGCCCAGTTCGGCACTCTCACCTTCCACCCCTGGCCGGTGCGGCGCGACGACGTCGACCGGCCCGACGAACTCCGGATCGACCTCGACCCGCAGCCCGGCACCGACTTCGACGACGCCGTGCGCGCCGCCCACGAACTCCGCGCCGTCCTGGACGAGTTCGGCGCGCTGCGCGGCTTCCCCAAGACCTCCGGCGGACGCGGACTGCATGTCTTCGTACCGATCGAACCCCGCTGGACCTTCACCCAGGTACGCCGCGCCGCCATCGCCGTCGGCCGCGAACTGGAACGCCGGATGCCGGACCAGGTCACCATCAAGTGGTGGAAGGAGGAGCGCGGCGAACGCATCTTCGTCGACTACAACCAGACCGCCCGCGACCGCACCATCGCCTCCGCCTACTCCGTACGGCCCCGCCCGCACGCCCCCGTCTCCGCGCCCCTGCGCTGGGAGGAGGTCGGCGAGGTCCACCCCCGTGACTTCGACCTGGCGACCATGCCCGTCCGCTTCGCCGAGGTCGGCGACGTCCACGCCGACATGGACGACCACCGCTACTCCCTGGAAGCCCTGCTGGACCTGGCCGCCCGCGACGAACGCGACCACGGGCTGGCCGATCTGCCCTACCCGCCGGAGTACCCGAAGATGCCGGGCGAACCCAAGCGGGTGCAGCCCAGCCGCGCCAAGCACGACAAGAAGGCGGCGCCCCCAACGGAGGCGCCGCCCGAACCCGCGACGGAAGGACCGCCGTAGGTCACAGCCGGGTGGTCCCGCCGGCTACAGCTCCTTGATCCTGATGTCCCGGTACGAGATCACATCCGTCGTGCCGTGCACCTGGAGCCCGATGTACCCGGAGGCGTAGCGCCGGCCGTCCGTGCCCGGGTCGTCCGAGCGCGGCGGGACGAACTCCTGACCGCCGGTGTTGTCGAACTCGTTGATCAGCACACCGTTGCGGTAGACCGAGTAGTGCTGGTCCACCACCCGGATCTCGTAGTCGTTCCAGGTGCCCTTCTGGGTCACCCCCGCACCGGCCAGCCCCACCCGGTCGAAGCCGTAGACGGAACCGGTCTTGTACATGTCGCCGTCGGGCCGGTCGAGCACCTGCACCTCATGACCGAACTTGATGGCGACCCACTCCGGCCGCGACTCCTCCGGATGGTCGACGATCTGCGGGAACCGCACGAACACCCCGGAGTTGGCGTTGCCCGTGCCCGGCGCGTCGTCCCGCCACTGGAGCCGCAGCGAGAAGTCACCGTACTTGCGCTGCGGGAACCACAGCATGCCCAGCCCGCCCCTGGTGGTGCCGCTGGTCATCGAGCCGTCCGCGTTGAGCCCGAACGAACCGCCGCCCGCGTGCTGCCACTTGGCGAACGAGTCGGCGCTGCCGTCGAAGAGCGGGCGGTAGCCGGTGTCCTGACCCGGCTTGCCGATCCCCGACCGCTTGGCCGCGCCGGTGATCGCGGTGTGCTCGCGCCGGTCGATCACCCCGTCCTTGCGGAGCTTGTCGAGGACCGTCTTGACGTGCTTGAGGAACAGCGCGTGCGACGTCCACTCCTTCTCGTCCTCGATGATCTCGTTGATCCGGCACCGGCTCTCGGTGAGCCGGTTGGGCACCCCCGAGTCGACCGTGCCGACGATGACCGTCAGCCGCTCGTCGTACTCGGCGCAGTTCGGCGGCGGCGGACCGCTGCGCACCACCGTGAAGTTCACGGTCCGCGCGGCGGCGGTGTTGCCCGCCTTGTCGGTCGCCCGGTAGGCGAGGGCGTGCGCGCCGGCCCGGTCGACCACCACGGGAGCGGAGTAGACCAGATACGGCCCCCCGTCCAGCGAGTACTCGATCCGCTCGACGCCCGAACCGCCCTCGTCCGTCGCGGTGACGGTCACCTTGGCGTTGCCGATGTAGGCGCCGTCCGAGTTGCGCGAGCCGTCCACCGCGACACCGGTCACCGGCGCGGTGGTGTCCTCCTGCGGCGCGGACACCACCGTGAACTGCACACTCTTCTCGGCCGCCACATTGCCCGCCTTGTCGGTGGCCCGGTAGCGGACGGTGTGACTCCCCACCTGGTGGACCATCACCGGGGCGGCGTACGGCTGCCAGGCGCCGGCGCCGATCGCGTACTCGATGGTGTTGACGCCCGAGCCGGTGTCCGAGGCGGAGACCGTCACCGTCGCCATGTCGAGATACGCCCCGGCCGGATCGCGCTCACCGGACACCGTCGCCGAGGTCTCCGGCGCCGTCGTGTCGTCCGTCGGCGGGGGCACCACCGTGAACTCGGCGGCCTTCTCGGCGGCGGTGTTGCCCGCCTTGTCGGTGGCCCGGTACCTCACCTTGTGCGCACCGACCTGGTCGATCACTACCGGCGCGGTGTACGGCTGCCAGGCGCCGTCGTCACCGATCGCGTACTCGATCCGGTCGACCCCGGAACCGCCCGACTCGTCGGTCGCCTCGACCGCCACGGTCGCCGCGCCCACGTACGCGCCCTCGCCGTTCTGGGTACCGGTCACCCGGGCACCGGTCTGCGGTGCGGTGGTGTCCTCACCGGAGCCCTCGGTCACCACCAGGATGCCCTGCATCATGCCGTGGCCGGGGATCGTGCAGTGGTAGAAGTACCGGCCCGGCGTGAGGTTGACCTGGGCGGTGTGCTTGCCGCCCTGGGCGTCCGACGGATTGGCCAGGATGTTGAGGGTGACATCGCTGTTGAACTCGGGGTCGCTGGTGACGAACGTCAGCGTGTGCGGCATCCCGGTGGTGTTGCCGGTCGCCGTGCTGTTCTCGAAGACGATCGTCGCCGGACCCGCCACCGCCGTCTTCGGCGCCGACAGATAGCGGTCGATGGGGTCGCCCGCCGTCCACGTCAGCGTCTGCTCGGCCGCGGCAGCGGCGGCGGCCGGTGCCGCGTCCTTCCCGGCCTGGCCGACCGCCGGGGCCGACAGCAGCCCCAGCGTCATCAGCACGGCCGCCACCAGGGCGGTCAGCAGTCTTCGCTGCCGTACCGCAGGGCTCGTACGGATCGGATGTCTCACTTGGCCCCCCTCGCGAGCTGGCCTGCGGCCGGGGTCGGGCCGCCGCCGGTGTAGGTGACCCGCCACAGCGCCGACTTGGCGTCCGAGGTGAAGAAGCCCCGGCCGTAGTCGAGCGCGTACAGCGCGCCGTCCGGACCGAATCTCCAGTCCATGAGGTTCTTGATGCCGTCGGTGCCGACCGGCACGATCTTCTTCAGCGTCTCCGAGTGGACCGGGACCCCGCCGTCGCCGACGGTCTTCGGGTCCATCACCACCGCGTTGCGCGGCTGGTCACCGTCGTAGAAGTCACCGACGAACCACTTGCCGTCCCAGTACGACGGCCACTTCACCGCGCTGTCCGACGCGGAGTCGTAGCGGTACACCGGCCCGTTCATCGCGGCCTGCCCGCCACCCTTGAGCCACGGCAGCGCGTACGTCGCCTCCTCGGACTTGTACGAGGGGACACCGTTCGCGTCGCGCGGGAAGTCCGGTCCGCCGCCCTGCGGCGAGTACCAGATGTTGTTCCCGGTGACCGGCGGCAGATTGACCAGACCGTCGTTGTTCGGCGACTCGTTCTTCGGGGCGTCACAGTCGTACCAGCCCAGCGGCTGCGACGGATCGGGCAGATTGCGGTCCCGGTAGGGCTGCTTGTTGCCCATGCAGAACGGCCAGCCCCGGTTGCTCGCCTTGGTGATCGCGGCGAACGTGTCGTACTTCGCCGGCCCCCAGGTGGTCGACGGCGACCCGGCGTCCGGGCCGACCCACCCCGCGTACAGGGTGTCCGTCTTCTGGTCCACGAAGATCCGCGCCGGGTTGCGCACCCCCATCACATAGATCTCGCCCCGGGTCTTCCCGCCGCCCTCGTCGGGCTCCTTGCCGGTGAAGAGGTTCCCCGCCGGCAGGGTGTACGTCCCGTCCGGCTCCGGGTGGATCCGCAGGATCTTCCCGTTGAGGTTGTTGGTGTTGCCGGAGGTCCGGCGGGCGTCGGCGAAGGAGAGGCCCTTGTAGTTCGGCTGCGGGTTGTTGCCCGAGTAACCGCCGCTGAAGCCACTGGAGTTGTTGTCACCCGTCGCGATGTACAGGTTGCCCCGGGAGTCCCAGGTCATCCCGCCGCCCGCGTGACAGCAGCTGTGGATCTGCACCGGCCAGTCCAGCAGCACCTTCTCACTGCTCAGATCCAGCTTGTTGGTGGCATGGTCCAGGGTGAACCGCGAGACCCGCCGATCCGCCGTCCGGGTGTCCCGGTCGATCTCCGAGTGCGGGGTGTAGTGCAGATACACCCACCCGTTCCGGGCGAACCCCGGATCCAGCTCGATCCCGACGAGCCCTTCCTCCACCTTGACCAGTTCGTCGCCGCCGCCCTTGTTGCCGAACACGGTCAGCGCGCCGGCCAGGGTGACCTGCTTGGTCCTCGGGTCGTAGACGTGGATCTCGCCCTTGCCCTTGCCGATGTCCGGGTTGTTCCAGTCGGTGATCACCGGCTGCGAGGAGTCGGCACCGCCCCGGCCGATGTAGAACACCCGCCCGTCGGGCGCGGTGACCAGCCCGTGCGGCTCGCCGATCTGGTCGTTCCGGCCCGGCTGGTTGGGCTTGGTCAGCCGCTCGGACGTGTAGTTGCCGTTGATGGTGGCCTTGCAGTCGGCCTGCGCCAACCGGGTCGTCCACAGCAGCGCGCCGCGCAGATGACCGCGGAAGTCGGTCTCGTCGTACGCCGCCGCCGTACCGCCCATACCGGTGTAGAAGGAGCGCCCGCCGTCGTAGTCACGGCACCAGCTGACCGGATGGTCCGCCCCGTTGGCGCTCGCGCCCGGCTTGTACGACGCCTCGCGCACCCGGGCGACCGTGTGCACCTCGCCGGACGGGTTCTTCGTCCAGTTCGACCAGACGTCGGGCCGCTTCCAGGTCAGCGGCAGATCCTTGGTGGCCGGATGCTGACGGTCACCCACCTCGACGGTCGCCCGCTGCACGTTCGACGGGCTCGACGCGGCGGGCCGCGCGCCGATCAGCCCGGTGAACCAGTCCGAGTACGGCTCGGCCTTGGCGGCGTCATGGACGCCGAGGAAGCCGCCACCGGCCTCCATGTACGCCTCCAGGCCCGCCTCCTGCTCCGGTTCGAGGATGTCCCCGCCCCCGGTGAGCAGCACGATCGCGTTGAAACGGCCCAGCTTGGTCGCGTTGGTGAACACCGAGGCGTCGTCGGTCGCCTCGGTGGTGAAGCGCTGCCCGGCGGGCCCGGTCAGCCCGATCCTCTCGACCGCCTCGATACCGGCGTTCACCACGGGCGACTCGTCGCCGGGTGCGGCGGACCCGTAGAAGATCAGCACTCGTACCTGCGCGCCGCCCGGGGGCGACTTGATGGACATCGTTGTCAGGGACGGATCCGGGGCCGGGCGCGCACTCGCGGACGGGCCGGAGAGCAGCCCGGCGGTGACGAATCCGGCGGCGAGGACGGCTGTCAGGGCCCGCCTCGCGTTCCCTCCGGTCCGGCTGCCGGGGCGTCTGTTCGGGTTGGACCCGGGTGAAGGATCGGGTCTTTGGAGCGTCGTGGACCGCATGTGGTCATCCACCCCTCGTCGGTTCACAGTCGGCGCCAAGGAAGCTAGACCCCTTTGCTCGGTTCGCCAATAGGTATGACCGTGAAGAAACAAACTTTGTCCTGAGTGTGGATAAACGGTGGGGCCCCGGCTACTGTCCGAATCCCGTACCTCCGACACCCCTGGCCCCGAGTCCCGTACCCGGGGCGGACGTTCGGCGAGGTGTCGGTGAAGTGCGTTCGGCGTCCGTCGGGTTCGGCCGCGTGGCCGGGTCCGGCTGAGAATCGGCTGAGTGGGGAGTTCGGCATGGACAGGCGCGCGTTCAACCGGCGGGTGGTGCTGGGTGGTGCGGCGGTCGCGACATCGTTGTCTCTGGGACCCGATGCCGTGAGCGCCGAGAGCCCGGCCCGTACCGCGCCGGCCGGCGGAGAGACCAGACGGATCAAGCTCTACGCCGAACGGCTCGACGGCGGCAAGATGGGCTACGGCTTCGAGAAGGGCAAGGCCAGCGTGCCCGGCCCGCTGATCGAGCTGAACGAGGGCGACACGCTGCACGTCGAGTTCGAGAACACCATGGACGTCCCGGTCAGCCTGCACGTCCACGGCCTCGACTACGAGATCACCAGCGACGGCACGAAGATGAACAACAGCCATGTCGAGCCCGGCGCCACCCGGGTCTACACCTGGCGCACCCACACGCCCGGCCGCCGCAAGGACGGCACCTGGCGGGCGGGCAGCGCGGGGTACTGGCACTACCACGACCATGTCGTCGGCACCGAGCACGGCACCGGCGGCATCCGCAACGGGCTCTACGGCCCGGTCGTCGTCCGGCGCAAGGGCGACGTCCTGCCGGACCGCACCCACACCATCGTCTTCAACGACATGTCCATCAACAACCGTCCCGCGCACACCGGTCCGGACTTCGAGGCGACCGTGGGCGACCGGGTCGAGTTCGTGATGATCACACACGGCGAGTACTACCACACGTTCCACATCCACGGTCATCGCTGGGCCGACAACCGCACCGGCATGCTGACCGGCCCCGACGACCCCAGCCAGGTCATCGACAACAAGATCGTGGGCCCCGCCGACTCCTTCGGCTTCCAGATCATCGCGGGGGAGGGGGTGGGCGCCGGGGCGTGGATGTACCACTGCCATGTCCAGAGCCACTCCGACATGGGGATGGTCGGGCTGTTCCTGGTGAAGAAGAAGGACGGCACGATCCCGGGGTACGACCCGGGGGGTGGGCATGGGGGGCACGGTGGGGCCGGGGCCGGGGCCGGGGCTGAGGGTGGTGCGGGGGCTGGGGCCGGGGCTGGGGCTGGGGCCGGGGGTGGTGCGGGGGCTGGGGCCGGGGGCTCGGGCTCCGGGGCGGGGGACTCGGGCGCGAAGGGTCCGGACGGGAAGGGCTCCGGCTCTGGGGCGGGGGACTCTGGGGCAGGGGGTTCGGGTGCGGGGGGCTCGGACGGGAAGGGCTCCGGCTCCGGGGCGGAGGGGCACGTGCACTGAGTGCGTGTCGGGCCGGGGGCGGTGCGGTGCGGGGTCGGGGCCGGTGGGGCTCGCCGGGGTCCGCGAGGGGCCGGCGGGGAGCCCCCGGGGGCCTGTTGGGTCCGTCGGGCGTCGGTGCCGACGTCGGGATGCGGGTGGCCGTGGGCCGTGGGCCGTGGGCCGGGGTCCGGGGTCCGGGTCCGGGTCCGGGGTCTGGGTCCGGGGTCTGGGGTCCGGGTCCGGGTCCGGGGTCTGGGTCCGGGGTCTGGGGTCCGGGTCCGGGTCCGGGGTCTGGGGTCCGGGTCCGGGGTCTGGGGTCTGGGGTCTGGGGTCCGGGGTCCGGGTCCGGGTCCGGGGTCTGGGTCTGGGTCCGGGGTCTGGGGTCCGGGTCTGGGGTCTGGGGTCTGGGGTCTGGGGTCTGGGTCTGGGGTCCGGGGCCGGCAGGAGGGATCATGGCCGGGTGACTCGACTCCTCACCCGAAGTGACCTGGAGGCCGTGCTGGAGCCGGAGGCGTGTGCCGCCGCGCTGCGGGACGGGTTCGTCCACGCGACCGACACGGCCACCGGCCTGCGGGTACGGACCGATCTGCCGTTCCCCGGCACCGCGACCGCCCTCCTTCCCGGACTCCTCCCCGGCATCGACGCCTACACGGTCAAGGTCAACGCCAAGTTCCCCGCCGCCCGCCCGGCACTGCGGGGCGTGGTCTGTCTGCACAGCGGGCGCGACGGCACACTTCTCGCGCTGCTGGACTCCGCGACCCTGACGGCCTGGCGCACCGGGCTGTCGGCCGCGCTGGGCACCCATGCGCTGGCGGCGCCGGGCGGGGCGGACGGCGGTGCCGGGACGGTCGGTGTCATCGGCGCGGGCGCGCAGGCCGAGCTGATGGTACGGGGGCTGGCGGCACTGCGGCCCCGTGACGCGCTCCTCGTGCACGACACGGACGGAGCGCGGGCGGCGGCGTTCGCGGCACGGCACGCCGGCCGGGTGGTGGCCTCCGCGCGGGAGGTCGCCGCCGCGGCCGACCTCGTGCTGCTCGCGACCTGGGCGCGGGAGCCGGTGCTGACCCTCGCGGACGTCCCGCCCGGCCGTCACGTCACCAGCCTGGGCGCGGACGAGCCGGGCAAGCAGGAACTGTCCGCCGATCTGCTCGCGGCGGCGCTCGTGGTGGTCGACGACCGTGAAGCAGCCGCCGCGACGGGCGCGTTGGCGGCGGCCGGTCTGCCCGCGGCGGCGGCCGACGCGACGCTGGGCGAGGTGCTGCGGGGCGAACACCCCGGCCGGACCGGGCCGTCCGAGCGAACGGTGTACGCCCCGGTCGGACTGCCCTGGCAGGACCTGGCCCTGGCCTGGCTCGCCCACCGGCGGGCCGAGGAGCGGGGGCTGGGGACGCGGGTGGATCTGCTGGCCTGAGGGAGGCGACGGTGATGAGCCTGCCCCACGTGACAGATCGGGAAGTGGTGACAGATCGGGAAGTGGTGGCGGATCGCGAAGTGGTGGCGGATCGGGAAGTGGTGGAAGACCGGGAAGTGTTCGTCGGCGGGGTGAACGAAGTCGTCCGCGAGGGTGGGCTCGTCCGCCGTCCGGCCGGGGCCTGGAGCGCCACGGTCCAACGTCTCCTCGCCCATCTGCGCGAGGCGGGATTCACCGGGGCGCCGCGTCCCCACGGGCTCAGCGAGGACGGCACGGAGGAACGGGTGGAGTTCCTGCCCGGTGACGTCGGCCACGACTTCGCCGCCCCGCAGGTGCGGAGCGACGCCTCCCTGATCGCCATGGCCCAGCTCCTGCGGGCCTTCCACGACGCCTCCGCCCGCTTCCCCCGGGAGCCGGACGACCACTGGCAACTCCCGCCCCGCGCACCGGCGGAGGTGATCTGCCACGGCGACGCGGCCACCTACAACACGGTGTTCGCCGACGGTCTGCCGGTGGCCCTGATCGACTTCGACACCGCCCACCCGGCCCCGCGCCTGTGGGACGCCGCCTACACCGCCTACCGCTTCGTCCCGCTCTACGCCCCGGACGAGACCGAGCACACCCTGCCGGTACCCGAGGCACTGCGCCGACTACGCCTGTTCGCCGACACCTACGGACTCTCCGACGCCGAGCGCGGCCGACTGCCCGCGGTCGCGGCCGAGCGGCTGACCTGGCTGGTGACCTGGATGCACCACCAGGCCGCGGCGGGGCACCCCGCCTTCAGCCGGCACATCGCCGAGGGCCACGACCGCCGCTGTCTGACGGACGCCCACTGGATCGGGAAGACCTACACGGGCCGCCTCTGAACCGGGCCCCGGGGCCGAAGCGCTGCCGGGATCCGCTGCCCGGCCCGGGATCCGGGGCTGTGCCCGACCTGCGGCCGGACGCCGAGCGGTCCGGCCGGGTGCGGAACGCCCTGCGGTGAGCGGCCTCCCCGCCTCATGACCTGTGGCTATCCTGATCCGCAGCCGTCGAGGAGGAGCCCCCCGTGACCGAGGCAGCACCGCGCCCCACCCTGGAGGCAGTGGCCGCGCGGGCCGGTGTGTCACGGGCCACTGCCTCCCGCGTCGTCAACGGCGGCGACGGGGTGCGGGCGCCACTGGTGGAGCGGGTGCTCCGGGCCGTCGAGGAACTCGGCTACGTCCCCAACCAGGCCGCCCGCAGCCTTGTCACCCGGCGCCACGACGCGATCGCCGTGGTCGTCGCCGAACCGGAGACCCGCGTCTTCGCCGACCCCTTCTTCGCGCTCCAACTCCGCGGCATCAGCAAGGAACTCACCGCCCACGACAACCAACTCGTCCTGCTCCTCACCGAGGGCCGCGACGACCACGCCCGCGTCGGCCGCTATCTGGCCGGCGGCCATGTCGACGGCGCCCTCGTCTTCTCCCTCCACCTCGACGACCCCCTCCCCGCCCTCATCCACCGCGCCGGGGTCCCCGCCGTGTTCGGCGGCCGACCCGGCTGGGGCGACGGCGAACGCGGCACCGGAGCCACCGGGCCCACCGGAGCCACCGAGCCCACCGGGGCCGGTGGGTCCACCGACAGCCGGTCGCTCGGCCCCCTCGCGTCCACCGTGTTCGTCGACAGCGACAACCGGGGCGGTGCGCGGGAGGCCGTACGGCATCTGCTGGCGCTCGGTCGCGGCCGGGTCGCGCACATCACCGGAGCCCTCGACCAGACCTCGGCGGCGGACCGGCTCGACGGCTACCGGGACGTCCTCCCCGACGCCGACCCGGCGCTGGTGGCGCACGGTGACTTCACCCCCGCCGGGGGCGAGCGGGCGATGCGGGAACTCCTGGACCGGTGCCCCGACGTGGACGCCGTGTTCGCCGCGAACGACCTCACCGCGGTGGGAGCCCTGCGGGTGCTGCGGGAGCGTGGCGTGCGGGTGCCGGACGAGGTCGCGGTCGTCGGCTTCGACGACATGGTGCCGATCGCCGAGCAGACCGACCCGCCCCTGACGACCGTACGTCAGGACATCGAGGGGATGGGCCGACTGATGGCCCGACGGCTGCTGGACGCCCTCCGTGGCGGCCCCGACGGCGCGGTGCCGACGCCGACCGGAGTGATCCTCCCGACCACACTGGTGCGCAGGGCCTCGGCGTGAGGGACGGGAGAGCCCGTCCTCCCCGGCCGTCAGCCGCCAGCCCGCCAGCCCGTCGCCTCCTCAGCCCGCCAGCCCGTCAGTTCCTCAGCCGTCAGCTCCTCAGCTCCTCAGCCCGTCTGCCTCGGCTCCCCTCTGATCACGGCGAAGCGCGCGCCGAAGGGATCGCTCAGCTTGGCGATCCTGCCCACGTCCGGCAGATCGAGCGGGGCCAGCCGCACCGTGCCGCCCAGCTCGGTGGCTCTGGCGCAGACCGTGTCCGGGTCGGCCGTCCCGAAGTACGGCAGCCAGTGCGGCTCCGCGTCGCTCTCCACCGGGTCGTCGTCCAGCGGTACGAGGCCGCCGAACGCCGCGGCCTCGCCCTGCCCGGCCGCGTTGACGCAGGTGTAGGAGCCGCCGGGGAAGCTGACCGACGAGGTCTCCCAGCCGAACACCGTGTTGTAGAACCCCGCAGCCGCCGCGATGTCGGGGGTGTGCAGCTCCGCCCACACCAGCGTCCCGTGCTCACCGACCACGTCCAGGCCCTTGAGCCGGCCCGGCTGCCAGATGCCGTACGGCGCCCCCGCCCGGTCGGCCAGCAGCGCCACCCGGCCCTTGTCCGGCACCTCTCTCGGCGCGCTGACCACACGGCCGTGCGCCCGCCCGACCGCCTCGGCCGTGGCATCGGCGTCCGGGCTCTGGAAGTACACCGTCCAGACCGGCGGGCCCTGGTCCGGTGGGGTCTGCATGGCCCCCGCGACCGTCCGGCCGTCGCGCTGGAAGAAGCCGTAGCCGCCGCTCTCCGGACCGGCCGACTGGAGCCGCCAGCCGAACAACGCACTGTAGAAGGCGGTGGCCCGGTCGATGTCGGGCGTCCCGAGATCGACCCAGTTCGGTGCGCCGGTGACGAAATGGGTGCTGATCATGATCACCTTCCTGGGAACCCGCTGTTCCTTCCACTGCCGAGTCTCGCACCGCCCACTGACAATCGCTCGCGCTCACCGACGGCGACCCGGCCCACGATCCACCTCGCGATCCGCCCCGCAGTCCGCCCCGCAGTCCGCCCCACGATCGGCCCCACGATCGGCCCCGCAGTCCGCCCCGCGATCCGCCCCGCGCGCCGCCGTGCGTCGGGCCGGACGGCCGGTGCACCATCAGGGGCGAGGGGGAGGACGGACACCGGCGCCGACCGGCCGTGGGCGACGGCGTTGATCCCGCGTTGAGCAAACGTTTCGCGCGGTCCGCCACGATCCCGGTATGCACTTCGACGCCATGACCCCGGCCGCCCCCACCTGGCAGGACCAGGCCCTGTGCGCGCAGACCGGGGCGGACTTCTTCTTCCCCGATCCGGGCAGTTCGGTGCGCGAGGCCAAGCGCATCTGCGGCATGTGCGAGACCCGCCGCGCCTGCCTGGAGTACGCCCTGGAGAACGACGAGCGCTTCGGTGTCTGGGGCGGCCTCTCCGAGAAAGAGCGGATGCGACTGCGCCGCACCCCCAACTGACCACCGGCCACCACCGGAATCCCGCTACGGCCGGAGCGCGCGCCGGGGTTAGGATCCCCGAGCGCACCCGGGCGTAGCGCAGAGGCAGGCGCGCGCCATGCTGAGGCGACACACATCGGTTCGAATCCGATCCCCGGGCTGCGTCCGGGCCCTGTAGAGCAGAGGCAGACTCACCGCCATGGCATGGCGGGTACGCCGGTTCGAATCCGGCCGGGGCCCACCACAGGACGTACGGCACACGGTGGGGCGGGGCACATGACGGACCGGGACGCGGTCACCGAGGACGACCTCGCGGCCTTCCACCGGGTCGTCGGCAAGCTGCGCGCGCTGCCCGTGGACGACCCCGTACGGCTGCGCACCGAGCAGGTCGCCGCGTCCTACGCGCGCGAAGGGCGGCTGCGCCGCCGCAAGGCCCGGGGCTCCGCGCTGTCGGCCGCCGACGCCGAGACGATGGCCGCGACGGCGACCGGCGCGGTCGACCGGCGCGAGGACGCCCCGCTGGCCGAGCCCGGTGCGGGCGGCGTCTTCCACCGGGCGCGGTACTGCTATGTCTGCAAGGCGTCCTATCGACACGTCGACTCCTTCTACCACCGGCTGTGCCCCGACTGCGCCGCCGACAACACGGCCCGCCGCGCCCTGAGCACCGACCTGACCGGCCGCCGCGCCCTGCTGACCGGCGGCCGGGTGAAGATCGGCTTCCAGCTCGCCCTGATGATGCTGCGCGACGGCGCCGAACTCGTCGTCACCTCCCGCTTCCCGTACGACACCCTGCGCCGCTTCCGGGCCGCGCCGGACAGCGCCGGATGGCTGGACCGGCTCACCGTCGTCGCCGTCGATCTGCGCGACCCGCGCCAGGTGCTGGGCCTGTGCGAGGAACTGCGGGACGCGGGCCGTCCGCTGGACATCCTCGTCAACAACGCGGCACAGACCGTCCGCCGCCCACCGGAGTCCTACGCGCTGCTCGCGCGGGGCGAGACCGAGGGCATCGAGGGCATCGAGGGCGCCGGGGGCAAGGAGGGCATCGCGGGGTTCCTCCAGGCTCCGGGGTTCATACCCATGCGGCACCGACTGGCCGGCGGCGGCGACGGCAGCGCACTGCCCGCCGTGCTCCGGGAGGCCGACGAGGCGGGGCTGCTGCCGGACCCCGCCCCGGAGAACTCCTGGTCCGCCCGGCTCGGCGCCCTCGACCCGGCCGAGGTCCTGGAGACCCAACTGGTCAACGCGCTCGCCCCGGCCCTGCTCTGCGACCGGCTGCTGCCGCTGCTGCTGGCCTCGCCCCACCCCCGCCGCTACGTCGTCAACGTCACCGCCGTGGAGGGCCGGTTCGCCGTACGGAACAAGATGCCCGGCCATCCCCACACCAACATGGCCAAGGCCGCCCTGAACATGCTCACCCGCACCAGCGCCGCCGAACTCGCCGAACAAGGGGTCCACATGTGCGCCGTGGACACCGGCTGGATCACCGACGAGAACCCGGCCCCCAAGAAGGCCCGGATGGCCGACGCCGGATTCCGCACCCCGCTGGACGTGGTCGACGGCGCGGCCCGCGTCTACGACCCCATCGTCCGGGGCGAGTCCGGCTCCCCCGTCTCCGGCGTCTTCCTGAAGGACTACCGGGAGGCGGCGTGGTGAGCCCCTTCGCACCGCTCAGGCCGCCGGGACGCCCTCGTCCTCCAGGCAGACGCGCAGCCGGTCCAGTCCGCGCCGGGTGTGGCTCTTGACCGTGCCCAGCGGCCAGCCGGTGATCCGGGCGATCTGGCTCTGGGTGAGGTCCTCGTAGTAGGCCAGGAGCAGCACCTTGCGCTGGGCGTGGGTGAGCCGCAGCAGGGCCCGTCCGACCACGACCCGGTCCAGCGCAGCCTCCGGACCGCCGGTGCTCACCTGCTCCCGTACCGAGGCCAGTTCACCCGCCGCCGAGGCGAGCCGGGCGCGCCGGGCCCGTGCCGTGAGCGCGTCGGCCACCTTCCGGCGGGTGATGCCGATGAGCCAGGCGGCCGGGGTGCCGCGTTCGGCCGTGTATCCGTGCCGGCCGCGCCAGGCGTCGGTGAACACCTGCTGGGTCACGTCCTCGGCCTCGCGCGGGTCGCCGAGCGCCCGGTGGGCCAGACCGTGGACCAGTCCGCCCCACTGACGGTGGAGCGCGGTCCAGACCGCGTCGCTCTCGCCGGGCACAGGACCGAGGGGCGGGTCCACGGTGGGCGTCGTCCGGGCCGCGGCGACGGCGAGATCTGGAGCGGCGGGGAAACGGTCCATGACCACATCTCTCCTCGTGAGACGGGTGCGGCGGCATCGGCGGAGAGGACGCGCGCCCGTCGGTTGCACCGTTCTGGACGGGGCGCCGTCCGGTGCGCCCAGCGTGCGCCGGGGAGAATGACCGTCACAACTTGCATCGATACCGCATCGAAATAGACTGGGGGCCGGGGACGTGAACGGGACGGACCGGTCCGGGCGCCCCGCACGGCCGGAGACGAGGAGCATGACCGACCCACCGGGTACGAACGGTGTGCCCGACACACCTGAGACGGCCGATGTCACCGGAACGGCCGGGCTCACCACCGGCGCGGTCGCCCGCCGCCTGGGCGTATCCCCGACCACACTGCGCTCCTGGGACCGTCGCTACGGGCTCGGCCCGGCCCTGCGGTCGCGGGGCAGACACCGGCGCTGGAGTCCACGCGATGTGGCGATGGTCGAGGAGATGTGCCGGCTCGCGGCGGCCGGCGCGCCCCCGGCGGAGGCGGCCGGGTGGCCCGTCTCGCGCACGGTGCCGAGCCGGGAGCCCCTGCCGGCGCCGGGTCCGCCGACCCGTCGGTCACCCCGTCGCCGCGCGAGGGGGCCCGGCGCGGCGGCGCGGGCGGCGGGCTGCCGCTCGGTGACGTACGGCAGGAGTGCCGGGGGCTGGCGCGGGCCGCCGTACGGCTGGACGCCCCGGAACTGGGCGGGCGGCTGCTGGACGCGGTCGTCCAGCACGGGCTGGTGACCGCCTGGGAGGACGTGATGGTCCCGACCCTGCGCGCGGTGGGACGCAAGTGGGAGTCCTCCGGCGACCGCTACGTGGAGGTGGAGCATCTGCTGTCGTGGCAGATCTCGACCGCGTTGCGCCGTGCGCCCCTGGTGCTGCCCCGTCCCGCGCAGCCGCCGTCCGGCAGCGACCTGGTGGTCCTGGCCTGCGCTCCCGGAGAGCAGCACTCGCTGCCGCTGGAGGCATTGGACGCGGCGCTGGAGGAGGCCGGTGTGCCGACCCGCATGCTGGGAGCGGCCGTTCCGGTCGAGGCGCTGCTGGCGTGCGTCCGCCGCACCGGTCCGGCAGCGGTCGTCCTGTGGGCCCAGGCCCGCTCGACGGCCTCGCTGCCGCTGGCCCGTCATGTGGCCGGGCTGGAGTGGGGGCCCGCCGGGGCCCGCAGACGCCCTGTGCTCCTGCCGACCGGCCCCGGCTGGGACCGGCGTGCGGCGGGCGACTTCCCGCGCTGTACGAGCCTGGGGGCGGCGGTGCGGACGCTGGTCGGCCTGTCCGGGCAACCTGGCCTGCCTGGGTAGACCGGGTAGACAGGGCGGACCGGGTAGACAGGGCGGACCGGGTAGACCGGGTAGACCGGCGGCCTGGGTAGACCGGGCGGCCTGGGCAGGCCGGTGTCGCCGGTCCGCCCGAACAGGGCCCGATCCCGCGCGGGGCGCTCAGCCGGGGAACAGCCCGGCCGAGCGCAGGGCCCAGCGGCGCTCGGCGTAGGCCAGGTCGTCCCGCCACAGCCGCCCCGCCGCACGGCTCATCAGCGGGCGCAGCACGGGGGCGGCCCGCCGTGCCAGGGCGAAGCCCGGCCGCCCCGAGGTGGCGATCACGGCCTCCACGACCGCCGTGCGCGGCCCGCCGTCCGGTGCCGTCGCGAGCGGCGTCGCATGGGTCTCCACGACCGAGCCCGCGCCCTCCCCCTCGGTGATTCGCATGACGACCGTGCGCGGCGCGGGAGCGGTGAACTCGGCCCGGACCGGGACGACGAGACGACCGGCCACCTTGAAGGAGACATCGACCGTGAAACCGTCCCCTTCCCTGTCCCCGGCCCTGGCCCCATCTCCGTCCCCGGCCCCCGCCCCGTCTCCGTCCCAGGCCCCGTTCCCGTTCCCGTTCCCGGCACCGCCGTCCTCGCCCTTGCCGTCGGGTTCCTCCACGACGGTCAGATCGACGAACGAGTACGGGTGGAACCAGGCCCCGTGCCAGGGGTCGAGCCGGTTGGCCACCACGTCCTCCGGCTCGCAGCGCCCCGTTCCCGTGTACACGGCCGTCAGCGCCCCGGCCACGGCGGGACGCTCCGGAACCGGCGGCGCGGCGGTGGGGCCGCCACCACCGTCGGCCGCACCGCCGGGTGGCCGCACCCACAGCAGCACCCCGTCGTCGTGGGCGGCCCAGGGCTCCCACCCGGCGAACGGCCCGCCGTCCAGGGCGAGTCCGTGCCAGTGGCACACCAGGGTGCCGCAGCGCAGCCGAGCGTCCCCCAGCGGTGCGCCCAGGTGGGGGCAGATACCGGGCCCGGCGACGAGACGGCCGCGCGGGTCACGCCAGACGACGAACTCACGGCCCGCGACGGTGCCCGCCAGCGGCCGGTCCGGGGACAGGTCCCGGGTGGCGCCGACGACGTACCACTCGCCGCCCGCCCTGGACCGGGCCCGTTCCAGCGCCCCGGCGATCAGCGCGGGCCGTGCCTCGCGCCAGGTGGGGCGCTGGCGCTCCCAGGCGACGGGGCGGCGGCGCAGCCGCAGGGGCGGACGCCAGGGCCGACGCGGCGCACCGGATGTCACCTGACCTCCTCGCGGACGGCGGACGGCGGACGGTACGGCGTCCGCGCGGTCGCCGCCGTGGGACCGGCGCGACGGACGGCCGCCGCAGGTCCGGCGCGGCGGGCGGCGAGCCGGGCCGCGCCCACCCGGAACAGCCCGTCGGCGGCGAGCAGCGCGCGCCGCCGACGGGGCACCACGGCACGGCGGTGCAGCACCGACCAGCCGTCGGCGGCAACGGCGTCCAGGATGCCGCCGTACAGCACGCACGCCGTGCGCACACAGGGCCGGGCCACCGGATCGAGCAGCGCGATGCCGGGGACGGCGCGCAGATAGGCGGCGCGGGTGAGGGCCTCGAACGCCCGCAGTGCCGCGGTGACCCGGCGGTCGGTGCGGCCCGTGCGACGGCAGTGGAGCAGCAGGTCCCGGTCGGCGCCGTGCGCGGCGAGCAGGTCGCGGGGCAGGTAGACCCGGCCGCGGTCGAGATCCTCGCCGACGTCCCGCAGGAAGTTGGTCAGCTGGAACGCGACGCCCAGTTCGGCGGCGTAGGGAGCGGCCTCGTCGCGGGGGACGACGGTGCCGAGGACGGGGAGCATCTGGAGGCCGATCACCGCCGCCGAGCCGTGCATGTACCCGCGCAGCCCGGCGGGGTCGGCGTACTCGGTGACCGTCAGATCGCTGCGCATGGCCGCGAGGAAGTCGGCGAAGTGCCGGTGCGCGATGTCGTACCGGCGGCTGGTGTCGGCCAGCGCGGCGACCACCGGCGCGGTGCCGGGCCCGCCCGCCAGACCGCGGGCCAGGTCGCCCTCCAGCCGGTCCAGGGCGGCGGCCCGCCGCGCCGTCACGTCGAGGTCGGCGGCGCCGGTCGGACCGTCGGGGGAGTCGACGATGTCGTCCGCCCAGCGGGCGAAGCCGTACAGCGCGTGCACGGCGGGACGCCGGTCCGGGGGCAGCAGCCGGGTGGCGAGGAAGTAGGTGCGGCCGTGGCGGGCGTTGAGCGCCCGGCACCGGGCGTAGGCGGCACGCAACCGCGGGTCGGTGATACCGGCGGCGTCCAGTTCGCGGGCGGTCACGGGCGGGCTCCTTGCGGGGTCCGACCAGGGCCTGATCGTGGCCCCGAGCCCAGCCCCAGCCCCAGCCCGGGGATGCGGCGGCGGGGACGGGAGCGGACGCCGTCGCCGGACGGGCCGGTGATGCGCGCGGCGGCCAGCTTCCCGGACAGCAGCACGGGCGGCACTCCCGTGCCCGGCGTCGTGCCGCACCCGGCGAGGACGGCGTTGACGGTGCCGCGCACCAGGTTGCGGGGGCGGAACGGCCCCGTCTGGGCGAGGGTGTGCGCGGCCGAGAACGGAGTGCCCGCGGGGTGCCCCGCGGCGCTCCAGTCGGCGGGGGTCACCAGGCATTCCTCCTCGATCGCCGACGCGATCCCGGCGAGGCCCCGGCCGTCGAGTTCGCGCAGCAGGCTGTCCC
Organism: Streptomyces sp. NPDC091377; assembly: GCF_044757045.1. Taxonomy (NCBI): domain Bacteria; kingdom Bacillati; phylum Actinomycetota; class Actinomycetes; order Kitasatosporales; family Streptomycetaceae; genus Streptomyces; species Streptomyces sp. NPDC091377. The sequence goes on along the minus strand of NZ_JBIVUE010000007.1, from coordinate 72,623 downwards.
GGTAGCGGGGCGCGAGCGCGGTCCATTCGGCGGCACGCGGTCCGATGGCGGTGTTGGGGCAGGGGGCGAGGACGTAGTGCAGATGGCGGCCCGGCGGGGCCAGCGTGGGGTCGGTCGCGGTGGGCCGGGTGATCAGCAGGGACGGATCGCGCATCAGCTCACCGGTCCGGGTCAGCTCACGGAAGGTGCCCCGCCACGCCTCGCCGAACGACAGCGTGTGATGGGCCAGCTCCGGCCAGGTGCGGTCGCAGCCGGCGTGCAGGATCACCGCGGAGGGCGCGTGCCGCAGCCGGGCGGGGCGGCGCGGGGTGCGGCCCAGCAGCCGGTAGGCCACCGGCAGGTCGGGGGTGAGGACGACGGCGTCGCAGGGGATGCGCTCGCCCGCGGTGATCACGGCGGTGATGCGTTCGCCGCGGCGCTCCAGCCGGGTCACCGGCCGCCCGTAGCGGAACTCCGCGCCCGCCGCGGCGGCGGCGTCGGCCATCGCCCGGGGCAGGGCGTGCATGCCCCCGCGCGGGAAGTACACCCCGGCGACGGTGTCCATGTAGGCGATCACCGCGTACGCGGCCAGGGCCCGTTCGGGCGGGACCCCGGCGTACAGGGCCTGGAAGGTGAAGACCCGGCGCAGCCGCTCGTCCCGCAGATGGCGGGCGACCTGGGCGTGCCAGCGGCCCAGCCCGCCGAGCGCCGCGAGCCGGACCAGGTCGGGGCCGAGCAGCCGCAGCGGCGAATCGAAGTCGGCGTCGAGGAAACGCCCGCGTTCGGCCCGGTACAGCTCGCCCAGCCAATGGCGCAGCCGCCGGTAGCCCGCGGCGTCGGCACCTCCGGCGAACCGTTCGATCTCGGCCTCCATCGCGTCGGCGCCGGTGTGTACGTCCAGACTGGTGCCGTCGGCGAAGCGCGCCCGGTAGGCGGGGTGCAGCTCGATCAGTTCGACCCGGTCGCGCAGTTTCTCGCCCACCGCCGCGAACGCCTCGTCGGCGATGTCCGGCATGGTCAGCACGGTGGGGCCGGTGTCGATCAGATAGCCGCCGCGCTCCAGCCGACCGGCCCGGCCGCCGGGCTGCTCGCCGCGTTCGACCACGGTCACCCGGCGGCCCGCGCCCAGCAGATGCAGGGCGGCGGACAGCCCGGCCAGTCCGGCGCCGACCACGACGACGTGATCGGTGGGGCCCGGGATGGTGCGGGTCGCCGGCCGGGTCGCCCTGCGGAGCGTGGTGGCGTCGGTCGTCGCCGTCGTCCTGCGGGGCGTCGTGGGGTCCGACGTGGGGTCTGTCGTGGGGCCCGCCGTCCCGGTCGTCCCGGTCGTCCCGGTCGTCCCGGTCGTCCCCGTCGTTCCGGTCGTCCGTCGGGTCATCGGCTGGTCTCCGTGTCGTTCGCGGGCCGGGCGGCGGGGGCGGGGGGATCGCCGGCGAGGTCGGTGATGCCGGTGACCTCCGTGGAGCCGGCGATCTCCGGGGGGATCTCGGTGATCTCGGTCAGCAGCGTGCGCAGTCGGCCGGCGGCCACCGGCTCCAGAGCGGCGTCGCCGAGCTGGTTCAGGCACTGCGCGGTCAGCCGGGCGATCCGGCTCCGCACCAGGTCATGGGCGCCCGTGGCGACGACGGCCGCCCGCACCTCGGCCAGCTCCTCGGCACCGAGGCCGGCCTGTCCTACGTGCCCTGCCTGCCCTGCGTGCCCTGCCTGCCCTGCCTGTCCGGCTCCGTCGGCTCGGCCCGTCGCCCGCTCCAGCACCTTGAGCGCGCGCCGGTCGTAGGAGGCCGCGGCGAGGGTCCGCGCGGCGGTCAGCAGATACGTCGGTTTCCCCTCCCGGACGTCCCCGCCCGCCGGCTTGCCGGTGACCTCGGGGTCGGCGAAGAGATCGTCCAGGTCGTCCCGGAGCTGGAAGGCGAGACCCGCGCTGCGCCCGGCCCGGCACAGCGCCCGCGTGGTGGCGGCGTCCGCCCCGGCGAGCACCGCCCCCAGTTCCAGGGGCCGTTCCACCGAGTACCGGGCGCTCTTGAGACCGGCGGCGCGGACCGCGCGTGCCGCGGTGTAGACCCCGGCGGCCTGCCCCTGCACATCCAGGTACTGGCCCGCCGCCATCTCCGTACGCAGCGCCCGCCACACCTCGTGCAGCCGGCCCGTGGTGGCACGGGGGAGGCCACCTTCCAGCAGCGACTCCGTCAGGGCGTCGTCCGCCCAGGCCAGCGCCACGTCTCCGGCGAGCAGCGCGGCAGAGGTGCCGAGCCGGTCGGCGGTGGGGCGTGACACCGACCCGGCGTACTGGTCCGCCACGTCCGTGTGGAACGCCGGGCCGCCGCGCCGTACCGCAGCCCGGTCCATCAGGTCGTCGTGGACGAGGGCACAGGTCTGGATGAGGTCGAGCGCCGCCGCCGTCCGCAACGCGGCCCGCACCTGGGGCGCCTCCTCCCCGCCGCCGCAGGCCCGCAGCGACCACCACAGCAGCCGTGGTCGGATCCGGCCACCGCCGCGCCCGGTGAAGCGGGCGATCCGCTCGGCGATGTCGTGGGCGAACACGGGGTCCAGTTCCCGGCACTGCGCGAGCCGGTCCGCCAGCAGGGCCCGTACCTCCCGGCCGACGGCGCCGGCGACATCGGTGTCCACGTCGGACGCCTCCGGCGGACCGGCCGGTTCCGGGGGCTGACGACGACCGGGCCCGGCGGGCGGCCCGAGCGGTACCTCCGCCGTGGGCGGCCCGGGCGCGTGGGTGGAGCGCATCGCGGATCCTCTCGCCTGTCCTGTCACGTTCCTCTCCACCCCTTCCGCCCGGGGCCCCCGAACGGATGCGCCCACGCCGATCGGCCCCGCGACTGCATCCACCGGGACCGGTCGACCGGAAGACAGCAGGAGACAGCAGGAGACAGCAGGAGACAGCAGGAGACAGCAGGAGACAGCGGAGAAGAGAACCGAGCGGACGACCGAGTGCGGACGACCGGGCAGGGAAATCGGCCGAGAACCGAGCAGGCGGACGGATCGACCGGGAAGGGAGCGAGCCGTCGTGGACATCGAGTGCGATGCCGTCGTGGTGGGGGCCGGTGCCGCCGGTCTGTCGCTCGCCCTGCGGCTCGCCCGGCCCCCCGCGGGCGCGCGCCCGGTCCGGACGGTGCTCCTGGCGGCACCCCCCGGACCGATGCGCACCGCCCGGCGCACCTGGTGCTACTGGGAGGACGGGCCGGGCCCCTACGACCGCCTGCTCACGGCCTCCTGGGAGCGGCTGCGGGCGCGCGCCCGTGACGGGAGCACGATCGACGCCGCCCTCGCTCCGCTGCGCTACAAGATGCTCGACTCCGACGCGTTCGAGGACCATGTGCTGCGGACGGTCGCGGACGGGCCCTGGGTGACCACCGTCGAAGCCCTCGCCGAACAGGTCGGATCCGTGCCGGGCGGCACCCGGGTACGGGCCCGGCGCCCCGACGGGAGCCCGCTGACCGTCCACGCCCGCTGGGTGTTCGACTCCCGTCCCCCCAGCCGCCTGCCCCCGGCCCGCACCACCCTCATGCAGCACTTCCGCGGCTGGTTCGTCCGCACCCGACGGCCCGTGTTCGACCCCGGCACCGTGGAGTTCATGGACTTCCGCACCCCGCAGCCGACGCAGGGCCTGTCCTTCGGCTACGTCCTGCCGACCGGATCGCGCGAAGCCCTCGTCGAGTACACGGAGTTCACCCGCCGGGTCCTCGACCGCGACGCCCACGACCGGGCGCTCACCGACTACACCGGACGGGTGCTGAGAACCGGCGGACACGAGATCACCGCCAGCGAGCAGGGCGTCATCCCCATGACCGACGGGGACTTCCCCCGCTCGACGGCCGAAGGCGTGTTCAGGATCGGCGCCTCGGCCGGTGCCGTGCGGCCCTCGACCGGCTATGCCTTCAGCGCCGTGCAACGCCAGTGCGCGGCCGTCGCCGCCGCGCTCCACGCCGGACGCCACCCGCTGCCGCCGCCCGCCCATTCGGCGCGCTCCCGCTTCATGGACGCCGTGCTGCTCCACGCCCTCGACCGCGGCAGGGTGGACGGCCCTGCCTTCTTCACCCGCCTCTTCACCCGGGTCCCCGCACCGCTGCTGCTGCGCTTCCTGGACGGGCGCACCAGCCTGCCGGAGGACCTGTCGCTCGGCCGTCACGTGCCCGTCGCCGCGATGCTCGGCTCGGCCCTCGCCCTGCCGTTCACCCCCCGCCGCGACCGCCCGGGACCCGACGGCGACACCCCGCGACCGACCACCCCCGACGCCCCGACAGCCCCCTGACCGAGCCACCCGCCCACCGCCCACCACCCGACGCCCGACGACTGACGCCCGACGACTGACGCCCGACGACTGACGACTGACGCCCGACGACCGCCCCCCGAGAAAGAGACGGCAGGCATGTCCGTACTCCGCGACGCCGACCTGGCCACCGCGTTCGACCACGCCGCCCGCAGCTACGACACCCTGACGGCGGCCAACCCCGGCTACCACGCCCACCTCCGGCGCTCCGTCCGGCGGCTCGGCCTGCCCGACGGCGGCGCCGGGCTGAGGGTGCTGGACCTCGGCTGCGGCACCGGCGCCTCCACCGCCGCCCTGGCCGCCGTACTGCCCGGCGCGCACCTCACCGCCGTCGACGCCTCGTCCGGCATGCTGCGGCGCGCGGCGCAACGGCCCTGGCACCGGCCGGTCCGCTTCGTCCACGCCCCCGTGGAGGAACTGGCCGAGGCCGGGATCGACGGCCCCTTCGACGCCGTCTTCGCCGCCTACCTGCTGCGCAACACGGCCGACCCGGACACGGTCCTCGCCCGTGCCCACGCTCTGTTGGCGCCGGGCGGCCGACTGGCGGTCCACGAGTACGCGCTCAGCGGCCACCGCGCGCACCGGGCCGTGTGGAACGCGGTCTGCGGCGGACTCGTCCTGCCGGTCGCGACCCTGCTCGGCGACGGAGCGCTGTACCGCCACCTCCGGCACAGCGTCGTCACCTTCGACACGGCCGGACGACTCGCCCGGCGGGTCGGGGAGGCCGGGTTCGAGCAGGTGCGGGTGGTGCCGCTGCCGGGCTGGCAGACCGGCATCACCCACACGGTCGTCGCCGCCCGCCCGCACCGCACCGGGGAGGCGGGCCGGTGATCGGCTCCCCCCGCACCCCCCGCCCCGGCCGGGACCGACGGGCCCGACGTCTGCGCGCGACGCCGGGCCGGGCACGGGCCCAGAGTGCTACGGCGCCCCGCGCGGCGGTCGTCGGCGGCGGCATCGCCGGCCTGACCGCGGCCACCGCGCTGGCCGAACGCGGGGTGCGCGTCACCCTGTACGAACGCGACACCCGGCTCGGGGGCCGGCTGGCGGGCTGGCCCACCCGGCTCACCGACGGCACGACGGTCACCATGAGCCGGGGCTTCCACGCGTTCTTCCGGCAGTACTACAACCTGCGCGCCCTGCTCCGCCGTACCGACCCCACCCTGAGCCGGCTGACCGCGCTGCCCGACTACCCGCTGCGGCACTCCGCCGGCCGCGAGGACAGCTTCCGCAAGGTGCCCCGCACCCCGCCGCTGAGCGCCCTCGGCTTCGTCGCGCTGAGCGAGTCGTTCGGCGTGCGGGACCTGGCCCGGATCCGCCCGCGTGCCGCGCTGCCGCTGCTCGACGTACGGGTGCCCGAGATCTACGACCGGCTCGACCACACCAGCGCCCACGACTTCCTGGAAGCCGTCCGGTTCCCGGCGGCGGCCCGGCATCTGGCCTTCGAGGTGTTCTCCCGCAGCTTCTTCGCCGACCCCCGGCACCTGTCGGCCGCCGAGATGGCACTGATGTTCCACATCTACTTCCTGGGCTCGGCCGAGGGGCTGCTGTTCGACGTGCCGACGGAGCCCTTCCCGCAGGCGCTGTGGGACCCGCTCGCCCACCGCCTCGACGGACTCGGCGCACAGGTACGCACCGGCGAGCCGGTGGACGAGGTCCACGTGTCGGACCAGGGCGCCTTCACCGTGACCGCGGCAGGGACCGGGACGACCGGAACGACCGAAACAACCGGAACGACCCGGTCGACGTACGACGCCGTCGTCCTGGCCCTCGACCCGTCCGGCCTGCGCGCGCTGGTGGCCCGCTCCGGCTCGCTCGGCGACGCCGCGTGGCGGGACCGCGCGGCGCGACTGCGCACCGCCCCGCCGTTCCTGGTCTCCCGGCTGTGGCTGGACCGGCCGGTACGCGCGGACCGCCCCGGCTTCCTCGGCACCAGCGGCTACGGCCCGCTGGACAACGTGAGTGTGCTCAGCGCCTGGGAGGGCGAGGCCGCCCGCTGGGCGGCCCGTACCGGCGGCTCGGTGCTGGAACTGCACGCCTACGCCCTGCCCGCGAAGTCCGAGCACCGGCAGATCCAGGACGAACTGCTCGGTGCCCTGCACCGCGTCTACCCGGAGACGGCCGCCGCCCGGGTGCTCGACGCGCGCCACGAATGGCGGGCGGACTGCCCGCTGTTCCCGGTCGGCGGCTACCTCGACCGTCCGGCTGTGCGCACCCCCACGGACGGACTGGTCGTCGCGGGCGACACGGTCCGCACCGGACTGCCGGTGGCCCTGATGGAACGCGCCGCCACCAGCGGCTTCCTCGCCGCCAACACCCTGCTCGCGCGGTGGGGACTGAAGGGCCACGACCTGTGGACCGTACCGTCCCGGGGCCGCTCGGCCGCCCTGCGCTGGGCGGCCGAACGGGCCGGATGAGGTGCTGTACGGGACCGGTGGGGGCCGCCGTGCCGACCCTCACCGGTCCCGTCAGGGCTGCTTGCCGCGGGCCCGCCGGAAGCGGTCCAGCCCTTCGCCGAGGTCGACGACGGGTTCGGGGTAGTCGACGGCGGCCCGGTCCGGGCCCGGGAGCTTCCACGGCTCGTGCACCGACGGCGCCCCGATCCCGCGCAGTTCGGGCACCCAGCGGTGGATGTAGGTGCCGTCCCGGTCGTACTTCTTGCCCTGGGTGACCGGGTTGAGGACCCGGTTGGGGCGGGTGTCCGTGCCGGTGCCGGCCATCCACTGCCAGTTGAGCTGGTTGTTGGCCAGATCGCCGTCCACCAGCCAGTGCAGGAAGTGCGCGGCGCCGATGCGCCAGTCGACGTAGAGACTCTTGGCCAGGAAGCTCGCGGTCAGCAGCCGGGCCCGGTTGTGCATCCAGCCCTCCTCGCGCAGCTGGCGCATCGCCGCGTCGATGACCGGATAGCCGGTACGCCCCTCCCGCCACGCGTCGATGTCGGCGCCCGCCGCCCGCGGGGAACGCCAGCGGTCGTGCTGGGTGCGGTAGTCGGCGTGGGCGCTGTCCGGCCGCGCGGCGAGCACCTGGCGGTGGAAGTCGCGCCAGGCGAGTTGCCGTACGAACGCCTCGGCGCCGGTGCCGCCACGGCGCCGGGCCCGGTGGATCAGCTCCACGGGGGACAGGGTGCCGAAGTGCAGCGCGGCGGAGAACCGGGAGGTCGTGTCCCCGCCGAGGTCGTCGCGGGTGTCGTCGTAGGCGTCCAGACCGTCCCGCCAGTACGCGGTCACCTGTGCGCGGGCGCGGCTCTCCCCGCCTCGCGGCAGCGCGGGGGAGGTCCCCTCGACCGTGGCCCCCGGCACGGGAAGCTCCTCGCCGGTGACCTCGTCGGGTACGGGAACCCTGCGCGGGGCGCCGACGACCGTCCGCAGCGGTGTGCGGTCCCAGTGCCGGTGGTACGGCGTGAAGACGGCGAAGTGGTCGGAGGAGGCGGGGGTGAGGACCCCGGGCGGTACGGCGACCGTGACCGCGTCGTGCACGAACAGCCGTCGCCCCGACGCCTCCAGGGCCGCGCGCAACCGCTCCTCCCGGCGGGCGGCGAAGGCACTGTGCCCGGCCGACATGTGGACCTCGTCGGCGTCCGCCTCGGTGACCACCCGGCACACCTCCTCCACCGGATCGCCGGAGCGCACCACGAGCCGGCCGCCCCGCTCACGCAGCGCGGCGTCGAGGTCGGCGAGGCAGTCGTCCAGGAAGGCGGCCCGGTTCGGCGCGGTGAACCCGGCCGCCTCCACCGCGCGGTCCCGGACGAACAGCGGCACGACGGCGTCGGCGGCGTCCAGCGCGGCCCGCAGCGGCGGATGGTCGTGCACCCGCAGGTCGGCGGTGAACAGGACGACCGAGACATGCGTGGTCATCGGCTTCCCCCGCTCCTGCCGAAGAGGCGCCGGGAGCGGGTACGGACGCCCCCGGCCCCTGCCCCCGCCCCCGCCTTCGCTGTGGAGGGCGGGTCCGAGGCGTTCGCCGTCCGCTCGGCGGCGGCGACGATGTTGCGGGCCATGCCGCCGAACACCACCGCGTGGAAGGGCCAGATGCTCCACCAGTACAGGTGACCGAGCAGACCGCGCGGATGGAACAGGGCGCGCTGCCGGTACCGTACGGGCCCGTCCCCCTCCACCCGCATCTCCAGCCAGGCCAGCCCGGGCAGCCGCATCTCCGCGCGCAGCCGCAGCAGGCGGGGGCGCTGGATCTCCTCCACCCGCCAGAAGTCCAGGCTGTCGCCGGCCCGCAGCCGCCGGGCGTCCCGCCGTCCCCGGCGCAGGCCCACACCCCCCATGACCCGGTCGAGCCAGCCCCGTACCGCCCAGGCGGGCGGGAAGGAGTACCAGCCGTTCTCCCCGCCGATGCCCTCGACGACCTCCCAGAGCGTCTCCGGGGCGACATCGGCGTCGCGCTCCCGCACATCCGTGTAGAGGCTGCCGCCCGCCCAGTCGGGGTCGCCGGGCAGCGGGTCGCTGGGCGCTCCCGGCACGGCCGCCGACGACCAGCGGGTGGCCACCTGGGCCTCCTGGATCCGCTGGAGGGCGAGGGTCACGGCCCGGTCGACGCCGAGCGGGTGACCGGGCGGGGAGGGCACGTACCGTTCGATGTCGTTCTCCGCGCAGACCACTTCGTGGCGCAGGGACTCCGTCAGAGGCCGCGCGATCGCGGCGGGCACCGGCGTCACCAGGCCCACCCAGTGGCTGGACAGCCCGGGGGTGAGGACGGGCACCGGGACGATCAGCCGTCGCGGCAGGCCGGCCACGGCGGCGTACCGGCGCATCATGTCGAGGTACGTCAGCACCTCAGGGCCGCCGATGTCGAAGGCGCGGTTCACGTCGCGGGGCAGCCGGGCGCAGCCGGTCAGCAGGCGCAGCACGTCCCGTACGGCGATCGGCTGGATCCGGGTCCGCACCCAGCGCGGGGTGACCATGACCGGCAGCCGCTCGGTGAGATAGCGCAGCATCTCGAAACTGGCCGAGCCGGAGCCGATGATCACCGCGGCGCGCAGCACGGCCGTCGGCACCCCGGAGGCGAGCAGGATGTTCCCGACCTCGGCGCGGGAGCGCAGGTGCGGGGAGAGTTCCCGCTCGGGCACCGAGGGGGGCGTCAGCCCGCCCAGGTAGACGAGCCGGCCGACGCCCGTCCGGCGGGCCTGGTCACCGAAGACGCGGGCCGCCGCGCGGTCCTTCTCCTCGAAACCGGCCCCGCCGCCCAAGGAGTGCACGAGGTAGTAGGCGACGTCGATGCCGTCCATCGCCCCCGCCACGGCCTCCGCGTCGGTGACATCGCCCCGCACGATCTCCACCCGGTCGGCCCAGGGAAGGTCGCGCAGCTTGGCCGGGGTGCGCACCAGACAGCGCACCCGGTGCCCCGCGTCGAGCAGTTCGGGCACCAGACGTCCGCCGATGTATCCGCTGGCACCGGTCACCAGACAGGCCAGGCCCTGCTCGGGCCGTGCGCCGGTCGGCGTGGTCTCGTTCTCGCTCATGATGGGATTCCGTCGCCCGCCTGCTCGTCACCTGCGCGCCGGCCGCTCGCCCGCTCGCCGCTTCGCCCACTCGTCGTCCGCCACGGCGACCCGTGACGCTGTCACTGTCTCTACCGCGAGACCGCCCCGTCCGGATGCACCCGCCCCCCGACCGTCCGGCCCGTCCGGCCCCGAGACCCCGGCCGGACCAACCGGCCCGGGGGAGCGCGGCCGGACCGGGGAGAACGGGGAGAGCCGTAGAGACCCGTGGAGACCGCGCGGACCAGGTGACGAGGCGGACCGGACGAACCAGGTCAACCGGACGGTCCGCTGGTCAGGCCCAGAGGCGGGCCCGTCGGTCGGGCCCGCTGGTCGGGCCCGCCGCTCGGGCTTACCGGTCAGGCTCGCGGCTCGCGTCCGCCGGTCGGGCTCACGGATCGGCGCCGCCGAACAGGCTCTACCGCGCGAGCGGCCCGTCCGGACCGATCGGTCCGACCCGTCGGGCCCGCTGGCCAGGCCCTCCACTCGGGCCCGCCGACCAGGCGCCCAGCCCAGGCCAGGCCCGCCGACCAGGCCCTTGCCCCGGACCCGCTGCCCAAGCCCCACCCGGACCCGCCGACCAGGTGCCCAGCCCGGGCTCGCCGCGCCAGGCCCGCCGACCAGGCCCTTCACCCAGGCCCCCCGACCAGGCGCCCAGCCCAGCCCAGGCCCGCCGCCCAAGCCCCCCACCCGGGCCCGTCGGCCCGACCTGCCGACCAGGCCCCGCCAACCCCCGCCAACCCCGCCGACCCCCGCCGATCAACCCCCTCCCCTCAAGCGAGGTTGCGTTCGATCGCTGCGATGTACCGCTTGATGGAGTGGTCGCGGAGACCGTCCGAGGCCGGGGCGAAGGCGTCTGCCGTCAGCCCTCGGGCGCGGTCCGCGAGGCCGGCCACCAGTCCCGTCGACTCACGGAGCCTGCCCTTGGAGTCGATGTAGCGCAGGCTCTCGACGTGGGTGAAGACCGGCTCGGGCGGTAGCTGCGGCACGACGTCGTTGTTGTTGACGAAGCGGAACATCCGGTTCTTGAAGCCGTTGTTGTACGCCTCGGCCAGCAGCCGGTCGCAGGTACGGGGCTGGCCGTAGGTGTAGACGCCGTCCGCGTGGAGCCTCGGCTCCTCCAGATACATCCGCGCCCCGGCGAGCATCGCCAGCGCCCCGCCGAGGCTGTGGCCGGTGAACCACACCGTCTGATCACCGGTACGCAACTCGGCCAGGGTGTCCGTGAGGCTCGGGAAGATCGACTGGAGGGCTTCGGCGAACCCGTAGTGGATGTAGCCGGTCCTGCCCGGACCGGGCCACGGGGGCGTCGTGGCGTCCGAGAGCCAGTCGCGGATCTGGACCGGCTCCGTACCACGGAACGCGGTGATGATCATATGGTCGCTGGCGACGGTGTACGCCTGCGTGTCCTGCAACGGAAACGGCGGGGTGAACGACGTCCTGTGGTGGCGCACCCGGTCGAAGCCCCAGGAACGGGCCTGGTCCTCGATGAGGGACTCGTCCTTGTAGGCGAGGTCGGACGCCTGCGCCAGCCAGTAGGCCAGAGGGAGGCTGTACCCGGCGGAGGTGCCGTGGTCGATCACGGACGGAGCGGTCACGGGGTCGGTCCTTTCGACGTGCCGTTCATTCGAGCGTCCCGACCATTCGACCGTGCCGCTCGGCCGATTCCCCGCAGCACCGCCCGCCCTGACGTGCCGTTCCCTCGTGCAGGTGACGCCCGGGGCGGAAACAGGACGCCGCCGCACGGCAGCGGCCTGCGACCGCCGGGCGGCGCCGCCGACGAGCCGTCATCTCCGCATCGCCATGAACACCCCGGTCCAGAACCGCTGCTGCTCCCGCGACGCCCCCACCAGATAGGTCGCCCGCAGCTTCGGCGGGAGGTGGGACACCAGGCGGGTGACCACCGCGCGGTACTTCTTCAGCTGGGACAACTCCGCGTTGGCGAGGATCTGGTGGACCACGTCGCTGTCGTCGCCGCCCTCCTCGGACAGCTCGGCGGCCCGGCACAGCCGGTTCTCCCACGTCCGCGCGTCCCGGGCCAGTTCCCGCAGCCCCGTGACAGGACGGCCCCGCAGCCGGTCGATCAGCGCGCTCAGCGGTACCGGCGCGTACTCCCCGTCACCGAGGTAGACCGTCGCCATCTCCAGCGGCAGCCCCCGCCGATGCAGCTTGATCAGCCGCTCCATGGTGCGCTTGGTGATCCACGCCCGGCCCTCCTCGTCGATGTCGTGCTTCCACCACTCCAGCACCGTCTCCGCGTCCGAGCCGTACCGGGCGATCAGCCACTCGTTGGCCGGGATGTCCCGCGGGTCGAGGTCGAGCGAGGCCGTGAACCGGGTCGCCTGGGCGATGTTGTTGCGGGACACCAGCAGCTTGCGGCCCAGATGGTACGGCGGGTTCTGGATCGCTATCTGTGCCCGCAGGTTCTCGATCCGGCGGCCCGCCAGCGACCACTCCTGGGTGATCTCCATCAGCTTGGCGAACGCCGCCTTGTCCTTGGGCCGGTTGTACTCGTCCCACACGATCGCCTTGGGCTCCGGCCCGGTGAACGGGGCGGCCAGCAGGTTCTCCAGCGTGCCGTCCGGCGCGGGCAGCGGTGCGCACAGGTCCTCGACATGGGTCACCGGCAGCGAGAAGTACAGGGCGTCCCGGCCCAGCCCTGCCCGGACCGTCTCCCGCACCAGCTCGGTCTTGCCGCAGCCCGGCGGCCCCTGGAGCAGCACCGACCAGCGGTTGCGCAGCGCCGCCCGCACCACCTGCCGTACCGGATCGGGGACCGTCACGGGATTGGGCACCCCCAGTGCCTCGGCGATCCGGTCCAGGATCTCGGCCGTACGGTCCTGGCCGGGCCGGCCGTCGGGGCGCGGCTCGGCCAGTCGCAGCCGCTCGCCGTCCAGCAGCGGCAGGCCCCAGCGCAGCGGGAAGCCCTCCCTGGCGTTGGCCAGGACATGGTCCAGGGTGCGCGGCGAGAGCAGTTCGCGCAGCGCGGGCGGGAGCGAGGCCCACAGGGTGAACACCGGGTCCAGGTCCCACGGCCGGTACGCGGCGGCGAGATGCCGGCGCCACGAGGTGTCGTTCGCCGTGACCCGGAGGGTGACCATACGGTCCAGCAGCGCGAAGTCACCGCGCCGCGTGGAGGTCTCCGCCAGCGACTCGTTGTCCGACAGGAACACCCCGACGCAGCCCAGCGCGCGCAGATCGTGCTCGCCCAGCGTCCAGTTGCAGGCGACCTGCATCAGCTGCGCCTGGATGGTGTCGCCCGCCTGGAGCGAGTCGTCGATCAGCAGCACGAACGGCTTCCCCGGCTTCAGCGCGCTCATCACCAGCTGACGCAGGACGAGTTCACCGCTGTGCGGGTCCCGCACCGGCGCGTTGACCAGCAGATCGTCCGGGGTCAGATTGGCCGCCGGGACGTAGACCAGGGTGGTGTCCGGGTGGGCGCGGGCGAGATGCGAGAAGAACGTCGAGGTCTTCCCGATGCCGTGCTCGCCGAAGATCTGGCCCGTCTGGCCCATGTCGATCATCGCGTCGATGAACGCCTCCAGCCGGGACGGCACGGGGGCGTCGCGGGCCGGTCCCGGCCGGTCCTCCGGAAGGGGCGTGCGGCGGGTGTCCGGGGTGATCGGCCGGGGTTCCGTGGTCATGTGCGGTGTCCTGTGGTCGCGCTAGCGGGTCGGGGGGCTGATCCGGTGGCAGGCCATCGGTGGGCTGTGGCGCTCCGGCCACTCGTCGCCGTCCGCCGTGATCAGCCAGATCCACTTGTCCGGCTCGGCGGGGGTGATCGTGGGCGCGAACCCGTCCGTCAGGACGATCACGGCGTCCGGGGTGACGTCCAGCCGCCGCCCCCGGACCTCCGTACGGCCCTCCACATAGTCGGCGACGACCTGGAAGCTCGTACCCCCGCCGCCGTGGACCCGCTCACCCGGCTCGAAGGGCATCACCACGGCGTCGAACGACAGCCAGTGCGCCGCCACCCCGTCGATCCCGCCGACCAGTCCGGTGAGCCACTCGATCACCCGGTCCGGCATCGAACCCGAGGTGTCGAGCGCGATGACCAGCACCTTCTCGCGGACCGGCCCGCGCCGCGAGAGCATCGGCTCCCGACCGAGCGCGGCCAGCAGCGCGCCCCGCTTCTTCGGGTACACCAGCCGCTCGCCCTCCCGCAGCCGGGAGGCGAGCACATCGACCAGCCAGCGCTGCCACCAGTCCACCGTGCCAGTACGTGCGCTCCGCCCGCGCAGCACCCCCGCGCCGAGGGTCCCCCAGATCCGCGCCGCCCGCGAGCCGTCCCCCGTACGGTCCATCAGGTCCAGCAACTCCGCCTCGGCGCCCGGGTGCCCGCGCCGCGCCGCGAGCAGCGCGTTGAGCAGCGCCGAGCCCACCACCGCGTCGACGGTCTCCTGATCGGCGGGGACCGCCCCCTCCGTCAGCCGCGGACAGAGCCGGGACGCCGGCACCGGTGGCCGGCGCATCCGCCGCAGCTCGGAGTGGACCCGCAGATCCGTCTCGACGAACGTCCCGTACACGACCGGCTCCAGGCCCTGCGCCGTCAGGTCCGCCTCGTACGCCGTGTACACCTCGCGCGGATCCACGCCCGTGGGCCGGCCGTCCAGCAGCGGAAGCCGCGTACGCCTCAGCCGGACCAGCGCGACATGATTGATGGCGACCTCGGCGGCCACCGTGAACACCGGGTCCGCCCGCAGCCCGGGTTCGGCGAACAGATGGCGGTGCACCAGATGCCGGGCCTCGTGGAAGAGCACGAACTTCACCCCGTCCAGCCCCAGCCCGACGAAGAAGTCAGGGTTGTACAGCAGCAGACAGGTGCCGTCGCCGGAGGCGACCACGGCCGCCGTGTCCACCGCGGTCGTCGCGATCTGATGATGGCACTTCGTGTACAGCCAGGACGCCACCGCCGACTCGGTCAGCCCGAAGTCCAGCAACGCGGCCTCCTTCAGCCGCCGCGCCTCGGCGACCACCGCCGGATCCGCGGGCCGGTACCGCTCCAGCGCCCTGCGGTCGGCCAGTTCGACCACGAGGGGGCGTAGCCGCCCCCGCTCCCCGTCCCCCATGACATCCCCCGAAGCCCCGTACGTCCCCGTGCCGTGCGTCCCCGCCCCGGACCCGGCAGTTTTCCCGTGCCCTCATGGATAGCAGCCGCCACTGACATCCCGCACAGCCATGACGCTCCGACCCCAAGGGCGGGGTCGTAGCGCAGAGGCAGGCGCACGGTCTCCACAACCGAATGACGCTGGTTCGAATCCAGCCGCCCCGCCCCCCTCCGCACCACGTGTCAGGCGAGGGCACCGGAGGTGATCATCAGCTCCGGTACCGTCCCGTGAAAGGTGTCGACCACCTGCGCCAGCACCGCCCATGCCTCCTCGCGATCACCCAAGTGGTCCCGTACGAGGGGGCGGAGCGCGTCCTCGGCCTCACCCACCCGGCGCGGGAACAACTCGGCTCCGAGCGTCAGCACGCTCAGCACCTGACCCGCCGGCTCCCACCCGGTGGCGTACGACGCCGGACCCGCGAGCACCCCGGCCCGCCGCACCCGGTGCGTGAACTTGGGGTGATCGCCGAACCGCGCGCGCAGCGCGGGCGGGCAGTCGGGACGTACGGCCAGGGCCCAGCGCGTGTATCCGGGCAGCGGTCCGGCCGCATCGGCGCGGGCGGCCTCCGCCCAGTCGTCCGCGGTCAGGACCATGGACGCGGCCCGGCGCGCGGCGGCCATGGAGGTGCCCTCGGCCAGCGCGCCGGCCAGCCCGTACCGGGTGTACGCCTCCGGCACGGGCGGTTCCGACCCGCGCAGCCGGGCTTCCACGGCGACCGGTGCGGTGCGTCCGGCGCCGAACGGCACCCCGCGCGCGATGGCCCGCCGGAAGAACTCGTCCGCCCGCGGGTGCCGCCACACCAGGGTGTTCAGCTCCGGATCGTCCTCCTCCAGCACCCACAGCAGCAGGGAGACGGGTGCCGTGCCCGTGAACCACGCGGAGAGCCGGGCCCCCCGCAGCTCCGACGGGTCGTCGGACCCGGGCAGTCCTGTACGCGTCCGTACGCGCTCCGCCGTGTCCTCGTCATCGACGAGTCCCAGCAGAAAACGGACCGCCTGACGGGTCCTGATGGTGTGCAGCATGGCCGCATGATGCCCCAGGCGGGCGCAACCCGCACAGGAGTATCCCGGGGTCCGGCCGCCGTGCGGCGGGTCAGACCTTGCCGCGGGCCGCCATCCGCGCCTTGCGCGCCGCCAGCTTCTCGTCGAACCGGAGCGCCTCCGCGTCCAGCCCGCCCATGTACAGCCCCAGCTCCTCCTGAGCGGCCTGTCCGTCGGGGCCGAGGTCGTCGATCTCCAGGACCTTCAGGAACCGCAGCACCGGCTGGATCACGTCGTCGTGGTGGATGCGCAGGTTGTACACCTCGCCGATGGCCATCTGCGCGGCGGCCCGCTCGAAGCCCGGAATGCCGTGACCGGGCATCCGGAAGTTCACCACCACGTCCCGCACGGCCTGCATCGTCAGGTCGGGGGCGAGTTCGAAGGCGGCCCGGAGCAGGTTCCGGTAGAAGACCATGTGCAGGTTCTCGTCGGTCGCGATGCGCGCGAGCATACGGTCGCAGACCGGGTCCCCGGACTGGTGGCCCGTGTTGCGGTGCGAGATCCGGGTGGCCAGTTCCTGGAAGGCGACGTAGGCGACCGAGTGGAGCATCGAGTGCCGGTTGTCGGACTCGAAGCCCTCGCTCATGTGGGCCATCCGGAACTGCTCCAGCTTGTCCGGGTCCACCGCGCGCGAGGCCAGCAGATAGTCACGCATCACGATGCCGTGCCGGCCCTCTTCGGCGGTCCAGCGGTGCACCCAGGTGCCCCAGGCGCCGTCGCGGCCGAAGAGCGAGGCGATCTCGTGGTGGTAGCTGGGCAGGTTGTCCTCGGTGAGCAGGTTGACGACCAGCGCTATACGGCCGATCTCGGTGACCTTGGACTGCTCCTTCTCCCACGCCTCGCCGTCCTCGAACAGGCCCGGGAAGTTCCGGCCGTCGCTCCAGGGGACGTACTCGTGCGGCATCCAGTCCTTGGCGACCTTGAGATGCCGGTTCAGCTCCTGCTCGACCACTTCCTCCAGCGCGTACAACAGCCGGGCGTCGGTCCAGACGGAGGGGCTGCCCAGATGGGGAGGGCTGATCGTCACGAAAACTCCAGGGGGCGTCGTGCAAGGGGGACGGGCCCGGCGAGCGGTGCCGGGAACCTACGGGATCGTAGGCTACGAATCCGTAGGTTACGAAACCGTAGGTTAAGTCCGCGGTAAGGATTGCAGCTCACACGCCGTCCTGGGAACGATCAGGGCGGGCGAGGAGTCGCTCGATATCACCCGCCCGGGGACATCGGGAGGCTCGGGAGCGCAGGTCCCGGCGCTGATCCCGGCGGCGGCCCGCCGTCCCCGGCGCGGATCCGGGGGCGTCACGCGTACAGCTCGCGCAGCCGGACCGAGA
The DNA here is from genome assembly GCF_044757045.1 of Streptomyces sp. NPDC091377. Taxonomy (NCBI): domain Bacteria; kingdom Bacillati; phylum Actinomycetota; class Actinomycetes; order Kitasatosporales; family Streptomycetaceae; genus Streptomyces; species Streptomyces sp. NPDC091377. The sequence goes on along the minus strand of NZ_JBIVUE010000007.1, from coordinate 55,401 downwards.
GGCATGTCACACAGCCCTCCAGCTTCTCGAACTCGCTGATGTCGACCGGAACCGGTGAGTAACCGAGATCGGCGAACAGTTCCGCCGACTTCGGCGCGCTCGCCGCCATCAGCAGCCGGTCGCCGCCGAGCAGCACCACATGCGCCCCCGACTCCTCCGGCACCGGCAGCAGCCGCCCGAACAGCGACGGCGTGTCCAGCAGCGGGAGGTGCCCGACGAACGTCCCGTCGGGCAGCGCCGTGACCGCCGACTTCAGATGCAGCACCTTGCTGACCGGCACCGTCACCACCCGCGCCCCGAGCGGTTCGAAGGCGGCCCGTAGCTGCTGCACACCGGCCGCGTTGGTGCGCCCGCCACGGCCCACGTACAGCGTGTCGCCGATCTTCAGGACATCGCCGCCGTCCAGCGTGCCCGGCTCCCAGACCCAGTTCACCGAGCAGCCGACGCCCGCCACCGCCTGCTCGACGGCGGGTGTCTCGTCCCGCCGGGAGGGGGCGCCGGGGCGGGTGATCAGGGCGACGTTCTTGTAGACGACCACGGTGTCCTCCACGAACACCGCGTCCGGGCAGTCGTCGGCCGGGGCGACCTCCACGGTGTCCCAGCCGTGGGCGTGCAGCGTCGCCACGTAGGCGTCCCACTGCTCGACCGCCAGGTCGAGATCGACGTCGGCGGGCTCGACGTGCGTGACGAGCCCTTCGGCGAGTCGGGGTCCGGGACGGCGGACAAGGGCCTTCTGACGGGGCACGGGGGATCTCTCCGGGACGGTGGTGGCGGGCCGTGGCGGTGGACCCGGCGCCGGGGGTGGTACCGGTGCGCGGGTGGCCACTGGTGGGCCATCATGCAGCGCCCACCCGCACCCACAACACCCCTGCGCGAGGACCGTTCGTCCGGCCCGACCGCCGCCCGCGGCTCAGCCGACCGCCCCGCGCAGATGGTCCCCCGTGAACGAGCCGCGCGCGGTGAGCAGTTGGCGCGGGGTGCCCTCGAAGACGACCCGGCCGCCGTCCCGGCCGCCGTCCGGGCCCAGATCGACGATCCAGTCCGCGTGCGCGATCACGTCCAGGTTGTGCTCGACCACGACCACCGTGTTGCCCCCGTCCACGAGCCGGTCGAGCAGCGCGAGCAGCCGGTCGACGTCCGACATGTGCAGACCGGTCGTCGGCTCGTCCAGCACGTACACCGCGCCCGTCCGGTGCAGCCGGGTGGCCAGCTTGATGCGCTGGCGCTCGCCGCCGGAGAGCGTCGACATCGGCTGGCCGAGGGTGAGATACGTCAGCCCGACGTCCTTGAGCGCCTGGAGCCTTCGCCGCAGTCCCTGGTCCGTGAGGAAGTCCAGGGCTTGCCCGGCGGTCATGTCCAGGACGTCCGCGATGGAGTGCCCGGCCACGGTCAGCCGCAGCACCTCGTCCTTGAAGCGCCGCCCCCGGCAGTCGGGGCAGACGGTGGTGACCGGGTCCATGAAGGCGAGGTCGTTGTGGATGATCCCGCGCCCCTCGCAGGAGCGGCACGCCCCGGAGGAGTTGAAGCTGAACATCCCCACGTCGGCGCCCGTCTCGCGCGCGAAGAGCTTCCGTACCGGGTCCAGGACGCCGAGGTAGGTCGCCGGGTTGGACCGTGCCGAGATGCCGATCGCGGACTGGTCCACGACCACGGCGTCCGGGTGGGCCTCGGTGAACTGCCTGACCAGCGTCGACTTCCCGGACCCGGCGACCCCGGTCACCGCGGTCAGTACCCCGGTCGGGAACTCCACCGTCACCTCCCGCAGGTTGTGCCGGTCCGCCCCCTTCACCCACAGCCCGCCCACGGCCTCGCGCACCCGCTCCTTGACCGCCGTACGACGTCCCAGACACCGCCCGGTCGGCGTGTCGGCCTCGGCCAGTGCGCGGGGCGGGCCCTCGAACACCACCGTGCCGCCCGCCGTGCCCGCCCCGGGCCCCATGTCCACGACATGGTCGGCCAGCGCGATCACATCCGGGTCGTGCTCCACGACCAGCACCGTGTTGCCCTTGTCGCGCAGCCGCAGCAGCAGTTCCCCCAGCCGGTGCACATCGCGCGGGTGCAGCCCGACACTGGGCTCGTCGAAGATGTACGTCAGCCCGGTCAGGCTGGACCCCAGATGGCGTACGGTCTTCAGCCGCTGCCCCTCGCCGCCGGACAGCGTCGAGATCTCCCGGTCGAGGCTGAGATAGCCGAGGCCGATGGTGTCGACCCGCTCCAGCGCGCCGACGGCCGCCGCGGCGATCGGCCGGGCCACCGGGTCGTCGATCTCCTTCAGCACCTCGATCAGATCCGTGACCTGCATCCGGGCGCAGTCGGCGATGGACCGTCCGCCGATCCGCGACGCCAGCGCCGCCGCGTTCAGCCGGGCCCCCGCGCACTGCGGGCACACGCCCTCCACCAGGAACCGGCCGACCAGATCGCGGGTCCGCTGGCTCATCGCCGACATGTCCCGCTTGAGGAACAGTCGTTCGAACCGGTCGGCGAGCCCCTCGTAGCCGATGGTCCGGCTGCCGCCCGCCCCGTCCACGGAGACCTCGCTGCCCTGCCGCCCGCGCAGCAGGAACTCCCGCTCGGCCGCGCTGAACTCGCCGACCGGCCGATGCGGGTCCAGCTCCTCGCTGTTGACGTACGTCTGCCCCTGCCACGTGCCCGCGGTGAACGGCGGGAAGCGCACCGCGCCCTGCGCGAGCGACAACGCCGGGTCGAGGATGCGCTCCCAGTCGGGCTGGACCGTGCGGCCCAGCCCGTCGCAGCGCGGGCACATGCCCGACGGGTCGTTGAACGAGTACGCCGTCGCCTCCCCGGCGCTCGGGGTGCCGTGCCGGGAGAACAGCACCCGCATCACCGAGTAGATGTCCGTCATCGTGCCGACCGTCGAGCGCGAGTGCCCGCCGATCGGCCTCTGGTCGACCACGATCGCGGGGGTGAGGTCCTCCAGCGCGTCCGCCCGTGGCCGCTCGTACTTGGGCAGCCGGTTGCGCACGAACCAGGTGAACGTCTCGTTCAGCTGGCGCTGTGACTCCACCGCGATGGTGTCGAACACGACGGACGACTTCCCGGACCCCGAGACGCCGGTGAACACGGTCAGCCGGCCTTTCGGGATCCGCAGGGTGACGTCCTTGAGGTTGTTCTCCCTGGCTCCGACGATGGTGAGGTACTCGCTCGACAGGTGCATACGGGCGACGCTAGGCGTCAAACCCGACAGCCTCTGGCGTGATTTCCGAGAGTTCCCCGTCCAGCAGCAGCCAGCGGGTGATGCCGATCGACTCCAGGAACGGCAGATCGTGACTGGCCACGATCAAGGCCCCTTCATATCCCTCCAATGCTCCGGTGAGCTGCCGCACGCTCGCCATGTCCAGGTTGTTCGTCGGTTCGTCCAGCATCAGCAGCTGCGGGGCCGGCTCGGCCAGCATCAGCGCCGCCAGGGTCGCCCGGAAGCGCTCCCCGCCGGACAGTGTCCCCGCCCGCTGGTTGGCGCGCTCGCCCCGGAACAGGAAGCGGGCCAGCCGGGAGCGGATCTGCTGGTGGGTGGCGCCGGGCGCGAACCGGGCCACGTTCTGCGCGATGGTCAGCGAGCCGTCCAGCACATCCAGACGCTGCGGCAGGAACCGCAGCGGCACATGCGCCGTCACCGTGCCGGACACCGGCTCCAGCTCCCCGGCGACGGTCCGCAGCAGGGTCGTCTTGCCCGCCCCGTTGCGCCCGATCAGCGCGATCCGCTCGGGACCGTACAGATCGAACCCGCCGTCGACGCGTGCCCCGTACCGAAGCTCCAGGTCGCGCACCGACAGCACGGTCCGCCCGGCCGGGACGGCGGTGTACGGCAGATCGACGCGGATCTCGTCGTCGTCCCGTACCGCTTCCGCCGCCTCGTCCAGCCGCTCCTTGGCGCCGGCGAGCCGCTCCTCGTGCAGGATGCGGTGCTTGCCCGCGGACTCCTGCGCCGTGCGCTTGCGCAGCCCCATGACGATCTTCGGCTCGCGTTTCTGCTCGTACATCTTCTGGCCGTACCGCTTGCGGCGGGCCAGTTTGACCTGCGCGTCGACCAGTTCGCGCTTCTGCTTGCGCAGATCGGCCTCGGCGACGCGCACCATGCGCTCAGCGGCCTCCTGCTCGGCGGCGAGCGCCTCCTCGTAGGCCGAGTAGGTGCCGCCGTACCAGGTGATCTCCCCGGAGCGCAGATCGGCGATCTGGTCGACCAGGTCCAGCAGCTCCCGGTCGTGGCTGACCACGATCAGGACGCCGGTCCAGGACTGCACGGCCGTGTACAGCCGTCTGCGCGCGTACACGTCGAGGTTGTTCGTCGGCTCGTCCAGGAGCAGCACGTCCGGCCGCTCCAGCAGCAGCGCCGCCAGGCGCAGCAGCACGGACTCCCCGCCGGACACCTCACCGACGGTGCGGTCCAGCTCGACATGGCCGAGACCGAGTTCGCCGAGCGTGGCCAGGGCGCGTTCCTCGACATCCCAGTCGTCGCCGACGGTCTCGAAGTGCTCCTCGGCCACATCGCCCGCCTCGATGGCGTGCAGCGCGGCCCGCGTGCGGTCGATGCCGAGCGCCTGGTCGACGCGGAGCGCGGTGTCCAGGGTGACGTTCTGCGGGAGGTAGCCGACCTCGCCGGAGACGCGCACGGCGCCCTCGGCCGGGGTCAGTTCGCCCGCGACGAGTTTCAACAGGGTCGACTTCCCCGAACCGTTGACGCCGACGAGCCCGGTGCGGCCCGGGCCGAACGACGCGTCCAGGCCCTCGAAGACGGACGTGCCGTCGGGCCAGGCATAGGTGAGGGAGGTGAGAGTGAGAGAGGTAGACATAGGGCCTCGCGGTTGCTCGGTGCGAAAGGGGCAGCAACGCGTATCGAGACACGGCGTACGGCGACCGGAGCGGTGGGCCGGGAGTCCTGGGCGCATGAAAAAGCCCTGCTCCGCTGAGAACGGCTCGAACACCGAGGTCGCACGCAGCACCGGCACCCATCAGGTGCGGTGTGGTGTCTCAGGACCTCAGACGAGCAACGTCCTTCTCCAATCGGCGGCAACAGGACTTCTACACCGTACGGGGCAGTGCTGGGGCTGTCAACGGATATGACGGGCGACGGATATGACGGGCGACAGATATGACGGGCGACGGATATGAACGGGCGACGGATATGACGGGCGGCCCCGGTCAGCGTGCGTCGCGCAGCAGCTCCGCGAGATCGCGGTCCAGGTCGCCGCGGAGCCGGTCCAGGCCCTCCGTGACCAGACCGTCCGTCGCCTCCAGGAAACGGCGTACGTCCGCCGAGTGGACATGGACCACGGCGGTGCCCTCCACGGCGTGGAACTCCAGCACCGTCCGGTCGAACCCGTACGGCCGCACCCGCACGTCGCCCTGGCCTTCCGGACCGTGCAGCCCCGCCGCGAGCAGTTCGCGCGCGAAGGTCCAGCACACCTCCACACCCTCCAGCGTGGCCTGGGCGGGGAAGGCCATCCGTACCGCGAACGGATCATTGCGGTCGTACCGCAGCGTCGCCGGGATCTGCGGCATACGGGGCGCGGCGGCGACGAGGCGGGCCTCCACGGGCTGCTCGATGACAGTGCTCATGGCGTTGCTCCCTCGGTGACGGCGGAGCGGGCCCGTGATCGGGCTGCGGCATGCTCCGGGACGGATGGGACCGGTCACCGGAGAAGACGAGAATCCGGGCCGGAAAGTGCATCGAAATCCGCAGTGACCTCTGTCACCGTGTCCCACGATCGGGGCGAACCATGCCACGGCCGCCCAGGACGACCCACGACCCGCCCCGGACGGTAACGGGGCGCTCTGGACGGTACCGGGGCGGTCTGGACGGCATCGGGGCGGTCGGCTAGCTTGCCCGGCCATGAGGCCCAAGGGGAGTACGCGACGCACGGTACGGGTGGCACGCACGGGGCGGCCGGGGGAGCCGACGGCTCGCGCGACGGCCGCGCGGCGGGCGGTGGCCGTGGCGACGGCGTGGACGGCGGCGCTGGCCGCCCTCGCGACCGTACCCGCCCCCGCCCAGGCACAGACCCAGCAACGGGAACAGGCACAGGCGCAGACACCGGCACAGGCGCAGGCACAGACGCAGACGCAGGGCCGGGACGGCGGCGCCCCGCACTGGGAGTCCAAGGACACCGGCACCCCCGACGTCCGCTACCGGGGACTGGCCGCCGTCAGCCGCGGGACCGCCTGGGTGGCCGGCACCGGAGGCACCGTGCTGCGCACCACCGACGGCGGCTCCACCTGGCGGGACGTCTCCCCGCCGGACACCACCGACCTCCAGTTCCGGGACATCGAGGCGTTCGACGCCCGCCGCGCCGTGGTCCTGGCCATCGGCGAGGGCGAGGCATCGCGCGTGTACCGCACCGACGACGGCGGAGCGACCTGGACGGAGTCCTTCCGCAACACCGACGCGCGCGCCTTCTACGACTGTCTCGCCTTCTTCGACTCCCGCAACGGACTCGCGATGAGCGACCCGGTGGACGGAAAGTTCCGCATCCTGTCCACCCGCGACGGCGGACGCTCCTGGAAGGTGCTGCCCGACACCGGGATGCCGCCCGCGCAGCAGGGCGAGGCCGGGTTCGCAGCGAGCGGGCAGTGCCTGGTCACCGCCGGTTCGCGGGACGTGTGGATGGCGACCGGCGGTGCCGCGCGCGCCCGGGTGCTGCACTCCGCCGACCGCGGCCTCACCTGGACCGCCACCGACAGCCCCCTCCCGGCGGGCGACCCCGCGCGCGGAGTCTTCGCCCTCGCCTTCCGCGACCGTACGCACGGCCTGGCCGTCGGCGGCGACTACCGCCCCGACCAGGCGTCCCCCCGGGCGGGCGCCCGCACCACCGACGCGGGCCGCACCTGGCGCCCCGCGGCCACACCCCCGCCCGCCTACCGCTCCGGCGTCGCCTGGCTCCCGTACAGCCGCACCACGGCCCTGGCCGTCGGACCCACCGGCACCGACCTCACCACCGACGCGGGCCGCACCTGGCGCACCGTCGACCAGGGCTCGTACGACACCGTCGACTGCACCCTCGACCTGGGCTGCTGGGCGGCGGGCGAGAAGGGCCGGGTGGCCCGCCTGGAACGCTGAGCCGGACCGGACGGCTTCGAGGGCCCGGCCCGCGAAGCCCCCGCCACCGCGCGGCCGGACACAGCGTGCACGGGCAGGCGGCCCTCCGCCTCGCGAGGCACGGCACCGGAACACCGCGCGTGCCCCCACGCCCGGGGGCGGTGGGGGAGTGCGTGCCGCCCCCGCGACGCCGGGATGATCCGAACGAGAGGCCCTGGCTAGGCTCGACCCACCATGACGACCGTAGACATTCCGGCGGGCTGGCCCGCCACCGAGGAGCAGGCCCGCGCGGTACAGGACGAACTGCGCGCGCGGGTGGTGCTGGACCAGCCCGGGCCGCCGCCGGGATCGGGCCGGGTCACCGGGGTCGACGTCGCCTACGACGACGAGCGCGACCTCGTCGCCGCGGCGGCCGTCGTGCTCGACGCGGCGAGCCTCGACGTGGTCGCCGAGGCCACCGCCGTGGGCCGGATCTCCTTCCCCTACGTCCCCGGCCTGCTGGCCTTCCGTGAGATCCCCACCGTCCTCGCCGCCCTCGCGGCACTGCCCGTCCCGCCCGGTCTGATCGTGTGCGACGGCTACGGTCTGGCCCACCCGCGCCGCTTCGGCCTCGCCAGCCACCTCGGGGTGCTCACCGGCCTGCCGACCATCGGCGTGGCGAAGAACCCGTTCACCTTCACCTACGACATGCCGGGCACCCCGCGCGGCGCGTCCGCCCCGCTCATGGCCGGTACCGAGGAGGTCGGGCGGGCGCTGCGCACCCGCGCCGGGGTCAAGCCGGTGTACGTCTCCGTGGGCCACCGCGTGAGCCTGGACACCGCGTGCGCCCACACCCTCGCGCTCACCCCCGCCTACCGCCTGCCCGAGACCACCCGCAGGGCGGACGCGCTGTGCCGCGAGGCGCTTCAGGAGGCGCTCGGGGAGGCGCCGGGGGAGTCGGTCACCCGCCACGCACCGACCTCGCGGTACTCCGAGTCGTAGATCTCGCTCGCGTCGCCCGGCCGCACGGCGTAGTGGTGGATGTTCCCGCCCCAGTACCGCAGGATCCGGCCCAGCTCACCGGCCGGGTCCCGGGCCATCGCCCCGTCGTCGTCCACAGTCACCTCAAGGACGAACTTCACGTCGTCCACCGCCTTTCCGATCCGGTGTCCCCCACTCCCTTCAAGTGTTTCATTGAAGTCCTTGTGGGGACTTCGGCGGCCGATCGGCCCGGGAATACGGGGTGGGGCGGGCGTTCGTCGTCCCGAAGTCTCAAATCGGGGGACAGGGGGGAGCGGCGGTTGGGGGAGCGGCGGACCTGGGGGACCGCGTGACGTCGACCGAGTACGCCGACCCAGTGCGCCGACTGAGCACGTCGACCGAGTACGTCGACCGAGTACCTCGTCTGAGTACCTCGTCTGAGTACGTCGTCTGAGTATCCGTACGGATGTCCGAACCCCGTCCCGCCCGACACGCTGGACACATGACGACGCACCGCGCTCCCGAGCCCCTGTCCGACCCCGGCCGTCCCGTCGAGCGGGCGGTGCTGGTCGGGCTCGTCCTGGCCGTGGTGGCGGCGGTGGGATGGATCGCCGGGATGATCTACACGCTCATCGAATGGCCCCTGTGAGGGCCCTCGGTCAGCGGGTGGCCGCCACGCGGAACCTGAGCCCCGCGTGGCGGAGCCGTTCGGTGAGGGCGTCACCCATGGCGACCGCCGTGGTGACCTGTCCCGCGGTGTCCGGCAGATCGTCGAGGGCCAGCGCCAGCGCGGCCTCGCCGAACATCGCCGCCGTCGCCCCGTACCCCGGATCACCGCCCGTGACCTCGGTGAACACCCGGCGTCCCGCCCCCTCGCCGACGAACCGCAGGGAGAACCAGCTCCGCTCCCGCTTCTCGGCGCTCGGCCCCTCACCCGGCGGGTAGCGGTCCGAGAGCCGTCGCCGGACGGCCGGCACCTGCGCGGCGGCGGCTAGCGCGCCGACGGCCACGACTCCGCCCACGGCGATCGGGAGCCGTCGTACGGCGGCGTACTGGCGGTAGCGGAAGTCCGGCCCGTAGCGCTCCAGCGCGCGGGCCGACCGGCACACGATCCACGGGTCGACGGTGGGCAGCGGAACCGCCCACGCGCCCACCTCCCCGACGAACCGGGGCGCCGACGCCGGCGCCGCCACCCGACGCCCCACCAGACGTGGCTCGTACCGCCTGCGGTCCCGCGCGGCGGCGACCAGGTGCCGCACCCGCGCGAACTGGCCGAGCGCGGAGGCGAAGGTGCCGCCGGAGAACATGCCGCCGGCGCTGACGAACACGTCCACGGTCAGCGGCACCCCCTCCGGCAGGTGCCGCACCGTGAAGGAGGTGCCCAGGTCGTACGGCACCGACTCGAACCCGGCCGCGTGCACCAGCCGGGCGCCGGTCTCCCGCGCGCGTGCCTCGTGCCGGACATACATCAGATCCACGAACTCGGGCTCGCCGCACAGATCGACGTAATCCGTGCCCAGATCGGCGCAGGCGGCCACGAGCCGCTCGCCGTGCACCTGGTACGGGCCGGTCGCCGTCGCCACCACACGCGCCTGACCGGCGAGCGCGCGCATCGCGTCCGGATCGTGCGCGTCGGCCGGGAGCACCCCGATCGCGTCGCCGCCGGGCAACCGGTCGCACAGGGCGCGCAGCCGCTGCTCGCTGCGCCCGGCGACCGCCCAGCGCAGCCCCTTCGGGGCGCGTGCGGCGAGGTGCTCCGCCGTCAGCGTGCCGACGAAGCCGGTGGCCCCGAACAGTACGACGTCGTAGGCACGGTCCGTCGTGTCCAGCCTGGTCATGCCACTCCCCGGGTCCCGTGGTCCGAGCCGATGTCAGTGCCCGAGGCTAGCGTGGTGGGTGCGGGTCGTACGGCGAGTGGGAGGTTTTGATGGCGGTGGCCCGAGTCGCTCTGGACAAGTGGCACCAGGCGCGCGCGTTCGCCCTCGCGCTGCCCGGTGCCGTCGAGGAGTTCCCGTGGGGGGAGTCCGTCGCCAAGGTCGACAAGAAGGTCTTCGTCTTCCTCGGCGTCGAGGACGGCAGCTTTCCGCTGCGCCTGACGGTCAAGCTGACGGACGACACCACGCACGCCCACGCCCTCACCGCCCCCGGCGCCGAGCCCGCCGGCTACGGCCTGGGCAGAGCCGGCTGGGTCTACGTCCCCCTGGAGCCGGCGGGCGCCCCGGCCGCGGGGCTGCTCCGCGACTGGGTGGAGGAGAGCTACCGGGCCGTCGCCGCGAAGAGACGCGTCGCGGAGTTGGACCGCCGCTGACGGTGGCCGACAATGGACTAAGCGCTTGCTCGTCGAGGGCTTGTGCCGACTGGAACGTGTTCTTAGCATCACTGGTGTTACAGCGGTTGTGTCATGGCGAAGGGGACCCGCATGGCCCGCATGGCAGGAACGGGGACGGTCGGCACCGGGCCGCTCGCCGGGGTGCGGGTGGTGGAACTGGCCGGGATCGGCCCCGGGCCGTTCGCCGGGATGCTCCTGGCCGATCTCGGCGCCGACGTGGTCCGCGTGGACCGCCCCGGCGGGCAGGGGCTCGCCGTCGACCCGGCGTACGACGTCACCAACCGCGGCAAACGCTCGGTCCTGGTCGATCTGAAGGCCCCGGACGGACCGGCCCGCGTCCTCGACCTCGTCGCCCGCGCGGACGTCCTCGTGGAGGGCTTCCGGCCCGGTGTCGCCGAGCGGCTCGGCGTCGGCCCCGACGAGTGCCACGCCCGCAACCCCGCGCTGGTCTACGGCCGGATGACCGGCTGGGGCCAGGACGGCCCCCTCGCCCGGCGCGCCGGCCATGACATCGCCTATCTCGCCCTCACCGGCACCCTCGGCATGATCGGCGACCCGGACCGGCCCCCGCCCGCCCCCGCCAACCTCCTCGGCGACTACGCCGGGGGCTCGCTCTACCTCGTCGTCGGGGTCCTCGCCGCCCTCCACCACGCCCGCGCCACCGGCACCGGGCAGATCGTGGACGCGGCCATCGTGGACGGCGCCGCCCATCTCGCCTCGATGATCCACGGCATGCTCGCGGCCGGCGGCTGGCAGGACCGCCGCGGCGCCAACCTCCTCGACGGCGGCTGCCCGTACTACGGCACCTACGAGACCGCCGACGGCGGTCACATGGCCGTCGGCGCGCTGGAACAGAAGTTCTACGACGAATTCCTGCGGATCCTCGGCATCGCCGACCGGGCGCCCGCGCGCGAGGACCTCGCCCGCTGGGCCGAGCTGCGCACCCTGGTCGCCGAGCGCTTCAGGACCCGTACGCGCGACGAGTGGGCGACCGCCTTCGAGGGCACGGACGCCTGTGTCGCCCCCGTCCTGACGCTGCGTGAGGCGCCCCGGCATCCGCATCTCGCCGCCCGCGGCACCTTCACCGAGCACGCCGGCATCACCCAGCCGGCGCCCGCGCCCCGCTTCTCCGCCACCCCGGCCGCCCTGCGCGGCGGCCCCGCCCGGCCCGGCGCGGACACCGCCGAGGTCACCCGCGACTGGGACCTGCCAGGACCGGCCCGCGACGGGGACATACCCGGACCGGCCCGCGACACCCCGGGGCCGGGACGCGCAGCGAAGGGCGACTGACCGTGCCCCCCGCCGCAGCCGTCGTACCCGCCGCAGCCGTCGTACCCGACGCCGCAGCCGTACCTGCCGCAGTCGTCGTACGCGACGCGCCCGCAACCGACGTATCCGCCGCGTCCGCAGTCACCGCTCCCGCAGCCGCCGTGCCCGACGCCCCCTCCGCCGACCCGCGACCACCCTCACACCCCCGAAAGGCCACCCCGTGAGCACCGAAGCGTATGTGTACGACGCGATCCGCACCCCGCGCGGGCGCGGCAAGGCGAACGGCGCCCTGCACGGCACCAAGCCCATCGACCTGGTGACCGGACTCATCCACGAACTGCGCGCCCGCTTCCCCGGACTGGACCCGGCGACGATCGACGACATCGTGCTCGGCGTGGTCGGCCCCGTCGGCGACCAGGGCTCCGACATCGCGCGCATCGCGGCCGTCGCGGCGGGCCTGCCCGACACCGTGGCCGGGGTCCAGGAGAACCGCTTCTGTGCCTCCGGCCTGGAAGCCGTCAACATGGCCGCCGCCAAGATCCGTTCCGGCTGGGAGGACCTGGTCCTCGCGGGCGGCGTCGAGTCGATGTCGCGGGTGCCGATGGCCTCGGACGGCGGCGCCTGGTTCAACGACCCGATGACCAACCTCGCCGTGAACTTCGTGCCCCAGGGCATCGGCGCCGACCTGATCGCCACCATCGAGGGCTTCTCCCGGCGCGACGTGGACGAGTACGCGGCACTGTCCCAGGAGCGCGCGGCCACCGCCTGGAAGGAGGGCCGCTTCGCCCGCTCCGTCGTCCCGGTCAAGGACCGCGCCGGGCTGATCGTCCTCGACCACGACGAGCATCCGCGGCCCGGCACCACCGCCGACTCCCTCGCCCGGCTGAAGCCGTCCTTCGCGGACATCGGCGACCTCGGCGGCTTCGACGCCGTGGCGCTCCAGAAGTACCACTGGGTCGAGAAGATCGACCACGTCCACCACGCGGGCAACTCCTCCGGCATCGTGGACGGCGCCGCGCTCGTCGCGATCGGCTCCAAGGAGGCGGGGGAGCGCAACGGCCTCACCCCGCGCGCGCGGATCGTCTCCGCCGCCGTCTCCGGCTCCGAGCCGACCATCATGCTCACCGGGCCCGCCCCCGCCACCCGCAAGGCCCTCGCCAAGGCCGGTCTGACCATGGACGACATCGACCTGGTCGAGATCAACGAGGCGTTCGCGGCCGTCGTCCTGCGCTTCGCCAAGGACATGGGCATCGGCCTGGACAAGGTCAATGTCAACGGCGGTGCCATCGCCCTCGGCCACCCGCTCGGCGCCACCGGCGCGATGATCCTCGGCACCCTCGTGGACGAACTGGAGCGCCAGGACAAGCGCTACGGCCTCGCCACCCTGTGCGTGGGCGGCGGTATGGGCATCGCCACCGTCGTCGAACGCGTCTGACGTCCCCAGCGGCGGACACCCACCGACCACCCCCCGACCCGGAGACACCCATGACCACGAGCACCACCATCCGCTGGGAACAGGACGACACCGGCGTCGTCACCCTCGTCCTGGACGACCCCGACCAGTCCGCCAACACCATGAACCAGGCGTTCCGCGACTCGCTCGCCGCGGTCACCGACCGGCTGGAGGCCGAGCGCGACTCCGTCCGCGGAATCGTCTTCACCTCCGCCAAGAAGACCTTCTTCGCCGGAGGCGACCTGCGCGACCTGATCCGCGTCACCCCCGACACCGCCCAGCAGCTCTTCGACGGCGGTATGGCGATCAAGCGTCAGCTGCGCCGCATCGAGACCCTCGGCAAGCCGGTCGTCGCCGCCCTCAACGGCGCCGCCCTGGGCGGCGGTTACGAGATCGCCCTCGCCTGCCACCACCGGGTCGCCCTCGACGCGCCCGGCTCGAAGATCGGCTGTCCCGAGGTCACTCTCGGCCTGCTCCCCGGAGGCGGCGGCGTCGTCCGCACCGTCCGGCTGCTCGGCATCACCGACGCCCTGCTGAAGGTGCTGCTCCAGGGCACCCAGTACAACCCCCGGCGCGCCCTGGAGAACGGCCTGGTCCACGAGGTGGCCGACACCCGCGAGGAGATGCTCGCCAAGGCCCGCGCCTACATCGACGCCCACCCCGAGTCGCAGCAGCCGTGGGACCGCCCCGGTTACCGCATCCCGGGCGGCACCCCGGCGCACCCGAAGTTCGCCGCCAACCTGCCCGCCTTCCCGGCCACCCTGCGCAAGCAGACCAACGGCGCCCCCTACCCGGCCCCGCGCGCGATCCTCGCCGCGGCCGTGGAAGGCGCCCAGGTCGACTTCGAGACCGCGCAGGTCGTCGAGGCCCGCTATTTCGTCGAGCTGGCCGCGGGACAGACGTCGAAGAACATGATCCAGGCGTTCTTCTTCGACCTCCAGGCCGTGAACTCCGGCGCCAACCGCCCGCAGGGTGTCGAGCGCCGCCAGGTCCGCAGGGTCGCGGTGCTCGGCGCCGGGATGATGGGCGCCGGCATCGCCTACGCGTGCGCCCGCGCGGGCATCGACGTCGTACTCAAGGATGTGTCGCCCGAGGCCGCCGCCCGGGGCAAGGGCTACTCCGAGAAACTGTGCGCCAAGGCCGTCGCCCGGGGCCGCACCACCCAGGAGAAGGCCGACGCGCTGCTCGCCCGCATCACCCCCACCTCCGAGGCCGCCGACCTCGCGGGCTGTGACGCCGTCATCGAGGCCGTGTTCGAGGACACCGCCCTCAAGCACAAGGTGTTCCAGGAGATCCAGGACGTCGTCGCGCCGGACGCGCTGCTGTGCTCCAACACCTCCACCCTGCCCATCACCGCCCTCGCCGAGGGCGTGGAACGCCAGGGCGACTTCATCGGGCTGCACTTCTTCTCGCCCGTCGACAAGATGCCCCTGGTCGAGATCATCAAGGGCGAGCGCACCGGGGACGAGACCCTCGCGCGCGCCTTCGACCTGGTCCGGCAGATCAACAAGACGCCGATCGTCGTCAACGACTCACGCGGCTTCTTCACCTCCCGGGTGATCGGCCACTTCATCAACGAGGGCGTCGCCATGGTCGGCGAGGGCATCGAGCCCGCGTCGATCGAACAGGCCGCCGCCCAGGCGGGCTACCCGGCGAAGGTGCTCTCCCTCATGGACGAGCTGACCCTCACCCTCCCGCGCAAGATCCGCAAGGAGACCCGGCAGGCCGTCGAGGAGGCTGGCGGCACCTGGACTCCGCACCCCGCCGAGGCCGTCATCGACCGCATGGTGGACGAGTTCGGCCGCACCGGCCGCAGCGGCGGCGCCGGGTTCTACGACTACGGCGACGACGGCAAGCGCGCCGGGCTCTGGCCCGGGCTCCGTGAGCACTTTACCCGTGAAGGCGCCGGGATCCCGTTCGAGGACATGCAGGAACGCATGCTGTTCGCCGAGGCGCTGGACACCGTGCGCCTGCTGGAAGAGGGCGTCCTGACCTCCGTCGCGGACGCCAACATCGGCTCGATCCTCGGCATCGGCTTCCCCGGCTGGACCGGCGGCGTCCTCCAGTACATCAACGGCTACGACGGCGGCCTCCCCGGCTTCGTCGCCCGCGCCCGCGCACTCGCCGACCGCTACGGCACCCGCTTCGACCCGCCCGCGCTGCTGGTCACCAAGGCGGAGAGGGGCGAGACCTTCACGGACACCCACTGACCCCCAGGTGCCCCCGCCTCCCGCGACCACGGCCCGACAGCGCGGCGGGGGCACCACGGACGACCACGTCGGCGGGGGCACCACGGACGACCACGCGGCGGGGAGACCGGGCGGCGATGAACGCCGACCCGGCGGCACACGGCGTGCCGGAAACGGCCCGCGAGGCCCCATCAGCCCTCACGCCGCCGACGCCCGGAGGCCCCCTCACGCCGCCGACGCCCGGACGCGCCCTGTGACTGCCGGGTGGTGTGCCGGCCTCCGCCACCAGATGCCGGGCGACCGCCACCGGGGTCCGGGTCCGCGGTCACCGGGCCCGGGTGCCTGTGATGAGGCGCGAGGCCGGCGCTCCCCTCACCGCCTGAAGGGCCCGACCGCCCCGCCCAAGGACGCACCGCCGACAGAGCGGCCCGCTAAGGGCCGACCCCCCGTTGCCACGCCCCCAGTTCCTCCCTCAGGGAGCGCTGGAAGGTGGTCAGCAGGGCCTGGACCACGAGCGGCTGCATATGAGCCGACAGCGACTTCACGGCGTCCGCGTCCCGCTCCGCGACCTCCTCGCGCAGCAGGGCCGACAGTTCGTGCGCCGCCGCGCGCGAGTGCTCGATCAGCACGGCACGCGCGGCCAGGATCGCCTCCTGCGACAGCGGTACGTCCAGCAGTTCCACGCCCAGCCGCAGCAGCCCCGCGTCCACCCGGAACGCGTCGCCCTCCACGGCCACCACGCCCATCGCCGCCAGCCGCTCCAGATCCGCCTCGTCCAGCGCCCGCCCGGCGCGCCGCTCCAGCTCGACCAGGGTGACCGTGTCCCGTACCTCCGGCGCCCAGGACGCCACCACCGCGCGGTGGATGGCGAGGTCGTCGGCGCTCAGGCCGGGCGGGAGCTGCCGCAGATAGCGCTCGATCGCGGCCAGGGTCATCCCCTGGTGCTGCAACTCCTCGATCAGCCCGAGCCGCGCCAGATGCTCCGGCCCGTAGTGCCCCACGCGGCGCGGGCCGAGCACCGGCGGCGGCAGCAGCCCCTTGGTCCCGTAGAAGCGGACCGTCCGCACCGTGACGCCCGCCCGCGCGGCCAGCTCGTCGATGGTGAGGGGCGGCCCGGGCCGCTCCCCGGTGTCGGTCGTCATGTGCAGCAGTATCGCTGTACCACCGCCACTGTGACACCACCCACACCACCGTTGGATCACCCCCCCGCCCATCGCCGAACGCGGTTTGCAGCCGATGCATATGGAAAGATGCACCTTCGGTCTGTGCCGGGTCACCTCAGGTCACGCGGCACGGACCGAGGCATGTACGGACACCCGAGCGCACACCGCTGGGGCGCACCAGAGAGTGGTACCACCCGTGAGCAACGACGCCGTGGACACGGCCAAGGCCACCGCCGGGAGCGGGGCGACCGCCACCCCCGCGGACGCGGGCGACGCCGGTTACAGCAAGGACCTCAAGGCCCGCCACGTCAACATGATCGCCATCGGTGGCGCCATCGGCACCGGCCTCTTCCTGGGTGCCGGCGGCCGGCTGAACAACGCGGGCCCCGCACTCGCCCTGGCCTACCTGGTCTGCGGAATCTTCGCCTTCTTCGTGGTCCGTGCCCTCGGCGAGCTGGTCCTGTACCGGCCCTCCTCCGGCTCCTTCGTGTCGTACGCGCGCGAGTTCCTCGGCGAGAAGGGGGCGTACGTCGCGGGCTGGATGTACTTCCTCAACTGGTCGACCACCGGAATCGCCGACATCACCGCGATCGCGCTCTACACGCACTACTGGAGCATGTTCACCGACGTACCCCAATGGGTGCTGGCGCTGATCGCGCTCGCGGTCGTGCTGGCCGTGAACATGATCTCGGTGAAGATCTTCGGCGAGATGGAGTTCTGGTTCGCGATCATCAAGGTCGCCACCCTCGTCGGCTTCATGCTGATCGGAATCTTCCTGCTGGTCACCCGGCAGGAGGTGGGCGGCACCACGCCCGGCCCGGGAGTCATCGCCGACGGCGGCGGGGTCTTCCCGCACGGACTGATGCCGGTGGTCCTGGTCATGCAGGGCGTGATCTTCGCCTACGCCGCCCTCGAACTGGTCGGTGTCGCCGCGGGTGAGACCGCCGAGCCGGAGAAGGTCGTCCCGCGCGCGGTGAACTCCATCATGTGGCGCGTGGGCATCTTCTACGTCGGCTCGGTCGCCCTGCTCGCCCTGCTGCTGCCCGGCTCCGCCTACTCCGCCGGGGAGAGCCCCTTCGTCACCGTCCTGTCGAAGATCGGCGTCCCGGCGGCCGGCGATGTGATGAACCTGGTCGTGCTGACCGCCGCCATGTCCTCCCTGAACTCCGGCCTCTACTCCACCGGCCGCATCCTGCGGTCCATGGCGATGGCGGGCTCGGCCCCCAAGTTCACGGCGGTGATGAACCGCAGCCAGGTCCCGTACGGCGGCATCCTGCTGACCTGCGGCGTCTGTGTGCTCGGCGTCGGCCTGAACTTCCTCGTGCCCGCCCAGGCGTTCGAGATCGTGCTGAACGTGGCCTCGCTCGGGATCATCAGCACCTGGGTGATCATCATGATCTGCCATCTGATCTTCGTGCGCCGCGCCCGGGCGGGCCTGCTGGAGCGCCCCCACTTCCGGCTCTTCGGCAGCCCTGTCACGGAGATCGCCACGATCGCGTTCCTGCTGGCCTGTCTCGGCATGATGTGGAACGACCCGGAGGTCGGCCGCAGGACCCTGCTGCTGATCCCGGTGATCGCGGCGATGCTGGTGGTGGGCTGGTACGCCATCCGGCGCAAGGCGTCCCGCACGACGGCGGGCGAACTGACCCGTATGACGGACTGACGTCGGGCGACAACCCCTCGGGGGCGCGGGGAACCACGCGAGACAACACCACCCGTCGCAACCCGGGCTCAGCCCCGAAGCGGCCCCCCACAGCCCCCGTCGGCCCCACACAGCCCGGTCACCACCCCCCCCACAGCCCCCCCGTCGGCCCCACACAGCCCCATCGCCCCCCCCCGACACACAGCCCCCGTCGGCCCCCCACACCCCCCAAGGGCCCGCTCCCGCTCAGCCCCCCGAAGGACCCCCGCGCGCTCTCTCGAACGCCCTCACCAGGCATTCCGTCAGCCGCAACGCGATGTCCCCGTCCGGATCCAGCCGGGGATTGAAGATCGTGACGCCCATCCCCACCACCCCCGGCGAGGCGAGCGCGGCGTCCAGCAGCGCGTCGAGTTCCTCCCAGGCCAGCCCGCCCGAGAGCCGGTAGTCGACGGCGGGCATCACGGCGTCGTCCAGCACGTCCACATCGAGATGCAGCCAGTACCCGGCGCTGCCGGAGTCCGCGGTGAGCAGTTCCACGGCCCGCCGGGCGGCCTCGGCCGCGCCCAGTTCACGGACCGTGTGCAGATCCATCGTGTGCAGCGCGTCCGGCAGCGGCTGTCTGCCGAACACCGCCGACTCGGTGGCGTCCCGGAAGCCGAGCGCGACCACGTCCGCGTCCTGGACCAGCGGCGCCCGGCCCTCCAGATCGGTCAGCACCCGAGGCCCGCGCCCGGTGGCGACGGCCAGTTCCATGGAGGCCACCTCGCCCACCGGCTCGGCCTCGGGCTGGTAGAAGTCGGTGTGCCCGTCGAGGAACAGCAGCCCGTACCGGCCCCGCCGCCGCAGCGCGAGGAGATGACCAAGCAGGATGCTGCAGTCCCCGCCGAGCACCAGCGGGAACCGGCCGGTGTCGAGCACCTCGCCCACCACGTCCGCCAACCGCACGGAGTACTCGGCGATACCGGCCGGATTGAGCACCCCGGTCGCCGGATCCCGTTCGGGCTCGTACGGCGGCGGCTCCACCCGGCCCGCGCGCTGCGCGCCGACGCCCTCGGCGAGACCCGCGCCGAGCAGTGCCCCGGGCAGTTCCTCGACCCCGGTGGGCCGCAGTCCCAGCACGGACGGTGCCTCGATGATCGCGACGTCCCGCACCCGACGGCTCCTTCGCTCTCGTCCCACGGACCGCCGGGCGGAGCCGGGGCCCGCACGCCACGAGGACGGCCCGTGCCGTACGGGCCGCCCGGCGCACAGGCCCACCGTAGACCGACGACGCCGGTCAGGCGCGTCAGCGCGGGCGCGCGTCTCAGCGACGGCAGGGGTGCGGCACCGTGGCGCCGCACCCGGCGCGCCGACTCCCCGTCAGTGCGCGTGCACGTCGTTCGTCGCCGCGATCTTCTTCCACGACCTGGGCTGCTCAGGGGCCTTGGCCGTGCCGAGGGACGCCTCGGCGGCGGCCGGTGCCCCCGGCTTGGACGGCTGATACAGCCAGGTGTCGAACAGCGCGGCCAGCGGCCGTCCGCTCACCTCTTCGGCGTAGCGGCGGAAGTCGGCGACCGTGGCGTTGCCGTGCGCGTACCGCTTCGGCCAGCCCTTGAGGAGGGTGAAGAAGTCCTCGTCCCCGATGTCCTCGCGCAGCGCCTGGAGCGCCAGCGCGCCCCGGTCGTAGACGGCCGAGTGGAACTGGTTGTCCGGGCCCGGGTCACCCGGCCTGACCTTCCAGAACGGGTCGCCGGCGGGCCGGGAGGCATACGCGTAGTCGGCGAGTTCCCGGGTCGTGCCCTCGCCCTCGTGCTCGGACCACAGCCACTGGGAGTAGCGGGCGAAGCCCTCGTTGATCCAGATGTCCTTCCAGCCCGCCACGGAGACCAGGTTGCCGTACCACTGGTGGGCGATCTCGTGGACGACGACGGAGGTGTTGGAGCCGTTGGCGAACTGGCGCGGGCTGTAGAACGGCCGGGTCTGGGTCTCCAGCGCGTACCCGGTGGTGGTGTTCGGGACGTAGCCGCCGAGCGCGTTGTACGGGTACGGCCCGAAGTACCCGGTCAGCCAGTCGGCGATCTCACCGGTGCGCTCGATGCTGGCCCGCGCGGCGCCGGCGTGGTCGCCCAGGTCCTTGCTGTAGGCGTTGACGACCGGGATGCCGCTCTCGGTGGTGCCGGTGGTGAGGTCGAACCGGCCGACGGCGAGGGTGGCGAGATAGCTGGCCTGCGGCTTGTTCGACCGCCAGTTGTAGCGGGTCCAGCCGGCCCGCGAGACGGCCGACTGGAGGGTGCCGTTGGAGATGGCCTGGGTGCCGTCGGGGACCTGGACGGAGACGTCGTACGTCGCCTTGTCGAGCGGATGGTCGTTGCTGGGGAACCACCACCAGGCCGCCTCGGGCTCGTTCGCGGCGACCCCGCCGTCCGGGGTACGCAGCCAGCTGGTGAAGCCGTACGCCTGCTCCGACGACGGCACGCCCGCGTACCGCACGACCACGGTGACCGGTGTGTTCTTGGCCAGGGTCTTCCCCGGCGTGATCTCCAGCTCGTGCTCGCCGGTTGTCCGGAACGCGGCCTTGACGCCGTTGACCCGCACCTCGGAGACGTCCAGCAGGAAGTCCAGATTGAACCGGTTCAGCTCCTGGGTGGTGCGGGCGAGGAGGGTCGCGGTGCCTTCCAGACGGTCGTCGGCGGGCCGGTACTTCAGCCGCAGGTCGTAATGGGAGACGTCGTAGCCGCCATTGCCGTAGTCCGGGTAGTAGGGGTCGCCGATGCCCGGTGCGCCGGGGGACACGCTCGCGGCCGATGCCGGGATCGCCAGCAGCAGGGAGGCCGCGGCGAGCGCGCCCGGCGCGATGAATCTGCGGTGCACGAAAGCTCCAAGTCGTAGGGATCCGGTCGGGTGAACCGGATCAGGGGGGACCGAAGACTGTTCGAACCCTATGTACGCCCTGTCCCCCCGGGGCTGTCCACGGCCCCACCTGTCACACGATCGCCATTCGGCCGACATGAAGGGTCGTGAACCCCTCCGAACACACCCGTTCCGGCGGCGAGATCCGGCCACACACCTTCACAGCACTCCCTCAGCCGCCCTCTTCTGCGCGGGAGTTGACCGGGGTACCGTCCGCCGCATGCCGAAACGCACGCGCTTCACGATCTGGAGACCGCTCGCGACGGCGGCCACGGCCGCCCTGATGGCCACCCTCCTCACCCCCGCCCAGGCGACCGCCACCGGGACCGGCCCGCGCACCAGCCAGCCGGTCTACTCCTACGACCGCGCCGTGCGCGAGGCCGTCTGGGTGGACACCCGGCTCGACGGGGACGGCGACGGGCGGACCGACCGGGTCGCCGTCGACATCGTCCGGCCGTCCGAACCCGCCCAGCGGGGCCGCAAGATCCCCGTCATCATGGACGCCAGCCCGTACTACTCCTGCTGCGGGCGCGGCAACGACGGCCAGCGCAAGACGTACGACGCCGACGGCGACATCGTGCAGATGCCGCTGTACTACGACAACTACTTCGTGCCCCGCGGCTACGGCTTCGTCGGCGTCGACCTCGCCGGAACCAACCGCTCCGACGGCTGTGTCGACGTCGGCGGACGCTCCGACATCCAGTCCGCGAAGGCCGTGATCGACTGGCTCAACGGCCGCGGCACCGCCTACACCACCCGCACCGGCACCACCCGCGCCTCGGCCGACTGGACCAACGGCCGCACCGGCATGATCGGCAAGAGCTACGACGGCACCATCGCCAACGGCGTCGCCGCCACCGGGGTCGAGGGCCTGGAGACCATCGTCCCCATCGGCGCCATCTCCTCCTGGTACGACTACTACTTCTCGCAGGGCGCCCCGCTCTTCGACTCCGGCCCCGACTGGCTGTCGAACTACGTCGAGAGCCCCGAGGCCCGCGCCCGCTGCGCCGCCGTCCAGCAGAAGATCGTGGACGGCGCCCCGCGCACCGGCGACTGGACCGGGCTGTGGTCCGAGCGGAACTACGTCCCCGACGCCGACGACGTCGAGGCCAGCGTCTTCGTCGTGCACGGCACCCAGGACCTCAACGTCCGCGCCAAGCACTTCGGCCAGTGGTGGGACGCCCTCGCGAAGAACGGCGTCGACCGCAAGATCTGGCTCTCCCAGGTCGGCCATGTCGACCCCTTCGACTTCCGCCGCGCCGACTGGGTGAACACCCTGCACCGCTGGTTCGACCATGAACTCCTCGGCTATGACAACGGCATCGACGACGAGCCCATGGCCGACATCGAGCGCCGGCCGGACCAGTGGGTCACCTCCGACGTGTGGCCGCCCCGCGCCACCGACTCCGTACGGCTGAAGCCCGCCAAGGGCACCGAGCCCGGCGTCGGCACCCTCGGCCTGCGCACCGGCAAGGGCACCGAGACCTTCACCGACGACCCCGCCCGCGGCGAGGGCGACTGGGCCACCGACATCGGCGTGTCCACCCCGGACAAGGCCGGCTTCGTCACCGCCCCGCTCACCCGCGACCTGCGGCTGTCTGGCTCCTCGAAGGTCACCGTCACCGCGACCCCCAGCACCCCGACGGCCCACCTCAGCGCCGTCCTCGTCGACCTCGGCCCCGCCACCATCCGCGACTACTCCGCCGCGGGCGAAGGCATCAGCACCCTGCCCGAACGCACCTGCTGGGGCGCGAGCACCACCGGCGACAGCGCCTGCTTCCGGGAGACCGCGGCCCGCACGGCGGACGTCGAGCACACCGTCCTCAGCCGCGGCTGGGCCGACCTCGGCACCCACGCCTCGCCGGGCGAGGGCCGCCCGCTCACCCCGGGCAAGGCGTACACCCTCACCCTCGACCTGGCCGCCACCGACCATGTCGTACCCGCCGGACACCGGCTCGCGCTGATCGTCGCGGGCACCGACGGCGGGCTGATCGAACCGCCCGCGGACCGGCCGACCCTCGGCCTCGACCTCTCCCGCACCACGGCGCACGTCCCCGTCGTCGGCGGCACCGGCGCCTTCGCCCGCGCCACCGCCGGAGCCCGCGCCGCCGCCCCGGCCGCCGGACTCGAAGGGGTCGAGCCGCCCGCCACCGTCCAGCGCGTCCCGGAGGGAGGCCGGTGAACCGCCGTTCCCGCGCCCTGGCCCTGACCACCGCCGCCGTCACCGCGGCACTCACCACGTCCCTGCTGACCGCCCCCGCCCGGGCCGCCGACGCGGCGCCCCCGCGCACCGGGTTCGAACGCACCGACGGCGCCCGCTGGACCACCCAGCCCGAGGAACAGCGGTTCCTCGCCGCCGTGGACCGGGCGAGCGACCGGGTGTCGATCTCCCGCATCGGCACCACCCGGCAGAACCGGCCGCTGCAACTCGTCCGCGTCGGCGCCCGTGACAGCGCCCACACCGTGCTCCTGGTGTGCAGTCAGCACGGCGACGAACCCTCGGGCCGCGAAGCCTGTCTGACGACCGTCCGCGACCTGGCCCACGCCAAGGACCGCGACACCCGGCGCTTCCTGGAGCGCACCACCGTGCTCGTGGTGCCCACCGCCAACCCCGACGGCCGGGCCGCCGACACCCGGGGCAACGCGGACGGCGTCGACATCAACCGCGACCACGTCGCCCTCGCCACGAACGAGGGCCGCGCCCTGGCCGCCGTGGTCCGCGACCGCGAGCCCGACATCATCTACGACCTGCACGAGTACGGGGCCACCCCCCGGTACTACGACAAGGACCTGTTCGACCTGTGGCCGCGCAACCTCAACACGGCCGACGCCGTGCACGACGAGGCGCGAACCCTGTCCGAGGCGTACGTCCGGCCCGCCGCGCGGGACGCCGGCCACTCCACCGGCACCTACGGGATCTGGACCGACCCCGACACCGGTGAGCCGCTCCGGCAGGTCGCCGGGGACGGACAGGAGCGCATCCTGCGCAACATGTCCGGTGCCAAGCACGCGGCCGGTCTGCTCATCGAGAGCCGCGTCGACCCGGTCACCGAGGCCGAGCAGCGGGACGAGTCGCTCAACAACCGGCGCCGCGTCCACTCCCAACTCGCCGCCCTCGACGGCCTGTTCGACTTCAGCGACGAGCGACGCGGCCGGATCGAGTCGGCCACGGGCGCGGCCCGGATCGCCGGGTACCGCGACTCGGGCCCCGTCTACCTCGGCGGCGCCGACAACGACCCGCCCGACAGTGCCGAGGTGATCCAGGACCCGCCCTGCGGCTACCGGCTCACCGACGCCCAGTACGCCGACGTGAAGGACGAACTCGCCCTCCACGGCATCCGCACCCGCACGGACGGCGACGGCAGATACGTACCACTGCGACAGTCCCTGCGCGCACTGGTCCCCCTGCTCCTGGACGAACGAGCGACCTACCACCTGACACCGGCCCAACCGATCCCGAACTGCTGACACCCCCGAACCCCATCGCCGACGACCCGCCCCGGGCGGGGGCTACTGACCACGGGCCCCTGCGCAACCCGCCGCCAGGTCGCCCCGGGCCGGGTCGCTGACCACAGGGCCCGGGGCACCCCGCCGGCTGGAAGCCCCGGTCCGCCTTGCCGCCGGGTCGCCCCGGGCTGGGTCGCTGGCCACAGGGCCCGGGGCACCCCGCCGACTGGAAGCCCCGGTCTGCGTTGCCGCCCGCTCGCCCCGGGCCGGGGCGCCGGCCACGAGGCCCGGGGCGAGCCGCCGATCCAGCAGCCCCGGGCCGGGCTGTCGGCCGGGAGTTCCGAGCCGTTGCCGCTGGCCCCTGCTCCCGGAGGGGCCGGCGCAGGGCACCCGGGCCACACTGCTGGCCCGGGTGCCCTGGCTCGACTGCTGACCGATATCCGGAACGCCGGCAGAGAGGCCCGCCACACCTGGCCCCGGGAAGATCGCCGGGCACGGCCCCGGCAGACCTGTCTGGCTCCGGCCCGCCGGACCGGAGCCAGAGAGACCGGCCGCCCTGGGACGGCCTGCCGGCGCGGGCCCCAGCAACCTCCCGCCCCCGCCCCGGCGGACCCGTCGGGCGCAGCCCCCGGCCGACCCGCCGCACTGGCCCCCGGCCGACCCGCCCCGCACGCCCCCGCGCGACCCGCCGCACCGGCCCCCGGCCGACCCGCCCGCCCCCGCCCCGGCGGACCCGTCGGGCGCAGCCCCCGGCCCACCCGCCGCACCGGCCCCCGGCCGACCCGCCGCACCGGCCCCCGGCCGACCCGCCGCACCGGCCCCCGGCCGACCCGCCGCACCGGCCCCCGGCCGACCCGCCCCCCACGCCCCCGCGCGACCCGCCCGTTTCCGGCCGTGCAGAGGCCCGTCGGGCCGCCCCCGGCAGATCCCCGGCTCGGGCGTCGGCAGGCACCCCGCCCCCACCCCCAGCGTTCCGACCGGGTACGTTTCGGCGGGCGGGTGATCGGACACCGGTCCCCTGGGTGGGTGCAGATTGCGCCACATGTGGTAAGCGCGTAGGGGGCAGGAGCGTTTCTCCTGTCCTTCACGTCCCTCTCCCCATGGAAGGCCCGCCTGTGACGCACGACAGTCAGCGCACGAACGCCCCGGAACCCGGAGATCTACCGCCGCCCCCGGAAGCGCATCTGCCGGCCTCGGGCCGGCCGAGGACCGACCGGGTCGTGTTCGGGGTCACCGCCGCCCTCACCCTCGCGTTCGTCGTGTGGGGTGCCGTCGCGACCGACACGCTGGAGAGTGTGTCCAGCACCTTGCTCGACGGGCTGATGAAGAACGGCGGCTGGGCGTTCATGCTGGCCGCGTCCGGCTTCGTAGTCTTCGCCCTGTGGCTCGCCATCAGCCGCTACGGCCGGATCCGGCTGGGCGCGGAGGACGAGGCGCCGGAGTTCCGCACGGTCTCGTGGGTCGCCATGATGTTCAGCGCGGGCATGGGCATCGGCCTGATGTTCTACGGCGTCAGCGAGCCCCTCGCGCACTACCTCACGCCCCCGCCGGGCACCGGCGCCGGCGACTCCGGTGAGCGCATGGAGACGGCCATGGCCACCACGCTCTTCCACTGGACGCTCCACCCCTGGGCGATCTACGCCGTGGTCGGCCTCGCCATCGCCTACAGCACCTTCCGCCGCCGTCGCCGGCAGAGCATCAGCGCCGTGTTCACCCCGCTGATCGGCGAGCGCAACGCCAACGGGCTCAGCGGACGGGTCATCGACATACTCGCGATCGTCGCGACCGTCTTCGGCTCTGCGGCCTCCCTCGGTCTCGGCGCCCTCCAGATCGGCTCCGGCATGCAGGAGCTGGACTGGATGGACCAGGTCAGCACCGGCGTGCTCGTCAGCATCATCGCCGTACTGACCCTCGCCTTCGTCGCCTCGGCGGTCTCCGGCATCGAGCGCGGCATCCAGTGGCTGTCGAACATCAACATGGTGCTGGCCCTCGCGCTGGTCCTGTTCGTCTTCGTCGCCGGACCCACCGTCATCGTGCTCGACCTGCTGCCCACCTCCGTCTTCGCCTACCTCGGCGACCTGCCCGACCTCGCCGGGCGCACCGAGGCCAGCGGCGGTGAGGGCGTCGCCGCCTGGCTGGGCAGCTGGACCGTCTTCTACTGGGCCTGGTGGATCTCCTGGACGCCCTTCGTCGGCATGTTCATCGCCCGGATCAGCCGGGGCCGCACCATCCGCCAGTTCATCGGCGGTGTGATCCTCGTGCCCAGCACGGTCAGCCTGGTCTGGTTCGCGGTCTTCGGCGGCTCGGCGATGAAGCTGGCCGAACAGGGCAAGGTCGGCGACCAGTCCACCCCCGAGGCACAGCTCTTCGCTGTCCTCCAGGAGTTCCCGATCGCCACCGTCAGCAGCCTCCTGGTGATGATTCTCGTCGGCATCTTCTTCGTGTCCGGCGCCGACGCCGCCTCGATCGTCATGGGCTCCCTCTCCCAGAAGGGCGTACTGGAGCCCGGCCGCTCGGTCGTCGTCTTCTGGGGCGTGGTGACCGGCGCGGTGGCCGCCGTCATGCTGCTGGTCGGCAGCGGCCAGGGCGACGCGCTGACCGGCTTGCAGAACCTGACGATCCTCGCGGCGGCCCCGTTCGTCGTCGTGATGCTCTTCATGTGCGTGGCCCTCATGCGCGACCTGCGCCGCGACCCGCTCATCGTGCGCGAGGAGATGGGCTCCGAGGCCGTCGAACTGGCGGTCATCGAGGGCCACAAGCGCTACGACGGCGAGTTCGAACTCCGCGTCGGACCCGGCGTGGGAACCGAGGTGGAGGGCGACCCCATCGGCAAGCACTGAGTGACCGTCCCCGGGCCCGGAGCCGACCGCCCCGGGCCCGGGAGCCGGCGCAGGGGACGGGGCCTCACCCCTCCGCCAGCGCCGCCGCCTCCCGCGCGCACCCCCACGCCACCGTCACACCCGCCCCGCCGTGCCCGTAGTTGTGCACCAGCAGCCGGCCGTCCGGCAGCCGCTCCCGCTCCAGGCGCACCGCGTCCCGCGCGGGCCGCAGCCCCACCCGGTGCTCCAGCACCCGCGCCCCCGCGATCTCCGGACGCAGCCGAGCGCACCGCCGTACGATCTCCGCCGCCACCGCCGGGTCCGGCTCGGTCGACCACACGTCGTCCTCGGCCGTGCCGCCCAGCACCAGCCGGCCCGGCTGCGGGAAGAAGTAGGACTTGACGCCGTCCCCCGCCGCCTCGTCGCCGGAGACCAGCCAGGTGCGGATGCCCGGGTTCTCCACCACGACCAACTGACCGCGCACCGGCCGCACCGAGGCGTCCGGCACCAGCGTGCGGGCGCCCAGCCCGGTGCAGTTGACCACGACCGCCGCGTCCGCCTCCGGGAACCCGGGCGACACGGTCCGCTCCTCCACCGTGCCGCCCGCCGCCGCCAACCGCTCCCGCAGCCACGGCAGATGCGCCGCCATGTCGACCAGCGGCAGCCGCGCCCAGGTGCCCCGGCCCCCGTACTCGTCCGGCGTGGACGCCCGCAGCCCCGGCAGCCGGGCCGCCGCCCACCCCCGTACCTCGTCGGGGTCCGTCTCGCCCAGCACCCCCTCGACCATCCGCACGCCGGTCGTCCCGGGCGACGCGGCCTGACTCTCGTACACCCCCAGCGTGTGCAGCGCCCACGCGTGCACGGAGGCGGCCGGCTCGATCCGGTACGGCCACCACAGCCCGCCCGCCACCGCCGACGTGGTCCGCTCGGCCGGCTCACGTGTCCACAGCCGTACCGGGCGCCCGCTCTCGGCCAGCACCACGGCCGTCGTCAGCCCGACCACCCCGCCACCGACGACGATCACATCGTCCCTCTGTCCGCTCAGCACACCGCGACGGTAGCGGAAGGAGCCGTCCGACGCCCCGGGTGTGCCACCGGTGGAAGCGGTGCCACAGCGACCGGGCCGCCCCCGCGCCGACTACTATCGACCCTCTGATGACTGCCACCCTCGTCGCCAAGAACCTCGCCGCCGGCCACGCCGACCGCTCCCTGTTCACCGGGCTCGACCTCGTCGTGGCGCCCGGCGACGTGATCGGCCTCGTCGGCGCCAACGGAGCCGGGAAGTCCACCCTGCTGCGGCTGCTCGCCGGACTGACCCCGCCCGAGGAGGGCGAACGGCGCCTCTCCCCGGCCACCGCGACCGTCGGCCACCTCCCGCAGGAGCCCGAGCGCCGCCCGGGGGAGAGCGTCCGCGCCTTCCTCGCCCGCCGCACCGGCGTCGCCGCCGCCCAGACCGCCATGGACGAGGCCACCCAGGGCCTGGTGGACGGGGCGCCGGGCGCCGACGACGCGTACGCCGTCAGCCTGGAGCGCTGGCTGGCCCTCGGCGGC
Organism: Streptomyces sp. NPDC091377; assembly: GCF_044757045.1. Classification (NCBI taxonomy): domain Bacteria; kingdom Bacillati; phylum Actinomycetota; class Actinomycetes; order Kitasatosporales; family Streptomycetaceae; genus Streptomyces; species Streptomyces sp. NPDC091377. Next base: position 26,639 of record NZ_JBIVUE010000007.1, on the reverse strand, counting down.
GCCGACCTCGACGAACGGGCCGAGGACGTGGCCGGCTCCCTCGGCCTGGTGATCGGCCTCGACCAGCCGATGACCGCGCTCTCCGGCGGCCAGGCGGCCCGCGCCGGCCTCGCCTCCCTGCTCCTGTCCCGCTACGACGTCTTCCTCCTGGACGAACCCACCAACGACCTCGACCTCGACGGGCTGGAGCGCCTCGAACGCTTCGTCGGCGCACTGCGCGCCGGCACCGTCGTCGTCAGCCACGACCGCGAGTTCCTCACCCGCACCGTCACCAAGGTCCTCGAACTCGACCTCGCCCAGCAGCAGACCCACCTCTACGGCGGCGGCTACGCGGCCTACCTGGAGGAACGCGAGGTCGCCCGCCGCCACTCCCGCGAGGACTACGAGGAGTACGCCGACAAGAAGGCCGCCCTCCAGGACCGCGCCCAGATGCAGCGGACCTGGATGGACAAGGGCGTCAAGAACGCCCGGCGCAAGGCGGGCGACAACGACAAGCTCGGCCGCCGCTTCCGCAGCGAGGCCAGCGAGAAGCAGGCGTCCAAGGCCCGCCAGACCCAGCGCATGATCGAGCGCCTCGATGTGGTCGAGGAGCCCCGCAAGGAGTGGGACCTGCGCATGGAGATCGCCGCGGCCCCGCGCTCCGGCGCCGTCGTGGCGAGCCTGCGCGACGCCGAGGTACGGCACGGCGACCCCGGCGACCCCGGGCGGTTCGCGTTCGGCCCCGTCACCCTCCAGGTCGACTGGGCCGACCGGATCGCGGTGACCGGCGCCAACGGCTCCGGCAAGTCCACCCTGCTCGGCGCCCTGCTGGGCCGGGTCCCGCTCGACTCCGGGCACGCGGCCCTCGGCTCCGGCGTCCTGGTCGGCGAGGTCGACCAGGCCCGGGGCCTCTTCCACGGCCCGCGCAACCTGCTCGACGCCTTCAGCGCCGCCGCACCCGGCGTCGACCCCGTCGACGTCCGCACCCTCCTCGCCAAGTTCGGCCTGAAGGCGGACCACGTGCTGCGCCCGGCCGACACCCTCTCACCCGGCGAACGCACCCGCGCCGCCCTCGCCCTGCTCCAGGGCCAGGGCGTCAACCTGCTCGTCCTGGACGAGCCGACCAACCATCTCGACCTGCCCGCCATCGAGCAGTTGGAATCCGCCCTCGACACCTACCGGGGCACGCTCCTGCTGGTCACCCACGACCGCCGCATGCTGGACGCCGTGCAGGTCACCCGGCGCCTGGAGGTCGCCGACGGCAAGGTCACCGAACGCTGAGCGGACCCGACCTAACGCGCAGTCAGGCGCCGGGCCAGCCCCGGGTAGTCGAGGACGAACCCGTCCGCGTCGAGGTCCAGGTCGCTGCGGAAGGTCCCGGAGGCGTACCGCACCCGCCCGCCGCCCCCGCCGGTCCGCGCGAGATGCGTGTACGTCTGCCGGGACGCCCGCACGGTCAGATCCGGCACCGACACCCAGGCCATCAGGAACTCCCGCTCACCGCGCTCCCGGTGCATACGGTGGCGCAGCACCGGCATGGTGTTGGTGAGCGGACACAGCCCCAGATCGCAGTCCAGCGCCCCGTCGACCTCCGGCAGCCGCTCCCCGTCCGCCGTCCACCGCCCCGCGTCGTCGCGCCGCAGGTCCAGGGTGCGGGTGCGCGCCGCCGTCTCCGCGGTCACGGTGAGCCGCCGCGTCACGAACCCCTCACCGGTCTCCAGCGTGTACGAGATCCAGTACGGCTCCGGGGTCAGTCCGACGGCCCGGCCCCGCGCCCGCAGGGTGTCCGCGCCCGGCTCCGCCCAGCAGGTCTCGTAGCCGCCGGAGGCCATGACATCCCAGGTGAGCACCCGTAGGGCGGGGTCGGTGGCGGCACGCGAAGTCGTCATACCGCCACTGTAGGGGCCGGGTCCGACAGGGGCGGGGCGGTGCGGGCCGGGCCCTCAGGGCGAAGCCGGGGAAGCCCGGCCCCTCGCGGCACACGAAGGACCGGGCTTCCCGTGGTCCGGGCTCGTCCGGGGACGGCTCAGTGGCGCTTTCCGTCCTTCGGGTTCAGCAGCCCCGCCCGGCGCAGGGCGTCGGCCATCGCGCTGTTCGCGGGCGGCGTCGCCGCCTGACGCGAGCCGCCCCGCTCACCCCGCTCACCGCCACGGGCCTGCCCGCCCCGCTCACCGCCACGGCCCTGCCGCTGCTGCGGCGGACGCCCGCCGCCCCGCTGCGGCCGGCCGCCGCCACCGGCCCCGCGCTCCTGCGGCGCGGCCTCGTCGTCCAGCCGCAGGGTCAGCGAGATCCGCTTGCGCGAGATGTCGACGTCCAGCACCTTCACCTTCACGATGTCGCCCGGCTTCACCACATCGCGGGGGTCCTTCACGAACGTCTTCGACATCGCGGAGACATGGACCAGCCCGTCCTGGTGGACACCGACGTCCACGAAGGCGCCGAACGCGGCCACATTGGTGACCACGCCCTCCAGGACCATCCCGGACGCCAGGTCGGAGAGCTTCTCCACGCCCTCCTTGAAGGTGGCCGTCTTGAACGCGGGCCGCGGGTCCCGGCCCGGCTTCTCCAGCTCCTTGAGGATGTCGGACACGGTCGGCAGACCGAACGACTCGTCCACGAAGTCACCGGGCCGCAGCGAGCGCAGCACCGAGGTGTTGCCCATCAGCGCGGCGACCTCCTGGCCGGCGGTCTTCACCATCCGCCGCACCACCGGGTACGCCTCGGGGTGCACGCTGGAGGAGTCCAGCGGGTCGTCGCCGCCGCGGATCCGCAGGAAGCCCGCGCACTGCTCGTACGCCTTCGGCCCCAGCCGGGTCACGTTCTTCAACTGGCCCCGGGAGGTGAAGGGGCCGTTGGCGTCCCGGTGGGCCACGATGTTCTCGGCGAGGCCGGAGGTGATGCCGGAGACCCGGGCCAGCAGCGGGGCGGACGCGGTGTTCACGTCCACGCCGACGCCGTTGACACAGTCCTCCACCACCGCGTCCAGCGAGCGCGACAGCTTCACCTCGGACAGGTCGTGCTGGTACTGCCCCACGCCGATCGACTTCGGGTCGATCTTCACCAGCTCGGCCAGCGGGTCCTGGAGACGGCGGGCGATGGAGACCGCGCCGCGCAGCGACACGTCCATGTCCGGCAGCTCCTGCGAGGCGAACGCGGACGCCGAGTACACCGACGCGCCGGCCTCGGAGACCATCACCTTGGTCAGCTTCAGCTCGGGGTGCTTCGTGATGAGTTCACCGGCGAGCTTGTCCGTCTCGCGCGAGGCCGTGCCGTTGCCGATGGCGACCAGGTCGACCGCGTGGTCCCGCGCGAGCCGGGCCAGCTTGGCGATCGCTTCGTCCCACCGGTTGGCCGGGACGTGGGGGTGGATGACATCGGTCGCGACGACCTTGCCGGTCGCGTCCACCACCGCCACCTTCACACCGGTGCGGAACCCGGGGTCGAGACCGAGCGTCGCGCGGGTGCCCGCCGGGGCGGCGAGCAGCAGATCGCGCAGATTGGCCGCGAACACCCCGACCGCCTCGTCCTCGGCGGCCGTACGCAGCCGCAGCCGCACATCGATGCCGAGGTGCACCAGCACCCGGGTGCGCCACGCCCAGCGGACGGTGTCCGTCAGCCACTTGTCGGCGGCGCGGCCCCGGTCGGCGATCCCGAACCGGTGGGCGATCAGCCCCTCGTACGAGGACGGGCCGTCGGTGGCCTCCTCCGGCTCCAGGACGAGATCCAGGACCTCCTCCTTCTCGCCGCGCAGCATGGCGAGGATCCGGTGCGAGGGCAGCGCCGTGAAGGGCTCGGCGAAGTCGAAGTAGTCGGCGAACTTCGCTCCCGCCTCCTCCTTGCCCTCACGCACCTTCGCGGCCAGCCGCCCGCGCCCCCACATCCGCTCACGCAACTCGCCGATCAGGTCGGCGTCCTCCGCGAACCGCTCGGTGAGGATCGCGCGGGCGCCGTCCAGCGCGGCCTGCGCGTCGGCGACGCCCTTGTCGGCGTCCACGAACGCGGCGGCGGCGGCCTGCGGCTCCACCGTCGGGTCGCCGAGCAGCCCCTGGGCGAGCGGCTCCAGGCCCGCCTCGCGCGCGATCTGCGCCTTCGTACGCCGCTTGGGCTTGTAGGGAAGGTAGATGTCCTCCAGTCGGGCCTTCGTCTCGGCGCCGCGAATGCGCGCCTCCAACTCGTCCGTGAGCTTGCCCTGCTCGCGTACGGATTCCAGGATCGCCGTCCGGCGCTCCTCCAGTTCCCGCAGATAGCGCAGCCGTTCCTCAAGCGTGCGCAACTGCGCGTCGTCGAGCATCTCCGTCGCTTCCTTGCGGTAGCGGGCGATGAAGGGCACCGTCGAACCGCCGTCCAGCAGCTCCACGGCGGCCTTGACCTGCCGCTCCCGTACGCCGAGTTCCTCGGCGATCCTGCCTTCGATGGACCCCACTGCCAGGGACCCGGGTGTCGTCACGTCCCGTACCGCCTTATCCACTTCGGGTTGCGCGGCAATTGTGGCAGGTGACACCGACAACCGGGGATCAGGGCGGCATCCGGCACGGCCGGATCCCTCAGACGCGCCGCGCTCCGCGCCGACCGGAGGAGGAGGCTCCGCCGAACAGCCGGGCGAGGGCGCGGAAGGGCAGGGTGACGACCGTGGCGACGGCTCCGCCGATCTGGCGCAGCACGTCCGCGATGGCTCGCAGCATGTGAAAATTCCTTTCGTTCAGTTATGTCTCTTTTGTAATGACTCTTTTGTGACGACTTACGGTCTTTCGTTCTTCCTCTGAGCGGCTCCTATCCGGCTCCTGACTGGCTCCTGACTGGCTCCTGTCCGGGGACGGGTACCCGCGTACCGCCGCGCATGCATGTCCGCGGTGGCAGAAAAGGTGGGAAGTTCGTCATTGCGGCCATGGCGGGGTGCGCGAAGAATCGGGCCATGGCACAGCGAACCGTTCTGGTGCTCCTCCTCGACGGGGTGCAGAGTCTCGATGTCACGGGTCCGGTGGAGGTGTTCGCCGGGGCCGAGAAGCACACGCCGGGCTCCTACCGGATCCGTACGGCCACCCTGGACGGCGGCCTGACCCTGCTCGGCCGGATCGCGGGCGACGACGTGGCCCGGACCGTGCAGCTCGGCACGGAGTACGACCCGCAGCCGCCCTACGACGCCGGGTCCCCCGAGAAGGCGCCCGCGCACCTCGTCGCGGCGATGCGCGACAGCAGCCGGTTCAGCCTGGAGCAGGCCGGTCCGCCGCGGGTACGGTCCAGCCGAAGCGGGGGCGACCGCGCTCCAGGAAGGCGGTGACGCCCTCGGCGAGGTCCCCGCTGCCGCGCCCCTGCTCCTCCCAGTGGGCGTCCCGGTCGAGGCGCCCGTTCGCGAACTCCTTCGCCGACGCCTGGGTCAGCAGCGAGCGTGAGGCGAGGACCGAGGTGAACGCGGCGACCCGCGCGTCGAGTTCGCCCTCGGGCAGCACCTCGTCCACCAGGCCGGTGCGCAGCGCCCGTGCCGTGTCGATCAACTCGCCCGAGAACAGGAGGTATTTGGCGGTGGCCGGCCCGACCAGCGCGACCAACCGCCGGGTGGACGAGGACCGGTACACGATCCCGAGCTTCGCGGGCGTCACCCCGAACAGCGCGCCCTCCTGCGCGAACCGCAGATCGCAGGCGGCGGCGAGCTGGGCCCCGCCGCCCACGCAGTGCCCCCGGACCGCCGCCAGGGTCGGCTTGGGGAACGCGGCCAGCGCCTCCTCGGCGGCCACCGCCAGGTCCCGTGCCTCGTCGGGGGCCGCCAGCAGCCCGGAGATGTCCGCGCCCGCGCAGAACGTGGGCCCCTCCCCGGTCAGCACCAGGGCGCGTACGGCGGGATCGGCGGCCAGGGTCTCCAGCAGCGGGGGCAGCGCCCGCCACATGGCGGTGGTCATGGCGTTGCGTTTGGCCGGATGGTGGATGACGACGGTGGCGACCGAGTCGGCGACCCGGTGTCTCAGCTGCGGCTCCATGCGCGGGATGCTATCCGGGCCCACTGAACGGCCGCTCAGGCAGGGCGCCGACGTCGGCCGGTCGGCGGTCCGGACGCCGCCGGGGTCAAACCCGTACAACCCGAAGAGTTCGCGAAGTCGGCATCAGGTGTCAGGAGCAGTCCCTGAGCCGACCACGACACACGGCAACGATCAGAAGTGTTCGATAATTGCTGACTTCAGTTCAGTCACCCGGTCCGGGGCGAACCGTTCCCAACACTCTTCGTGTGGTGACAATCGAGCACAAGGGTGGCGACCGGACGATGGACGACTACGGGCTTGAGTCCGGTCCATGCCCCGAAGGCGGCGCGGAGAGACTGCTGAGGGCGACGGTGGCGCCCCCGCTGCCGTACGAGGGGGTCTGGCGGTTCACCGCCCCCGCCGTGGACGCCTCGGTCCCGCAGGCCCGGCACGCCGTGCGGGACCTGCTGACGCGGCAGGGGGTGCCGGTCTCCGAGGATCTGGCACAGGGGCTGCTGCTGATCGTGTCGGAGCTGGTCACGAACGCCGTGCGGCACGCGGCGCTGCTCTCGCCGATGCTCGCTGTGGAGGTGGCCGTGGGCGCCGAGTGGGTGCGGGTGTCGGTGGAGGACAACCACCCCTACCGGCCGACCGCCCTGGAGGCCGACCACGGCCAGACCGGCGGCCGGGGGCTGCTGCTGGTGCGGGAGATCACCCGGGAGGCGGGCGGGGCCTGCGACGTGGAGCACACGGCGAGCGGCGGCAAGGTGATCTGGGCGGCCCTGCCGCTCAAGCCCCTCGGGATCCCCGGGGTGCCCGGGCTGGTCTGAGCCGGGTCGCCGGGCGGGAGCGTCCCCGGGCGCGGGGGCGCGGGGGCGCGGTGGGCCGGGGGACGGGGACGCGCGGGGCCGGGGGCGCGGGGGAGGCTCCCGCCCGGCCCCGCGCACCCGAGCGGTGCTCACCAGCCCGTCGACGGACCCGTCAGCTCCCTGATCGCGGGCCGCGCGGCGTCCAGCACGGTCATGAACCAGGCCGAGAAGGTGCCCTCGGCGTGCCGCTCGGTCAGCTCCTGCGCCGTCACGAACGCGACCTCGCCGACCTCCTCCGGGTCCGGCCGCAGCGGTGCCTGCACCATGCCGACGAAGAGATGGTTGTACTCCTGCTCCACCAGGCCCGAGGCCGGATCCGGGTGGTTGTACCGGACGGTCCCCGCCTCCGCCAGCAGTGACGGCGAGACCCCCAGCTCCTCGTAGGTCCGCCGGGCCGCCGCCGCGAACGGCGCCTCGCCGGGGTACGGGTGGCCGCAGCAGGTGTTGGACCAGACACCGGGGGAGTGGTACTTGCCGAGCGCGCGCCGCTGGAGGAGCAGCCGGCCGTATTCGTCGAAGAGGAACACCGAGAACGCCCGGTGCAGCTGTCCGGGGGGCTGGTGCGCCGCGAGTTTCTCGGCGGTGCCGATGGCCACTCCGCTCTCGTCGACCAGTTCCAGCATGATCGATTCCTCGGTGCCGTTCGACGAGCTGTGCGTCGCGGTGGCAGGTGTGATCGGCATACCCATCCTTCGCCTCGGTCCTCGCCCCAGTCTGCCGTACGAATCGGGCGCCGCCCGGCACTTCCCGGGCACTCCCGGCATGTCCCCCGCGCGAGGGAGCGCACGCCGATCAGCGCACGCCCCCTGTGCCGGGGTCCGCGGCGCCGGGCCGCGCGGTCAGTGGCAGAGCCGTGCCTCGTGCTCGGCGTGTCCGACCGGTTCGAGCTGGAAGGTGCAGTGCTCGACGTCGAAGTGGTCCCCGAGACAGCCCTGGAGTTCGTGGAGCATCCTCTCGTGGCCCAGGGCGTTCAGGACGTCGGACCGTACGACCACATGGGCGGAGAGCACCGGCATGCCCGAGGTGATCGTCCAGGCGTGCAGATCGTGCACGTCCTCGACTCCGTCCAGGGCCAGGACGTGCGCCCGCACCTCCGCCATGTCGACCCCCTTGGGCGCCGACTCCAGCAGCACGTCCAGGGTCTCCCGGAGCAGCTTGAGCGTCCGGGGCACGATCATCAGGCCGATCACCAGCGAGGCGATCGGGTCGGCGGCCTGCCAGCCGGTGGTGAGCACCAGGGTCGCCGACACCAGCACCGCGACCGAGCCCAGCGCGTCCGCCGCGACCTCCAGGAAGGCGCCGCGGACGTTCAGGCTCTCCTTCTGGCCGCGCACCAGCAGCGACAGCGAGATCATGTTCGCCACCAGGCCGACCAGACCGAACACGATGGTCAGCCCGCCCTGCGTCTGTGCCGGGGTGATGAACCGCTGGATCGCCTCGTACAGCACATAGCCGCCGACACCGAGCAGCAGCAGACAGTTGGCCAGCGCCGCGAGGATCTCCGCGCGGGCGTAGCCGAAGGTGCGCCGCTCGCTCGCCGGCCGGTTGGCGAAGTGGATCGCCAGCAGGGCCATCGCGAGGCCCACCGCGTCGGTGGCCATGTGCGCCGAGTCCGCGATCAGCGCGAGGGAGTCGGCGAGCACCCCGCCGACGATCTCCACGACCATCACCGTGAGCGTGATCCCCAGGGCGATGCGCAGCCGCCCCCGGTACGCCGACGCCGCCGTGCCGGTACCGCCGCCGCCGGGCGGGGCGTGCGCGTGGTCATGCCCGACACCCATGGACAACCGCCTCCTGTGCTGGTCCGCGATCACAGTGAACTACGGGCGGGGGGTATCAGGCAACGCGGCAGTGAACACCGTTGTCATCACCTCTGACCTGCGGAAACGGAGTGCAGGTCAGAGGCCGGACCAGAGGCGTGCGGGCAGGCCAGGGCCGGACCAGGGGCGTGCGGGCGGGTCGGGGCCGGACCAGGACGCGCAGGCGGGTGAGAGGCCCGACGGGGCGCGAGGAGCCGCGCGGGCGGGTCAGCCCTGGCGGAGCTGCCAGCCCCGCCAGGCCGACTCGACCATCTGACGGACCCCGAGGCGGGCCGTCCAGTCCAGTTCCCGGGCGGCGAGCGCGGCGGACGCGACCGCCCTCGGAGCGTCCCCCGGGCGGCGGGGGTCGACGACCGCCGGACGGGTGTCGCCGCTCACCTCGCCGATCAGGGTCACCAGCTCACGCACCGAGACGCCCTCGCCGCGTCCGATGTTCACGGTCAGATCGCCCTTCGCGGACCGGTCCGAGAGCCGCCGGACCGCCGCGACGTGCGCCTCGGCCAGATCGGTGACATGGATGTAGTCGCGCACACAGGTGCCGTCCGGCGTCGGGTAGTCCGCCCCGAAGATGCGCGGGGCCTCGTCGCGGGTGAGCCGGTCGAAGACCATCGGGACGATGTTGAAGACCCCGGTGTCGGCCAGTTCGGGGGCGGCGGCGCCCGCCACGTTGAAGTAGCGCAGGCACACCGTCGCGATGCCGTGCGCCTCGCCCTGCGCCCGCACCAGCCACTCACCGGCCAGCTTGGTCTCGCCGTACGGGTTCACCGGGGCGCACGGCGTGCTCTCGGTGATCAGCGCCACGTCCGGACTGCCGTAGACCGCCGCCGAGGACGAGAAGAGGAAGCGCTCCACGCCCGCCTCCGCCACCGCCTCCAGCAGGGTGGCCAGACCGCCGACGTTCTCCCGGTAGTAGCGCACGGGACGGGCCACCGACTCGGCGACCTGCTTGCGCGCCGCGAGATGCACCACCCCGGTCACCGCGTGCTCGGCGAGGAGCCGCCGCAGCAGCGGCCCGTCCAGGTACGACCCGCTGACGACCGGCACGTCCGCCGGGAGCCGGGCGGGCACCCCGGACGACAGATCGTCCAGTACGACGACCCGCTCGCCCGCCCGCGTCATGGCCCGCACCACATGGGCCCCGATGTATCCGGCACCGCCGGTGATCAGCCACGTCATGGACGCCCACCCTAAGCGCCCGGCGGAGCGCCCCCGCCGTCGGCTCGGCGCCCGCCCGCACCGGCACCCGCGCCCGGCACCTCTGGAGCCCCGGTCCCAATGCCCGGGAAACGCCCGATCCGCCGCTTCGTTCCCGTCAGGATTTTGTACGGCGGCCCCGCCATCCCGCATGATGATCGTCAGTGCAGGCAGGGCACGGCGTGCCGTCCGGACCATGAACGGGCGGTGAACGTGGTCTTCTGATCATCCGATAGCCTCTGCCGAACGCCGCCCGCCCGGTGCAGTTGGTGCCGCCCAGGGGGCGTCCCCATCATGCTCATGACCGGCGCGGACGCGTCGCCACCCAGGGAGTGAAGTTCGGTTGTCGACCGCCATCCTCACCGGTCAGCCGGGGCCGGGATCGTCCCTGGAGGGCGATCTGCGGTCGCTCGGCTTCGAGGTGCGCATCGCCTCCGGCGCCACCGACGCCGAGACGCTCCTCGCCCAGGTGCCCGGTGATCAGCGGGTCGCGATCGTGGACGCCCGGTTCGTCGGCCACGCGCACGCGCTGCGGCTCGGCCTGACCGACCCCCGCTTCCCGCTCGCCGCCCTCCCCGGCGCGGTCACCGCCCGCCCGGCCGCCCGCCAGGAACTGACCCGCGCGATGGCCCGCGAGCGCTCCGCCGAGGGCACGGTCGTCGTCGACAGCCTCCCCGACCGGGTCGGCGCCGCCCTGGCCGCCGACGGCGCCGAGGTGTACCGGCCCGAACTGGGCAGCCTGGTCGCCGAGGTTCCGGGCGACCCCCAGGCCCGCAACGAGGCACGGCAGGCCGTCGCCGCCGTGGACGACGAGGCCGTACGCCTGAAGTCCGCGGTCAAGGCCCGCGACGGCTTCTTCACCACCTTCTTCATCAGTCCCTACTCCCGCTACGTCGCCCGCTGGTGCGCCCGCCGGGGACTGACCCCCAACCAGGTCACCACCGCCTCGCTGCTCACCGCCCTGATCGCGGCGGGCTGCGCGGCCACCGGCACCCGCGGCGGCTATGTCGCGGCCGGAGTGCTGCTGATCGCCTCCTTCGTCCTCGACTGCGCCGACGGCCAACTCGCCCGCTACTCGCTCCAGTACTCCACCCTCGGCGCCTGGCTCGACGCCACCTTCGACCGGGCCAAGGAGTACGCCTACTACGCCGGACTCGCCCTCGGCGCGGCCCGCGGCGGCGACGACGTCTGGGCGCTCGCGCTCGGCGCCATGGTCCTCCAGACCTGCCGGCACGTCGTCGACTTCTCCTTCAACGAGGCCAACCACGACGCCGCCGCCAACACCAGCCCCACCGCCGCCCTCTCCGGCCGCCTCGACGGCGTCGGCTGGACGGTGTGGGTACGCCGGATGATCGTGCTGCCGATCGGTGAGCGCTGGGCGATGATCGCCGTCCTCACCGCGGTCACCACCCCCCGCGTCACCCTCGTCGTGCTGCTGGTCGGCTGTGCCTTCGCCGCCGCCTACACCACCGCCGGCCGCGTCCTGCGCTCCCTGACCCGCAAGGCCCGGCGCACCGGCCGCGCCGCCCAGGCCCTCGCCGACCTCGCGGACAGCGGACCCCTCGCCGAGGCCCTCAAGCGGTTCGTCCCGCCGGTCCCGGCGCCCGTCGCCGCCGCCGTCGGCGGCGGCGTCCTGGTGATCTGCGCCGCGCTGTGGGGAGCGGGCTGGGCGACCGCCGGCGCCGCCGTCCTCTACGTCCTGCTGTCGGCCGCCGCCGTCGCCCGCCCCCTCAAAGGCGCCCTGGACTGGCTGGTCCCGCCTTTCTTCCGGGCCGCCGAGTACGGCACCGTGCTGATCCTCGCGGCTGAATCAGAGGCGAACGGAGCACTTCCCGCGGCTTTCGGGCTGGTGGCCGCCGTCGCCTACCATCACTACGACACGGTCTACCGCATCCGCGGGAACGCCGGGGCGCCGCCCGCCTGGCTGGTGCGGGCCGCCGGGGGACACGACGGGCGCACCCTGCTGGTCGCACTGCTCGCCGCACTGCTCACCGGAGCGCAGTTCGCGGTCGCGCTCACGGTCCTGGCCGTGGCCCTGGCACTGCTGGTGCTCGCCGAGAGCGTCCGCTTCTGGGTCGCCTCCCACCTCGGGGGCGCACCCGCCGTACACGACGAAGGAGAACCCGCATGATCGGCCTGGTCCTGGCGGCCGGCGCAGGACGGCGTCTGCGCCCCTACACCGACACCCTGCCCAAGGCACTGGTGCCGGTGGGCCCCGAGGGCGTCGAGGGCGAGCCGACCGTGCTGGACCTGACCCTCGGCAACTTCGCCGAGATCGGCCTCACCGAGGCCGCGGTCATCGTGGGCTACCGCAAGGAAGCCGTGTACGCCCGCAAGGAAGCGCTGGAGCGGACGTACGGACTGAAGCTGACGCTCATCGACAACGACAAGGCCGAGGAGTGGAACAACGCGTACTCCCTGTGGTGCGGCCGTGACGTCCTCAAGGACGGCGTGATCCTCGCCAACGGTGACACCGTCCACCCCGTCTCCGTCGAGCAGACCCTCCTCGCCGCCCGCGGCGACGGCCGGCGCGTCATCCTCGCGCTCGACACCGTGAAGGACCTCGCCGACGAGGAGATGAAGGTCGTCGCCGACCCCGAGCGCGGAGTGACGAGGATCACCAAGCTGATGGACCCCGCCGAGGCCACCGGCGAGTACATCGGCGTCACCCTCATCGAGGGCGACGCCGCCCCCGACCTCGCCGAGGCCCTGCGCGGCGTCTGGGAGACCGACCCCCAGCAGTTCTACGAGCACGGCTACCAGGCGCTGGTCGACCGCGGCTTCCGGATCGACGTGGCGCCCATCGGCGACCTCGACTGGGTCGAGATAGACAACCACGACGATCTGGCCCGGGGACGGGAGATCGCGTGCCGGTACTGACCAGGCTGATCCCTTCGCCGGTCGTCGTCGACATCCGCGCGGGCGCCCTGGACGACCTGGGCTGTGTCCTCGCCGACGAGCGAATATCCCACTCCGGGAAACTCGCCGTCGCCGTCAGCGGCGGCTCCGGCGCCCGGCTGCGCGAGCGGATCGCCCCCTCCCTGCCCGGCGCCACCTGGTTCGAGGTCGGCGGCGGCACCCTGGACGACGCCGTACGCCTGGCCGGCGAGATGAAGGCCGGCCACTTCGACGCCCTCGTCGGCCTCGGCGGCGGCAAGATCATCGACTGTGCCAAGTTCGCCGCCGCGCGTGTCGGCCTGCCGCTGGTCGCCGTCCCCACCAACCTCGCCCACGACGGACTGTGCTCCCCGGTCGCCACCCTCGACAACGACGCCGGGCGCGGCTCCTACGGAGTGCCCAACCCCATCGCGGTCGTCATCGACCTCGACGTCGTCCGCCAGGCCCCGGTCCGCTTCGTCCGGGCCGGCATCGGCGACGCCGTCTCCAACATCTCCGCGATCCGCGACTGGGAACTCGCCCACGCCGTCAAGGGCGAGAAGATCGACGGCCTCGCCGCCGCCATGGCCCGCCAGGCCGGTGAGGCGGTGCTGCGCCACCCCGGCGGCATCACCGACAACGACTTCCTCCAGGTGCTGGCCGAGGCGCTGGTCCTCAGCGGCATCGCCATGTCGGTGTCGGGCGACTCCCGCCCCTCCTCCGGCGCCTGCCACGAGATCAACCACGCCTTCGACCTGCTGTACCCCGAGCGCGCCGCCGCCCACGGCGAGCAGTGCGGTCTCGGCGCGGCCTTCGCGATGTACCTGCGCGGCGCGCACGAGGAGTCCGCCTACATGGCCGCGGTACTGCGCCGGCACGGGCTGCCGGTGCTGCCGCAGGAGATCGGCTTCACCCCGGAGGAGTTCGTCCGGGTCGTGGAGTACGCCCCCCGCACCCGGCCCGGCCGCTACACGATTCTTGAGCACCTCGACCTGAACACCGACCAGATCAAGGACATCTACGCCGACTATGTCAAGGCCATCGGTAGCTGAACTAAGGCCGGTCGTGCACCCCGCCGGGGTCAAGGACCGGCGCAGCGGTGAGCACTGGGCGGGACGCCTCTACATGCGTGAGGTCTCGCTGCGGGTCGACCGCTACCTGGTGAACACCAGAATCACGCCCAACCAGCTCACGTACCTGATGACCCTGTGCGGTGTGCTCGCCGCCCCGGCGCTGCTGGTGCCGGGCATCACCGGTGCCGTGCTCGGTGTGGTCATGGTCCAGCTGTATCTGCTGCTCGACTGCGTGGACGGCGAGATCGCCCGCTGGCGGCAGCAGTTCTCCCTCGGCGGGGTCTACCTGGACCGCGTCGGCGCCTACCTGACCGACGCCGCCGTCCTGGTCGGCCTCGGGCTGCGCGCCGCCGATGTGTGGGGCAGCGGCCGGATCGACTGGCTGTGGGCCTTCCTCGGCACCCTCGCCGCCCTCGGCGCCATCCTCATCAAGGCCGAGACCGACCTGGTCGGTGTCGCCCGGCACCAGGGCGGGCTGCCCCCGGTCCAGGAGTCCGCCGCCGAACCCCGCTCCTCCGGCATGGCACTCGCCCGCAAGGCCGCCGCCGCCCTCAAGTTCCACCGGCTGATCCTCGGCATCGAGGCGTCCCTGCTGATCCTGCTGCTCGCGATCCTGGACGCCTCCCGCGGCGATCTCTTCTTCACCCGCCTGGGCGTCGCCGTCCTCGCCGGGATCGCCCTGCTCCAGACGGTGCTGCACCTGGTGTCCATCCTCGTGTCGAGCAGGCTCCGGTGAACGCGGCCCCCGCCGAGAAGGTCGGCGTCGTCGTCATCACCATGGGCAACCGGCCCGAGGAACTGCGCGCCCTGCTGGACTCCATAGCCAAGCAGGAGGGCGACCGCGTCGAGGTCGTCGTCGTCGGCAACGGCTCGCCCGTCCCCGAGGTCCCCGCCGGGGTGCGCACCGTGGAACTGCCCGAGAACCTCGGGATACCCGGCGGGCGCAATGTCGGCGTCGAGGCGTTCGGGCCCGCGGGCCGGGACGTGGACATCGTGCTCTTCCTGGACGACGACGGGCTCCTCGCCCACCACGACACCGCCGAACTGTGCCGCCGGGCCTTCAGCGACGACCCGAAGCTCGGCATCATCAGCTTCCGCATCGCCGACCCGGACACCGGACAGACCCAGCGCCGCCACGTCCCGCGGCTGCGCGCCTCCGACCCGATGCGCTCCTCGCGGGTCACCACCTTCCTGGGCGGCGCCAGCGCCGTACGCACCGCGGTCATCGCCGAGGTCGGCGGTCTCCCGGACGACTTCTTCTACGCCCACGAGGAGACCGACCTGGCCTGGCGGGCCCTGGACGCCGGCTGGATGATCGACTACCGGGCCGACATGGTCCTGTACCACCCGACGACCGCCCCGTCCCGGCACGCGGTCTACCACCGGATGGTCGCCCGCAACCGGGTCTGGCTGGCCCGGCGTCACCTTCCCGCCCTCCTCGTCCCGGTCTATCTGGGCGTCTGGATGCTGCTCACGCTGGCCCGGCGCCCCTCCCGGCCCGCGCTGCGCGCCTGGTTCGGCGGGTTCAAGGAAGGCTGGAGCAGTCCGTGCGGTCCCCGCCGGCCCATGAAGTGGCGTACGGTGTGGCGGCTGACCCGACTGGGCCGGCCACCGGTGATCTGACAAGCTCGTCCCTGACGGGTGCCCTCGGGCCAGGCCCGGCGGGCCCGGCCCGGCTCCGGGCCAGGCCCCGCGGGGTCGCGCACATCGATGACGAAAGTTTCTGCCACCAGTGAGTGAGACAACGCATGACGACACGATCGCGGTGACCGCGCCCGTGTCGCCCGACGAGTCGCTGACCGCGGCCCAGATCGCCGCGAAGCACGGCCTGGCCGTCAGCGGGGCCAGGCCCTCCCTCGTCGAGTACGTCCGCCGGCTCTGGGACCGCCGCCACTTCATCATGGCCTTCTCCAGAGCCAAGCTCACCGCCCAGTACAGCCAGGCCAAGCTGGGCCAGCTGTGGCAGGTGGTCACCCCACTGCTCAACGCGGCGGTCTACTTCTTCATCTTCGGTGTGATCCTCCAGGCCGACCGCGGCATGTCCCGGGACGTGTACATCCCGTTCCTGGTCACCGGTGTGTTCGTGTTCACCTTCACCCAGAGTTCGGTGATGGCGGGCGTACGGGCGATCTCCGGCAACCTCGGCCTGGTCCGCGCGCTGCACTTCCCGCGCGCCTCGCTGCCGATCTCCTTCGCGCTGCAACAGCTCCAGCAACTGCTCTTCTCGATGATCGTGCTGTTCGCGGTGACCTGCGCCTTCGGCAGCTACCCGGACGCGTCCTGGGCGCTGATCGTGCCGGTGCTCGCGCTCCAGTTCCTCTTCAACACCGGACTGGCCCTGATTATGGCCCGCGCGGGTTCCGCCACCCCGGACCTCGCCCAGCTCATGCCGTTCGTGATGCGGACCTGGATGTACGCCTCCGGGGTGATGTACTCCATCCCGATCATGCTGGCCAACAAGCCGCAGTGGATCGCCAACATCCTCCAGTGGAACCCGGCGGCCATCTACATGGACCTGATGCGCTTCGCGCTGATCGAGGACTACGGCTCGGAGAACCTGCCCCAGCACGTCTGGGCGCTCGCCGGGGGCTGGGCGGTGCTCTTCGCCGTGGGCGGGTTCGTGTACTTCTGGAAGGCTGAGGAGAAGTACGGCCGTGGCTGAGCAGCTTCCCGGACAGCAGATCCCCACCGTCGTCGCCGACGAACTGCACATCGTGTACCGCGTCAACGGCGCCAAGACCGGCAAGGGCAGCGCCACCGCCGCCCTGAGCCGGATCGTCAAGCGCGGCGAGGAGCGCGGGGTGCGCAAGGTGCACGCCGTGCGCGGGGTGTCCTTCACCGCCTACCGCGGCCAGGCCATCGGTCTGATCGGCTCCAACGGCTCCGGCAAGTCCACCCTGCTGCGGGCCATCGCCGGACTCCTCCCGGCCGAGAGCGGCAAGGTCTACACCGACGGCCAGCCCTCCCTGCTCGGGGTGAACGCCGCCCTGATGAACGACCTCACCGGCGAGCGCAACGTCATCCTCGGCGGTCTCGCGATGGGGATGACCCGCGAGCAGATCAAGGAGCGGTACCAGGAGATCGTGGACTTCTCGGGCATCAACGAGAAGGGCGACTTCATCACCCTCCCGATGCGCACCTACTCCTCCGGCATGGCGGCCCGGCTCCGCTTCTCCATCGCCGCCGCCAAGGACCACGACGTCCTGATGATCGACGAGGCCCTCGCCACCGGCGACGCCGCCTTCCGCAAGCGCTCCGAGGCCCGGATCCGGGAGCTGCGCGAGCAGGCCGGCACGGTGTTCCTGGTCAGCCACAACAACAAGTCGATCCGCGACACCTGCGACCGGGTGCTGTGGCTGGAGCGCGGCGAACTGCGGATGGACGGCCCCACCGAAGAGGTCCTCAAGGAGTACGAAAAGTTCACCGGCCGCTAGGCCCGTGTCCGGGTTCTTCCCCGTCTTCCGGTTCTGCTGCGTCTTCTAGGTCTTCTAGGTCTTCTGCGCCTTCCGGTTCTTCCGGTTCTTCCGGCAGTTCCTGGCGGACCGGCCGCCCCGTCCCCGAGGGAGCCTCGCGGGGTGGTCGCCCGATTGCCCCGGGCCCCGTCGCAACTCGCGCGGCGGGGTCCGCGTCTGCAAAGGAAACGTCAACTATGGCTCGCCGAAGGAATCTTGGAGCCAATCGGTGTGTTCTTGTGATGCTTGGGACACCCCCACGGTCCTGCACGCGTTGTACAACGTAAGCTGTACGGGTGCCGAATCACGGCAAGTGGGGCGATAATGCGCGCCCACGGTACCGGGGTCGTCGTGGGGAGCGCTGGGCGGCGTGTCCGAAATAGTGTGTATTGGGTAGGCAGTGTAGAACGGGAGATGTGACGGCAATGGCTACGGAAACTCCCCAGCTCTTCGCAGCGTGTGCCGTCCCCGCCCCGGGCAGCCGACGATGACGGCCGCCGCGGCGACCCACGCCCCCGATCCGGAACGCGACACGCTGGACAAGGCCGCCGCGGAGAACTTCCCCGTGGCCCCGCGCTTCCTGCCCCGCGCCTGGCGCGCCGACCTCATGGCCCTGTACGGCTTCGCCCGTCTGGTGGACGACATCGGCGACGGCGACCTGGCCCCCGGCGGAGCGGACGCCCGCCTCCTCGGCGTGCCGCCCGACCGGGCCGAGGACCGGCTCCACCTCCTCGACGCCTTCGAGACCGACCTGCGCCGGGTCTTCGACGGCGTACCGCACCACCCCCTGCTGCGCCGGCTCCGGCCCACCGTCCACCGCCACGGCCTCACCCCCGAGCCCTTCCTCCACCTGATCGCCGCCAACCGCCAGGACCAGCTCGTCAGCCGCTACGAGACCTACGACGACCTCCTGGCGTACTGCGAACTCTCCGCCAACCCGGTGGGCCGGCTCGTCCTCGCCGTCACCGGCACCGCCACCCCCGAGCGGATCCGCCGCTCCGACGCCATCTGCACGGCGCTGCAGATCGTGGAGCACCTCCAGGACGTCGCCGAGGACCTCGGCCGCGACCGGATCTACCTTCCCGCAGAGGACATGAAGCGTTTCCACGTGCAAGAAGCCGACCTCGCCGCGCCGGTCACGGGCGCCTCGGTACGCGCCCTCATCGCGTACGAGGCACAACGCGCCCGCGATCTGCTGACCGAGGGCGCCCCCCTCGTGGGGAGCGTCCACGGCAGGCTCAGGCTGCTGCTCGCGGGGTTCGTGGCGGGGGGAAGGGCGGCGATCGACGCGATCGCCGCCGCCGCGTACGACGTCCTTCCCGGCCCGCCGAAACCCGGCAGGCTCCGGCTGCTGGGCCAGGTGGGCGTCACTCTGCGAGGAGAGGGGTGATCCGGGCCGTGGAGGTCACACCGCACCTGTCCGCGCCGGTACTCGCCGCCTACAGCTACTGCGAGACCGTCACCGGACAGCAGGCCAGGAACTTCGCCTATGGCATCCGGCTGCTCCCCGCCCCCAAGCGGCGGGCGATGTCGGCCCTGTACGCCCTCTCCCGCCGGGTCGACGACATCGGCGACGGCGACCTGGCCGACGACGTCAAGCTCGCCCGCCTGGACGAGACCCGGTTGCTGCTCGCCCGGGTCCGCGGCGGCGAGGTCGCCGAGGACGACACCGACCCGGTCGCGGTCGCCCTCAGCCACGCCGCCCGGGCCTTCCCCGTCCCGCTCGAAGGGCTGGACGAACTGATCGACGGCGTCCAGATGGACGTACGGGGCGAGACCTACGAGACCTGGGACGACCTCAAGGTCTACTGCCGGTGCGTCGCGGGCGCCATCGGCCGGCTCTCCCTCGGCGTGTTCGGCACCGAGGCGGGCGCCCGCGGCGCCGAGCGGGCCGCGGAGTACGCCGACACCCTCGGGCTCGCCCTCCAGCTCACCAACATCCTGCGCGACGTGCGCGAGGACGCCGAGGGCGGACGCACCTACCTGCCCGCCGACGACCTCGCCAAGTTCGGCTGCTCGGCCGGGTTCGCCGGACCGCTCCCGCCGGAGGGCTCCGACTTCGCGGGCCTCGTCCACTTCGAGGTGCGCCGCGCCCGTGCCCTCTTCGCCGAGGGCTACCGGCTGCTCCCCATGCTCGACCGGCGCAGCGGGGCCTGTGTCGCCGCCATGGCCGGCATCTACCGCAGGCTGCTGGACCGCATCGAACGCGACCCCGAGGCGGTGCTGCGCGGCCGGGTCTCGCTGCCCGGCCGCGAGAAGGCGTACGTCGCCGTCCGCGGACTGTCCGGTCTCGACACCCGCACCGTCACCCGCAGGACCGTCAGGAGGCGCGCTTGATGGACGACCTGGGGCAGGGCGGCCCACCGGGCCGGCGACACAGGGCACGGCACATTCGCGGGCGCACGGCGCGGGACCTTCCCCCCGCGCCCGACGGCCGTCGCGGAGCGACGTCCCACATCCGCTCAGGGGAGGGCGCGTCATGACCGACGGCAGCACGGAGCCACGCGAGGACCGCACCGTACCGGCGGCACCCGGGCGCGACGCGGTCGTCGTCGGCGGGGGCCTGGCCGGTGTCACCGCCGCGCTCGCGCTCGCGGACGCGGGGCTGCGCGTCACCCTGCTCGAAGGCAGGCCACGCCTGGGCGGCCTCGCCTTCTCCTTCCCCCGCGGCGATCTGACGGTCGACAACGGCCAGCACGTGTATCTGCGCTGCTGCACCGCCTACCGCTGGTTCCTCGACCGGATCGACGGCACGGCGCTCGCCCCGCTCCAGGACCGCCTCGACGTACCCGTCGTGGACGTCGACCGCCCCGAGGGGCGACGGCTGGGCCGGCTGCGGCGCGACGCGCTGCCCGTCCCCCTGCATCTGGGGCGGGGACTCGCGACCTACCCGCACCTCTCGCTCGCCGAACGGGCCAAGGTCGGCCGGGCCGCGCTCGCGCTCAAGGGGCTCGACCTCACCGATCCGGCCCTGGACCGACAGGACTTCGGCGGCTGGCTGGCCGCGCACGGCCAGTCGGCGCGTGCCGTCGAGGCCCTCTGGGACCTGGTCGGGGTCGCCACCCTCAACGCGGTCGCGGGCGACGCCTCGCTGTCGCTCGCCGCGATGGTGTTCAAGACCGGTCTGCTGTCCGAACCGGGCGCGGCCGACATCGGCTGGGCCCACGTCCCGCTCGGCGAACTGCACGACCGGCTGGCCCGCAAGGCGCTCGACTCCGCGGGCGTCCGTACCGAGGTCCGTTCACGCGTCACCTCCGTCTCCACCCTCGCAGACGGCCGGTGGAGCGTGGAGGTTCCCGGCGAACGCGTCGAGGCCGACGCCGTCGTGCTCGCCGTGCCCCAGCGCGAGGCCCACGCCCTGCTCCCGCAGGGCGCGCTCGACGCCCCCGAGCGGCTCCTGGAGATCGGCACCGCCCCGATCCTCAACGTCCATGTGATCTACGACCGCACCGTCCTCGGCACCCCGTTCCTCGCCGCCCTCGGCACCCCGGTGCAGTGGGTGTTCGACCGCACCGCGGCCTCCGGGCTGAAGGAGGGCCAGTACCTCGCGCTGTCCCAGTCCGCCGCGCAGGACGAGATCGACCTCCCGGTCTCCGTGCTGCGCGAGCGGTACCTGCCCGAGCTGAACCGGCTGCTGCCGCTCACCCGGGACGCCGAGGTGAAGGACTTCTTCGTGACCCGGGAGCGCACCGCGACCTTCGCTCCCACCCCCGGCGTCGGCCGGCTCAGGCCCGGCGCCCGCACCCGGACCCCCGGCCTCTACCTGGCCGGAGCGTGGACCGCCACCGGATGGCCCGCGACCATGGAGGGTGCGGTCCGCAGCGGTGTCAGCGCGGCCGAGGCCGCCCTGAGCGCCCTCGGACGCCCCCGCCCCGCGCACCTCTTCGACGTCGAGGAGGCCGCATGAGACCCGACGCGCGCGGGGCAGGCCACCGCACCCCCGGTACCGCGACAACCCGCGGTACCGCGACAAGAGGAGAGACTGTGCCCACTGTGCCCCCGGCCACCACGGCTGCCGACGCGGTGGACGTGACCGCGCTCCTGGAGCGCGGCCGAACCCTCGCCACGCCGGTGCTGAAGGCGGCCGTCGACCGTCTGGCACCCCCCATGGACACCGTCGCCGCCTACCACTTCGGCTGGATCGACGCCCAGGGCAGGCCCGCCGACGGCGACGGCGGCAAAGCCGTCCGCCCCGCCCTCGCCGTACTCTCCGCCGAGGTCACCGGCGCCTCGCCCGGCACCGGCGTCCCCGGTGCCGTCGCCGTCGAACTCATCCACAACTTCTCCCTGCTCCACGACGACCTCATGGACGGCGACGAACAGCGCCGGCACCGCGACACCGTCTGGAAGGTGCACGGCCCCGCCCAGGCCATCCTGGTCGGCGACGCCCTGTTCGCGCTGGCCAACGACGTCCTGCTGGAGCTGGGCACCGCCGAGGCGGCCCGCGCCGCCCGCCGGCTGACCACCGCCACCCGCGCCCTCATCGACGGACAGGCCCAGGACATCTCCTACGAGCACCGCGACCGCGTCACCGTCGCCGAGTGCCTGGAGATGGAGGGCAACAAGACCGGCGCCCTGCTGGCCTGCGCCAGCTCCATCGGCGCCGTGCTCGGCGGAGCGGACGACCGCACCGCCGACACCCTGGAGAAGTACGGCCACCACCTCGGCCTCGCCTTCCAGGCCGTGGACGACCTCCTCGGCATCTGGGGCGACCCGGACGCCACCGGGAAGCAGGCGTGGAGCGATCTGCGCCAGCGCAAGAAGTCCCTGCCGGTCGTCGCCGCGCTCGCGGCGGGCGGTCCGGCCTCCGAACGGCTCGGCGAGATCCTCGCCGCCGACGCCAAGGCCAGCGACTTCGAGAACTTCTCGGAGGAGGAGTTCGCCGCCCGCGCCGCCCTGATCGAGGAGGCGGGCGGCCGGGAGTGGACCACCCAGGAAGCCCGCCGTCAGCACACCACCGCCATCGAAGCCCTCGACGCCATCGACATGCCCGACGCGGTGCGGGCACGGTTCACGGCGCTCGCCGACTTCGTCGTCGTACGAAAGAGATGATCGCTATCGGTCGAACCATCCTCGCGTAGTCGCCGGCCGGTGCGCGCAGCAGACCATCAGGCACCGGCCGACGGCGGACCCAGCAGACGCACCACCTGCACACTGCACGAAGGGGAAGCCATGACAGCGACGACCGACGGAAGCACCGGGGCCCTGCCGCCCCGCGCTGCCGCGGCCAGCGAAAGCACCACCCCCGTCGCGGCCGGGGTCGAAGAGGCCGCTCGGCGCGCAACCCTGCGCGCCACCGATTTCCTGCTGTCCCTCCAGGACGCCCAGGGCTGGTGGAAGGGCGACCTGGAGACCAATGTGACCATGGACGCCGAGGATCTGCTGCTCCGTCAGTTCCTCGGCATCCGCGATGAATCCACGACCCGCGCCGCCGCCCTCTTCATCCGCGGCGAACAGCGCGAGGACGGCACCTGGGCCAGCTTCTTCGGCGGCCCCGGCGACCTGTCCGCCACCATCGAGGCGTACGTCGCCCTCCGACTCGCAGGCGACGCGCCCGACGCCCCGCACATGGCCCGCGCCGCCACCTGGATCCGCGCCCAGGGCGGCCTCGCCTCCGCCCGGGTCTTCACCCGGATCTGGCTCGCCCTGTTCGGCTGGTGGAGCTGGGACGACCTCCCCGAACTCCCGCCCGAACTGATCTGGTTCCCGAAATGGGTCCCGCTCAACATCTACGACTTCGGCTGCTGGGCCCGCCAGACCATCGTGCCGCTCACCATCGTCTCCGCGAAACGCCCGGTCCGCCCGGCGCCCTTCCCGCTCGACGAACTGCACGCCGACCCCGCACTGCCCCGCCCCAAGCCGCCCCTCGCCCCCGCGACCAGCTGGGACGGCCTCTTCCAACGCCTCGACAGGGCACTGCACCAGTACCGCAAGGTCGCCCCGCGCGCCCTGCGCCGCGCCGCGATGAACACCGCGGCCCGCTGGATCATCGAGCGGCAGGAGAACGACGGGGCCTGGGGCGGGATCCAGCCGCCCGCCGTGTACTCGATCATCGCCCTGCACCTGCTCGGCTACGACCTCGACCACCCCGTGATGCGCGCGGGCCTGGAGTCCCTCGACCGCTACACCGTCTGGCGCGAGGACGGCGCCCGGATGATCGAGGCGTGCCAGTCCCCGGTCTGGGACACCTGTCTGGCCACCATCGCGCTCGCCGACGCGGGCGTACCCGCCGACCACCCCCAACTGGTCAAGGCCGCCGACTGGATGCTCAGCGAACAGGTCGTGCGCCCCGGCGACTGGTCGGTCAAGCGGCCCGGACTCCAGCCCGGCGGCTGGGCGTTCGAGTTCCACAACGACAACTACCCCGACATCGACGACAGCGCCGAGGTCATTCTCGCGCTGCGCCGGGTCCGCCACCCCGACCGGGCCCGCGTCGACAAGGCGGTGGCGCGCGGGGTGCGCTGGGAGCTGGGCATGCAGTCGAAGGACGGGGCCTGGGGCGCCTTCGACGTCGACAACACCAGCCCGTTCCCGAACAAGCTCCCCTTCTGCGACTTCGGCGAGGTCATCGACCCGCCCTCGGCCGATGTCACCGCCCATGTCGTGGAGATGCTCGCCGTCGAGGGCCTCGCCCACGACCCGCGCACCCGGCGCGGGATCTCCTGGCTCCTCGCCGAACAGGAGCCGGACGGCTCGTGGTTCGGACGCTGGGGCGTCAACTACCTCTACGGCACCGGCTCGGCCGTCCCCGCCCTGACCGCCGCGGGCCTGCCCGGCTCGCACCCGGCGATCCGCCGGGCCGTGCGCTGGCTGGAGTCGGTGCAGAACGACGACGGCGGCTGGGGCGAGGACCTGCGCTCCTACGACGACTCCAGAGGCTGGAGCGCCCGCGGCGCCTCGACCGCCTCACAGACCGCCTGGGCGCTGATGGCGCTGCTCGCGGCCGGTGAGCAGGAGTCCAAGGCCGTGGAACGCGGCATCGAATGGCTCGTCACCACCCAGCGGGAGGACGGCTCCTGGGACGAGCCTTACTTCACCGGCACCGGCTTCCCCTGGGACTTCTCCATCAACTACCACCTCTACCGGCAGGTCTTCCCGCTCACCGCTCTGGGCCGGTACGTGCACGGCGACCCGTTCGCCGTGGCCGGACAGGGAGCGTTCGCCGGGGTGGGGGAGGGCGCGCTGACCGGGGCCGGGGAGGGCTGATGGCCCCCCAGCCCGCCGCCGCACCGCTGCTGATCGCCTGCGCGCTCGGCATCGAGCACCTCGCCCTGCGCCTGGGCGACCGGGGCGGTGCGAGCGGGCCGGTCACCGTCGTGCGCACCGGCATGGGCCCCAGGGCCGCCGAGCGGTCCCTGGGCCGGGTCCTCGCCGACCCGGCCCTGACCGGGGCCGCCGTCCTCGCCACCGGCTTCTGCGCCGGACTCGCCCCCGGTATGCACCCCGGTGACCTGGTGGTCGCCGAGGAGACCCGGGACCCGCGCGGCACGATCGCCTGCGCGGGCACCGAGGCACTCGTCAGGGAACTCACCCGGGCCCTGCCCGGCCGCAGCGTCCACACCGGGCCGCTGACCGGCTCCGACCATGTCGTCCGTGGTCCGGAACGGTCCGCTCTGCTGGCCACCGGCGCGATCGCCGTCGACATGGAATCGGCGGCCACGCTGCTGAGCGCCGTCCGCGCGGGCGAGCGCCCGGTTGCGGCCGTCCGGGTGGTCGTGGACGCTCCAGAACATGAACTGGTCAGGATCGGCACGCTTCGCGGTGGAATATCAGCTTTCCGCGTCCTGCGATCCGTACTGCCTAACTTTTTCGAATGGCACCGTAATGTGCTGCTCCCCAGGAGGTGAGCCAGATGGCCATGCCGCTGCGCCAGTCCATCAAGGTCGCTACATACTTGGCCGAACAAAAGCTGCGCCGGCGGGACAAGTTCCCGCTGATCGTGGAGCTTGAACCGCTGTTCGCCTGCAATCTGAAGTGCGAGGGCTGCGGGAAGATCCAGCACCCGGCCGGGGTGCTCAAGCAGCGCATGCCGGTGGCCCAGGCCGTCGGAGCCGTCCTGGAGTCCGGCGCGCCGATGGTGTCCATCGCCGGTGGCGAACCCCTGATGCATCCGCAGATCGATGAGATCGTGCGACAGTTGGTGGCCAAGCGGAAGTACGTCTTCCTGTGCACCAACGCCATGCTGATGCGCAAGAAGATGGAGAAGTTCACCCCCTCGCCGTACTTCGCCTTCGCCGTCCACATCGACGGACTGCGCGAACGCCACGACGAGTCGGTGGCCAAGGAGGGCGTCTTCGACGAGGCGGTGGCCGCGATCAAGGAGGCCAAGCGGCGCGGCTTCCGGGTCACCACCAACTCGACCTTCTTCAACACGGACACCCCGCAGACCATCGTCGAGGTGCTCAACTACCTCAACGACGACCTCAAGGTGGACGAGATGATGATCTCGCCCGCCTACGCCTACGAGAAGGCCCCCGACCAGGAGCACTTCCTCGGCGTCGAACAGACCCGGGAGCTGTTCAAGAAGGCGTTCGCGGGCGGCAACCGCCGCAGGTGGCGGCTCAACCACTCCCCGCTCTTCCTGGACTTCCTGGAGGGCAAGGTCGACTTCCCCTGCACCGCCTGGGCCATCCCCAACTACTCCCTCTTCGGCTGGCAGCGCCCCTGCTATCTGATGAGCGACGGCTACGTCCCCACGTACCGGGAACTCATCGAGAAGACCGACTGGGACAAGTACGGCCGGGGCAAGGACCCGCGCTGCGCCAACTGCATGGCGCACTGCGGCTACGAGCCCACCGCCGTCCTCGCCACCATGGGCTCGCTGAAGGAGTCGCTGCGGGCCATGCGCGAGACGGTCGGCGGGAACCGGGACTGACCCCGTGACCGCCATTCCCTTGGGCGTCCCCGAGGTACCGGTCCGGCCCGTCGCCGAGCGGCGGGCCTCCCGGCGGATCCAGGTCGGACCGGTGGCGGTCGGCGGCGGCGCCCCCGTCTCCGTGCAGTCCATGACGACGACCCGTACGTCCGACATCGGCGCGACCCTTCAGCAGATCGCCGAGCTGACCGCGTCGGGCTGCCAGATCGTGCGGGTGGCGTGCCCGACCCAGGACGACGCGGACGCCCTCTCCACGATCGCCCGCAAGTCGCAGATCCCGGTGATCGCGGACATCCACTTCCAGCCCAAGTACGTGTTCGCTGCGATCGAGGCGGGCTGCGCGGCGGTGCGGGTGAACCCCGGCAACATCAAGCAGTTCGACGACAAGGTCAAGGAGATCGCCAAGGCGGCCCGCGACCACGGCACGCCGATCCGCATCGGGGTGAACGCCGGTTCGCTGGACCGCCGCCTCCTCCAGAAGTACGGGAAGGCCACCCCCGAGGCGCTGGTCGAGTCGGCGCTGTGGGAGGCGTCCCTCTTCGAGGAGCA
>NZ_JBIVUE010000006.1:491971-502298 GCF_044757045.1 Streptomyces sp. NPDC091377 | reverse complement strand
GCGTTGACTTTTGGCACGCTGTTGAGTTCTCAAGGAACGGACGCTTCCTTTGTACTCACCCTCTCGGGCTTTCCTCCGGGCTTCCCTTCGGTGTCCCCGACTCTATCAGACCTTTTCTCGGCCCGATTTCCTCGGACGCTTTCCAGGTTTCCGCTTTCGCGTTTCCCTTTCCGGCGGTTCCGACTTTATCAGAAGCTTTCCGCCGGTCTGACCGGCCGTCCATTTCCGATTTCATCGGGGACGCCACATCGAAGCCGAATCCCGTAAAAACGAAGAGGTGACTTCAAGTGGCGAGTAGATTCTGCCTGCTGCCGACCGGAGCGTATCCAGTTCCAGGCAACTGTTCGAATCTACCTCCCCTGGGGCGCCGTGTCAACGGCTCCTGCGGGGCGAAGAGGAGACTAGCAGCTCAGCAGACCTGTCCGCACATCAGGCAGGTGCCGTGGGGATCAGGCCGCTGTCGGCACGGTCGCGCTGCGTTCGGCGGCGTCCAGGTCGCCTGTGGATCCCGCGCGCGCCGCACGGCCGCCGAGGACGTAGACGTAGGCCAGGAAGGCCAGCTCGGCGGCGACTCCGATGCTGATGCGGGCCCAGGTGGGGAGGCCGGACGGGGTCACGAAGCCTTCGATGGCCCCGGAGATGAACAGGACCAGGGCCAGGCCGATGGCCATGCCGACCGCGGCTCGGCCCTCCTCCGCGAGGGCGGTGCGGCGGGTGCGCGGTCCCGGGTCGATGACGGTCCAGCCGAGTCGTAGGCCGGTGCCGGCGGCGACGAAGACGGCGGTGAGTTCCAGGAGGCCGTGCGGCAGGACCAGGCCGAGGAAGATGTCGAGGCGGCCGGCGGAGGCCATCAGGCCGATGCCTATGCCCAGGTTGAGCATGTTGAGGAACAGCACCCAGAGGACGGGCAGGCCCAGGAAGACGCCCAGGATCAGGCAGAGGGCGGCGGCCTGCGCGTTGTTCGTCCAGACCTGGGCGGCGAAGGAGGCCGCGGGGTGGCTGGAGTAGTACGTCTCGTACTCGCCACCGGGGCGGGTCATCTCGCGGAGTTCGGCGGGGGCGGCCAGGGACGCCTGGACCTCGGGGTTGGCACCTACCCACCAGCCGAGAAGCGCGGCGACCAGGGTGGAGAGCAGGGCCGTCGGTATCCACCAGCGGCGCGATCGGTAGACGGCGGCCGGGAAGCCGTAGGCCAGGAAGTCCGTGACATCGCGCCAGGAAGCGCGGCGGGTGCCTGTGACGGCGCTCCGCGCGCGGGCGACGAGTTGGCTGAGGCGGCCGGTCAGCTGGGGGTCGGGCGCGCTGGACTGGATCAGGGAGAGATGGGTGGCGGCGCGCTGGTAGAGGGCGACGAGTTCGTCGGCCTCGGCGCCGGTGAGACGGCGGCGCCGGAGCAGGGTGTCGAGGCGGTCCCACTCCGCTCGATGGGCGGTGACGAAGACGTCGAGGTCCATCGGTGTGTCTGCTCCCCGGCTGTTCGTCGGACTGTTCGTCGGAGGATCGTGAAGGATCCTGGTGGATGTCAGCTTGTCGTACTGCGACGCTCCGCGTTCTCAGCTTGGCAGACTGATCGCTCCGTACGCAGGCCAGGGGAAGGACATCGGGCGTGAACGAGCTGGTGACGGGTGAGGCGGTGGCGCTGGAGGTGCGCCCGGCGAAGTTGCCGAGCAGGGCGCTGGCGGTGCTGCTGGACCTCGTCGTGGCCTTCACCTTGTATCTCGTGGTGAGTATCGCACTGATGTTCGCTTCGGGGTCGCTGGACGATGCCGCGCAGACGGCGCTCTCGATCGCGTCGTTCCTCCTGGTGCTGGTGGGGGTGCCGATCGCCGTGGAGACGCTGTCCCACGGACGGTCGCTGGGGAAGATGGCCGTCGGGCTGCGGGTGGTGCGCGACGACGGCGGTCCGATCCGGTTCCGGCACGCGCTGGTGCGCGGCGGGATCGGGATGATCGAGATCCTGATGACCTTCGGGGTCGTCGCGTGCATCGCCTCGCTGGTGTCCGAGCGGGGGCGGCGGCTCGGTGACGTGTTCGCGGGGACGCTGGTCGTACGGGAGCGGGTGCCCGCCGGGCAGACCGGGTTCCCGCCGCCGCCTCCGCCGTGGCTGGCCGGACGGTTCCAGGGGCTGGACCTGTCCGCGGTGCCGGATGGTCTGTGGCTCGCCGTACGGCAGTACCTGACGCGGATGCAGCAGCTGGATCCGCGGGTCGGGTGGGCCATGGCCGAGCGGCTGGCGGCGGATGTCGCGGCGCGTACGGGGGCTCCGGCGCCGCAGGGGGTGCCTCCGGCGGCGTATCTGGCGGCGGTGCTTCAGGAGCGGCAGGTTCGGGAGGCCCGGTGGGCGGCGGCGCACGGGGCGGGTGGGCATGCGCCGGCTGGGCATGGGGTGGGCGTGGATGGGGTGGGGGCGCGCGGGGGTGTGGAGCGGTGGTCCGATGCCGCGTCCTTGCCTTCCGCGCCCTCTGCGCCCTCTGCGCCTTCCGCGCCTTCTGCGCCCTCTGCGCCTTCGCCGTCGGCGGCACCTTCGGATGTGGCCTCGACTGTGGCCTCGACTGGGGCTGGGCCCTCGTCCCCGTCCTCGTCCGCGGCTTCGCCGTCGTCTTCGGCTTCGGCTTCGGATCGGCCCTCCACCGGGTTCGCTCCGCCGGCTTAGGCGTCGTCCTGCTCGTCGAACACCGACGGCGGTGACTCCAGGGCCTCCAGCTCGATCCCGGGGGCTGCCAGGACCACGTCCCCGGCGATGTGGACGGTGTGCCGGTCGCCGGTGTCCAGGGCTGTGACCTGGTATTCGTCCACGGTCAGGGGGGCGTTGTCAGTGGCGTGTGCTTCTCTTTTCAGCAAGGTCCAGGACTGGTCCACGGTGCGCGGGGCGAGGACCGGGTCGGTGAGGGCGACCAGGCGGACGCGGGTCGCGGCTGAGAGAGGGGTGAGGCGCAGGAGCCGGGCGGTGGCGATGAGGAACGCGGGGGAGGTGCCGGTGAAGGCGTGGGCGCGCACGTTGCCTTCGGTGGCATGGGTGCCGGTGGGGTCGGTTCGGACCCAGGTGATGCCGTCGAGGGCGGCGCCGCGTACCTGCCAGCCCGCCGCGTGGAGTTCGACACGGATGGGGCGGCCGAGGGCGTCGAGGGTGAGGTCGACGGAGCCTCGGTGGTCGCCGGAAGGGGTGGTGAGTTGCGAGACGTAGCGCCAGCCGGAGGGGCCGGGGGCGCAGTGGAAGTGTTCTTCGGCGAAGGGGGTGTGATCGTGCGGATCGAGGAGCGAATATCGGCCGCGGGGCATGGGGGTCCTGGGTTCTGACGGGCCGGCCGGTGCGGGCCCGGGGAGGCTGAGGGGATCCGACGGGACAGGCCCCCGGCACGGGGGTGCGGGGGCCTGTCCTCGGGAACCTCGCCGCCCCCGGGCGGTTCGGTGGTGCGGCTCGGCGGCCGTGGTGGATCAGTAGCGGTAGTGGTCCGGCTTGTACGGGCCCTCGACCTTCACGCCGATGTAGTCGGCCTGCTCCTGGCGGAGAGTGGTGAGCTTGACGCCCAGGGCGTCCAGGTGGAGGCGGGCGACCTTCTCGTCGAGGTGCTTGGGCAGCGTGTAGACGCCGGTCGGGTACGCGTCGGGCTTGGTGAACAGCTCGATCTGGGCCAGGGTCTGGTCCGCGAAGGAGTTGGACATCACGAACGACGGGTGACCGGTGGCGTTGCCCAGGTTCAGCAGGCGGCCCTCGGACAGCACGATGAGGACCTTGCCGTCGGCGAAGGTCCAGGTGTGGACCTGCGGCTTGACCTCGTCCTTGACGACGCCCGGGATCTTGGCGAGGCCGGCCATGTCGATCTCGTTGTCGAAGTGGCCGATGTTGCCGACGATCGCCTGGTGCTTCATCTTGGCCATGTCCGAGGCCATGATGATGTCCTTGTTGCCGGTCGTGGTGATGAAGATGTCGGCCGTCTCGACGACGTCGTCCAGGGTGGTGACCTGGTAGCCGTCCATCGCGGCCTGGAGGGCGCAGATGGGGTCGATCTCGGTGATGATCACGCGGGCGCCCTGGCCGCGCAGGGACTCCGCACAGCCCTTGCCCACGTCGCCGTAGCCGCAGACGACGGCGGTCTTGCCGCCGATCAGGACGTCGGTGGCGCGGTTGATGCCGTCGATCAGGGAGTGGCGGCAGCCGTACTTGTTGTCGAACTTCGACTTGGTGACGGCGTCGTTGACGTTGATCGCCGGGAAGAGGAGGACGCCGTCGCGCTGCATCTCGTACAGACGGTGGACGCCGGTCGTGGTCTCTTCGGTGACGCCGCGGATCTCGGAGGCGAGCTGGGTCCACTTCTGGGGGGTCTCGCCCAGGGTGCGGTTCAGCAGTTCCAGGATGACGCGGTGCTCGTCGGAGTCGGCGGTGTCGGGCGAGGGGGCCTTGCCGTCCTTCTCGTACTCGACGCCCTTGTGGAGGAGGAGGGTGGCGTCGCCACCGTCGTCCAGGATCATGTTCGGGCCGCCGGTGGGGGTGTTCGGCCAGGTCAGGGCCTGCTCCGTGCACCACCAGTACTCGTCGAGGGTCTCGCCCTTCCAGGCGAAGACGGGGATGCCCTGGGGGTTGTCGGGGGTGCCGTTCGGACCGACGGCGATCGCGGCGGCGGCGTGGTCCTGGGTGGAGAAGATGTTGCAGGAGGCCCAGCGGACCTGTGCGCCGAGGGCGACGAGGGTCTCGATGAGGACCGCGGTCTGCACGGTCATGTGGAGGGAGCCGGTGACGCGGGCGCCCTTGAGGGGCTGGGCCTCGGCGTACTCCTTGCGGATCGCCATCAGGCCGGGCATCTCGTGCTCGGCGAGGGTGATCTCCTTGCGGCCGAAGTCGGCCAGGGAGAGGTCGGCGACCTTGAAGTCCTGTCGGTGGTCGACAGTCGTCATGGCGAACTGCTCCTAGGGATCGGTGGGAGGTGGGTACGGCTGGTCTGCGCGGCGGCGGACACAGGGGTGCCCCGACCAGGGACACAGGCATGCCCGCGTGCGCGCAGCGCAGTCCGTCGGAGGCCCTCTCTCCCTCGGCCGGTCCGCCAGGGACCGCCCGACCGCCATCAGCAGCGACGTCTGGCTCCGTCCCAAGCTACACCGGACGCACCGGCCGTCCCCAGTCCGCCGGGGAAGAGTTCGTGCCGATCGGGAGGGGCCGCGGGGCTGAAAAACGATGGTTTGGGTCTGTGGGGAGGGGGGTTGGGCCGGGGGTGGTCGGTGGCTTGTACGCTGCCGCGGCGATCGGGAGGGAGTGCGTATGGGTGGGGCTCGGGTGTTACGGAGCGGGTCGGCCGGGGCGTACGGGGTGGCGGCGGTGGGGTTGGTCCTGGCGGTGGTGTGCGCGGTCGGGCTGCTCGGTGGATATCGCCTGACGTCCGTGGTGAGCGACAGCATGGCTCCGTCGTACGGGGTCGGGGACTCGGTGCTGTACGAGCGGGTCGGTGGGGGTGGGCTGCGGCGCGGGGACGTGGTGCTGTTCTCGATGCCGGGGCGGCACGGCGAGGGTGTGCTGGTGATGCAGCGGGTGATCGGGGTGGGCGGGGACCGGGTGGTGTGCTGCACGGGGGTGGGTGCGGAGGAGGCGGTCTCCGTGAACGGGCGGGTGCTGGCGGAGCCGTATGTGTTCGACGGGATCGCCCACGGGGTGGGGGCGCCGTATGACGTGCGGGTGCCGGAGGGGCGGCTGTTCCTGCTGGGTGACCGGCGGGAGACGGCCAACGACTCACGCTTCCACGCGGGTGATCACGGGGGGACGGTGCCGGTCGGTGCGGTGGAGGGGCGGGTGGTGGATGACTCCGGGCGGGCGGTGTTGCTGGCGGTGGGGACGGGCGTAGGGGCGGGCGCGCTGTTGGTGGGGGCGGGGGTGGGGATCGCCGCGGAGGTCGGGCGACGGCGGAGGGGGGAGGCCGGGGTGGTGGCGCGCGGGGTGGTGTGAGCAAGGCCCCCGGCGGAGGTGTGGGGGGAGGGGGCGGGGTCGGTCCGGCGGCGGCCGGGGGGGCTGGCGCCGCCGGGCCTTGCCGGGGTGCGGTCGGGTCAGTGGGGGGTGGGGCCGCCGGGGGTTGCTTTCGGGTCGGGGCCCTTGGCGGCTTCCGTGTCGCTGTAGACGTCGGGTTCCAGGTAGATGACGCGGGCGATGGGGACGGCCGCGCGGATGCGGGACTCGGCGGCGTCGATGGCGGTGGCGATCTCGGTGGCCGTGTTGTCGTGCTGGACGGCGATCTTCGCGGCGACCAGGAGTTCCTCGGGGCCGAGGTGCAGGGTGCGCATGTGGATGACGCGGGTGACCGTGGTGCCGTCGACCATGGCGGCCTCGATCTGCTTGACCTGGTCCAGGCCCGCGGCCTCGCCGAGCAGCAGGGACTTGGTCTCGGCGGCGAGCACGAGCGCGATGAGGATGAGGAGGACGCCGATGCAGAGGGTGCCGATGCCGTCCCAGATCCCGTCGCCGGTCAGCAGGGCGAGACCGACGCCGCCGAGGGCGAGGAACAGGCCGACGAGGGCGCCGAGGTCCTCCAGGAGGACGACCGGGAGTTCGGGTGCCTTGGCGTGGCGGACGAACTCCTTCCAGGACTGCCGGCCGCGCAGGGCGTTGGACTCCTTGATGGCCGTGCGGAAGGAGATGGTCTCCGCGATGATCGCGAAGGCGAGGACGCCGACCGGCCAGTACCAGTGCTCGATCTCGTGCGGGTGCTTGATCTTCTCGTAGCCCTCGTAGATGGCGAACATGCCGCCGACCGAGAAGAGCACGATCGAGACGAGGAAGGCGTAGATGTAGCGCTCACGGCCGTAGCCGAACGGGTGTTGCGGGGTCGCCTCGCGCTGGGCGCGCTTGCCGCCGAGGAGCAGCAGCCCCTGGTTGCCGGAGTCGGCGACGGAGTGCACCGACTCGGCGAGCATGGAGGACGAGCCGCTGAAGAGGAACGCCACGAATTTCGCTACCGCGATCGAGAGGTTGGCGAACAGTGCCGCCACGATCGCCTTGGTGCCGCCTGACGCGCTCATTGGGTCGCGTGGTCCCTTCGTACGTACGCCGCCGGTGTCCGGGGCGTCGCCCGCCGTGGGGCCGGGCCCGGCGTGGGCCCGGTCCGTGTTCTGACGGTCGGCCATTGTTGCAGCCTTGTACGGCGGTGGCGGCCGGGTTGGCGACTTCTCCCGGGCGCGGTCTCAGACCGTGATCGTCGCCCGGAACAGGGTGCCGGGGCCGGAGATCTCGGTCCGCTCCCCCGCGGGGACGAAGACGGACTGTCCGGGGGTGAGTTCCTCGTCGCCCGCGCGGACCGTGCCGGCCGTGCAGAGGAGGATCTGCGGGGTGGCTCGGGTGAGGTCGTGGGCGGCGGCGCCTGCGGGGAGGGTGTGGCGGGAGAGGCGGAATTCGTCGGTGGGGGTCTCGTAGACCTCCTCGCCGTCCGGGTCGGCCTCGGGGCGCAGCACGCCGGGGTCGGTGGGTTCGAAGCGGACGATGCGCAGGAGTTCGGGGACGTCGACGTGCTTGGGGGTGAGTCCGCAGCGCAGGACGTTGTCGGAGTTGGCCATGATCTCGACGCCGAGGCCGTTCAGGTACGCGTGCGGGATGCCGGCGCCGAGGTGGAGGGCCTCGCCGGGTTGCAGGCGGACGTGGTTGAGGAGCATCGCGGCGAGGACGCCGGGGTCGCCGGGGTAGTGGTGGGCGATGTCGGCGTAGGGGGCGTAGGCGCCGCCGAGGCGGTCGCAGGCGGCGGCGGTCTCCGTCACCGTACGGGCCATGTCGTCGCGGTCGGCGGTGAGGACGGCGGTGAGGACCTCGCGCAGGGCGGCGTCCTCGGGGTGGGCGCGCAGCAGGTCGGCGTACGGCTTGAGGGCGGCGACGCCGAGTCCTTCGAACAGGTCGGCGGCGTGCGCGGGGTCGCGGAAGCCGCACAGGCCGTCGAACTCGGTGAGGGCGCAGATGAGTTCGGGCTTGTGGTTGGCGTCCTTGTAGTTGCGGTGCGGGGCGTCCACGGGGATGCCGCGGCGCTCCTCGTCCTCGTAGCCGGCCCGGGCCTGTGCGAGGTCGGGGTGGACCTGGAGGGAGAGGGGGGCGCCGGCGGCGAGGAGCTTGAGCAGGAAGGGGAGGCGGGGGCCGAACTTCGCGACGGCGGCGGCGCCCAGTTCCCGCTCCGGGGCGGCGTCGATGACCTCGGCGAGCGTGCCGCGCGGGGTGCGTGAGGGGGCGCCGGGGTGGGCGCCCATCCACATCTCCGCCTGTGGTTCGCCGCTGGGCTCGATGCCGAGCAGGTGCGGGATGGCGGTGGTGGAACCCCAGGCGTAGGGGCGGACGGTGTTGTCGAGGCGGTCCATCTGTTCTTCTCGGGTCTCTCTGCCGGTGGTGCGGTGGTGCGTGGTGCGGGCGGGGGGCGGGGGGTGCCGGGGTGGTGGTTCGGGGGTGGTGGGGAGTCGTACGGCGGTCAGGGGGTGGCTGGTCCAGGGGATGCTCCCGTGGCGAGCGCCAGGTAAACGGCGGCGAAATCCGTGGTGGCGATCAGTTCCGCGAGGGTCTCCAGTTCGGCGCCGGGCTCGGGTTCCAGCTCGCTGATCGGCGTGTCGTGGCTGAGGGCCAGGTCACGGGCGGCGGGAGCGGCGGTGAGGCCGCCGAGCGGGCGGTCCCGTAGCAGCACTACGCGCGCGTGCAGCGCGGGCGGCTCCTCTACGCGGTCCCGGAAGAAGTCGTCGGGGTCGGCGCTGGCGGCCAGTGGGCCGGCCAGGAGGGCGCTGTGCGCGGCGAGCGCCTCGGGGAGATCGGCGACGAGGGCGGGGCGGCCGGCGAGTTCGGCGAGCGCGGCGGCGAAACGGCGGCCGGCCGGGCCTGCGGAGCTGCCCTCGGTCCAGATCACCGGGAGCGCGTCGGCGAGTTCGGCGGCGAGCGTCTTGGCCGGGTTGCTGTAGGCCACGACGGCGGGGCCGCAGCGCTCGGCGATGCGGTCGAGGCGGTCGGCGACCCTCTCCAGCGCCTCCGGGGGCGCGGTGACCAGGCCGATGCGGTCGAGGAGGACGAGCAGCGGGGTCAGCAGCGCCCACAGCACGCCGGGCGCGGAGGCGGCGAGTTCCTCGGGCTCGTCCTGTTCGTACGGGGCGGTCGCCATCGGGACGAACAGTCCGTGCGCGGCGGCGACGGAGTCGGCGAGCGGGGTGTGGGCGGGGGCGACGGCGACGACCGTGCAGCCGCGGCGGTACGCCTGGTCGGCGAGGAGGCCGAGGCCGGGTTCGGTGCCGTCGGGGGTGGCGAGGAGCAGCAGGTCGAGATTGCCGGACCAGCCGGGAAGCTCCCAGCGCAGGGCGCCGGCGACGGGGGCCACGCCGGTGGGGGCGAGGCGGATGACGGGGCCGGCGGGGGCGGCGAGGGTGCCGAGGAGGTCGGCGGCGCAGTTGGCGGCGGCGCCGGGGCCGGCGATCAGGACGGCGCGGGGGCGGCCGTCGGGCTTGAGGGCGGTGACACCCGCCTCGACGGCGTGCCGGGCCGCGGTGCGGACTCGGGCGCCCGCCTCGGCCGCGCCGCGCAGGAGGCCGCGGGTGTCGGCGCCCGCGAGGGCCTCGGGGGTGTCGAGCAGCGACTCGTCGAGCATGGGAGGGAGCCTCCGTTGGCCGGGTGTGTGCGCTTGCGCTTGCCGCGCGGGGGCTGGGGGTTGGGGTCGGGTGGGGTGGGGGGTGGATGGGGTGGGGTGGGGTGGGGTGAGGTCGGGCGCGGGGTTCGGGTCCGCGGGCCCGTGGGGGCTTATGCCGGGCGGCGGGCCTCGTCCACGAGGAGGACGGGGATGTCGTCGCGGACGGGGTAGGCGAGGCCGCAGTCCTGGGACGTGCAGATCAGCTCGGTGTCCTGCTCCTCAAGGGGGGCGTGGCAGGCCGGGCAGGCGAGGATCTCAAGGAGACCGGCTTCGAGCGGCATGTGGGTTCCTTCTGTGCGGTCGTCATGTGCGGTCGTCTGATGTTGGTGGTCAGGGTACGCCGCGGGGGTCTCTTGCGGGGGTGCGGTGGGGGTGGTGGGGGGTGGTGTGAGGGGGGTGGGGCGTGAGGGGGTGCGAGGGCAAGGGTGTTGTGGTGCGGGTCGGGTGGGTTTCGCTCGCCCGCGCCGGCGGGGTGCCGCTGCGCCCACCCGTGCCGCCCTGCGGCACGACTGCCCGCAGTGACGGTGGGGCGGCGGTTC
Source organism: Streptomyces sp. NPDC091377 (assembly GCF_044757045.1). Classification (NCBI taxonomy): domain Bacteria; kingdom Bacillati; phylum Actinomycetota; class Actinomycetes; order Kitasatosporales; family Streptomycetaceae; genus Streptomyces; species Streptomyces sp. NPDC091377. The sequence goes on along the minus strand of NZ_JBIVUE010000006.1, from coordinate 492,145 downwards.
GGGGGTGAGGGTGGCGCCCTGCGCCCGCAGTGGTGCAAGGGGGCGAGGGGGGCGCCTCGCCAGCGGCGGCATCGGGGGCGGGGGCTCAGCGGCGGCATCCGGGGCGGGAGGATTAGCGGCGGCCCCAGGGGCGGGGGGGCTCAGCGGCGGCACCGGGGGCGCCGGGGGCGGGAG
>NZ_JBIVUE010000006.1:0-491874 GCF_044757045.1 Streptomyces sp. NPDC091377 | reverse complement strand
GTGGCTCAGCGGTGACGCCAGGGGCGCCGGGGGCGGGAGGCTCAGCGGTGACGCCAGGGGCGCCGGGGGCGGGAGGCTCAGCGGTGACGCCAGGGGCGCCGGGGGCGGGAGGCTCAGCGGTGACGCCAGGGGCCGTCTGGTTGGTAGCTGTAGCGCGTTGGTCGGGCGGGGCGTCAGGTGGAGCTGCGGCTTTGCGGCGGTTGCGCACCCTTGGGCCTGTCGGTTGGATCAGCCCGGCGTCGCGGGTTCGGTACGCCCTCCCCCACTGCCCCTGCGGAGCGGGGCTCCGCGTCGGCGGCGCCCTTCTCCGCCTTGCAGCCATCCGCACCCGACCCCGCTCGGCCCGGCCGAGCAACACCGCTTCCTACCGCCGGGCTGTCCCGAATGACAGGCACCACCAGCCGCGCCCGGCCGCGGTCGGTGACAGCGGGGCCGGGCGGTCTGTCCCGGGATGCCTCGGGCCGGCTCGGCTGCGTTGGCGCCGCCCGGGGAGGCTGGTCAGCCTCGGATGATGTGCAGGGCCTCGTCGCGGATCTTTGTCATCGTGGCCTCGTCGCGTGCCTCGGCGTTCAGTCGGAGCAGGGGTTCCGTGTTGGAGGGGCGGACGTTGAACCACCAGTCGGCGGTGGTGACCGTGAGGCCGTCGAGTTCGTCGACGGTGACGCCCTCGCGGCCCTCGTACGCGGCGCGGATCGCCGCGAGGCGGCCCTGCTGGTCGTCGACGGTGGAGTTGATCTCGCCGGAGCCCGCGTAGCGGTCGTACTGGGCGACCAGGGCGGACAGCGGGCCGGCCTGGCCGCCGAGGGCGGCGAGGACGTGGAGCGCGGCCAGCATGCCGGTGTCGGCGTTCCAGAAGTCCTTGAAGTAGTAGTGCGCGGAGTGCTCGCCGCCGAAGATCGCGCCGGACTTCGCCATCTCGGCCTTGATGAAGGAGTGGCCCACGCGCGTGCGCACGGGGGTGCCGCCGTTCTCCTTCACGACCTCGGGGACCGTCCAGGACGTGATCAGGTTGTGGATGACGGTGCCCTTGCCGCCGTACCGTGCCAGCTCGCGCGCCGCGACCAGCGCGGTGACGGCGGACGGGGAGACAGGGTCGCCGTTCTCGTCCACGACGAAGCAGCGGTCCGCGTCGCCGTCGAAGGCGATGCCCAGGTCGGCGCCCTCGGCGCGCACCCGTGCCTGGAGGTCGACGATGTTCGCCGGGTCCAGGGGGTTGGCCTCGTGGTTGGGGAAGGTGCCGTCCAGCTCGAAGTACATCGGCACCAGGTCGAGGGGCAGGCCGGCGAAGACCGTCGGGACGGTGTGCCCGCCCATGCCGTTGCCCGCGTCCACGACGACCTTGAGGGGGCGGATGGCGGTCAGGTCGACGAGGGAGCGCAGGTGGGCCGCGTAGTCCTCCAACGTGTCACGCTGTGTGATCGTTCCCGGCGTGGCGGCGGGCTCGGGGGCGCCCGACTCGCTCCACCGCTCCGCCAGTTCCCGGATCTCGGCGAGACCGGTGTCCTGGCCGACCGGGGCGGCGCCCGCGCGGCACATCTTGATTCCGTTGTACTTCGCGGGGTTGTGGGACGCCGTGAACATGGCGCCCGGCAGGTTCAGCGCGCCGGAGGCGTAGTACAGCTGATCCGTGGAGCACAGTCCGATCTCGGTGACATCGACACCGAGCGCCGCCGCCCCGCGCGCGAAGGCGCCCGACAGCCCCGGCGACGAGGGCCGCATGTCATGCCCGATCACGATCGCTTCCGCGCCCGTCACCTGGACGAAAGCGGCGCCGAACAGTTCGGCCAGTGCCTCGTCCCACTGGTCCGGGACCACACCGCGTACGTCGTACGCCTTCACGATCTGCGACAGATCAGCAGCCACGGCCAACCCTCCTGGAAGTCCTATCGGTCACCCAAAGCTACCTGCCCGCACCGGCAGCGCGCTGTGGGGACTCCGGCCACTGTCGGCACGAGCGTCACAGCAGGTCGCCGTAGGGACTCCGGGCCCGGGCGGCACGGCGGGCCCAGGATCTCACGGCAGCATCCAGCCCAGGGCCACGGTGCTCTGCCCGACCACGATCAGGCACATCACCAGGAGCAGTCCGAGACTCCACGGCAGCACCTTGCGCAGAAGGTCGCCCTCGCGGCCGGCGAGCCCGACGGCGGCGCAGGCGATGGTGAGGTTCTGCGGGGAGATCATCTTGCCGAGGACCCCGCCGGAGCTGTTGGCGGCGGCGAGCAGCTCCGGCGACAGACCCGACTCCCGGGCGGCGGTGACCTGGAGCGCGCCGAAGAGCGCGTTGGCCGAGGTGTCCGACCCGGTGACCGCCACCCCGAACCAGCCCAGCACCGGTGAGAGGAACGCGAGCCCGGCCCCGGCCGCCGCCACGAAGTGGCCGATGGTCGCGGCCTGTCCGGAGAGGTTCATGACGTAGGCGAGGGCGAGCACGGAGGTGACCGTCAGGATCGCGAACCGCAACTCGTGGACGGTCGCCAGCCATTCGCGCACCGCCACGCGCGCGCCGACGCCGATCACGCCCGCCGTCAGTACGCCCGCGAGCAGCACGAGCGTGCCGCCGGTCGACACGATCGGCCAGTTGAACACGTTGGCGCCGACCGGTTCGCCCTCGGGCCCGACGACGTCCAGGAACGGCCAGTCGTACGACTGGGTCGCGCGGGCCAGCCAGTCCTTGACCACGGGGATCTGCGCCACGGAGAAGATCGCGACGATGAGCGCGTAGGGCGTGTAGGCGCGGACGACCTCGCCGCGCGGGTCGTTCTCGTCCAACTCCTCGCTGCGCGCGCCCGTCAGCACCGCGGCGCGCACCGGTTCGGCGGCCGGGCGGCGGGCCTGCGGTACGGCGACCAGGGCGCCCGCGCCGGCCAGGGCGGCGCCGATGTCGGCGAGTTGGGCGGAGACGTAGTTCGCGGCGGCGAACTGGGCGACGGCGAAGGCGGTTCCGCACGCCAGCGCCGGGATCCAGGTCTCGCGCAGCCCGCGGCGGCCGTCCACCAGCCAGATCAGCACCAGCGGTACGACGACGGCGAGCAGCGGCGTCTGACGGCCCACCACGGACGCCACGTCCTCCAACGGCAGTCCGGTGACCTGCGCGAGGGTCACGACGGGGGTGCCCATGGCGCCGAACGCGACCGGCGCGGTGTTGGCGACGAGGGCGACGACGGCGGCCCGTACCGGGTCGAAGCCGAGCGCGACGAGCATCACCGCGCTGATCGCGACCGGCGCCCCGAACCCGGCGAGCGCCTCCAGCAACGCGCCGAAGCAGAAGGCGATCACGAGGGCCTGGATGCGGGGGTCGTCGGAGAGCCGCCCGAAGGAGCGGCGCAGGATGTCGAAGTGCCGGGTGCGGACGGTCATCCGGTACACCCACAGGGCGTTGACGACGATCCACAGGATGGGGAAGAGCCCGAAGACGGCGCCTTGGGCGGCGCCGGAGAGGGTCTGGTCGAGCGGCATGCCGTAGGCGAGACAGGCGACCAGTACGGCGGCCAGCAGGCCGGTCAGGCCCGCGAGATGGGCCTTCATGCGGACGCCGCCGAGCAGGACGAGGACGATCAGCAGGGGCAGGGCCGCGACCAGCGCGGACAGGCCGAGCGAGTCGGCGACGGGTTCCAGGTCCTGGACGTACACATGCGCCTCCCGGTTCCGCGTTCCGCACACCACCGCATTCCGAGATACGGAAAGCGACTTCTCGTTTCCGGTCTACGGAATGGTCGTGTCCGCGCCAACTCCCCGTCAATGGGCGTGCGTCGGCGGATGGAGTGAAGGAGGTGAGAGGAGAGGGAGGAGAGAAAGGAGGGGAGGGAGGAGAGGGAGGAGGGGGGAGGGGAAGGGGGGCTCAAGTGGGGGCGTGGGAGGCTCAGTTGTCGGGGGAGCGCAGGACCCGGAGATGGCCGCGCCGTGCGACCTCCATCGGGTCGGCCCCGCGACTGCCGCCCGCCCGTGCGGCGCGCTCCTGCGGACGGGCCGCCTCACGCACGGCGTTGGCCAGCGCCTCCAGGTCGTCGCCGCTGGGGCGGGCCGGGGCGGAGCCGTCGAGCAGCCGGACGACCTCCCAACCGCGCGGCGCGGTGAGGCGCTCGGAGTGCTCGGCGCACAGGTCGTAGCAGTGGGGTTCCGCGTAGGTGGCGAGCGGGCCGAGGACCGCGGTCGAGTCGGCGTAGACGTACGTCAGCGTCGCTACGGCAGGACGGCCGCAAGCGGTGCGCGAACAGCGACGTACAGGGCTCACGACGTTGGACGGTACCGCACTCTTGAACGGGCCGCGACGACTCTCCACCAGGTCACTCCACCGTGTCGTGTTGTGAAACGTCCCACAGACCCCTTCAGTCATACCCCGTTGACCTGCGTGGACATGCACCGGGGTGGGGGTTGTGGGCGGTCCGCCCGGTCAGCGGTCGGTACAAACACCGTCATTTGCCTCGTGATCGACGGTCTGGGAGAGATACGGAATCGAGCCCAACCTTGGCTGGAATGGTCATGTGGCGACATGCCGTACGCGTCGGCCGGAGCGGTTGACCGGACGGGGGGTGTGCGCGGGGCCGGATCGCGGGGTCCGTGCCGCGCGGGTACCGGGCGGGCGGGGCCCGCGGGGACTACCCTTCACCAGTGATGGACACCCCCGTACCGCCCCCCGCCGTCGGCCCCGGGCCCCGCCGTCGTGATCGTCACGGACGGGGCATGCGCGGCCCGATCGCGCCGCCCCAGGTTCCGCTCGCGGCGAGCCGGGCCGATGCCTTCGCGGACCTGGTGCAGGACTCCGTGGAACGTCTGGAGCGGCGCTGGCCCCAGCTCTCCGAGATCGACTTCCTGGTGCTGGACGTGCCGCGGCTGGACGGGGACGCCCGGTGGAACGACGAGACGGTGCCGCTGGGCGGCACGATCGCGTCCCACGACGGGCAGCCCGCCCGGGTCGTGATCTACCGGCGGCCCGTGGAGATCCGCACCAAGGCGCGCGAGGAGCGGGCCGCGCTGGTCCACGAGGTGGTGGTGGAGCAGGTGGCCGAACTGCTCGGGCTGACTCCGGAGACCGTGGATCCCCGGTACGGGGAGGACTGACGGAAACCGACCGGGGCGGGTCCGAGGCCGCTCCGGGACCGGTCCGGGACCGCTCCGGGACCGTGGCGCCCAGCCGTGGCGCACCCGGTCGTGGAGCGCCTGGCCGTGGCGCACCCGGTCCTGGAGCGCCTAGTCGTGGAGCACCCGGTCCTGGAGGACCGACAGGTCCTGTTCCGCCTCCGGTACGGAGACTCTCCCTCGGTCGTCGGGGAGGGTCTGGACCGTGAACGCCGGGACTCCGTCCATGTCGGTCGTGAGGGTTCTGGAGGCGTAGAGCGGGCCGCCGTCCCCGGTGGGCTCGACGGTCAGCGCGTAGGTGCCCTTCAGACCGGACGGGACGGGCAGTTCGATCTTCTGCGTCGTACCGGACTTGATCGTGAAGGTCTCGGACGCGGCCTCCCCGCCCTCGGTTCCTGCCGAGGCGGTGACCTTGACCTCGGTGGTGGCCGAGGGGGCGGTCAGGGCGAGGCCGGTGCCCTTCTCGGTGTTGCCGATGGCCGTGGCACGGGTGTCCACGGAGCGGGCGGCCGGGATGTACGCCGTCTCCTGGTCGTCGCCCTTGCCGCGGACGACCTGGAGCGCGGCCACGACGGGCACGGCGGTGCCGCTCGGGGTCAGGACCAGGGAGCCGGGTTCGCCCTTGGTGATGTCCCCCAGGTCGACGGCGGTGGTCATACCCGCCTTGACGTGCACCGTCTCATTGCCGACGGGGGTGATCGAGCCGGACGGCGAGGCGAGGCGCAGCTTCAGGTCGGCGTCGGAGCCGCCGGTCGAGTAGGCGATCAGGCGGACAGCCGTCGCGTCCTCGGGGATGCCGGGCATGACCAGGCTGTCCGCCGGGTCGGCGGAGGCGGTCAGCCAGTCGCCGCCCCGCTTCTCGTCCAGCGCCTGCACGGCGGCGCCGACCCGGCCGCTGCGGACGTTGACGTGCACGGTGAGGTCGGTGAGTTCCTCGTCGGTGAGGGTGGACAGCAGGACGGGTTCGCTGGTGAGCGCCTTGACCGTGATGTCGGAGCCGACCTCCGACTCCAGCGCGCCGTCCTTGCCGTACAGCTCGATGTCCACGACGGCGGCGGAGTCGTCGGGGTTGACCAGATGGACGTAGTCGGTGCGGTCGGCGTCGGTGGCGGCGCCGGGGAACCAGAAGTCGGTGTCGGGGGCGACGCATCCGAGGCCCTGGAGGCCGCGGCCGACACCGGCGGCGACCTCGGTGGTCTGCTGGACGGCCCAGCCGGGGGCGAGCCGGCCCTCGGCGGTCCCGGCCAGCGGGGGCGCGTCGGCGCCGGACCGGTCGGTGCCGACGGGGGCGGCGGGCTCCTTCGGGGTCAGCACGGACTTGGCGGGCTTGTCGGCCGAGTCGCCGGTGGCGGGCAGGAGTTGGGCCGTGCCCTTGTCGCCGGTGCCCTCGGTGGCCGGGGTGAACGCGGTGTACGTCGTCTCGGCGAGGTCCGAGCTGCTGGGCGCGGGGCACACCAGGCTGGTGCGCTCGACCGGCAGGGTGGCCGCGGCGCGGGCCGGGGTGTCGCCGGGGGCGTCCGGGGCGGACACGGCGGCGAAGCCGGTGACGGCGGCGAGCGCGGTGACGGCGGCGATCAGGGACAGGGTGGTGCGCTTCACTGCTGGCTCCCGTCGGGGCGCCCGCGGCGCGGGCCCTGCGGATCGTGCGGGTCGTACGGCTCGTGCGGGCCCTGTGGGTCGTGCGTGCCCTGTGGGTGGTGCGGGTCGTGTGGGTGGTGCGGGTCGTGCGGCGGCGCGGGGTCGTACGGGGCGTCGTAGCCCTGGGTGTAGGTCGGGTCGTACGGCTGCTGCTGGGCCGTCGGGTCGTACGGCTGCTGCTGGGCCGGGTCGTACGGCTGCTGCTGCTGGGGCGGGGTGCCGTACGCGTACGGGTCGTACTGGCCTGCTTGGCCCGCCTGGCCCGCCTGGCCTGGGTGGCCTGGGTGGCCTGGCTGGCCGACCTGGTACGGGTCGGTGGGGTAGGCGCTCTGGCCGTAGGCGTCCGGCGTCGGGTACTGGCCGCCGGTCTGTTGGTACTGGTCGCCGCCGTAGGTGCCGTACTCGGTGCCCGCGTGGCCCGCCGTGTCCCACTGGGGCTGGCGGTCGGGCTGGTGGGGGTGTTGCTGCGGGACGGGGGGTGCGGCCGGGGCGGCTTCCTGAAGCTGGTGCTCCTCGGCCGGGGGCGGCTCCTCGGTCTGGGCGCGCAGGCGGCGGGCGCGGCGGCCCTCACCGGCGGTGGCCTGCGCGGGCAGGACGGGCTCCTCGGGGAGGTCGTCGTCGATGTCGCGGCGGCGGCCGGGCAGGGCGAGCACGACGAGGACGAGGGCCAGCGCGCCCTGTGTCCACAGCCAGGCGGTGTGGGTGAGGGGGGCGTCGTAGGTGAGGTCGAGTCGGCCGCCGGAGGCGGGGAGTTCGAAGCCCTGGGCCCAGCCGTCGAGGGTGGTGCGGGTGAGGGGCGTGCCGTCCAGGGTGGCGGTCCAGCCGTCGGCGGCGGTGTCGGCGAGGCGCAGGACCCGTCCGTCGGGGCCGGCGGGGAGGTCGGTGTGGATCTCGACGGGTCCGGCGGGGACCGGCAGCGGTTCGCCGCCGTCGGCCGGGACGATCGCGGCGCGGGAGACCTGCCGGTCGACCTGCCAGAGCGCGCTGCCGTCGTCCTGCTGGCTGAGCCGGCTGAGGCCGGGGGTGGCGTCGAGGACGCGGCTGACCTCGCGGGGGGCGCCCTGGCGGACGAGGACGTAGCGGACGGCGAAGGAGCCGAGCTGGTCGGCCTGGTCGGCGCCGGAGCCGGCGACGAGGTTGGCGACGACCTTGTCGAGCCGGGCGTTGTCACCGTCGGCGGCGGCGAGTTCGGCGTCGCCGAGGCGGGCGCCGGAGCCGCGCACCAGGGTGTAGCCGACGTGCGCGGTGGAGTCGCTGTCGAGGACGAGGGTGCGGGCCTGGTCGGCGCTGCCGCTCTCCTCGGCGACGAACGCGGGCACCTGCACGGGGTCGCGGCGCTCCAGGGGGCCGTCGGCGCCGCGGATCATCCAGCCGGCGGCGAGCAGCAGCGGTCCGGCGGCGGAGGCGAAGGCGATGAGGGCGGCGAGGGGCTGGCGCCAGCCGAAGCTCTGCTCGGCGACGCGCGCGCGGGCCCCGTCGGCGCCGAGGAGGGCGGCGGCGAGGAGGGCGAGGCCGTAGACGAGGGTGGCGGGTCCGGCCCAGGCGGAGGCGTTGGACAGGGCGGCGAAGGCCAGGGCGACCAGGGCGACGGTCCAGGCGGCGAGGATGCCGACCCGGCGCTCGGCGCGCAGCAGGGCGGCGAGCGCGGCCAGGACGATGCCGATGAGCATGGGCCCGCCGACCGTGCCGGAGCCGCCGGGTCCGGCGGCGAGCAGGTCGAGCGCGGAGGCGGCGGAGGCGCCGTGCTCCAGGCCGGCTTCCTTGAAGAAGCCGAACGGCAGCAGGGTCAGCGACCAGGGGGCGAGGACCAGCAGGGGGGTGCCGAGCTGGGCGAGGAAGCGGGGGCCGTAGGTGGTGAGTTCGGTGCGGCGTACGGCGAGCAGGGCGACGCCGAGGACGAGGGCGAGGGGCCAGACGATCGGCGTGAACGCGGTGGTGGCGGTGAGCAGCAGGGCGTAGGCCCAGGTGGCCCGCCAGCTGCCGCGGGTGCCCGCGAGTCCGGCGGCGGCTACGGCCGCGCGCGCGAGGAGGGGCAGCAGCACGGCGAGGACGGCGGTGCCGATCCGGCCGCCGGCGAGGGCGCCGGTGACGGCGGGCAGGAACGCGTAGGCGATCGCGGCCCACGCGCGCAGGAGCCGGGACTGGACCAGGGGGCGGGAGGCGAAGTAGGCGGTGACTCCGGCCAGCGGCACCGAGCAGACCAGCAGCACGGTGACGGCGAGTGCGGTGGAGCCGAAGAGGAGGGTGGCGAGGGACGCGAGGACGGCGAGGTAGGGCGGGGCGGCGGAGATGCCGCCCGCGCCGACGGTGTGCCAGGCGTCGAGGTAGCGGGACCACAGTTCGCCGGAGCCGGCCGGGGCGGGCAGCAGGGCGCCGCCCGCGAGCGCGCCGCCGCCGAGGAGGGCGCGGCAGGCGACGAGGGAGGCGAGCAGCAGGGCGAGGAAGAGCATGGGGCCCGGGTTGCGGGCGATCCGCTTGAGCCGGGCGAACTGGTCGATCTCCAGGAAGTCGGCGTCGTCGCCGCCGGGTCCTGACTCGACCGCGCCGCCGTGGCGGCCCGCGCCCGCGGTGGTCTCGGCGTCGGAGCCGCCGCCGAGGCTGCCCGCGGCCTGCTCGACGGTGGCGCGGACGGTGGCGCCGGGGGGCGGGAAGAGGGCGCGCAGTTCGCCCTTGTCGATCTGGGGGCGTCCGCGTGCGCGCCGGCCGGCGATGATCCGCTCGGGGCGCAGGAGGGTGCCGAGCAGTCCGCGGATCTCGTCGACGGCCTGTCCCGGGACCTTGCCGACGAGGTAGGCGACGGTGCGCAGCGCGGTGCCGAGGACGACGCGCAGCAGGATCCAGGGCAGCAGGGCCGTACGGCTGTTGACGAGGAGGGTGTAGACGGCGCCGGCCTTGTCGACCTTGTGGGGGGAGGCGGCGGTGCGGCCGACGCAGTCGACGGCGCGGCGTTCGCGGGAGGCGGCCTCGGCGTGCCGGACGACGGCCTCGGGGGCGACGAGGACGCGGTGGCCCGCGGTGTGCGCGCGCCAGCACAGGTCGACGTCGTCGCGCATGAGGGGCAGACGGCGGTCGAAGCCGCCGAGCTGTTCGTAGACGTCGCGGCGGACGAGCATGCCGGCGGTGGAGACGGACAGCACGGAGCGGACGTGGTCGTGCTGGCCCTGGTCCTGTTCGCGGCGGTCGAGGCCGGTCCAGCGGCGGCCGGAGTGGGCGATGGTGACGCCGACTTCGAGGAGTTGGCGGCGGTCGTACCAGCCGCGCAGTTTGGGGCCGACGATCGCCACGTCGTCGCGGCCCAGTTCGCTCTCGTTGTCCACGACGCGCAGCAGCTGGGCGAGGGCGTCGGGTTCGGGGGCGCTGTCGTCGTGCAGCAGCCAGAGCCACTCGACGGGTTCGCCGTGGGGCAGTTCGGGCAGGTCGTAGGCGTCGTCGCGCCAGGTGCGGGTGACCGGGTCCCAGCCGCTGGGGCGCTTGAGGTAGGGCAGTTCCTCGGGGGTGAGGTGCGGGGCGGTGCGGTGGGCCTCCTCGACGGCCTGGCCGAAGCCGGTGCGGCGGGCGAGGTGGAGCACGCGGTCGGGGCCGAGCGCCTCGGTGACCAGTCGCGCGGAGTCGTCGGCGCTGCCGGTGTCGGCGGCCATGACGGACTGCACGGGGCGCTCCTGGTCGAGCAGCCCGGCGAGCGCCTCGGGCAGCCAGCGGGCGCCGTCGTGGGAGACGAGCACCGCGGTCACCACGTGACGCGGGAACTCTGGTGCGGCGGCCGGGTCGTGAGTGGGCGCCGGATGGCTGTGCACGGACATCGAGGTACGGGCCCCGGTTCGCTGGACTGCGGTGGACACCCGGGCCCGGTGGGGGCTGCGGGGTGTCTCGGACGAGCGCCCACACTATCGGCTGACCATGACGACGGCCCGCCGCCTGTGGACAACTCACCGGCGACGGGCCGTTCGTACGGCGTTCGATCGGTTGGGCGGCCGGGACGGACGACGGACGGCACCTGAGTCCGTGGGGTGCGGTCGGCCGCGGGGAGGTCCTGCTCGGTCTGTGGCGGGCGGGGGCGTTCTTGCCCGGCACGTGAGGCCCCGGCCCGTGAGGCCCGGCACGTGGGGCCCCGGCCCGTGGGGCGGCTCGTTCAGACCGCTGCCTTCTTCAGCCTTCGGCGTTCCCGTTCGGACAGACCGCCCCAGATGCCGAAGCGCTCGTCGTTGGCGAGGGCGTATTCGAGGCACTCGGAGCGGACCTCACAGGCCAGGCAGACCTTCTTGGCCTCCCGGGTGGAGCCGCCCTTCTCGGGGAAGAAGGACTCGGGGTCGGTCTGGGCGCACAGCGCCCGCTCCTGCCAGCCGAGCTCCTCGTCCGCGTCGTCGACCAGCAGTTGCTGCACCAGCTCGGTCATGTGCGCCCCTCGTCTGTCTTTCGCGTCCCCGTGATCTGGCCGTTACCGTTCCGGCGAACGACACGAGTGAAATTACAAGTGTGCTGCTCCGGGCGAGTCAAGCCGGGATCTGCTATTGAGCCCCTTATTCACTCTGCGGAACCAAGGACGCGCGGAAAGTGTTCAAATCGCCATAAACCTTGACACGCAGACGGGGCCCCGGAGGGGCTCCGGCTCCCCACGGGACCTGACATGCGGTCTCTGTGGGTCTGTACGGAGAAAGACGTCCCGGTGTTCGACCCCGTTCCGGACCGTGCGCCGATGCGAAGCTGATCACATTCGGATCACAGGTTCGCCGGACGGCTTGCGCGCTCCGGATGTGCAGCGTGTGTCCCGGTCAAGGCATGGACAAACCTTTCACCAGCCAGATGGACCGGAAGTGGTGAACCCCGTCCCGCAATGCGGGCGGCGAGTTGACAGTGGAGGTGTGAACCGCTGTCCTAGTGGGCATGCTCGCGAACTTGGCGCCCACCTCGACCCGCTCCGCCGGGTCCCCCGGTGCTGCCCTCGCTCGCCGTGGCTGTTGTCGGCCTTGTCAGCCTTGTTGGTCCTGTCGCTGTTCCAGCTGTTGAGCCTCACGCGCTCCGGCTGCTCCTGACGCGACTCCGCACCACCCTTCCCCACCCGTCCGTGCGCGGGCGCCCCCGCACTCATGCCGAGGAACCACCCCACCCCATGAACAGCGACAGCGACCTCCAGATCGCCGGCGACATCCTTGAGGTCCCCCACCTGCTCCAGCCCCCGCGCGAGCACCCGGCCACCGTGGCCGAGTTCGCCGGGCTCGCGCGCGCGATCGCCGCGGACCGCGCCGGGTGGGAGCACCTCGTGCGCTACGACGCCACCAGCCGCTGGTACCACCGGCTGCGCACCGGGCCGGGCTACGAGGTGTGGCTGCTGTCCTGGGTGCCGGGGCAGGGCAGCGGGCCGCACGACCACGGGCCGTCCTCCGGGGTGCTGACCCTGCTGACCGGCACGCTGACCGAGCGCACCGAGCACGGCACGCGCGCGCTGCGGGCGGGGGCGCAGCGGGTGTTCGCGCCGGGGTATGTGCACGAGGTGGTCAACGACGCCCTCGAACCGGCGGTGAGCCTGCACATCTACTACCCGGGTCTGACCGAGATGCCGATGCACACCCGCGCCTGCACTCCCGCCGCCCAGGTGCACTGACCCACCGGCGACCGGACGCGCTGTCAGTGGGGCCTGCGAGACTTGGCCTCATGCGCATTGTGGTTCTGGCAGGCGGCATCGGCGGTGCCCGGTTCCTGCGCGGTCTGAAGCGGGCCGTGCCGGACGCCGACATCACCGTCATCGGCAACACCGGCGACGACATCCATCTCTTCGGGCTGAAGGTCTGTCCGGACCTCGACACGGTGATGTACACGCTCGGCGGCGGCATCAACGAGGAGCAGGGCTGGGGACGGGCCGAGGAGACCTTCCATCTGAAGGAGGAACTCGGGGCGTACGGCGCGGGGCCCGAGTGGTTCGGGCTCGGCGACCGTGACTTCGCGACGCACATCGTGCGGACGCAGATGCTCGGCGCGGGCTATCCGCTGAGCGCGGTCACCGAGGCGCTGTGCGACCGGTGGCAGCCGGGGGTCCGGCTGATCCCGATGTCCGACGACCGGGTCGAGACCCATGTCGCCGTCGAGGTCGACGGTGAGCGCCGGGCCATCCACTTCCAGGAGTACTGGGTACGGCTGCGGGCCTCCGTCCCGGCCGAGGCGGTCGTACCGGTCGGTGCCGACCAGGCGAAGCCCGCGCCGGGTGTCCTGGAGGCGATCGGCGAGGCCGACGTCATTCTCTTCCCGCCGTCCAACCCCGTGGTCTCCGTCGGCACGATCCTCGCCGTGCCCGGGATCCGCGAGGCGATCGCCGAGGCCGGAGTGCCGGTGATCGGGCTCTCCCCCATCGTCGGGGACGCGCCGGTGCGCGGGATGGCCGACAAGGTGCTGGCCGCGGTGGGTGTGGAGGCCACGGCGGCGGCGGTCGCCGAGCACTACGGTTCGGGGCTGCTGGACGGCTGGCTGGTGGACACCGTGGACGCCGCGGTGGTGGAGCGGGTCGAGGCCGCGGGCATCCGCTGCCGCGCGGTGCCGTTGATGATGACCGACGTGGAGGCCGCCGCGCGGATGGCGGGCGAGGCGCTGACGCTGGCCGAGGAGGTGCGGGTATGAGCACCGGGAACGGCGAAGACGGCGGGGGCGGCGGGAACGGCGGGGGCGCCGAGCCGCGAGGTCACGGGGCCACCGGTTCCGGGGGCTTTCGGGTCTGGGCATTGCCCGGGCTGCCGGAGGTGCAGGAGGGGGACGATCTGGGCAAGCTGATCGCCGCCGCCGCGCCGGACCTCGCCGACGGGGACGTCCTCCTCGTCACCTCGAAGATCGTGTCCAAGGCGGAGGGCCGGAGCGTCCTGGCCGCCGATCGGGAAGCCGCCATAGACGCCGAGACCGTACGGGTCGTGGCGCGGCGCGGCCCGCTGCGGATCGTGGAGAACCGGCAGGGTCTGGTGATGGCCGCCGCCGGGGTCGACGCCTCCAACACCCCTTCCGGGACCGTGCTGTTGCTGCCCGAGGACCCGGACGCCTCCGCGCGCGCGATCCGCGACGGGCTGCGGGACGCCCTGGGGGTGGAGGTCGGTGTGCTCGTCACGGACACCTTCGGCCGGCCCTGGCGGATGGGGCTCACGGACGTCGCGATCGGCGCGGCCGGGGTGCGGGTCCTGGACGATCTGCGGGGCGGCACGGACACCCACGGCAATCCCCTCAGCGCGACCGTCACCGCCGTCGCCGACGAGCTGGCCGCCGCGGGCGATCTGGTCAAGGGCAAGACGGAGGGGCTGCCGGTGGCGGTGGTGCGCGGCCTCGGTCATGTGGTGGCTCCCACGGACGGCGACGGGGAGGACGGCGGGGCACGCGCGCTGTTGCGGGACGCGCAGGAGGACATGTTCCGGCTCGGCACGTCCGAGGCGGTCCGCGAGGCGGTGACCCAGCGGCGTACGATCCGTGCCTTCACGGACGAGCCGGTCGACCCCGACGCCGTGCGCCGGGCGGTCGCGGCGGCGGTCACGGCACCGGCGCCGCATCACACCACGCCCTGGCGGTTCGTCCTGCTGGAGTCGGCCGGGTCCCGGACCCGGCTGCTGGACGCCATGCGGGAGGCGTGGATCGAGGATCTGCGCCGGGACGGCAAGAGCGAGGAGTCCATCGCCCGGCGGGTGCGGCGCGGGGACGTGCTGCGCAACGCGCCCTGTCTGGTGGTGCCGTGTCTGGTCATGGACGGCTCGCACCACTACGGGGACCCGCGGCGGGACGGGGCCGAGCGGGAGATGTTCGTCGTCGCCACCGGGGCCGGCGTACAGAATCTGCTGGTCGCGCTGGCCGGGGAGCGGCTGGGGTCGGCGTGGGTGTCCTCCACCATGTTCTGCCGGGACGTGGTGCGGCGGGTGCTGGACCTGCCCGCGCACTGGGACCCGATGGGCGCGGTGGCGGTCGGCCACCCGGCACAGGCACCGAAGGATCGGCCGGCGCGGGACGCGGAGGCGTTCATCGAGGTGCGGTGAGCGACACACTCGGGGGCGGCTCGGACGGAGCGGTCCGGACCGGGCCGCGCGGCGCATAGGCTCGTAAGGTCGTTCGCAGAGACGTTCGACTCGGACAGCAGGTCGAACAGAGGGATTCAGTCGTGGCAGGTCGGTTCGCTCCCGGATCCGTGGGTACGGCGGTGCGCGGTGTGCTGCCGCGGCCCGTCCGTGCGGCGGCGCGGGTGCGGACCTGGGTGCCGGAGGGGGCGCTGGAGCTTCGGCTGGTGCTCGGGCCGCTGCGGCGCGGGCCGGTGGATCCTACGTTCCGGGCGGCGCCGGACGGTGCGATGTGGCGGGTCAGCCGGACCCCGGGCGGGCCGGGGACGCTGCGGGTGTCGCTGGTGGACGGGGCCGTACGGGGTGAGGCGTGGGGGCCGGGGGCCGAGTGGCTGCTGGAGCGGCTGCCCGAACTGGCCGGGGCGGCGGACGATCCGTCGGCCTTCGCGCCCCGGCACCGGCTGCTGGCGCTGACCCGGCATCGGCGGCCGGGGCTGCGGCTGACGCGGACCGGGCTGGTGATGGAGTCGCTGATCCCGTCGATCCTGGAGCAGAAGGTCACCACCGACGAGGCGTACCGGGCGTGGCGGGCGCTGGTGCGGAAGTTCGGGGACCCGGCGCCGGGCCCGGCCGGGCCGACCGGGGTGCCCGGTGGCATGCCGCGCGGGATGTATGTGATGCCGGCCGCCCGGACCTGGGCGCTGATCCCGTCCTGGGAGTGGCATCAGGCCGGGGTGGACGACAAGCGGGCGTCCACGATCCTGCGCGCGGTGCGGGTCGCCGCCCGGCTGGAGGAGGCGGCCGGGATGCCGCCGCGGCAGGCACAGGCCCGGCTCGAACGGGTGCCCGGGGTGGGGCCGTGGACATCGGCGGAGACCGTGCAGCGCAGCCATGGGGCGGCGGACGCGGTGACGGTCGGGGACCTGCATCTGCCCGGGATCGTCGGCTACGCGCTGGCGGGCGACCGGCACGCGGACGACGCGGCGATGCTGGAGTTGCTGGAGCCGTACGCGGGCCAGCGGCACCGGGCCGCCCGGCTGATCCTGCTCAGCGGACAGGTCCCGGCACGGCGGGCCCCGCGGATGCCGCGGGGGGACATCGGGCGGCTGTAGCAGCCGGTGGCTGAACACCCTTCCTGGCAGACCGGCTGCTGAGCACCCTCCCGGCAGACCGGTGGCTGAACACCCCTCCCAGCAGACCGGCCGCTGAACACCCCTCCCGGCTCCCGGCAAGACCACCCGCTCACTGGTCCGAGGAGAACCGCACCGCCCCCGCCGGGATCCGCGCGTCGCACCACACCCTCGCCCCGGACCGCAGTTCGTTGTCGGGGCCGACGAACGCGCCGTCCCCTATGACCGTGCCGGTGAGGACGGAGCGCTCGCCGACGCGGGCGCCGGTGCCGATGAGGGAGTCGGTGATGACCGCGCCGGGTTCTATGACCGCGCCGGGCAGGATCGTGCTGCCGAAGACCGTCGCGCCCCCGGCGACGAACGCCCCCTCCCCCACCACCGTGCCGCCCGCGAGTTTGGCGTCGGGGGCGACCCGGGCAGTGGGCAGGACCAGGCGGTCACCGCAGCGGCCGGGGACCGCCGGGGACGGGGCGCGGCCCAGCACCAGATCGGCGGAGCCGCGCACGAAGGCCGCCGGGGTGCCCAGGTCCAGCCAGTACGTGGAGTCGACCATGCCCTGGAGATGGGCGCCCGCCGCGAGCAGTTCGGGGAACGTCTCGCGCTCCACGGAGACCGGTCTGCCCACCGGCACGGTGTCGATGACCGAGCGGCGGAAGACGTAGGCGCCCGCGTTGATCTGGTCGGTGACGATCTCCTCGGGTGTCTCGGGCTTCTCCAGGAACGCCGTCACCCGGCCCGACGCGTCCGTGGGGACCAGGCCGTAGGCGCGGGGGTCCGTCACCTTGGTGAGGTGCAGGGAGATGTCCGCGCCGGTGCTCTCGTGGGTGTGCACGAGGGCCCTGATGTCCAGCCCGGTGAGGATGTCCCCGTTGAAGACCAGGACGGGTTCGTCGGGGCCCGAGTGCAGCCGGGACGCGACATTGCGGATGGCACCGCCGGTACCGAGCGGCTCGTCCTCCGTGACGTACTCGATGTGCAGTCCGAGGGCCGAGCCGTCGCCGAAGTACGGCTCGAAGACCTCTGCCAGATAGGACGTCGCGAGCACGATGCGCTCGACGCCCGCCGCCCTCGCCCGCGCCAGTTGATGGGTGAGGAACGGCACGCCCGCCGCCCTGACCATCGGCTTGGGGGTGTGCACGGTGAGCGGGCGCAGTCGGGTGCCTTTGCCGCCGACCAGGAGGATCGCTTCTGTCACCTGTCGTCTCTGCTTCCTGCCGGGACCGGCCGGACTGTCGTCCGGCCGGTCAGTGTATGCAGATGGTTTCCGGTGGTTTCCGGCGCCTTCGACGGCCGTACGGTGTCAGCGTTCCTTCCCCCCGACGGCTGTGAACGTGCCCCCCGCCTCGTGCTCTCCGGGCGGGACGGGGCCGCTCGACGCCCCGTCAGCGTCCTTGCAGACGCGCCGCTTCGGTGCGGACGGTGCCGAGCTTGCCGTACAGCGCGGCACCGGGGCACTCCGTGGAGAAGCCGTCCCGGTGACCGGAGATCACGTTCAGTCGAACATTCTTACCCTTTTTGTAGAGATTTCCGCCACCTGACGTGAGGTACGTCGTGCCCTTGGGGTTGCCGCCCCAGATGCCCAGTTTCCAGGCGCCGAGCCGGGCGATGGCGGTCACGGCGACGTTGGACGGCTTGGTCGAGCCGTACGAGCCGATGGCGGCGATCCCCATGCTGTCGCTGTTGAAGCCGAGGGTGTGGGCGCCCAGGACCGCCTTCGCCACGCCGCCCGCGCGGCCCTCGTAGATGGTTCCGCACTTGTCTACGAGGAAGTTGTAGCCGATGTCCCGCCAGCCCATGCTCTTGACGTGGTAGCGGTAGATACCGCGGATGACGGAGGGCGCCTCGGCGCAGGTGTAGTTGTTGCCGGTCGCGGTGTGGTGCACGAAGGCGGCCTTGACCTTGTTCGTGTAGACGAAGCCCTTCTCGCGCAGGCCCTCGTCGGCGCCCCAGCCCTTGCGGGTGGTGATCTTGGGGCGCGGGCCGAGGTACGGCTGTGCCGGTGCGGCGCCGGCCTGGACGACTCCGCCGGACTCGCGGAGCAGTTCCTGCTCGGTCTCGGCGCGGGTCAGGGCCGGGTACTCCAGGGGTTCGGCCGCCGCGGCCTGGACGGGGGTGCCGCCGGTGCCGCCGGTTCCGCCCGTACCGCCCGTACTTCCCGTACTTCCCGTGCCGCCGGTGCCGGTCGGGTCGTCGGTGTCCGCCGGGTCCCGGGTGTCGGTGATGCCGGGGTCGATCAGTTCGATCCGCAGTCCGGCCGGGAGGAGCGACCTCTTGGGCGTCGGGGTGGCGCCCTCGGCCGCCTCGGTCTCGTTGTCGGCCTGGGCCTGGACGCGTACCTCCACTCCGTCCGAATCACCGACCCACAGCGGCGCGGTCGCGCCCCGGACCCGGCCCGAGGAGCGTTCGGCGGTGTCGGGGTCGGCGGCGTGCTCGGCGTTGTGGGTCTCCAGGTCCTGCCACTCGGACCAGACGCCGGTCGCGGCGGAGCGGGTGCGGACCTGGACACTGCCGTTCAGTTCCGCGTCGGGGTCGTCCCAGATGACGCCCAGCAGCGAGAAGCGCTGGACGTCCTCGCGGCCCAGGCCCTGGAGGGTGGCGCCGAGGGCGCGGTCGCGGGAGAGGGGGGCGAGGGCGAGGGACTCGGTGCTGCCGGAGACGTCGGTCCCGTCGGAGGCGGTCTCGCCCACGACGCCGGACGCGTCCGAGGTGTCGGTCCTGGACGAGGCGTCGGTCCCGGTCGAGGCGTCGGTCCCGGACGCGTCCGAGGAATCGGTCACTTCCGAGCTGTCGGTCGTGTCCGAGGAGTCGGTTCCTGTTCGGTCGGAGGCGCCGCTCTCTCCCGGCGAGCCGTCGAGCACCGCCGCGCCGGGGGCCGGGCGGAATGGCTCCGCGGCCTGCGGGAGGGTCAGCGGTAGGGCGAGGGCGGCCACACAGGTGACGCCGATGGCGGAGGCAAGGTATCCACGCATGCAGCTGATCCTGGACATTGTCGTACATATCTGTCCATCGGGAATATGACGGACCGTCGGGTCGCGCTGCGCCGAACCGGTGACCCGGGCGGCGGACCTCCGGGCGTTCACGCGCGTACGCTTGCCCGGGTGAACGCCACCGATCGCACCCCTGCCGACCTGCTGCGTTCCGCGCTCGCCGCGGACCCGGCCCGGCCGCTCGTGACCTTCTACGACGACGCCACCGGCGAGCGCGTCGAATTGTCCGTCGCCACCTTCGCCAATTGGGTGGCGAAGACATCGAATCTGCTCCAGGACGGACTCTCCGCCGAACCCGGTGAGCGGGTCGCGCTGCTGCTGCCCGCGCACTGGCAGACCGCGGTGTGGCTGCTGGCCTGTTCCTCGGTGGGAGTGGTCGCCGATGTGGGCGGCAATCCCGCCGCGGCCGACCACGTGGTGGCCGGACCCGGCGCGTTCGAGGCGGGGCTCGCCTGCCGCGGTGAGCGGTACGCGCTGTCCCTGGCACCGCTGGGGCGCCGCTTCGTCCCCGGCCCGCCCGAGGGGTACACCGACTACGCCGTGGAGGTGCCCGGGTTCGGGGACCGTTTCGCGCCGTACGCGCCGGTCGACCCCGAGGAGCCCGCGCTGATCGTCGCCGGGGCGGAGCGCACGGGCGCGGAAGTGGTGGAGCGGGCGCGGGCCGAGGCGGGCGGGCTGGGACTGACCGGGCCCGGGGCCCGACTGCTGTCCGGGCTGTCGTACGACACCTGGGAAGGGCTCAGCGCGGGGTTGTTCGCACCGCTCGCCAGCGGCGGCTCCGTGGTGCTGTGCCGGAATCTGGACCGGCTGGACGAGGGTGCGCTGGCCGCGCGGGTCGAGAGCGAGCGGGTGACCGCGACCGCGCGTTAGTTCGAGGGTTCGGCAGTTCGACGGTTCATTGGCCTCCCGATCCCGATCCCAGCCCCAGTCCCGATCCCAGTCCCGATCCCGATCCCGGGCATGGAATGCCCCCTTTTCCTTTGCACCCGGCTTTGCGCCTGGTTTGTCGCGCTCTTTTGCAGGGGAGTGCGAAGGCAAGCCCCTACGCGCCGGCGGTACCGCCCGTCAACTACGGCCACGAAGGCGAACCTTGGGCAAAGCAAATGCCAAGGGACCGTGCTGGTGTTCAAAGAAATGGGCGGGATTGCCCAGTTGTATGGGCGTGGAATGTGTCACCGACGTCGTCGCACGTTGAACTGGCCGGATAGTGTGAGCGCTTCGGTGCACCCGACCCTCGTTCGTCGCGGCGTCGCGCACCGTGTGTATGAGACCCGAGCGCCTTGCGGGTGAAGGCGCCGCGTGGCCCCGACGGAGGATTCGGACAACCGTGGACGCGCAAGGCCGTGGGCGGGCGGAGAATGTCGACCCCGCAGACCAGTGGGTGCTCAATCCGAACACCGGTGAATACGAACTGCGACTGGGCCCTTCCACACCGCAGTCACCGGTTCCCGGACAGCGCGGCACCGGCAGAGCCGCCCGCCCGGAGAACAAGGCGCGGAGCCGCGAGTCCGCCGGGCAGGAGTCCCGCGAGGGCCGGGGCACCCGCGAGGGTTCCGGTCGAGGCACCCGCGAGGGCTCCGGCCGACCGCCCCGTGACGGCCGTGACGGCCGTGACGGCCGGGGCAACCGCGACGACCGGTTCACCCGTGAGGGCTCCGGACGCGACACGCGGGAGGCGCCGGGCCGCGGTGCTCCCGGCCGGGAGGTGCCGCCACCGCGACGGCGCCGCACCGGGCCGGAGGAGCCGGCGCCCGGTCGGCGCGGGCGGCGGCCGGCGAAGCGGAAGTCGAAGACCAAGCGCGCTCTGGCGTGGACCGGCGGCTCGATGGCGTTCGTGCTGCTCGCGGTCGGCGTCTCCGGCTATCTGTATCTGAAGCACCTCGAAGGCAATGTCAGCACGACGGACGTCGGTGACGCGGGCTCCGGCAGCTTCTCCAAGGACGAGGCGTTCAACATCCTGCTCCTCGGCACCGACAAGCGGACCGGTGCGGGCAACGACGGCTACGGCGACAAGGGCAGCCTCGGCCACGCGGACACCACGATCCTGCTGCATGTCGCCAAGGACCGGTCGAACGCGACCGCCCTCAGCATCCCGCGCGACCTGATCGTGGACATCCCGGACTGTCCGACCAAGCAGCCCGACGGCAGCGAGGAGGTCGTGGCCGGGCTGACCGGGGTGCGGTTCAACCGGAGCCTCGGCGAGAGCGGCCGGGACGCGGGCTGCACCATGCGCACGGTCGAGCAGGCCACCGGCATCAAGCCGGACCACTTCATGATGGCCGACTTCAACGCGATCAAGACGCTGACCACCGCGGTGGACGGGGTCGAGGTCTGTGTCGAGCAGGCGGTCGACGACCCGGACTCCAAGCTGAAGCTGCCCGCCGGCAAGTCCACCGTCGAGGGCGAGGAAGCGCTGGCGTTCGTACGGACCCGCAAGAGCTGGGGCAACAAGGGCGACCTGGACCGGATCAAGGTGCAGCAGCAGTTCCTGGCGTCGCTGATGCGCAAGATGTCCTCCGGCGACACGCTCACCAGCCCCAGCAAGCTGATGAGCCTGGCGGAGGCGGCCACCGACGCGCTCACGGTGGACACCGGTATCGGCAAGGTCCCCACGCTCAAGGACGTGGGGCTGGAGCTGAAGAAGGTCCCGACGAAGAACATCACCTTCACCACGATCCCCGTCATAGACAACCCGGCCGAGAAGGTCCCGTCGACCGTCGTCGTGGACGAGACCAAGGCGCCCGAGGTCTTTGACGCCATCCGCGACGACGTCTCCTTCACCGAGGTGAAGAAGGCGGAGAAGAAGGAGAAGGCCGAGATCGCCGCGCGGCTGAAGGGCACCAAGGCCGATCCGTCGGAGGTGCGGGTGCAGATCTTCAACGGTGGCGCGGAGGGCGGCTCGGCACAGACCACCCTCACCTGGCTCCAGAACGAGGAAGGCGTCCTCAAGTCCGAGAACGGCGGCAACGCCGACGGGGAGCAGGCCAAGACGACCCTGGAGTACGCCCCCGACCAGGCGGACCAGGCCCGCCGCCTCGCCGACATCATGGGCCTGCCCGGGTCCGCGATGAAGCCCGGCGAGAGTGTCACCAACTCTCAGGGTCAGCCGGCCATGACGCTCGTCCTCGGGGAGGACTTCAAGGGGGCGGGCACCCCCGTCAAGGCCCCGGCCAAGGCGCCGGACGTGGACAAGTCCACGGCGGACGAGGTGAAGTGCGCGAGCTGATCGCGCCCTGGGACACAGGACACGGCGGACCGGTGAGGCACCTCATCGACCCGCCGTGCCCCAGGGGGACACTCCTCCGTACTCTTCATACCTACATGAAGGCCCTTCTTCGCTTCGTCATGTGAATTTTGCTCTTCTCCGGCCAACCACGACCCGCCCTCGGTGGTCTGACAGAGAGCCGACCGGAATCGGCGGCCTGGCCGAAGGGTGGTCGAAGGGTGGCCGAAGGGTGGGCGAAGGGTGGCCGAAGGGTGGGCGAAGCGCGGGGGAAGGACGGGGAGTTGAGCCGGAGCAGTGCGCGGGAGAAGACGCCCGCGGTCGACGACACCATGCCGCTGACGCGCCAGGATCCGTCCTCGGCGGGCCGGCGGGGCAGACGGCGGGCGACGTCCGGGCGGAAGGTGCTGCGCTGGTCGGCGACCGGTGTGGCCCTGGTGATCCTCGGGACCGCGGGTGCCGGATACCTCTACTACGAACATCTGAACAGCAACATCGAGAAGGGCGAGCGCAGCAGCGGCGACTCCAAGGCCCAGCGCACCGAGCCCAACGCCGCCGGGCAGACCCCGCTGAACATCCTGCTCATCGGGTCGGACAGCCGCGCCTCGGACAAGAACGTCGCCCTCGGCGGCAGCAGCGACAATCGCGACAATCCGCCCCTCGGGGATGTGCAGATGCTGGTCCATCTCTCCGCGGACCGCAAGAACGCGAACGTGGTCACCATCCCCCGGGACACCCGCGTCGACATACCCGAGTGCACGGATCCCGAGACCAAGAAGACCTACCCGGCGACCAACGGCATCATCAACGAGTCCCTCGGCCGGGGCGGGGCCGGCTGCACGCTCGCCACCTGGGAGAACCTCACCGGGGTCTATGTCGACCACTGGATGACGATCGACTTCGCGGGCGTGGTGAGCATGGCGGACGCCATCGGCGGTGTCGAGGTCTGTGTGAAGCAGAACGTGTGGGACCGCCCGCTGCCCGGGATGCGCGGCGGCTCCGGGCTGAAGTTGAAGGCGGGCACGAGGAAGGTCCAGGGCGAGCAGGCCCTCCAGTGGCTGCGCACCCGGCACGCCTGGGGCAGCGATCTGCTGCGGGCCCGCGCCCAGCACATGTACATGAACTCGATGATCCGCACGCTGAAGGAGCAGAGCATCTTCAGCGACACCGGCCGGCTGATGGATCTCGCCGAGTCGGCCACGAAGTCACTGACCGTCTCCGAGGAGATCGGCACCGTCAAGAAGCTCTACGGCCTCGGTATGCAGCTCAAGACCGTGCCGACCAATCGCATCACCATGACGACGATGCCGAATGTGCAGGACCCGCTGGACGAGAACCATGTCGTCCCGGACGGCGAGAACGCCGAGCAGGTCTGGCGGATGCTCCGGGACGACGTCCCCTTCGACGCCAACGGCAAGGACAAGCAGAAGAGCGGCGAGAAGGACGAGGACGGCAAGGTCAGCAAGGATCCCGCCGCCCCCGACGCGGAGATCGCCGTCCAGGTCCGCAACGGCACCGGCAGCGACACCCAGGCCGCCGCCACCGGCCGGGCCGGGGCTGTCGCCCAGCAGCTCGTCGGCGAGGGCTTCACCCAGGCCGTGGCCGATCCGTCGGCCGCGCTCTCGCGGGAGCGGACGGTGGTCTCGTACCCGAGCGCCGATCTGGAGGGCGACGCCCAGCAGGTCGCGAAGTCGCTCGGCATCCCGCTGACCTCGGTGAAGCGCAGCACCGACGTCTCCGGGATCACGCTCGTCGTGGGCGCCGACTGGCGCGAGGGCACGGCCTATCCGGAGGAGAAGGAACCGGAGGCCGGGGACATCCCCGACAACGCGGACGCCATCAACGGTTCGGACAAGAACCAGTGCATGGAGGTGTACGAGCCCTACCGCTGGTAGCCGACCGGGAGCGAGGACGCCTCCCCGCCGGTGCGGTGACGCAGGTCACCCCGTGAGGGGTTGCCTGGCCGTCACCTCCCGTAAAAGATCACATTCTGTTCTGGTGTAGACCTGTCGGTCCTGGTCACGGGGCCTGGTCACAGGTCGCTGATCCCCGTACCGCGCAGGGTGGGGGAGGACGGGCATATGAGGCAGCGAAGTGAGCAGCAGGAGGGGACGCTCACCCGCGCCCGCGACACGGAGGCGGAGCCGGAACCGGCCGAGGACGACGAGCCGCCGGGCGGGGACGGGACCCCTCGCAAAGGCGCGGGGCGGCGCGGGCGGCGGCTCCTGAAGTGGGCCACGGCCGGACTCGCCGTCGCGATGATCGCCGCGGCAGCCGCCGGATACCTCTACTACGAGCGGCTCAACGACAACCTGAAGAAGGACCATCTCAACCTCGCCGACAGCAAGGTCCCCGCGCCCACGCCCAACGCCGCCGGGCAGACCCCGCTGAACATCCTGCTGATCGGCTCCGACGCCCGGGACACCGAGGAGAACCAGGATCTGGGCGGCGCCAGGGAGACCTTCGGCTCGACGCCCCTCGCGGACGTCCAGATGCTGGTGCACCTCTCCGCCGACCGCACCAACATGTCGGTGATCAGCATGCCCCGCGACACCCTGGTGCGGATCCCGAAGTGCACCGACCCCGACGACGGCACGGTCTACCCGGCGAGCGACGGCCGGGTGATGACCAACCAGAGCCTCGGCCACGGCGGTCCCGGCTGCTCGGTGGCGACCTGGGAGAAGCTGACCGGCATACCGATCGACCACTTCATGATGGTCGACTTCGCGGGCGTGGTCAGCATCGCGGACGCGGTCGGCGGGGTCCCGGTCTGTGTGGACGCCAACATCCTCTCCCGGGACAGCAAGGGCCACGGCTCCGGGCTGCGCATGGAGAAGGGCACCCACCCGGTCCGGGGCGAGCAGGCCCTCCAGTGGCTGCGCACCCGCTACGGCTTCGAGGACGGCTCCGACCTCGCCCGCTCCAAGGCGCAGCACATGTACATGAACGCGCTGGTCCGTGAGCTACGCGCCAACGCCACCCTGAGCAGCCCCAACAAACTGCGCCGGCTGGTCGAGCAGGCCACCAGAGCGCTCACCGTCGACCAGGGCCTGGACACCGTAAAGAAGCTCTACGACCTCAGCAACGAACTGCGCGGGGTCGAGCCCGAGCGGATCACCATGACGACCATGCCCAACCGGTACGTCGGCGCGCGCGTCGAACCGACCGAGGACGCCGAGCAGTTGTTCCGGCTGGTCCGCGAGGACATCGCCCTCGACGGCAAGGACGAGCCCGCCGACCGGGACGGGACCCCGTCCGAGGCGCCCACCGACCCGGCCGCCGACGACGCGAAGATCGCCGTACAGGTGCAGAACGGCACCCGTACCGACACCCTCGGCCCGGCGAGCGGACGGGCGGGCACGATCGCCGGACTGCTGGTGGACCGGGGGTTCGCCGAGGCGTTCGCGGACCGCAGCAGCGCGCTCACCGAGGAGCGGACGGTGATCCGCTACCCCAGCGCCGACCTGGCGGGAGACGCCCTGCGGATCGCCGAGGCCCTCGGCGTCCCGGCCGGTTCGGTGCAGAAGTCCACCGACGTCTCCGGGGTCACCCTCGTCGTGGGCGCGGACTGGCGCGAGGGTACGAAGTACCGGGCGCCGAAGGTCGACAACACCACGCCGGAGTCGGCGAACGCCCTCAACGGCGCGGACGAGACGGCGTGCATGAAGGTGAACCCGGCGTTCACCTGGTCCTGAGCCAAGTCCGGCCCCGGGGCCGACCGGGTCCGGCCCCGGGGTTTCGGACGGGTTCGGGTCAGGGCGGGGTCAGCGGCGGAGTGCCTCGGCGGGTGGGATGCGGCTGGCCCGCCACGCGGGGTACAGCCCGGCGATGACCCCGGTGGCCAGTCCGATGGCCGGGGCGGCGACGACGGTCGTGGGGTGGATGACGGGGGTCCAGTCCCGTACGACGGACATGGCGACGACGGTGACGGTGCCGAGGCTGGTGCCGATCAGCCCGCCGAGCGCGCCCAGGGCGCCGGACTCGGCGAGGAACTGGAAGGTGATGTGGCGGCCCCGGGCGCCGAGCGCGCGCCGCAGGCCGATCTCGCCGGTGCGTTCCAGGACGGCGACGAGGGTGGTGTTGGCGATGCCGACCGCGCCGATGACCAGGCAGATCCCGGCGAGCAGCAGGAACAGTTCGTCGAGGTCGGAGGTGACGGTGCCGCGCAGGCTCCGCGGGTCCGGCGGGGGGACGACCTTGAAGTGCTCGGGGTGGGCGGGGTCGAGGGCGAGGGCGGCCTGGGAGGCGATCTGGCGGGCGGCGCCCAGTTCGGTCGAGACCAGCATCCTGGCGCGTTCGCCGCTCTCGGGGCCGCCCCAGATGCGTTCGGCGGCGGTGCGCGGGACGACGACCGAGAGCAGCAGGTCGGCTTTGCGTTCGACGTCCGCCACGACGCCGATGACGGTGAAGGCGTGGTCGCCGACGAAGACGGCGGGCGCGGTGTCCAGGGTGGTGATGCCGAGCCGGGCGGCGAGGCCGGAGCCGATGACGGCGACGTTCTCGCCGCGGTCGTCGTGGTAGGCGTCGAAGGTGCGGCCCTGCGCCAGGGCGGGTCCGGCCGCGTCGAGGACGCCGGGGGAGGCCGCGACGACCTGGGTGCGCTCGCCCGCCGCCCCGGTGCCGGGCGGTACGGCCGCGACCGTGTCCTCGGGGCCGAGCCGCACCGGCCAGTACACGCCCGCGGCGCGCACCCCGTTGAGCGCGCCGATCCGGCGGTCGGCGTCGGCCGGGAAGGCGTTGGGCAGGAGGTCGGGCTGGTCGCCGCCGGTGTCCTCGACGGTGACCTCGGTCGCGGTGAGCGCGTTGAAGCGCGAGTCGATCTGGGAGGAGGTGGTGGCGGTGAGCCCGAGCACGGCGACGAAGGTGGAGACGCCGAGGACGGTGCCGAGCGCGGTGAGCGCGGAGCGGGCGGGGCGTTGCAGCACACCCGCGGTGGCTTCGGAGACCAGGTCGCGGGTGCTGAACCGGGAGCGGTCGCCGCGCTCCGTACGGGCCCGGCCCCGCGCGGGGAAGCGCACCGAGCCGGCGAGTCTCTTGACCGCCCGGCCCACGGAGAACGTCACTCGCCCGCCCCTCCCCCACGGACCGTGCCGGACCCGGCCCCGGCCCCGGCCCGCTCGCCGAGTACCCCGTCGCCGGTGTCGGGCCGTTCGCTGAGTACGCCGTCGCGGATGGTGATCGTGCGTTGGCCGCGGGCGGCGACCTCGGGGTCGTGGGTGATGACCGCGAGGGTCATGCCGTCGTCGTGGAGTTGGTCGAGCAGGCGGAGGATCGACGCGGCGGTGGTGGTGTCGAGGTTGCCGGTCGGTTCGTCGCACAGCAGCAGGGAGGGGCGGGCGACCAGGGCGCGGGCGATGGCGACGCGCTGCCGTTCGCCTCCGGAGAGGCGGGTGGGCAGGGCGTCGATCCGGTGTCCGAGCCCGACCCGCTCCAGCGCCTCGCGCGCCCGCGCGGTCCGTTCGCGCCGGGGTCCGGCGTTGTAGACCATCGCCAGGGTCACATTCTCCAGGGCGGAGCGGTGCGGCAGCAGATGGAAGCTCTGGAACACGAACCCGATCCGCCGTCCGCGCAGCCCGGTGCGGTCGGCGTCGCGCAGTGCGCCGGTGTCGATGCCGTCGAGCAGATACCGTCCCTCGGTGGGCGCGTCGAGCAGCCCGGCGATGTTCAGGAACGTCGACTTCCCGGAGCCGGACGGCCCGACGACGGTGACGTACTCGCCGCGCCCCACGGTCAGTTCGCACGGCTTGAGCGCGGTGACGGGCGGCGGGCCCGGGTAGGTGAGCGCGACCCCGCGGAACTCCATGACCGGGGGTGGCCCCGCCGTCATCGGGTGTCCCCCTCGGCCCCGCTCCCGGAGGCCGTTGCGGAGACGCCCACGACCACCTTGTCGCCCGCGGCCAGGCGGGCGCCCTCGACCGGGGTGACCTCGGTGTAGCCGTCGCCGGAGGTGCCGGGGCGGACCTCGACGCGGCGGCGGTCGCCGCCGGGGGCGAGGACGGTGACGGTGATCCGGGAGTCCGCGCCCGCGGAGATCGCGGAGACGGGGACGACGAGCACCTTGCCGCCGGTGGTGGCGGCCTCGACGGTCAGCCGTACGTCCTGGCCGGCGAGCCGGGCCGGCAGCGGCTTGCCGGGTTTGATCTCGACGGCGTAGCCCTGTCCGGCGGTGGACGCGGCGGCCGGGTCGTCGCCCTCGTCCTCGGGGGCGGTGGGGGTGTCGGCGACGGAGGCGACCGTGCCGGTGACCTCGTCGCCGGTGACCTCGGAGAGGATGGAGACCTGCTGGCCGGGGCGGACGAGGTCCTTCTCCTGGGCGCCGAGGGAGCCCTTGATCACCAGGCGGCCCGCGGAGACGGTGGCGAGTTTCTCGCCCGCCTCTCCGCCGACCTCGGCGTTCATGGTGTCGACGCGGGCCGGGAAGCCGGAGAGGAAGACCACTTCGGAGGCGGGGAGCATCGGGCCGGAGACCGCCTCGGCCTCGGTGAGCCGGGTCCTGGCCTCGGCCAGGTCCTCGCGGGCGTAGCGGATCTCGTCGGCGTCGCGCTTGTCGGCGTCGGCCTTGAGCAGTCCGTCGAGCTGC
This sequence comes from Streptomyces sp. NPDC091377, assembly GCF_044757045.1. NCBI lineage: Bacteria > Bacillati > Actinomycetota > Actinomycetes > Kitasatosporales > Streptomycetaceae > Streptomyces > Streptomyces sp. NPDC091377. The sequence goes on along the minus strand of NZ_JBIVUE010000006.1, from coordinate 463,231 downwards.
CGCTGGGCCGTCTTCACCCGGTCCTCGGCGGCGGTGACCGGGTCGTCGCCGGTGTTCTCGGCACCGCCCGCGCGGACGGGTTCGTAGCCGATGGCGGCGTACAGCGCGGCGACCGCGTCCTTGGTGCCGGGGCCGTAGGTGCCGTCCGGGTCGGTGCCCGTGGGGTGGCCGAGGGAGCGCAGGGCCTTCTGGAGCTGGCGCACGTCGTCGCCGTGGGTGCCGGGCTTGAGGTCGCGGTAGACGGGGAGCGTGCCGGGCAGCGCGATCACGGGGCGGCCGGAGACCTCGACCAGGACCCGGCCGGAGGGGAAGGTCTGCCCGGAGCGGACCATCACCTTGGTGACGACGGCGGCTCCGGCGCCCTCGACGGCGGCGCCGGCCGGGGCGATGTCGACGGTCTGGGAGGCGGCGACCACACCGCGGGTGACGACGGTGTCGGAGAGCACCCGCTTCTCGACGGGCGCGGTGAGCACATCCGGAGCGGGCGGCCCGGCCTCGGCGGCGGCCTGGGCGGGCGATTTGACGAAGGTCGAGGTCCACAGCGCGGCCCCGGAGAGCACCACGGCACCGGTCGCCAGTACGGCGACCGCGCGCTTGCGCCGAGACAGCCCGGAGCGCGACTCCGGCTTCACCATGTTTCCCCCTTGTTGGTGAAGACCCGGGGCAGCGCGCGACCGGCTCCCCCACGTCCGCCCTAGAGCGGAACACCCGCCAGGTTTTCCTGTCAAGCGGCTTTTTTCGCAGGGTATTTGAGGCGGTGACAGCTTTTCGGCCACCAAGATCGTTATTCGGCCAATCGATGGCGGAACGGCTCCCTCACACTTGCCTCACAGGTATGTGCTCATGCCAAGATCACCGGCGGTCCGCATTCGGAACACTCGGGGCGTTCGCGCCCCGGGGCAGTCAACAGGGGGTAAGACCATGCGTATGGCCACGAAACTGGCCGGACTCGTCCTCGCCGCGGGCACGCTGGCGGTGACCGCCACACCCGCCAACGCCTATTCGTTCAATGATTACAAGGACGGAAAGTGCGTGGCCGAGGAGCTGTGTATGTACTACCACTCCACGTCGTACGCGTCGTCGTCCTTCATGGACTACTTCGACGAGGAGCCCACCCACCACAACGACACGTTCCTGGCGACCGGTCCCGGCAAGGGGCAGACCGTCGGCAACAACTCGTCCTCCGCGAAGTGCTGGGGCACCCGCTACAACTACGCGATTTTCTTCAACTCCGACTTCAAGGGTCAGCGCCACAACCACACCTGTGACGGTGTCCGCCGCGACACACCGGGCTGGCTGCAGAACAACAACGCGTCCAGCTACGAGCCCTACTAGGCAGGCATCGTCGTGCGCACCATCCGTCTCGGACTGGTGCTGGGCTGTTCCGCCGCTCTCCTGCTGAGCGGCTGCTCGTCCTCGGACCCGGGACCGGCCGACCGGTCCCGGGCCGGGGACGACGCCCCGCCGGTCGACTTCAAGAACCCGCCCCAGGTCTCCGCCACCCCCAGCATGAGCGCCGCCCGCGCGCTGGAGCTGCCGCTGGAGGCGTACGAGTGGACCGACGACGAGGAACGCACCCGGCGCCAGGGCGAGGATCTGCTCGCCGCCGCCTGTATGCGCGACTTCGGCTTCGATCTCGCCCCCCGGCCCCGCTACCGGGGTGACAAGGCGCTGCGCGACGCCAACCGGTACGGCGTCACCGACCCCGACACCGCGTCCCGCTTCGGTTACCGCATCGATCCGGCCGCGCGTGGCCCCAAGCCGCCCGGGGACGACTTCTCGCCGGCCGAGTCCCTGGTGCTCTTCGGCCCACAGGACGGACAGGACCCCTCGCAGGAGGAGGGCGGCCAGGATTCCTCGCAGGAGGAGGGCGGGCAGGATTCCTCGCAGGAGGAGGGCGGGCAGGCCGAGGGCACGACCGCCGACGGCAAGCCCGTGCCCAAGGGCGGCTGCTGGGGCAAGGCGATACGCGATCTCGCCGCCGACGGGCCGAAGGTCGACCCCGACCAGGAGGAGTTCGCCTCCCAGCTCGCGATCTACACCTTCCAGGAGGCCCAGAAGGACTCCCGGGTCAAACGGGTCTTCGCCGACTGGTCGTCCTGCATGAAGGAGCAGGGCTTTTCCTACAAGGGCCCGATGGACCCGGTCGAGGACCGTTCCTTCAAGAACGCCGAGAACGCCGAGACGGCCTCCGACCGGGAGATCCGGGTCGCCGTCGCCGACGTGGAGTGCAAGCAGCGCCACAACGTGGTGGGCGTCTGGTACGCCGTCGAGGTCGCCTACCAGGAACGCGCCGTCGAACAGAACCAGGAGCAGCTCAACACGCTCAAGGAGCGCAAGGAGTCGATGCTCAGGGCAGCCGCGGAGGCGGGGGCCACGGCCTGACCACGCCCCGCCGAAGCGGTCGCTGTGGCCACAGGGGCCACTTAAGCGGTCACTCCGCCGCGCGCTCCGTCGCCCGCTCCGCGGGGCCCGGCACCGACGGGCGGCGGGAGGCGATGACCTTCCTGGCCAGGGACTTCGGGCTGGTCAGGAAGCCCCATCCCCAGGACATGTGCATGGTGGCGAGGGCCACCGGGATCTGGAGGCGGGCCTTGAGGGGCAGCCCCTTGCCCGCGGGCACGGACCCGGCGACGATCGCGGCGAGGTAGCCGCCCGGCACCACCAGCGCCCACGGGGTGAGCGCCACGCCCACCACGACACCCGCGGCGATGGCGCACACGGCCGTCGGCGGGGCGAGGTAACGCAGGTTGATCGAGCCGGAGTGGTAGCGGGCGACGACGTGCCGCCAACGGCCGTAGTCCTTGTACTGCTTGGCCAGCGCCCGCACGCTCGGCCGCGGCCGGTACGACACCTTCAGCTCCGGCGAGAACCAGATCAGGCCGCCGGCCTCCCGGATCCGGAAGTTCAGCTCCCAGTCCTGGGCCCGGATGAACTCCTCGTTGTAGCCGCCCTGCTGCTCCAGGGCCGCGCGGCGGAACACCCCGAGGTACACGGTCTCGGCGGACCCGGCGGCCCCGCCGGTGTGGAACGCGGCGTTGCCGACCCCGATCTTCGAGGTCATCGCGGCGGCTACCGCGTGCTCCCAGTCGTTCTCGCCCTCGGCGTGCATGATCCCGCCGACGTTCTGCGCGCCGGTCTCCTCCAGGAGCCGTACCGCGGTCGCGATGTAGTTCGGCGACAGGATGCCGTGCCCGTCGACCCTTACCACGATCGGGTGACGTGACGCCTTGATCGCCGCGTTGAGCGCGGCGGGCGTACGCCCCGTCGGATTGGGCACGGTGTGCACGCGCGGGTCCTCGGCCACGAGCGCGGCGGCGATCTCGTCCGTGCGGTCCGTCGACGGACCGAGGGCGATCACGACCTCCATCTCACCGGCGTACTCCTGCGCGAGGATCGCGTGGACGGCACCGCGCAGATGCCGTTCCTCGTCGAGGACGGGCATGATCACGGAAACGGCGGGGAGCGGCATCCCGGAGTTGGCGTTCATCGGGTCTCACGTTACCGCGAACGGGGGACACCCTTGCGCGCCACCGGGTCGCTGCACCAGACCGCAGATCGTATGGGCCTACGGTGCTCACGGACCCCGCCCGAACGGCGCACCCAGCACGGCGCAGGCCACCCGCGTCCCAGGGGTCCCGCGCAGGGCCGGGCCCGGGATCCCGACGGGCCGGCCACCGCCCAGGCTCCGCCGGAGGTGTCCCCCCATGTCCCGCACGTCCCCCGCCGGTCCGCAGCGCCGCCCGCGCCCCGCCCCGCGCCCGGGTCGTACGCCCGTACGGCCCCCACGCAGGCCGCGCTGGGCCATGCGGGCGGTGACCACGCTCTCGGTGGTGGTGCTGGCGTCCGCCGGGATCGGGCACGCGGTGATGACCGGCCTGGACTCGGACATCGCACGCGTGGACGCGTTCAAGGACATGAAGAACCGGCCGCGCGCCGGGCACGGCATGAACGTGCTGCTGGTCGGCACCGACGGCCGGGACAAGATCACCGAGGCCGAGCGGCGGGCGTACAAGCTGGGCGGGGCGCCCTGCCACTGCACCGACACGATCATGATCGTGCACATCTCGGAGGACCGGGAGCGGGCGAGTGTGGTGAGCCTGCCGCGCGACTCGTACGCGGAACTGCCCGCGCACACCGACCGCACGACGGGTGAGCGGCATCACGCCCACCCGGTCAAGCTGAACGCGGCGTACGCGGAGGGCGGACCGCAGCTGACCGTGCGGACGGTCGAGCGGATGACCAAGGTGAAGATCGACCACTATCTGGAGGTCGACTTCACCAGTTTCATGAAGACGGTGGACGTCCTCGGCGGCGTGGAGATCTGTATCGCGGAGCCGATGAAGGACCGGTACACCGGTCTGGATCTGCCGGCCGGCCGGCACGAGATGACCGGCGGGCAGGCGTTGCAGTACGTCCGGGCCCGTCATGTCGGCGGCGCCTCCGACCTGGGCCGGATGCAGCGCCAGCAGCGGTTCATGGCGGCGCTGGTGGCACGGGCCACTTCCTCCGGGGTGCTGCTGAACCCGATGAAGTTCCGGGACGTGACGCGGGCGGTGCTGGGTTCGGTGCGGGCGGACCGGGGTTTCGGCACGGACGAGTTGCTCGACCTGGGGCGGGCGATGCGCAACTTCTCGCCCTCGTCGTCCGAGTTCACGACCGTGCCGATCGGGCGGATGGGGTACGCCGTGAAGGGCATCGGGTCGACGCTGAAGTGGGACCCGGAGGGGTCCGAGGCGCTCTTCAGGGCCCTGCGCGACGACAAGCCGCTGTCCGGGCGGACCGGGAAGCCCACCGCCGAGCCGAAGGCTCCGCCCGCCGTCCGGGTGCCGGTCGCGCCGGACCAGATCCGGGTCCAGGTGGAGAACGGCACCGACACCTCGGGGCTGGGCCGCCGCGTCGACACGGCGCTGGCCGCGCAGGGCTTCCGTACGACGAAGCAGCCCACCAACGCCGAGCGCCCCGGCGCCGGCCGTACGGTCGTGTCCTACGACCCCCGCTGGGACCGCTCCGCCAAGTCCCTCGCCGCGGCCCTCCCCGGCAGCGAACTGCGCCCTGTGAAGGACCAGGGCGCGGTCCTGAAGGTGACGGTGGGCTCCGATTTCAAGGCCGTGCAGAAGGTCCGGGCCGAACACCCCGCACAGAACGAGACCCCCGACGAGAAGGTGGTCCGCGGCGACGAGACCGGCTGCTCATAACCCACGCAACGGCACCCCCAAAGGGGCGCGGGGAACAGCCCACCCGCCACACCACCGGCTCCCCATAACCCACGCAACGACAACCCCCCAAAGGGGCGCGGGGAACAGCCCACCCGCCACACCACCGGCTCCCCATAACCCACGCAACGACAACCCCCCAAAGGGGCGCGGGGAACTGCGCGCCCAGCCACACCCAACCCGCACCCGCCACACAACCCCCACCCCACCCCCACCCGCGAGGAACAGACGCGGGGAACTGCACAACCAGCCACAACCACCCCGCACCCACCCCACGCCCCCCGGCCGCCCCACACACCCCGGCCGCTACGCGACCCTCACCCCGCCCCCCGCTCCCGCAGTTCCATGATCGCCCGGCGCCGGGCGAGCCGGTGGGTCCGCCGGATCTGGGCCTCCTGCCAGCGACGCCGGTCCCGCTCGGTCTCGGGAACCACCGGAGGTACCCGCCGGGGCTTCCCGTCCGCGTCGACCGCCGCGAAGACCAGGTACGCGGAGCCGACCTGGGTCGCCGGGGTGGACTCGTTCCAGCGCTCGGCCATGACCCGGACGCCGACCTCCATGGAGGTCCGGCCGGTCCAGTTGACCTGCGCTTTCACATGCACGAGGTCGCCGACCCTGACCGGCTCCAGGAACGCCATCTCGTCCATGGAGGCGGTGACGGCGGGCCCGCCGCTGTGCCGCCCGGCGACCGCGCCGGCGGCGTCGTCCACGAGTTTCATGATCACACCGCCGTGCACGGTGCCCAGCAGGTTGGTGTCGTTGTGGGACATGATGCGGCTCAGGGTGGTCCGCGAGGCGGCCGTGGGCTTGCCGGGGATACCGGGGGCGTCCGCGCCGACCTGGGCGTCCGGGTTCCCCGGGCTCGCCAGGGCCTCCGGGCTCGCCAGGGCCTCCGAGCCCGCCGGGTTCGCCGAGTTCGCCGGGTTCGCCGGGTCGCTGACGCCGGGATGATCTGTCATGCCCTCCACCCTATGCCGCGGGACGAACCGGCGAATTTGTGTCGGCTTCGCAACAGCCGTGCTCTGATTTTCCGTCGGACCTTGTAATGGGCACGGCGCCGCACGGCACACTTAGGCCCATGAATGACTGGCCCCAGGGATGGTCCGACGACAACCGCGCCGGAAACGGCCGAGGCAGCCGCCGCGGTCACGGCCACGGCGGCGCGAGCGCGCAGCCGGAGAGCGCGCGTGTGATGCGCCAGGTGCGGCGCGGGCCGACCGGGGCCGGGGCGGGCGGCTATCCGCCCGCGCCCCCGCAGCAGGCGGTGCCGCAGCAGCCGTCGTACGTCGACGGACAGGGCGGCTACGACAGCGGGTACAACACCGGCCAGGTGTACGGCGGGGCGGGCGGCGGCGACGGACGGGGCACGGGCCACGGCGGCGGCGGACGGCAGGACGGGCCCCGGCCCGCGCCGGACTGGCGGCGGCGGACCAAGCTGACCGGCATCACCCTGGTCACCGTGCTGGTCATCACCTCCGTGGGCACGTATTTCTGGGCCGACTCCAAGCTCAACCGCGAGGTGGACCTCTCCAAGGTCATCGACCGGCCGGAGGGCGGCGAGGGCACCAATTACCTGATCGTCGGCTCCGACAGCCGTGAGGGCATGACCGCCGAGCAGAAGAAGGACCTGCACACGGGCTCCGCCGAGGGCAAGCGCACGGACTCCATGATGATCCTGCACACCGGCGACAACGGCTCCACCCTGGTCTCCCTCCCTCGTGACTCGAACGTGGAGATCCCCTCCTTCGTGGGCTCCGACTCCGGCAAGCGCTACGAGGGCACCGGCCGGCAGGTGAAGCTGAACGCCGCCTACGCCGAGGACGGCCCCGAACTCCTGGTCCGCACGGTCGAGTTCAACACCGGGCTACGCATCGACCACTACGTGGAGATCGGCTTCGCCGGCTTCGCGAACATCGTGGACGCGGTCGGCGGGGTCGAGATGGACATCCCTCGGGCCATCAAGGACACCAAGTCGGGCGCGAACTTCGAGAAGGGCAAGCAGACCCTGAACGGCGAGGAGGCGCTCGCGTTCGTCCGCACCCGGTACGCGCTGGCCGGCTCCGACCTGGACCGCACCAAGAACCAGCAGAAGTTCCTGTCCGCCCTGGCCGGTCAGGTGGCCACGCCGGGCACGGTCCTGAACCCGTTCAAGCTGTACCCGACGATGGGGGCCGGTCTCGACTCCCTGATCGTGGACAAGGAGATGGGTCTGTTCGACCTGGCGGGCATGTTCTGGGCGATGAAGAGCGTCAGCGGCGGTGACGGCACCTCCATGAACATGCCGCTGGCAGGAAATTCGGCGAACGGCAACCTCCAGTGGGACGCCACGAAGGTGAAGGAACTGGTGAACCAGCTCAAGAACGACGAGAAGGTCACGGTGTCGGGCAACTGACGAACGCCGATCCCTCTCGTCGACTTCGCGTCAATACCGCCGCATCTACGGCAAGTTGAACCGCTCTCCCGCACCGGGCCGTTGTTCTCCGTACAAGGGCCACCCGGACCTGGCGGCCCCGTCAGGAAAAGGAGAACCAGCGGAATGCCTCGCCCCCGTAGTGATTCCGGCAGTTCCAGTGATGCCGAGCCGTTCATCGCACCCCAGTACCAGGAAGAACGCTACGACCGCGTCGAACGGCATATGGCCGACCTCAGGAACGAACGCTGGCCGGCCGAACTCCTCGACGCACTCGGTCCGGAATTCTATGACCGCGAGGACGACTATCGGGACGCAACGCAGTCCCTTCAGCAGGCCGGTGCGGACTTCGCGCAGATGCAGCAGGACATGCAGAGCGGGCTGATCGTCCCGGATTACAACTCCAGGGTCCAGACCTACAATCAGGCCGTCGAGAACTACCTCACCGCCGGCGAGTGGTATCACCACAGCGTGGAGAGCGCGCGGGAGCGGGTGCGCGAAGCCGAACGGAACTGGAGCGCGCGGTCGGCGCAGACCCGGCTGCCCCCCGTCGCACAGCAGCCGCCTCCCGAGCTGACCTCGTACATGGCGCAGAACACGGCACGGCAGTACGCGGCAGCGGGTATGACGCAGGCGCAGGCGGCGGCCCAGTCCTCCGCGCCCCAGGGAACGGGTACGTCGTCGCAGTCGCAGCGCGGCTCCCGGCGCGACCGCGACGACCGGCCGCCCCACCGATCCTCGCGGAACGGAGAGCGCCGCTCCTCACGGAACGATCAGGGCTCCTCGCGGAACAGCCACGGCCGTTCCGGACATCACTGAGGCCGTCCGACAGCGTCCGACAGCTTTTCGCGCCCCGCCCGGCCCCGGCCCCGGCCCGACCCCGGCCCGGCCCGCCCCCGATCAGTCCATGATCTGCGTCGAATCAACGCAAAGGAGAGTCAGCGAGAATGCCCCGTGACATCGCATACGACGCGACCGGAAACCTGCGGAACACAGACCTCTATGCCCCGGATCAACTGAACAGCCTCCATGAACTGACCGCGCTGACGAACGAGAACACCGAGCGCGGCGCCCGTGCCGTCTTCCGCGACGGGATACCCCGTGAAATGCGGGACGAACTGCGGGCGGCGCAGAATGCGGCCCAGGTTCTCGCGACCACCGATACTCGGCTCAGCGAGCAGCGCGGTCCGTATTTCGCCGCGTCCGACGCGCGGGATCAATGGGAAGCGTATGCCGCCGAGGCCGGGGGGCTCGACGCCGCGCAGCAAGCGTCATACGCGCAGGCGTCGGCGACCGCCGAGCGCCTGTATCCGCGTTACGAACAGGCATTCGCCAACCATAGTCAGGCCCTTACCAACTATGTGGAACGCGGAATGCAGTTCCAGGACTCGGTGTCAGCGGCCCTGACCCGGCGGGAGCAGATCGCGCAGGCGCAGGCGGCCCAGGCCGCGGCTTCGCGGCGGCCCACGCAGAACAACCAGGGCATGGCCGAGTACTCGCGTCAGCTCCAGGCGATGGAACGGAGGAACCGAGCCGAGATCGCTCGGCTGACCAGCGGTACGACGAACGGGACGTCTCGTCGGCGGGAGAGCTCCAGCAGCGGTTCCGACCAGTCCGGTCGGCCCGCGCGCCACGGGTACGAATCCTCCCAGGGCGGCGGCAGGTCGCGACGCAGCTGAAGCGCCCCCTCACACCGGCCGGGCCCCGCCGGTCAGGTCGTCGCGCGGCACAGGCAGAACGGGTGGCCCGCCGGGTCGGTGTAGACCCGCCAGTTGCGGGTGCGGTCCTCGATGTCCAGGGGCGCGGCGCCCAGGGCCAGGATCTGCTTCTCGGCGACGTCCATGTCCGGGACGGTCAGGTCGAGATGGAACTGCTGCGACTGCTCGCCCGCCGGCCACCGCGGGGGCACATGACCGGGCGCGGCCTGGAAGGCCAGCGTCCGGCCGCCCGGCAGGTGCAGTTCCACCCACTCGCCGTCCCCCTCGACCGTCCCGCCGAGCACCTCGGCGTAGAACCCGGCGAGCGCGCGCGGGTCGGGACAGTCCAGGACGACGGCTCCCAGCTCGGCGACAGCCATGACCACTCCTTCTTTCGGTACCTCATCCCCGCGTTACCCCTAGAAGGGATCAGCAGGTAACTTCCGTTACCGCATGATTCCCCATATCCGGTAACGTCGCAAGTATGAGCGAGAGAGCATGAGCGAGAGACGGCCCGCGCCCGGCGGTCTGGCCCTGGTCGAGGCGCTGGTGAACACCCGCCACCTCGACTCCGACCGGGACGATCTGCGTACGGCCGAGGGGCGGGCGGCCTTCGGCCTCACCGAGGCCGAGGTCCCCGGGGCGATCGAGCTGCGGGAGTCTCTGCGCGCCGTCTGTCTCGCGCACGGCGGGCACCCGCCGCACGCGCGCGTCACCCCGCTCGGCACGCTGCTCGCCCGCGCCCCGCTCCATGTGGTCGTGGACGGGCGCGACGGCTCGGCGCGGCTCGTGCCGGTGGACAGCGGACCCCTGCTCTCCCGGGTCGCCGACGCGGTCGCCGAGGCCGTCGGCGCGGGCACCTGGCAGCGGCTCAAGGCGTGCGAGCTGCCCGACTGCCACTGGGCGTACTACGACCGCAGCCCGGCCGGGCGGGGCCGCTGGTGCTCGATGCAGGTGTGCGGGGCGCGGGTCAAGATGCGGCGCTACCGGGCATCCAAAGACACCTAGGACGCCTAGGACGCCTAGGACCCCGGTCCAAGGGCACCTAGGACCCCGCGACCCCGGGGTGATGCACGGGACGGGCCCAGGACCCCTCGACCCCGGGTGACGGAGGCCGGTTCAGGCCGTCGGGCGGCCCATCGCGCGGTACGTCCAGCCCGCGCGCCGCCACCGCTCCGGGTCGAGGGCGTTGCGTCCGTCGAGGACGAGGCGGGTCGTGGCCGCCTCGCCGAGCACCGCCGGGTCCAGCTCGCGGAACTCGCGCCACTCCGTCAGATGCAGCACCGCGTGGGCGCCGCGCACCGCCTCCGTCGCGGAGTCGGCGTACCCGAGCGTCGGGAACAGCCGACGGGCGTTGGTCATGCCCTTGGGGTCGTAGACCGTGACCTGGGCGCCCTGGAGGTGGATCTGCCCGGCGACGTTCAGGGCCGGGGAGTCGCGTACGTCGTCGGAGTCCGGCTTGAACGCGGCGCCGAGCACCGCGACCCGCTTGCCGAGGAAGGAGCCGCCGACGGCCTCGCGGGCCATCTCGACCATCTGGCCGCGCCGCCGCATGTTGATGGAGTCGATCTCGCGCAGGAAGGTCAGCGCCTGGTCGGCGCCCAGCTCACCGGCGCGCGCCATGAACGCCCGGATGTCCTTGGGCAGACAGCCGCCGCCGAAGCCGACCCCGGCGCGCAGGAACTTGGCGCCGATGCGGTCGTCGTACCCGATCGCCTCCGCCAGCTTGAGGACGTCGCCGTCGGCGGCCTCGCACACCTCCGCCATGGCGTTGATGAAGGAGATCTTGGTGGCGAGGAAGGAGTTCGCGGCGGTCTTGACCAGTTCGGCGGTCGGGAAGTCGGTGACGACGAAGGGGGCGCCGTCGGCGAGCGGTGTGGCGTAGACCTCGCGCAGCAGCTTCTCGGCGCGCTCACCGCGTACGCCGACGACGATCCGGTCGGGGTGGAGGGTGTCCTGGACGGCGAAGCCCTCGCGCAGGAACTCCGGGTTCCAGGCCAGTTCGGCGTCGGCCCCGGCGGGGGCGTGCGCGGCGAGGTAGGCGGCGAGGCGGGCGGCGGAGCCGACGGGCACGGTGGACTTGCCGACGACCAGCGCCGGGCCGGTCAGATGCGGGGCGAGCGCGGCGAAGGCGGCGTCGACGTAGCTCATGTCGCAGGCGTACTCGCCCTGCTTCTGCGGGGTGTTCACACAGACGAAGTGGATGTCGCCGAACGCGGCGGCCTCGGCGTAGTCGGTGGTGAAACCGAGCCGTCCGGTGGAGCCCTCGATCCCGGCGACATGCTTGCGCAGCAGGTCCTCCAGGCCCGGCTCGTACATCGGGACCTCGCCGCGCCGCAGCATCTCGATCTTTTCGGGGACGACGTCGAGACCGAGGACGTCGAAGCCGAGTTCCGCCATGGCCGCGGCGTGGGTGGCGCCGAGGTAGCCGGTGCCGATCACGGTGATCTTCAGGGCCATGGGATGCTCCAGGGAGTGCGTCGTCACATGCGGTGCCCGAGCATAGTGTGCGGCTGTGCGCGGCCCCTCACCGGGAACTTTCCCCCTGTCGCCCAGGTCACGTACCCATCCGGCGCGGTGCCCCCTAAAATTGGAGTTACTTAACGGTAATTAGCCTCAGTTTCACCCCGTCGTTGGAGCGTGAGAGACCTTGGCCGGATCGGCTGATTTCGACCTGTACCGCCCGTCCGAGGAGCACGACATGCTCCGTGACGCCGTACGCGCGCTGGCCGAGGCGAAGATCGCGCCGTACGCCGCCGCGGTGGACGAGGAGGCCCGCTTCCCGCAGGAGGCGCTGGACGCGCTGGTCGCCAACGACCTGCACGCGGTGCATGTGCCCGAGGAGTACGGCGGGGCGGGTGCCGACGCGCTGGCCACCGTCATCGTGATCGAGGAGGTGGCCCGGGTCTGCGCGTCCTCCTCCCTCATCCCGGCGGTCAACAAGCTGGGCTCGCTGCCGGTGATCCTCTCGGGTTCGGCGGAGCTGAGGAAGAAGTACCTGGGGCCGCTCGCCAAGGGCGACGCGATGTTCTCGTACTGCCTGTCCGAGCCGGACGCAGGCTCCGACGCGGCCGGTATGAAGACGAAGGCGGTCCGCGACGGCGACCACTATGTCCTCAACGGCGTCAAGCGCTGGATCACCAACGCGGGCGTCTCCGAGTACTACACGGTGATGGCCGTGACCGACCCCGAGAAGCGCTCCAAGGGGATCTCGGCGTTCGTGGTGGAGAAGTCCGACGAGGGCGTCTCCTTCGGCGCCCCCGAGAAGAAGCTCGGCATCAAGGGCTCCCCGACCCGAGAGGTGTACCTCGACAACGTCCGCATCCCCGCGGACCGCATGATCGGCGCCGAGGGGACCGGCTTCGCCACCGCGATGAAGACCCTCGACCACACCCGCATCACCATCGCCGCCCAGGCCCTCGGCATCGCCCAGGGCGCGCTCGACTACGCCAAGGGCTATGTCAAGGAGCGCAAGCAGTTCGGCAGGCCGATCGCGGACTTCCAGGGCATCCAGTTCATGCTCGCCGACATGGCCATGAAGATCGAGGCCGCCCGCCAGCTCACCTACGCCGCCGCGGCCAAGTCCGAGCGCGGCGACGCGGACCTCACCTTCCAGGGCGCGGCGGCGAAGTGCTTCGCCTCCGACGTGGCCATGGAGGTCACCACGGACGCGGTCCAGCTCCTCGGCGGATACGGCTACACCCGCGACTATCCGGTGGAGCGGATGATGCGCGACGCCAAGATCACCCAGATCTACGAGGGGACGAACCAGGTCCAGCGGATCGTGATGGCGAGGAACCTGCCGTAGCAGGCGCGGGCGCTTGACCCGCGGGAACACGACGGCCCCCGGCATCGCGCCGGGGGCCGTCCGCGTACGGGACTACGCGATGGCGCAGGGCAGTTCGGGACGTGAGCGGTTCGGGGAGCACGTCACCACGGCCAGGGACAGGTACGAGGGGCGTTCGAGGTAGAAGCCGTAGGACACGTCGGCGCCCGAGTGCAGCCGCTCGGCGAAGGCGTCGACCAGGCGCGCCACACGCGCGAGGTCCTCATCGGTCTGCGACGCGCATCGAGGCGCGTACTCGGCCAGCCGCTCACCGAGCCAGGCCGCCGCCCCCTCGGCCTCCCACCAGGTCCCCCGGACCAGGGGACGGGGCTTGATGAGCCAGTACGCGGTTTCGAGCGGCGGGAGGTCGACCGCGGGGAACTCCGCCACCACATCCCGGTAGCGCTTGAGCAGCCGCTCCGCCTGCACATCCCGACCCGACACCGGAGCCGGCGGAGGGTCGGGATGCGGCGGTCTTCGCAACGCCTCGTTGTCGAAGCGCTCTTTCGGACCGGTCCGCACATAGCCGTGATGATGCACGCGCCGTTCCCGTTCCCGTTCCCTGTGGTCGGTCGGAGAACCGACAGGCCCCGATCCCGTGGGGGGCCGGAGCCGGTCGGACAGAGGCCGAAAGGTCAGGCGCTCAGGCCGAACCGCGCGGGTTCGATCCCGGCCGCGCCCAGTTCCGGAATCCTGGGCCGACACCGCGCGCTGAACCGCTCGGACGGACCGAAGAAACGCCCCTGCCGTTCGTGGCAGGGGCGTTCAGGTCCGGGTGGGCGTCGCAGATGGTCACTCGCCCTCGGGCGGGATCACGAATCCTCGCGTCGGCCCCGGACCAGGTTTCTCCCCGGGGAACTCAGCGGCCACGGACGCCAGGGCGTCGGCGGTCATCTCCCGGCGTGTGGTGGGGTCGGCCGTGTCGTACACGCGCCATTGCCCCGCCGGGTTCTCCTGGTCCACCGGTGCCACCACGCCGGGGATTCCCAACTGTCGTAGTACGGCGTCAACCTGCCGGGCCTGCTCGGCGTCCACGCTTCCACCCTCCGTCTGCTCGCGGTCGGCCTAGCCACCATGTGCGTCCGAGCAGTGGGATGCGCACTTGCCCGGGTTGATCGGTCCGCACCCGCCAGGCTTGGGGGTGTGGGAGCAGGTGGCCGCCACCGGCACCAAGGCCCTGGCCGGTGCCGTCCACAGCTCACTGTCCACGGTGTGCCCGGCCTGCTCGATGACGGCCACCGTACGCGTGAGCGCGTGCTCGTCGTGCCGCTCGGCGTCGGGACGTTCGGGCCAGTGGTGCACGAACCGCCCCAGACGTCCGCACAGCTTCCCGTAGAGGTGTGTATGCAGGATCAACGCGTGCCACCCCTCGTCCACCACGTGGGAGGGCGTGATCCTTACGGTGGGGAACCGCGCTGCCGCGTCCGTGAACTTGAGCGCTTCCCCCACGATCCGCTCGGCGGTGTCCGCCCTCATGCCGGGGTTGTTGTCGACAACGGTGGCGACGACGCCCCCGAACGCGGCAGAGGTGAGTAACGCGCGTACATCGCGCATGTCCGTTCCTCCCTGTTGTGGCGCTTCCATGAGATTCGATGATCCCTCGAAATACGGCAGGTTCCTCCATTTATTGGCGTTGTCGGGTAGACGATCAAGCACGGCAGCCTGCGGCCCATTCTCCGAGCAGTTCTCTGGCTTCTTCACCGAACAATGCGTGACGCTCATACATGCGGAACACTTCAAGGTGTTCCGCAATATCCCTGGCATCTTGGAAAACGATACGTCCGGTGAATGTCTCGACTGTTGCCAGCCGTTGGTCATACACGGTGAAAGTGTTCATCGGTCCACGGCTGACAACTGTCCCCGTGGGGATGATTCCGATACGCACGTGGGGCAGCCGGGAGATCGAGGCGAGCCGATCCATCTGGACGGCCATCGCCGCAGGCAGGACGACGGCCCATCTGACAGCTTGTTCTGTCAGCAGGAAGGTGAAGCGCTTCGTTTCGTCATAGAGGACTGTCTGTCGCTCCAGCTTTCTTGCGACCGTCTTGGTCGTGTCCACCGGGGAGTGGCCGAGGCCGGCCCTGATGTATTCAGGCGTCGCCAGGAGACCCGTCACCATCGCGGGCAAGAAGTAGCGAAGTGCCGTGGCTTCCCCTTCGAGGCCCGCCAGTTCGGCTTGTCGCTTCTCCAGTCCTCTTCGCCACGATGCTCGCTTGCCTTGCCACTCGGTATGGGCAAGGCGCGCGAGGGCCGTGACTTCCGCCAGGAGTTCCGGAGGCGCAGCGAGGGCTCTGAGGATCAACTCGACATCGACAAGGCCGGGCGTGACCCGTCCGGTCTCGATGTTGCTCAGCTTGGTCTGAGACATGGTGCAGCGCTGAGCGAGCCAGACCTGGGTACGCCCGGCTCGCTTGCGCATACTGCGAAGTGTTTCTGCCAGATCAGCTTTCGACTGGCCCAGCTGGTCGGAGTCGAGCGTCAAGACCCTTCACGTACTCCTCGAAAGGTACTGCGTGCGCCAGGGCGACCCGCTTCCACTCCAGATAAGGCCCCGTGTCACCTTCGCGCGATTCGCGATTGATCTGTGTCCCGTCCGGGCGGAAGTTCAGGTGTGCGATGCGGGAGTCGTCGAACATCCACCAGTCACGGCCCGAGAGCGGCAACCCGAAGTCGTCCCGCGTCACGTCCAGGATCCGGATGTCCTCCCCTGCCGCAATGTTTCCAGGGATGCCCCAGGCGAATTGATACCGCTGGTAGTCAGTGAGCGGCTGCCGCACGACGCGGACACGGCCGATGAGCTTGCCGGATGCGACATAGCCGCGCACCCGTTCATGCCAGCGGGCATTGTGGTCGATGGGCTTTTCCGCACCGCGCAGAAAGCGGGCCACATTTTCCTGCTCTTTAAGTACCGGTCAGGCGGGTCAGTTCCGCACGCGCCATCGTTTCCCTCCTCGGACGCAGGGCCGTTCCCTGCCGCCATGAGGACGGTAGGACGGGCCCGGGTGCCCGGTCCATGGCACATCGCGAATATTCGCGTTGTGGGGTAGATGATCACCTGGGGATGCTCTGCCACCGCATCAGCAGCACGGACCGCACCGCCCCCGGCGCGATGCCGGGGGCTGTCGTAGAACGTCAGCCGCTCAGGCCAAACATGAGGGACACGGCGATGCCGGGCAGGCATGCCCTGCACCCGGGTCATGAAGTACTGGACCGCTTCGGCGGGCCGGTGCTGCGCGAGCAGTGGGTCCGCCCCGGCCGCCGCCGGGCGCAGGACGAGCACCGCGCCCCAGGACGAGCCGGACAGCGGCACCGGGCCGTCGGCCCTCGCACGTCGGGTGCGGGAAATGCGTGTCGACCTGCGGGCTGGGCACTGGAGAAGAATGATTCGACTCAGCGTGGCCGCCGTAGAGCTGGCCGAGGGTGGCAAGCCGGAGGGACCTCCCTGGTTCAAATGGGCATTCCTGGGAGTGTGGCTGGCCCTTGCCCCCATCGTCATCTACAAGCTGTATCAGCACGGATATTTCAAACGACGGCGCTGAGACGGTCGATCAGGGCGGCCATGTCCTCGATCTCGCGCTCCGGGGCGTACGGGGCCGCCCTCAGCCGTCCAGTTCCGCGATGCTCGCCGTCGAAGGGGAGCGCCGGAGTTGGGCCGCCCGCGCGGTGAAGTCCGCTGCGCGCAGCACGCGTTGGATGTTGCCCCAGGTGAGAAGCGCGAGGTCGGCGTCGGGCCAGCCCCGGCGCAGGAGTTCGGTGACGAGGTGGGGATAGGCGGCGGCGTCCGGGAGTTCCTGGGGGTGGGCGGGGCCGGCGTCGTAGGTGCCGGAGAGGGCCACCGCGTGGGGGCCCGCCACCTGGCGGATGTGGTCGAGGTGGTCGGCGACGTCGCGGACGGTCGGCCCGGTCTGCTCGGCGGCCAGCGGGACCAGGCACAGGCCGTCCGCGGCGCCCAGCGCGGCCAGCAGGTCGTCGGGAAGGTTCGCGGGGTGCGGGCGCAGGGCGCGGGCGGCGGAGCGGGTGCAGACGACGGGGGCCTTGGAGGCGGCCAGGACCCGGCGGGTGGTCTGCTCGGACGCGCCGGAGAGGTCCGCCAGGACACCCAGGCGGTTCATCTCGCGGACCACTTCCTCGCCGAACCGGGTCAGCCCGCCCTCGCTCGCCCAGGTGGTGCCGGTGAGGGTCACGATCCGCACGCCCAGGCTGTGCAGGAGGCGGAGGATGGCGAGGGAGTCGTCCAGGGCCGCGGCGGTCGCGGGACCGAGCACGACCGCCGTACGGCCGCAGTTGCGCGCGTCGATCACCTGGCCCGCCGTGTGCGCCAGACGCAGCCCCTCGGGGTGGGCCGCGACGATGGTGTGGACCAGGTCGAGCTGTTCCAGGGTCGCCGCCACGGCCCGGTCGGCCGCCAGTCCCTCGGGCAGGTGCAGGGAGCAGAACAGCGCGCCCACATGGCCCGCGCGCAGCCGCGGTACGTCCGTCTCCACGGTGCTCTCGCCGAGCTGGAGGTCGTACCAGGGCAGGTGCCGCACCGCCCACGGCAGTCCGCTGTAGCCGTCGGCGACCGGGTGCGCCGCGAGCAGTTCGTGCGCCCGGTCCAGGGTGGCGTCGTCCCCGACGGGGGTGTACGGCTCGGGCGGGAACGGCTCGGCGACCGGCATCAGGTCGACAAGTGCGTCGACCTCCGTGGGGGTGTGCAGGTCGTCCTGGAGATCTGCCATGTGACGGCTCCGTACGTCCGGGAGGTGCGGTCGCCGCGGCTCCTCTCCGACGCGGGGAGCCGCCACGCGATGCGCGTTCGCTGTACGGATCACCGTCGCACGGGGCGCCGGGGGCTTCCTGATGAACGGGGTGTTCGGGTGTACGCCCGTCGCCCGTCCGCCTGCGGCCCCCGCCGCCCCCACCGTCCCGCCGTCCCGCCGCTCGCGCGGTGTCAGGGCTTCGTGCCGTCCAGGGACTCGATCGTCGCGTTGGACGGACCCCGGCGGCCCTGGAGGTCGCGGGCCACGTCCTCCGCCGCGCCGAGCACCCGTACCGCGTTCTGCCAGGTCAGTTTGGCGAGGTCGGGCTTGGACCAGCCGCGGTCGAGGAGTTCCGCGAGGAGGTTGGGGTAGCCGGAGACGTCGTCCAGGCCGTCGGGGGTGAAGGCCGTGCCGTCGTAGTCGCCGCCGATGCCGAGGTGGTCGATGCCGGCCACCTCCCGCATGTGGTCGAGGTGATCGGCGACCGTCGCCGCCGTCGCGACCGGGCGCGGGTGCGCCGCCTCGAAGGCGCGCAGCACCTTCAGGCCCTCGGGGGTGCCGTCCAGCGGGTGGAAGCCGTTGGCCTGCATGGCGTCGTCGGCCGCCTCCGTCCAGTCCACCGCCGCCTGGAGGACGAACTTCGGTACGAACGTCACCATCGCCATGCCGCCGTTCGCGGGCAGGCGTTCCAGGACGTCGTCGGGGATGTTGCGCGGGTGGTCGCAGACCGCGCGCGAGGAGGAGTGGGAGAAGATCACCGGCGCGGTCGTCTCGTCCAGCGCGTCCCGCATCGTCGTGGCGGCGACGTGGGAGAGGTCGACCAGCATGCCGGTGCGGTTCATCTCCCGGACGACCTCGCGGCCGAACGCCGACAGGCCGCCGACACCGGGGGCGTCGGTCGCGGAGTCCGCCCACGGCACGTTGTCGTTGTGGGTGAGGGTGAGATAGCGGACGCCGAGGTCGTACAGGCCGCGCAGGGTCGCGAGCGAGCAGGAGATCGAGTGACCGCCCTCCGCGCCCATGAGGGAGGCGATCCGGCCCTGGGCGCGGGCCGCCTCCATGTCGGCGGCGGTGAGCGCGGGGGCCAGGTCCTGCGGGTAGCGGGCGAGGAGCTGCCGTACGCAGTCGATCTGCTCCAGCGTCGCGGGGACCGGGTCGGGCTGGTCGGCGCGTACGTACACCGACCAGTACTGCGCTCCGACGCCGCCCTCGCGCAGCCGGGGCAGGTCGGTGTGGAGGTGGGCGGTCTGGTCGGCGGCGATGTCCCGGGCGGCCAGGTCGTAGCGGACCTGCTCGCGCAGGGCCCACGGCAGGTCGTTGTGGCCGTCGACGACGGGGAACTCACGGAGCAGGGCCCTGGCGTCCCGCAGGGCGTCCGGCGAGGGGGCCGCATGCGCGGAGACCGCCGGCACGGAGGTTCCTTGCGCGGGGGTTGCTTGCGCGGGGGCGGCTGTCGCGGAGGCGGCTTGCGCGGGGGCGGCTGTCCCGGGGGTTGCTCGCGCGGAGGTTCCCTGCAAGGGGGCGGCTGTCGCGGGGGCGGCTGTCCCGGGGGTTGCCCGCGCGGAGGTTCCTTGCACGGGGGCGGCTGTCGCTGGGGCGGCTGTCCCGGGGGTTGCCCGCGCGGAGGTTCCTTGCACGGGGGCGGCTGTCGCTGGGGCGGCTGTCCCGGGGGTTGCCCGCGCGGAGGTTCCTTGCACGGGGGCGGCTGTCGCTGGGGCGGCTGTCCCGGGGGTTGCCCGTGCGGAGGTTCCTTGCACGGGGGCGGCTGTCGCGCGGGCTGCTTGCGCCTGGGCGGCTTGCGTGGGCGTCGCTTCCGTCTCGTAGCTCATACCTGTCACTTCCCGAACCCGAAGCCGCTCGACCCCTCGACCTTGGCCCGCAGCCGCTTGCCCTTCTCGGTCGCCTGCTCGTTCAGCTCGTGCTGGAAGTCGCGCATCCGCTGGAGGAGTTCCTCGTCGTGCGCGGCGAGGATGCGGGCGGCAAGCAGTCCGGCGTTGCGCGCGCCGCCGACGGAGACGGTCGCCACCGGCACCCCGGCCGGCATCTGCACGATGGAGAGCAGGGAGTCCATGCCGTCGAGGTACTTCAGCGGCACCGGGACGCCGATCACCGGCAGCGGGGTGACGGAGGCCAGCATGCCCGGCAGATGGGCCGCTCCCCCGGCGCCCGCGACGATCACCCGCAGCCCGCGCTCGGCGGCGCGCTCCCCGTAGGTGACCATCTCGCGCGGCATCCGGTGCGCGGAGACCACGTCCACCTCGTAGCCGATCTCGAACTCGTCCAGTGCCTGGGCGGCGGCCTCCATGACGGGCCAGTCGGAGTCCGACCCCATGACAATCCCGACGACCGGGTTCCCCGCGCTCATTCCGTGATCGTCCCTCTCAGATAGCCGGCAGCGTGACGGGCGCGCTCCAGCACGTCGTCCAGGTCGTCGCCGTAAGTGTTGACGTGCCCCACCTTGCGGCCGGGCTTCACGTCCTTGCCGTACATGTGGATCTTCAGCCGGGGGTCCCGGGCCATGCAGTGCAGATACGCGGAGTACATGTCGGGGTAGTCGCCGCCGAGGACGTTGACCATCACGGTCCAGGGGGCGCGCGGGCGGGGGTCGCCGAGCGGCAGGTCGAGGACGGCCCGGACGTGGTTGGCGAACTGGGAGGTGATCGCGCCGTCCTGGGTCCAGTGACCGGAGTTGTGGGGGCGCATGGCCAGTTCGTTGACGAGGATCCGCCCGTCGCGGGTCTCGAACAGCTCGACGGCGAGATGCCCGACGACGTCCAGTTCCTTGGCGATCCGCAGGGCCATCTCCTCGGCCGCCAGCGCCCGCTCCTCGGGCAGACCGGGCGCGGGCGCGATCACGGTGTCGCAGACGCCGTCCACCTGCCGGGACTCGACCACGGGGTAGGCCACGGCCTGGCCGTGCGGGGACCGTACGACATTGGCGGCCAGCTCGCGAACGAAGTCGACCTTCTCCTCCGCGAGCACCGGGACGCCGGCCCGGAAGGGGGCCTCGGCCTCCGCCGCGGAGCGGACCACCCACACGCCCTTGCCGTCGTAGCCGCCGCGCACGGTCTTGAGGACGACCGGGAAGCCGTCGCCCTCGGAGCCTTCCGCGAGGCCCTCCGCCGCGAACGCGGCCACGTCCGCCGGGTCGGCCACGATCCGGTGGCGCGGGCAGGGCACCCCGATCTCCGTGAGGCGGGCCCGCATCACCCCCTTGTCCTGGGCGTGGACCAGGGCGTCCGGGCCGGGGCGGACGGGAATGCCGTCCGCCTCCAGGGCACGCAGATGCTCGGTGGGGACATGTTCGTGATCGAAGGTGATCACATCGCAGCCCCGCGCGAAGGCGCGCAGCGTCTCCAGGTCGCGGTGGTCGCCGAGCACGACCTCGCTGACGACCTGCGCCGCGGACTCCTGGGGGGTGTCACTGAGAAGCTTGAACCTGATGCCGAGCGGGATGCCCGCCTCGTGTGTCATACGAGCGAGCTGGCCCCCGCCGACCATGCCGACTACCGGGAACGTCACGACCCCAGGGTATCGGCCACCCGTCCCGGGCCGGACACGACAAGATTTGGTACGCCTTGTCCCGCATGTACCGCCCGCCACGGGGTTCCCGGCGCCGGTGGCCCGGTGACACCCGCCGTTTCTTGCCGAAACCGTGAACCGGACCAGGGGCGATCACGGAAGGGGGGTGGTTAGCATGACGGAGTTGACGCTTTCCGACCGGACGGGGGCCTGCACCGCATGGCACGTGGTTCTACGGGGCTGCACACGACGCCCCCCGGCCCGGCGGCGCCCCCCGGCCCCCTGCGCGCGCGCTTCGAGCGACTGACGCGTGAGGTGGCGAAGTTCGGTGCCGTGGGCGGCGCCGGACTGCTGGTCAACCTGCTGGTGTTCAACCTGGTGCGGAGCGTCACGGAGCTGGCGGTGGTGCGCGCGAGCGTGATCGCCACCGTCGTCGCGATCCTCTTCAACTACATCGGTTTCCGCTACTTCACCTACCGTGACCGCGACAAGAACGGCCGCGGCCGGGAGATGTCGCTGTTCCTGCTGTTCAGCGGCATCGGACTGGTCATCGAGAACGGGGTGCTGTACCTGGCGACCTACGGGTTCGGCTGGGACAGCCCGCTCCAGAGCAACATCTTCAAGTTCGTCGGCATCGGCGTCGCGACCCTGTTCCGCTTCTGGTCGTACCGCACGTGGGTGTTCCGCGCGCTGCCCGTCGCCGAGCCGCCCGCCGTCCCCGCCACCGCGCGCGGCACCTTCGCGGCGGACCCCGACACCCGCCACGGCGCCTCCCGCCCCGCCCGCCGCCGGCAGCGCGCCCGCGCCCGCGTCTGACCCCGGCCCCCGCCGCAGCCCGGGTGGGTCAGCGGACCGTCCGGTCCTCCTCGCCCGAGGTCTTCCGCACCGGGTTGCGGGAGAGGAACAGGCCGAAGACCGGGGGCTGGGCCTGGAGCATCTCCAGCCGGCCGCCGTCGGCCTCCGCGAGGTCACGGGCGACGGCCAGACCGATGCCGGTGGAGTTGCGGCCGCTGATCGCCCGCTCGAAGATGCGCGCGCCCAGGTCGGCCGGGACGCCGGGGCCCTCGTCGGTGACCTCGATGACGGCCTGGTTGCCGGTGACGCGGGTGCGCAGGGCGACCGTGCCCCCGCCGTGCATGAGCGAGTTCTCGATCAGCGCGGCCAGCACCTGGGCGACCGCGCCCGGCGTGCCGACGGCCTGGAGGTGGCGCTTGCCGGAGCTGACGATGGCCCGGCCCGCCTGGCGGTAGGCGGGGCGCCACTCGGCGAGCTGCTGCTGGATGACCTCGTCCAGGTCGAAGGAGACGGCGGAGCCGGTGCGCGGGTCGCGGGAGTTGGTCAGCAGCCGTTCGACCACGTCGGTGAGCCGTTCCACCTGTGCGATCGCGATCGTCGCCTCCTCCTTCACGGTGTCCGGGTCGTCCGTGAGGGTGATCTCCTCCAGCCGCATCGACAGCGCGGTCAGCGGGGTGCGCAGCTGGTGGGAGGCGTCGGCGGCGAGCCTGCGCTCGGCCGTGAGCATCCGGGCGATCCGCTCGGCGGAGGCGTCCAGCACATCGGCGACCCGGTCCAGCTCGGGGACGCCGTAGCGCCGGTGGCGGGGGCGCGGGTCGCCGGAGCCAAGGCGTTCGGCGGTCTCGGCGAGGTCGGTGAGCGGGGAGGCGAGCCGGTTGGCCTGGCGGACGGCGAGCAGGATGGCGGCGATCACCGCGAGCAGCGCGACCAGCCCGATGATCAGCAGCGTACGGCCGACCTCCTCGGTCACCGAGGAGCGCGGCTCCTGGTAGGTGACGGTCTCGCCCTCCTCGCCGCGGGCGGTGTGGGTGATGACGTCACCGGTCGGCTTCTCGCCGATCTCGATGGGGGCCTCGCCGGGCAGCCGGACGACGGCGTACTGCCCCGATCCGACCTGTTCGCGGAGGAACGCGGCGGAGATCTCCTCCCGCCCGAGGATCCGGCTGTCCACGATGCTGGCGAGGCGCAGGGACTCGGACTCGACGCGTTCCTCGGCGCTCTCGCTGATGGTCCGGGTCTCGACGATCACCAGCGAGACCCCGAACACGGTGATCACCACGAGCACCACGGCCAGCGTGGACTGGATCAGCCGACGCCGCATGAGGTTCTGCCCGACGCCACACCCGTACCCGTACCCGAGCCCACACCCGTACCCGTACCCGAACCCGAGCCCACATCCGTACCCGAACCCGAGCCCACACCCGAACCCGAGCCCACACCTGTACCCGAACCCGTACCCGTGCTCATCTTCATGGGGACAGAACCCGTCACGGGCCCGTCAGCTCTTCTCGAACCGGAAGCCGACCCCGC
Organism: Streptomyces sp. NPDC091377; assembly: GCF_044757045.1. Classification (NCBI taxonomy): domain Bacteria; kingdom Bacillati; phylum Actinomycetota; class Actinomycetes; order Kitasatosporales; family Streptomycetaceae; genus Streptomyces; species Streptomyces sp. NPDC091377. The sequence goes on along the minus strand of NZ_JBIVUE010000006.1, from coordinate 439,496 downwards.
GCACGGTCGCGATGTACCGGGGGTTCGCCGCGTCGTCGCCGAGCTTCTTGCGCAGCCAGGAGATGTGCATGTCCAGGGTCTTGGTGGACGACCACCACGTGGTGTCCCAGACCTCGCGCATGAGCTGGTCGCGGGTGACGACCCGCCCCGCGTCCCGCACCAGCACCCGGAGCAGGTCGAACTCCTTCGCGGTGAGTTGCAGCTCCTCGTCGCCCATCCACGCCCGGTGCGACTCGACGTCGATCCGTACGCCGTGGGTGGCCGGGGGCTGCTGGGGCTCGGCGGCGCCGCGGCGCAGCAGGGCCCGGACCCGGGCGAGCAGCTCGGCCAGCCGGAAGGGCTTGGTGACGTAGTCGTCGGCCCCGGCGTCGAGCCCGACGACCGTGTCGACCTCGTCGGCGCGGGCCGTGAGGATCAGGATGGGCACGGTGTGACCTTCGGCGCGCAGCCGGCGGGCCACTTCCAGTCCGTCCATGCCGGGCAGCCCCAGGTCCAGTACGACCAGGTCGATGCCGCCCTGCATGCCCGCGTCGAGTGCGGTGGGGCCGTCCTCCCGCACCTCGACCTCGTACCCCTCCCGGCGCAGTGCGCGGGCCAGGGGCTCCGAAATGGAGGAGTCGTCCTCGGCGAGCAGTACACGGGTCATGGGGTGATGGTAGTCCCGCAGGCCATGACACCGAGGTGAGATCGCCGGGACGCGTTCTTACCGGGGCACATGGGGGACATTTCATCGGGAGCGAGGGCGGAGTCTATGGTTCCACTTGGGCTTGTGATCCGTGTCTCAAGCCCTTTTATTTCCTACTGTGAAGTGCCGTATGGTGATTGGACGCCTGTAGCACCACAGATGACCTTTGGCGCGACTTGACGCTGAAGGTCACATTTGTGTGTGCGGGCCGGCCCCCTCGCCGGCCTTGAAAGGAATGACCTGTGGCCGGGCCTCGTAGCGCAGCGACGCGCGTAGAGGCGTGGATCCCGGTGGTCGCCGCCCGCCGTTCCGTGACCCGGAGCGGACACCCCGTGGGCGTGGGGTGGGCGTCACGGCCCGCCGGTGCCGGCTCCCCCACCGGGCGCGCACCGCTCCAAGCGCGCGTCCCGACAGCAAGGAACGACCCATGGCGTCCAGCCTGACGAAGGACTCGGCCCTCCCGGGCACCCCGGGTTCCGAGAAGACCTTCTTCGGCCACCCCCGCGGACTGGCCACCCTCTTCATGACCGAGATGTGGGAGCGTTTCTCCTACTACGGCATGAGGGCTCTCCTCCCCCTCTACCTGGTCGCCCCCGCGGGGCTCGGCCTGGACGCCGGTACGGCGATCGCCATCTACTCCGTCTACGTCTCGACGGTCTACCTGCTCGCGATGCCGGGCGGCTGGTTCGGCGACCGCGTCTGGGGTCCCCGTAAGACGGTCGCCATCGCGGGCGCGGTCATCATGGCCGGTCACCTGGTGCTGGCGCTGCCCACGGCGGGCACCTTCTACTTCGGTCTGCTGCTGGTCGCCATAGGGTCCGGCCTGCTGAAGTCCAACATCTCCACGATGGTGGGCCACCTCTACGACGGCCCGAACGACCCGCGCCGCGACGGCGGCTTCACGGTCTTCTACATGGGGATCAACCTCGGCGCGTTCGCCGCGCCGCTGATCATCGGCACCGTCGGCCAGAAGGTCAACTGGCACCTCGGCTTCGCGCTGGCCGCCCTCGGCATGGCGCTGGGTCTGGCCCAGTTCCTGATCGGCAGCCGTCACCTCTCGCAGAAGTCCAGCGTCGTCCCGAAGCCGCTGGACACCGCCGAGCGCAACGCCACGCTGCGCAAGGCGATGATCTGGATGCTGATCGCGGTCGTCTTCTACGCGATCGTCGTCGGCACCGGCACCTACACCCTCAACTGGGTGATGGTCCCGCTGATGATCATCGGTCTGGTCGTCCCGATCACCGTGCTGGCCCGGATCAAGCGGGACAAGGACCTGAGCGCCACCGAGCAGTCCAAGGTCTCCGGCTACATCTGGTTCTTCGTGGCCGCCGCCGTCTTCTGGATGATCTACGACCAGGGCGGCTCGACCCTGTCGCTCTTCGCGGACGAGCACGTCGACAACCAGGTCTTCGGCTGGGAGTTCCCGGTCTCCTGGTTCCAGTCCGTGAACCCGGTCCTGGTCATGGCCCTGGCCCCGGTCTTCGCGATGGTGTGGCTGGCGCTGAACCGCAGCGGCCGGGAGCCGAGCACGATCGCCAAGTTCTCCGGCGGTCTGGTGATGGTCGGCATCTCCTTCTTCGTCTTCCTGCTGCCGCTGGTCGCGGCGGACGGCGGCGCGGTCTCCCCGTGGTGGATCGTGCTGATCTACTTCTGCCAGACGACCGGTGAGCTGATGCTCTCCCCGGTGGGTCTGTCGGTGACGACGAAGATGGCGCCGGCGAAGTACGCCTCGCAGATGATGGGTGTCTGGTTCCTGGCCGTCACGGCGGGCGACGCGGTCACCGGTCTGCTGTCGACCTACGGCGTCGACCTGAACAAGACGGGCGTGGTCGCGGCGGAGGCCGCCCTCGCGGTCCTGGCCGGTGCGGCGGTGTTCATGTACCGCCGCAAGGTCAAGGAACTGATGGGCGACGTCCGCTGACGCCGACCCCGCTCCCGTGAACGAGGGGCCGCCGAGCCGAAAGGCCCGGCGGCCCCTTCTTGCTTGCCGCCTATCCTCTTGTTCTCCCGCCTCGCGGTCCCGTTGTTCTCCCGCCTCGCGGTCCCGCCTACTCCGGCCGGGCCGCGATCATCGGCCCCCAGTCGATGCTCTCGCTCGGCTCCGGCTCCTCCGGATAGCGCGGGCTGATGATCTTCGGCAGCCCGGTCAGGGCGCGGTCGCGCACCTGCGCGTCGATACCGAGGACCCGGCAGGCCATGTCGATGAGCAGGTCGAACATCTGCTCCTCGTCGAAGGAGTCACGGGCCATCAGCACATGGATGGCGGCGCCGTCGGCGAGGGACATCAGGATGAGGCTGACCCGCTCCGAGGGGACGGCGGGGCTGAAGTCCCCGGTGCGCACCCCGGCGTCGATGGAGGCGCGGAACGGCTCCTGCCAGCGCTCGTAGACGTCGTGCGCGTAGGTCTGGAGGGTGGTGTCGCGGTTGGCGGCGGACCAGAACTCGATCCAGAACGACCAGCGTTTGGTGAACGGGGCCCAGCCCGCGACCTGGAAGCGCAGCAGCGCGAAGAGCCGGCGCACCGGGTCGGGTTCGCGCTCGGAGACCGACCGCCAGGTGGCGAGGGTCAGCTCCAGCATCGAGCTGATCGTCTCGCTGATCAGTTCCTCACGGCGTCTGAAGTAGTGCTGGACCATCCCCAGCGAGACCCCGGCCTCCTGGGCGATGTCCTTCAGCCGGGCCCCGTCGACGCCGTTGCGGCAGATCACCTCGCTTGCCGCGCTGATGAGTTGGAGGCGGCGCAGGTCCTTGAGGTCGGCCTCGCCCGCGGCGTTCGAGGCGCGTACGGAGCCTTCTGAGCCCTCGGCGTGCGCGCTCTGTCGAACCATCTGTGTGCCCTCCCGGGTGTTCACGAGTTGGCCCGAGGGTATTGCCAAGCACCGACCCGTCGCAATAATAATCGCTTATTGCCACTACAGGCGCCATTCCCGGCACTGTGGCCGCTAGGGAGGTCCCACCGTGCAGATCCGCTCGCGCTATCCGGGCGCGGCAGCGCTGGCCGCCGCGCTCACCCTGCTCACCACCGCGTGTTCCACCGGTTCCGGCGGCGCCGGCGACGGGAAGAACCTCACCTTCACCTCGTACGGCAGCGGCTACCAGAAGGCGCAGGCCGCGGCCTGGCTGGAGCCCTGGGCGAAGGACGCGGGGGTGAAGGCGGTCGAGGACCAGCCGACCGACTACGCCAAGATCAAGACGATGGTCGACGCCAAGCGGGTCACCTGGGACGTGGTCGACACCGAGCCGTTCTTCCCGGTGGGGGCCTGCGGGACGTACGCCGAGAAGCTCGACTTCACCAAGATCGACCGGTCGAAGTTCCCGGAGGGCACGGTCAGCGACTGCGCGGTGCCGGACGCGATGTACTCCCTGGTCCTGGTCTACGACCCGGAGAAGTACAAGGACGCCCAGCCGTCCTCCGTCGCCGACTTCTTCGACACCGACCGGTTCCCCGGCAAGCGGCTCGCGCCCGGCTTCGCCACCGGCGGCAGCATCGAGGCCGCGCTGCTCGGTGACGGGGTCACGCCCGAGCAGCTCTATCCCCTGGACTACGACCGGGCCTTCGAGAAGCTGGACACCCTCGGCGACGACCTGAGCTTCTGGGAGACCTCGGCGCAGAGCCAGCAGGCCCTGGAGTCCCGGCAGGCGGACATGGCCCTGGTCTGGTCGGGCCGCGCCTACATGGCGGCGAAGAACGGGTCCGTGTACAAGCCGGTGTGGCAGGACAACATGCTGGCCTACGCGGTGCTGATGGTCCCCAAGGGCGCTCCCAACAAGGACCTCGCCATGGACTTCATCGGGTACGCCACCAGCGCGAAGGGTCAGGCGGCCTTCGCCGAGGACCAGCCGTACGCCGCCGTCAACTCCGACGCCGAGCCCCAGCTGGACGATCTCGCCCAGCAGTGGAACACCGCGCGGGCCGACATCCAGGAGCAGGGCTTCTACCAGGACGTCGCCTGGTGGGCGAAGCACCAGGACGAGGCGACCGAGCGGTGGACGGGCTGGGCGACGGGCTGAGCCACCCCGACCGGCCCCCTCCCCTCACCTATGAGGCACGACGTACGACGAACCCCCCAGGACCGAGGTGACGCGCCATGACCGAACTCCTCGCGGACGGCGGGACCGGACGCAGCGGGACCGAACGCAGCGGGACCGGCCGCAGCGGGGCCGCTCGCCCCGCCGGCCGGGACCCCGCCGGGCCACCGGGCCGGCGCCCTGCCCGCGCGGGTCGCCGCGGGCCCGACCGGCACGCGCTGCTGCTCGCCCCGGCCGTGCTGATGCTGCTGGTGTTCTTCGGCTATCCGCTGGTGGACATCGTCCGGCTGGCGTTCACCGATCCCGAGCCCGGTCTCGGCAACTTCCAGGACCTGCTGGCCGATCCGGTGACGCTGCGGGTCATCACCCGGACCCTGGTCACCTCGCTGGTGGTCGCGGTGACCACGCTGCTGCTGGCGTATCCGTACGCCTATCTGATGACGGTGACCGGGCCGCGGGCGCGGGCGGTGCTGATGGCGCTGGTGCTGCTGCCGTTCTGGACCAGTCTGATGGCGCGTAATTTCGCGTGGATCGTGCTGCTCCAGGACGGCGGACCGCTCGGGATGCTCGGCTCGCTCTTCGGCCGGGACGGGCACGGGCTGCTCGGCAGCGCGCCCGGGGTGGCCATCGGGATGATCCAGGTGCTGCTGCCCTACATGGTGCTGCCGCTGTACAGCGTGATGAGCGGCATCGACCGGCGGCTGCTGAGCGCGGCGTCGGGGCTGGGCGCCTCCCGCCTGACCTGCTTCCGGCGGATCTATCTGCCGCTGTCGATGCCCGGGGTGATCGCGGGCACGACGCTGGTCTTCGTCCTCGCCCTCGGCTTCTACGTCACCCCGAAGCTGCTGGGGTCGCCGAAGGAGTCGATGGTCGCGCAGGTCATCGGCGCGAGGGTGGAGAAGTTGCTGGACTTCGGCGGCGCGGGCGCCTTCTCGGTGCTGCTGCTGGCCATCACCGCGCTGCTGCTGATCCTGGTGGCCCGGGTGAGCCGGGCGGGCGCGGCCCTGGGACCGGGCGGCGCGGGCACGCGCGGGGAGGACTGAGCGATGGACGAGAACACCCTGTTCCGCGGCGGCTTCGGACTGCGGCTGTGGGCCGCGCTGGTGGGCGCGCTGCTGGTGGCGCCGACGCTGGTGGTCATCCCGCTGTCCTTCACGGGCCGGCGCAGCTTCGCCTTCCCGCCCGAGGACTGGTCCCTCGACTGGTACCGGAACTTCTTCACCGACCCCGTCTGGCGCGACTCGCTGCTGACCTCGCTCCAGATCGCCCTCGCGGTGGCGGTCCTCGCCACCGTGCTCGGCACCCTGGCGGCGCTGGGCCTGGACCGGGGCCGGATCCCCGGCAAGGGCCTGCTCAACGGGCTGCTGATGGCGCCGATGGTGGTGCCGCAGATCGTGGCGGGCATCGCGGTGTACGCGGCCTTCCTCGACTGGGGTCTGGCCGGTACCGCCCTCGGGTTCGTCGTCGCGCACACCGCGCTCGCCGTGCCCTTCGTGGTGGTCGCCGTCTCCACCAGCCTGCGCGGCTACGACCGCGGCCTGGACCGGGCGGCGGCGATGCTCGGGGCGAGTCCGCTGACCACCTTCCGGCGGGTCACCGCGCCCCTGATCGCGCCCGGGGTGCTGTCCGGCGCGGTCTTCGCCTTCGTCACCTCGCTGGACGAGGTGGTCATCGCCTTCTACCTCCAGAGCCCGACCCTGCACACCCTCCCGGTGACGATGTTCAGCAGCGTCACCGTGGAGACGGATCCGACGATCGCCGCCGCGTCGAGCATCGTGCTCGTCGCCACGACCGCGCTCATCCTGCTGCCGCAACTGCTGCGGGGCACCCGGCGCGAGGGGAAACGCTGACATGGCCGACACCACCGACGACCCCACCGGTGTCGCGACCGACACCACCGGTACCGCGACCGACCCGACCACCCGGGCGCCCTCCGCGCAGGCCCCCGCCCCCGCCGCTACGGCCACCACCGCCGCCGCAGCCCCCGCCGGTGCCACGGCCCGCGGTGCCGCCCCGGCGTCCGGTGCGGCGGTACGGCTGCGGGACCTGACCAAGCGCTACGGCGGACGCGCGGCCGTGGACCGGGTGCGGCTGGACATCGAGGTCGGGGAGTTCATGACCTTCCTCGGCCCGTCGGGCTCCGGCAAGACCACCACCCTCAACATGATCGCCGGTTTCAGCAGCCCCACCGAGGGGGCCATCACGGTGGACGGCACGGATGTGGCCGCGCTCCCGCCGCACAAGCGGGACCTGGGGATGGTCTTCCAGCACTACGCCCTCTTCCCGCACATGACGGTCGCCAAGAACGTCGCCTTCCCGCTGGAGCAGCGCAAGGTGCCGAAGGCGGAGATCGCCCGGCGGGTGACCGAGGCGCTGCGGATGGTCGAGCTGGAGCAGTTGGCGGACCGGTTGCCGAGCCGGCTCTCCGGCGGCCAGCAGCAGCGGGTGGCGCTCGCCCGCGCCGTGGTCTTCAACCCGCGGGTGCTGCTGATGGACGAACCGCTGGGCGCCCTGGACAAGAAGCTCCGGGAGCAGCTCCAGGGCGAGATCTCCCGGATGCACCGCGAGCTGGGCATCACCTTCGTGTTCGTCACCCACGACCAGGAGGAGGCGCTGGCCCTCTCCGACCGGATCGCGGTGTTCAACGAGGGCCGCATCGAACAGGTGGGCACGCCCGAGGAGTTGTACGAGCGTCCGGCGACGTTGTTCGTGGCCCGGTTCATCGGCGAGTCGAATGTGTTCACCGGGCGGTGCGCGAAGCCCGGGACGCTCACGGGGGAGGGCTATGAGCTGGCTCTTCCCGGGCGGGGGCCGGAGGGTTCCGGGCGGGGGCCGGTGCCGGAGGGCGAGGTCGCGCTCGTGGTGCGGCCCGAGCGGATGCGGATCCTCGCCCCCGGTGATCCGGTCCCCCCGGCCCACAACCACCTCGACGGCGGCACGGTCACCGAGATCGTGTACTTCGGCGCCCATCGCAAGGTGACCGTGGAACTGCCCTCCGGGGACCGCCTCCACCTGCGCGAACCGGCGGGACAGGAGGCGCCGCTGAGCGTCGGCGCTTCGGCGCGTGTGATCTGGCCGGTGGAGCGGTCGGCGGTGGTGCCGGTCGCCCCGGTCGGCGCCTGAAGCCCCTGCCTGAGCCCGTGCCTGAGCCCCTGCCTGAGCCCGTGCCTGAAGCACCCCCCGACACCCCCGACACACCCCGACACACCCCCCGTCACCCCCCGTCACCCCACCGAGTCCCTCCGAGGAGCCCCCATGCCCACGCCGCCCGGCACCACCCGTGTCCCGCCCAGTGTCGTCGCCCTCTCCGAGGTGCCGGTCACCCCGGCCGCGGAGGCGGTGACCAGGGTGCGGATCGCGCGGGCCATCACCAAGCGCCGTAACGGCTCCGACCTGATGCTCGGGGCCGCGTGGATGGACCCCGGCGAGAAGACCAACGTGTGGTCCTCGCGCGGCAGCGACGACACCGCCGAAGGCGACCACTGGTACGGCCCGGTGGAGGAGACGTACTTCATCATCCGCGGGCGGCTGCGGCTGACCTGGGACGAGGGGCATTTCGACCTCGGCCCCGAGGACTGTGTCTACCTGGCGCCGGGCTGGACGTACCACCTGGAGAACACGGGCGACGAGCCCGCCTTCTTCACCTACTCGATGACCCCGAGCCAGGAGTGAGGACCGCGGCGATGACCGGGACAGGGGCGCACCCGCGCGACGACATCCATGTGTTCTGGGACGCCAGGGTCCTGGACCACGACACCGGTTCGGGCTTCTGGGAGGCGGCCCCCTCCGCACTGCTCGCCGAGCCCGAACTCCACCCCGAGAGCGCGCCGCGGATCCGCAACATGAAGGCGGTCCTGGAGCGCGGCCCGGTCTCCGACGCGATCGTGTGGCGCCCGGGCCGGCTGGCGACGGAGGCCGAGCTGACGACCGTACACAGCCGGTCGTACGTGCGTGAGGTGCGGGAGCTGTGCGAGCGGGGCGGGACGGGCCGCCACTGGCTGACCTCCACGACCACGGTCGCCCCCGGTTCCTGGGAGCCGCTGCTGGCCGCGGCGGGCACCTGTCTGGCGGCGGTGGACGCCGTGCTCGACGGGGAGTGCGACCGGGCGTACGCGCTGGTCCGCCCGCCCGGCCATCACGCGCAGCCGCGACAGGCCGACGGGTACTGCGTGTTCGGGCACGCGGCGCTGGCCGCGCAGCGGGCGCGGGAGCGGGGCGTGGAGCGGGTGGCGGTGGTGGACTGGGACGTCCATCACGGCAACGGCACCCAGGAGTGCTTCTACGACCGTGCCGATGTCCTGACCGTCTCCCTGCACATGGCGCACGGCGCCTGGGGGGCCTCTCACCCGCAGACCGGCGCCCCCGACGAACTGGGCCGCGGCCCCGGGCTCGGCCACAACGTGAATGTCGAGCTTCCGGTCGGGGCTGGTGACCGGGCGTACGAGGACGCCTTCGAGCGGGTCGTCGCGCCGGTGCTGCGAGCTTTCCGCCCCGGTCTGATCGTCGCCGCCTCCGGTCAGGACGCGGCCACCTTCGACGCCAACGGGCAGCACAACGTGACGATGGCCGGTTTCCATCGCATCGGCACCTTGCTGCGGGAGCTGAGCGAGGAGCTGACCGGCGGCCGGCTGGTCCTCACCCAGGAGGGCGGGTACGCCCGCAGCTACGCCGCGTACTGCCTGCACGCCACCGTCGAGGGCCTGCTGGGCCGCGCGCCCTCGCTGGCCGACCCGATCGCCTACGTCCCCGACGACCGCACCCGGGGTGACGCGGCGATCGACCGGATCCGCCGGTCCCTGTCCCCGCACTGGCCGTTGTGACCCCCGCTTTCTTCTCTTCTCCTCGCCCTCTCCGCCTCTTTGCCGCTTCACGAAAGGCCCGTCATGGAACTCCCCTTCACCCTGCCCACCTACGACGACCGGTTGCGCCGGGTCCGTGCCCGGATGGGCGAGCGGGGCCTGGACGGGCTCGTGGTCAGCATGCCGGACGTCGTCCACTGGCTGACCGGCGTCAGCTCGGTGGGCTATCTGTGGCCGCAGGCCCTCGTGATCGACGCCGGTGACGGCGAACCGGAGTACGTCACCCGCACCACCGAGGAACCCGGCGTCCACATGCTGTCCTGGCTGCGCGCGCCCCGGGTCTACGACATCGCCACCGAGGACGCGGTCGAGGTGATCGCCGACACCGTCCGCAAGCGGGGCCTGGACCGGGCGACGGTCGGTGTCGAGCTGGGCGCGTTCACGCTGCTGCCCGGCAACTGGGACCGGCTGCGCGCCCTGCTGCCCGAGGTGCGCTGGGTGGACGCCACCGACCTCGTGCCGGAGGAGCGGCTGGTCAAGTCGCCGGCGGAGATCGCGTACCAGGCGCAGGCCGCCGAGATGGCCGACCACGCGATGGAGCAGGTCTTCGCAGCCGTACGCCCCGGTGTCTCGGAGACCGAGCTGGCGGGGATCGCGAGCCGGGCGCTCGGGGAGGCGGGCAGCGAGTTCGCGGCGATCCCGCCGATGGTGGTGTCCGGGGAGCGCAGTGCGATGGTGCACGCGATGGGGTCGCGCCGCACGCTCTCGCGCGGGGACGTGGTGTGTGTGGAGTTCGCCGGGGTGGTCCACCGCTATCACGCGGTGCTGATGCGGACGATCGTGGTCGGCGAGCCGACGCCCCGGGTGCGGGAGGTCGCGGAGTGCGTGGAGCGGGCGACGGAGGCGGCCATCGCGGCGTCGGTCCCCGGGGCTCCGGCGCCCGCCCCGGACGACGCCTGCAACGCGGTCCTCGCCGAGCTGGATCTCGTACGCCGTCGCTGCCACCGCATCGGCTACAGCCTCGGGGTCGCCTACCCGCCCGGCTGGCTGGAGCCGATGACGCTGGTCGAGGGCGACCCGCACACCCTGGCGCCCGGTATGTCCTTCACCATCGAGCCCAATCTCCATCTCCCCGACGAGGGCTTCGGGATCAAGATGGGCGACACGGTGCTGTGCACGGAGCGGGGCCCGAGAAGCCTGTCGAAGCTCCCGCACAGCCTCTACATAGCCACCTGAGACACCCCGGACACCGGGCACCCCCGGACATCCCCCTCTCCCCCCTCTCCGATCGGAGGAACCGCTGTGAGCGCCCTGTACGCCGACGCCCTCGCCGAGGCCCTGCCGCGCAGCCACTGGCTGGACCATCCGGACGCGCCCGCGCCGCGTCCCGCGCTCACCGGGGACACGGTGTGTGAACTGGCCGTGGTGGGCGGCGGGTTCAGCGGCCTGTGGACCGCGCTGCTGGCCAAGGAGCGCGACCCGTCGCAGGACGTCGTCCTGGTCGAGGCCCGTACGGCGGGGTGGGCGGCGTCCGGCCGCAACGGCGGCTTCGTCTCCTCCAGCCTCACCCACGGCCTGGGCAACGGCGCCGAGCGCTGGCCGGAGGAGCTGGCCACGCTGGAGCGGCTGGGGCTGGAGAACCTGGACGAGATCGAGGAGGCCCTGACCCGGTACGGCATCGACTGCGGTTTCCGCCGGGACGGCAAGCTGTGGGCGGCGACCGAGCCGCACCAGGTGGCGGAGGCCCGCGCGCTGTGCGACCTGGCCGCCGCGCACGGCCGCAAGATCTCCTTCCTGTCCCGGGAGGAGATCCAGGCGGAGGTCCACTCCCCCACCTTCCTGGCGGGCGCGCACGATCCCCGGGGCTACGCCCTCACCGACCCGGCCCGACTGGTCTGGGGCCTGCTGGAGGCATGTGTGCGGGCGGGAGTGCGGGTGTACGAGAACACGCCCGTGCGGCGGATGCGGGAGGGCGTGGGCACGGACGCGGTGGTGCTGGAGACCCCGTACGGCCGGATAGGCGCGCGCCGCGTGGCGCTGGCGACGAACGTGTTCCCGTCCCTCCTCAAGCGCCTGCGCCTGTACACGGTCCCGGTCTACGACTACGTCCTGACCACCGAGCCCCTGACGGAGGCCCAGCTCGGCTCGATCGGCTGGCGGGGCCGCCAGGGCATGTCCGACCTGGGCAACCAGTTCCACTACTTCCGGCTGACCGAGGACCGCCGGATCCTGTGGGGCGGCTACGACGCGATCTACCACTACGGCAACGGCCTGCGTGACGAACTCGACCAGCGCCCGGAGACGTTCGCGAAGCTGGCATCCCACTTCTTCACGACGTTCCCGCAGCTGGAGGGCGTCCGGTTCAGTCACGCGTGGGGCGGCGCCATCGACACCTGCACCCGCTTCACGGCGTTCTACGGCCAGGCGATGCGGGGCCGGGTCTCGTACGCCCTCGGCTACACGGGCCTCGGCGTCGCCGCGAGCCGCTTCGGGGCACAGGTGATGCTGGACCTGCTGTCGGGCCGCGAGACCGAACGCACCCGCCTGCGGATGGTCCGCACGAAGCCCCTCCCCTTCCCCCCGGAACCGGCCCGCTACGCGGGCGTGGAACTGACCCGCCGCTCCCTGGACCGCGCGGACCGACAGGGCGGCCACCGCAACGCGTGGCTACGGACGTTGGACCGGCTGGGGTTGGGATTCGATTCCTGACGATCGGCGTGCTGGGTGATCGGCTTCCATCGGCTGTGACAGGAAAGGACCGCCTAAGGAGCCGTCGGCACCGGGCGCGTGTGGACGAGGGACCTCAGCATCGTGATGCCCGTCGCCACCGCCGCGAGGTGCAGGGCCGCCGCGAGGGCGAGGTTCTCCGGGAGGGTCGCGTCGGCGGGTCGGGCGATCGCCAAGTACACCGTGAACGGGAGCTTCCAGCCGCTCCAGGCGAACAGCGAGCCCGAGCCCAGCCAGCCGAGCGCGGTCGGGCCCCAGCGGGGTACCCGTGCCGGTCGGCCTCGGAGCGTCGCCCACATCGTGGCGGACGCCACCCACGCCCAGACACCCAACACGCCGGACAGCAGATGCCACGTCAGGTCCCGATCGCCGAGCCGGGCGACGCCCACCGTGCCGCCGAACGCCCAGTACAGCCAGACCGAGCCGACCACCGGGCCGACCACCGTCGTCCACGACGGAACCCTCGGAGAGCCCCCGCCGCCATCCCCCAGCCGACCCGCGAACATCTCCGGCCAGCGCCGCCGCACGTACATGGGCAGCGCGAGGGCCAGGCCCAGTCCCATGCCCACGAACCCCATCTGCACCAGCGCGGCCTCCCACACCGGCATCGACGGGCCCGCGTCGCCGTCCTTCTCCGGACTGCCGTCCCCCGAACCCAGCAGCGAACTCAGCACCGCGTACGGCAGCACCGGGACGAGGAACCCCGTCCCCACCCACGCGCAGAACGCGAACGGCGCTCCCGGTATGCGCATCCCCCATGGCCGGACCAACGCGAGCGCCACCGCGATCCCGATCACCGCCATACCGATCGTCGCGGTGTTGAGCACCACCCACTCCGCCTTGCCGAACCCGGCTCCGACCGGCAGCAGCCCCAGGAGTGAGCCGACCACCCACGCCACCTTGATCAGCGCGTACGGCGTCAGCGCCAGTGCTGCCCCGTATGCCGCGAACCGGCCGATCCGATCCCATCCATCCATATGACTCCCGTATCAGGCAACGGAGTTCGAGTCTCACTCACCGCTGCCGTGCGGGCGTCAGCCGACGGGCGCATCCATGTCATCACTCAGGAGGAGCGGGAATCAGCCGCCCGGACGCAGGGAACCTATCCGGACCGGGTGAAACGAGGGGTCGCCGAGCCGAGGGGCCCGGCGGCCCCTTGTCTCGGCTGATTTCTTCAGCGGCTCCGCCCCGACTGGTTCTGCCGCGTCTGGTTGTTGCCCTGGTACGCGCTCGGCTGGGACGTCCCCGAGGTGTTCTGGGCCGACCGGGCGTAGGACTCCTGGGTCAACGGCTGCATCCAACTGGCCGCTGAGACGGTCGCGTTGGTCTGGCCCGCGGTGGATGTGGCGGTGGTGGTCGGGGCCGAGGTCGTCATGACCCTCTGCCAGTGACCGGGGTTGGGCGAGTCGCCCACCTGTCCGGTGAGCCCCGCCTGGGCGGCGAGGCTCCGGTAGGCCGCGAACACTTCCTCACGGGCCTGGTCCGTGGCGTCCTGACCGCTCGCGTTCTGCCGATTGCCGTCACTCATCGTGCCGCTCCTGTCGGTGTTGCGGGCTTGCGCTGTCAGTACCTACAACGGGCCCGCGACAGAGGGCGGTTCACCCCGACTCGTCCCGCTAGAGCGCTTTGGTGAACGCACCCCAGGCGACGGCACCGAAGACGAGAGCAGGTCCGCTGGGGTTCTTGGAGTCACGGACCGGGACTAGGTGGGCGGAGAGGATGTCGGCGACTTCGAGGCATTCGCCGCCGTCTCCGTTGCTGTAGCTGCTCTTACGCCAAGTGGCCGCGGTCAGGTCCACGGGTCGCACCATGGTTCCTCCAAGATCTGCCCGACGTACTTCTGGGAGTCGGTGGGGGACAGCGCCAAGTCGCGCACCGCATCGTACGCGCGCTGCAATCGTTCAACCGCCGCGTTGTCCTCCACCAGTGCACCATCGTGAGCGGTCTCGGTGTGGGCAACCGTCCGTGCGTCACCGAGCCGCAGAAACATCGCAGTCGTACTGATGAGCATGTGCAGGCCGGCTCCTTGGGGGAGTACTTGCAGAGTGATGTTCGGGCGGGCGGCCATCTCCAGCAAGAAGGTGAGCTGCTCCCGCCACACCTCCGGGCTCCTGAGCGGGGTGCGCAACGCAGCCTCGGCGAGAATGGTGCGGAAAGGCGGCGCATCCTCCTCCATCAGCCGCTCGCGTCGGCTCAGCCGCGCCCGGACATGACCGGCCAGTTCCTCTTTCTTGGTTCCGCTGACAGTCATCACCTCACCCGCGTACGCGGCAGTCTGCAACAGGCCGGGCACCACACTCACGGAAAAGTGCCACAGGCTGACCGCCTCCGCCTCAAGCTGCATGTACCTGCGATATCGCTCCTTGAACTGGGTCATGTCCCCCAACGCCAGTTCCCACAGGCTCACCAACAGCCTTGACGTTCCGTAGTGCTGATCCAGCGCCTCCACGACCTCGGGGCCGCCGAGTGTCTCGCCGCTCTCCATCTTCGCGAAGTGGGAGGAGTCCCAACCCAACCGCTCCGCAAGCTGCCGCAGGCTCTCCCCTTTCTCGGTGCGAAGTGCCCTCAATTCCTCCGCGAACCGCCGCCTCGGCTCCTGGCTGCGTTGAGTGATGACCCGCCTGGCTGGCATCGCGCCGCCCCCTCCGGTGAAGGTGTTGGGTTTGCGGTTCTCAACAAGGAAGACCCCTGCCACCTGCGCTTTCTCGCGCCGCAAACGCGGGATGCTCTTCAGCAGCCCGTCAACGCAAAGTAGCGCAACGACCGCGTTCCGTACGGGCGAACGAAATCACTCCCCCCATTCGAGGAGCACCCCATGTCGTACTCCCCCACAGTCACCCGGCGCCCGCTCCCCTGGCGCACCCGGCACCGGGCGGCGGTCGTGCCCTCGCGGCCGAGTCGGGCGGTTCTGAAGGCGATCGAGGCCGCGTTGCTGGCGAGGAGGGCCGGATGATCCAGCTCCTCCGTGACCCGTTCCCGACGATCTATCCGGCCGTCGCCCTGGACGGCTGCGGCTACTGCGCCGAGCTGAAGGCACGGCAGGACGCGGCGCGGGCGGAACAGGACGACAGCGCGCTGGTCGACGCGAACGTACTGCTGCGGCGGCACGTACGGCTGGAGCACCGGCCGTGAGGCGCCGGGGGTGAAGCGGAGGGCCCCGCTCGATGACGCCTTCTTGAGCGGGGCCCTCACTCGGGCCGTCAGGGACTCAGGGGGTTCTGCGGCTCGGCATGAAGGTGAACACCGCCCCGCCCAGCAGCACCGCCGTGCCCCCCACCAGGGCCAGCGCCTTCAGCGTGCCGTTGTCGCCCGCGCCGGTCTCCGCCAGGCCGCCGCCGCCCGAGGACGACGTACCGGAACCGCCGGCCGAGCCCGCGGCTCCGCCCGAGGACGACGAGCCGCCGGAGGCACCGCCTTCCTGTTCCTCCGTGTCGAGGGTGAGGGAGACCTCCGTCCTGGTGGGGGTGCAGGTCGTGGTCGTACCCAGGGCCTCCACCGTCAGGACGCCCGGTGACAGGGTCGCCCTGCCGGTCGCGCCCGGCTTGTACGTGCCCTTCAGGTCGGGGATCTCTATCGGGTCACCCGACTTGATGGGGGCCGGGTTCGTCGCGCCCTCCACCCGCACGGTGCCCTTGTCGTCGCCGCCCAGCACCACCTCCATGGACGGCTTGACCGAGTCCTTGGGAATCTCGGCCGGGCTGTCCATCACCGACTGCTCGAACTGGACCGTGAGGTCATAACTCCCGCCGTTCTTCCTCGCGTTGATCCGCACCGGCGAGGTCGCTTCCTTGTCCCCGATCGGCGTCTTGCACGCGTAGGGGATCTGGACCTCCTTGCCGGTGAAGTCCGTCCGACCGCCGTCTTCCGTGTCGGAAGGGGTCGGAGTCGGGCTCGGGGTCGGGGACGGGCTCGGGGTCGGGGTGGGGGTCGGGGTCGGGGAGTCCGTCGGAGTACCGCCGCCCTCCGTCACCTTGATCGTCGCCGCCGCCTCCACCGGCTCCTTCGGCGCGCACTTGGTGTCCGTCGAGATCGGCTTGCTGACGTTGATGTCGTACGCGTCCGGCGTCAGTGTCACCTCACCCGGCGCCGTCAGTTTCAGCGTGCCCCTCATCGCCGACAGCAGCATGTCGCCGCCCTTGGGGATGGGCGGGTTGGTGCGGGTGCCCTCCATCGCGATGTCGGCGGTCTGGGCGCCCTTCGCCTTCAGCGTGCCGGTCGGCAGCATCGTGTCCGCTTCGAGGTCCAGGATGTCGGGGTTCTTGGACGCGGCCTGCACGAACGTCCAGACGACCGCCACCTCGTCCCCGACCGCCGCCTCCGCCGGGGCCTCGACCGCCACCTTCGTCGTGCCCTCCACCGGCGGCAACCCCGAGATCGGGGGCGGCTGGCACTCCGTCAGATACGCGACCTCGGCCGCCTGCGCGGGGGCCGCCGCCACACCGATCAGCGCCGCCGCCGCGCCCATGGCCAGCGCGACTCCCGCCGGTACGGCTCTCCTTGGCCTGCTCACGGTGGTCCTTTCCCGAACGTCGGAAACGTCGAAGGGTCTTCGTGCGGTGCGGAGAGCCCACCGGCCGTGCCGGACGCCGTGTGCGGGACGGAGTCCGGGGTGAACCACGGCAGCGTGGTCGAAGGAGAAGGAGCCGGGGAAGGGGGCGCGGAGGGAGGCGCCGAAGGAGTCCGTCCCGGCCTTCGCCCGGCGAGCCGGGCCGGGAACGGGAGCGGGAGCCGCAGCGGGAAGGGGGCGCGGAGCCGGTCGCGGAGCGGGCGGCGGTGCTTCGGTGCCACCCGGTCCACCACGGCCATCCCCACCCGGAACACCGCCGCCGGGACGACCACGCAGACCAGCACCCAGAACAGCGTCACACCCCAGGGCCGGCCCACGTCCCAGGGCTGCTCGGCGAGGATCCGGCCGCTGTACTTCAGCGACACCGTGTAGTCGCCGTGCGCCCCGGCCGCCAGTTCCACCGGCAGTTCGATCCGCGCCTTCTTCCCGGCCCGGATCGTGCCCTGCCACTGCTGTTCCTCCCACTTCGGCGCGAACACCCCGTGCGAGGCGCCGAGTTCGAAGACGGGGTCCTTCACCGCCTCCGTGCCGACATTGCCGACGGTGAAGACGAGGGTGCGGGCGGGCGGGGCGCCGAACCAGGTCAGCAGCCCGCCGGAGCCGTCCAGCGTGGTGTCCGTGAGGACCGAGAGCCGTCCGCCCGCCGGTTCCGCGGGCAGGGGTTCCACGGCGTGGCCCGCCACCTGGAACTCCGTGTCCGCCTGCGCCTTCGGGCCGGTCGCCGTCGCCGCGTGCACGACACACGGGCACGGCACCGGCGGCTCCACCACCGGAAGCCGTCTGCTGAACCGGCCCTCGGCGTCCGTCGTCACCGCCCTGCCGTCCGCGTTCGCACAGGAGTTGGTGCCCCCGACCACCCCGCGCGACGGATCGGCCCGTCCGCAGATCAGCAGCATCAGCAGGGTGTCGGCCCGCCATCCCGTGCCGCTGACCGTGACCGTGCCGCCGGTGCCCGCCTGCTCCTCGGACACCCTCACGGCCGGACCGTCCTCGGCGGCCCGCGCCCCGCCCGTCATCAGCCCGACCAGCAGCAGCGCCAGCACCCCGGCCGACAGCATCCGTACCCTCACACCACCGCTCCCGTCAGCTCGGACCCACCGACGGCCCGCTCACCCGGCCGCCCGGGGGCGACAGGCGCCGCCGCCGTCGTCGTCGTACGGCGCCTTCGTCGTCGTACGGCCATCGAGGCCGCGACCGCCGCCACCGCTGCCCCGCCCGCCAACGCGCCCCACGGCACGAAGCGGGCCGACGTCCGCGCGCTGTCCCGGGCGCCGCCCCCGGCGGTCACCGTCAGCCGTACGTCCACCGCGTCCAGGGCGGGACGGTCGGGCCAGGGCTCGGTGAGACGCACCCGGCGGCCGGGCGGCAGCTCCACGGGGAGGGTGCGCGGAGCCCGGTCGAGCACCGTGCCGAACACCCCCTCCACCCGCACCGCCAGACGCGGCGCGAGCGTGGTCGTACCCCGGTTGACCAGGTCGTAGCCGATGTTCCCTGCGTGTACGGCGACCTTCTCGACCGTCAGTGCCGACAGCGCGGGGCCGCCGGTGCGCAGCCGTACGGGGAGGGTCCTGGTCCGCCCGTCCTCGTCCCGTACGACGATCGCGCCGTCCCGGTCACCGGGCGCCGCCCCGCCCGGCACGGTCACCGTGAAGGGGACCTCGGCACGGGTCCGGGCGGGCACCCTCAGCTCGGCGTCGGCGAAGCGCACGGGGACACCGGTGCCGGTCAGCCGTACGTCGACGGGGTCCGCCCCGCGATTGGTCACCGTCACCGTGTCCCGCAGGGCCGTCCCCGCGGTGCCCTCGGCGTAGAACGACGGGCGTGCGCCGCCCCCGGGCGCCGCGGTCCAGCCGTCGGCCGCCGAGGCGGGCACCACCACGGCGAGCGGGGACAACAGGACAGCGGCGGCGGCAGCGGCGGCAGTGGTCGTCAGGGCTCCGGCCATCGGCTGCGATCTCGGTGACTTCGGCGGCATCGGCGGCTCCCGGGTGCGCGTGCGGGTCAGCGGCGGACGCGGGCCGGTTCGTCGCGCTGGTTGCGCCGGGTCAGCCACAGCGTGCCCGCCGCGCCGACGAGCAGCACGGTGCCGCCGAAGGTCGCGAGGGCGACCGCGGACTCCTCGGGGCCGGTCTCCGGGAGCCGCCCGCCCGAGGCACCGTCATCGGCGCCCGTGTCCGTACCAGAGCCGGAGCCGGAGCCGGAATCGGCATCGGCATCGGCATCGGAGCCGGTGTCTCCGTCGTCCGCGCCTGCCGCCTTCACGTCGAGTGTCAGCGACGGCCCGGGGTCGTTGGTCGGCTTGCACGTGGTCGTCGTGCCCAGCGCCTTGATGGTGAGGATCCCGGCCGTGAAGGTGACCTCGCCGGACTTCTCCGGTGTGTACGTCCCGGAGAGGTCGCTGACCTTGATGGGGGTGTTGGCCGGGATCGCCTCCGCGTTGGCGGGGCCGGTGACCTTCAGGGTGCCGTTCTCGGCGCCGCCGAGTCGGACGGTGGCGCTCGGGCTCATGGCGCCCTTGCCCAGTTCCACGGGGCTGGAGGAGACGCCCTTCTGCCAGGACATGGTGATCTTGTAGCCGTCGCCGCTCTCGACCCCCTTGATGTCGATGGGCGACACGGCGGTCTTGTTCCCGATCGGTGTCTCGCACGAGTAGTCGACGTCCACGACCTCGGCACGGGCCGCGGGAGCGGCCAGCAGTACGGCCGCGCCGGCCAGAGCCGCGGCGCTTCGCTTCCGGTACGGCACGGGTCCCCTCTTTTCTGACGGCTTATCAGATGGGCCGTCAAGGTACGGCCGATGCCGTGAGGAAGGAAGAGACTCCGCGCCCCGGAGTTGTGAGAGTTGGGGGTGGGTGGTGGCGCGTGCGTGCGGGCCGGTGGGTGGCGGCGCGTGACGGTGGGACGCGGTGGCGGCGGTTACGCCGGGGCGCCCAGTTCCGCCCAGACCGTCTTGCCGGACGCGCCCGGCGTCCGTACGACACCCCAGTCCAGGCAGAGCCGCTGGACGATGAACATGCCGTGACCGCCCGGGCGGCCCGAGCGGTGGGGGGTGCGCGGGGCCGGCTGGCCCGCGCCGCGGTCGGAGACCTCGACCCGGATCACCTTGTTGTCGCTGGAGATCCACATTTCGTCCGGGCCCTCGGCGTGCAGACACGCGTTGGTGACCAGTTCGGAGACGACCAGCAGCACATCCTCGGCGACGGCCCGCCGGTCGGCGCCGGAGGCGGGCAGCCAGCCCCAGGCGTAGAGGGCCTGCCGGGCGAAGTCCCGGGCGAGCGGTACGACACCGCTCTCGCCGTGCAGGTTCAGGCGGCGGACCTGCCGGGCGGGGGCGGCCGTCACCCCGGAGGCATTCGTTCCGCCGGGGGTGCCCGTGCCACCGGAGACACCGGTCCCGCCGGGGGTGCCGGAGGTACCCGTACCGCCGGGGGTACTCGTCCCGCCGGAGACACCGGTCCCGCCGGAGGTGCCCGTACCGCCGGAGTTACTCGTTCCGCCGGAGGCACTCGTTCCGCCGGAGTTGTTCGTCGTACCGGAGACTTGTGTCGCTCCGGGGGTACTCATCGTTCCCGAGGCACCCGTCGCCCCGGTCGCTCCGGGGGTACTCGTTCCTCCGGGCGTGGACACCACGCCCGTCGGCCCCTGTTCGGCGGTCCCCGCCATCGACTCGCCCCCCTCGGACGCACCGGAAGCGCCGCTGGGCTCCGGAGAGCCCGGCGTGCAAGGCCGGGTGGTGCTCATCAGCGCTTCACCTCACCGGTTCACCAGTTCACAGTTCAAGCGTCGTACATTGTCGCCGTCGGCGCAGCCGCCCGTGCAGCCGCCCGTATCGGCGTCACCGTATGTCATTACGTGTGCACGGCACGGTTCGGGCCGCGTTTTGTCGTACGGCGATCGCCGGAGCCGGTTTTGTCCGACGTCAGGGAGTCTCCTGCCCGGTGATCCGTAGGGAACACCACCCCGTCCGCAACATTGGTACGGACAGGTGGGGAGAACGGGCCCGACATCACCTCGGGGGGCATGCCCGAAGGGCCGGCCACCGAGAGCCGGCGGCTGCGGGACACGGGGGCGGCCCGCCGGTCAGCGGGCCTCGTCGGCCAGCGCCGCCGCGACCGAGTCATGGACGGTGAAGACGGCGTCCGCGCCGGTGATCTCGAAGACCCGGGCGACCACGGGCTGCATCCCCGCGAGATGGACACCACCCCCGGCGGCCTCGGCCTTCAGCCGCGCGCCGAGCAGTACGTTGAGGCCGGTGGAGTCGAGGAAGTCCAACCGGGCGCAGTCCACGACCAGCCGGTTCAGCCCGTCTTCGAGGCATTGCTCCAGCGGTTCGCGCAGCAGATCGGCCGTATGGTGATCCAACTCACCCACCGGTGTCACCACGGCACTGGAGCCCTCCCGCCGCACCTCCACCAGAAGCCGGCCCGACTGTGCGCTGCCGAGCGTCCCGTGGTCCATGCCGTCTCTCTCCCGAGGGTCGCGCTGCTGACTCATGCCCTCCGCAGCCTACGCCCTCCCGGCGCCTCCGACGTCCCTTCGATACGTCACCCGTACCCCCCTCGAAGAGCCGAACAACCAACCCATAAACGGACATTTAACACCGAAACGCACTTGCAGTGAGTATGCGGAACCGGGTAGGGCTAGTAGAGACACGTAACCGACACGGCCGGCTTCGGAGGCGCCGCTACACCGCACACGCACGCACTGGCTTCGGCGGCCTGACGCCGAGAACGATGGAGGACACATGTCACCCCGGCTCGACGCCTCGCACACCCGGACGACGACGTCGATGCACGAAACCGACATCGACCCACTGGACGGCCTCCCGGAGATCCCACCGTTCGACCAGATCGGGCCGGTCGACGCACGGGCCCTGTCCAAGACGCTCTTCGAGCGGCTGGAGTCGCTGGAGGAAGGCACCCACGAGTACAGCTACGTCCGCAACACGCTGGTCGAGCTGAACCTCGCCCTGGTCAAGTTCGCCGCGGGCCGCTTCCGTACCCGCAGCGAGCCGATGGAGGACATCGTCCAGGTCGGCACCATCGGGCTGATCAAGGCGATCGACCGCTTCGAACTCTCCCGCGGTGTGGAGTTCCCCACCTTCGCGATGCCGACCATCGTCGGTGAGATCAAGCGCTTCTTCCGCGACACCTCGTGGTCCGTGCGCGTCCCGCGCCGCCTCCAGGAACTGCGGCTCGACCTGGCGAAGGCGGGCGACGAACTGTCCCAGCGGCTGGACCGGGCGCCCACCGTGGCCGAACTCTCCGAGCACCTCGGCCTCTCCACCGACGAGGTGGTGGAGGGCATGGCGGCGTCCAACGCGTACACGGCCTCCTCGCTGGACGCCCAGCCCGAGGAGAACGACTCGGAGGGCGCCCTCGCGGACCGGCTCGGCTACGAGGACCACGGGCTCGAAGGCATCGAGTACGTCGAGTCCCTGAAGCCGCTGATCGCCGGGCTCCCCGCCAGGGACCGGAAGATCCTCTCCCTGCGCTTCGTCGCCAACATGACCCAGTCCGAGATCGGCGAGGAACTCGGCATCTCGCAGATGCACGTCTCGCGGCTGCTGTCGCGCACGCTGGCACGGCTGCGGCGGGGGCTGTCGGTCGTGGAGTAGGACGACCACCGACGGGCGCGGAGGACGACCACCGACGGGCGCGGGAGCACGGCCACCGACCCGGCACCGGCCGTTCGAGCGACCCGTTCGAGCGACCCTTCGAGCGACCCGTTCGAGCACGCTCAGGGCTTTCCGACCGGCGCCGCACGGCATTCTGTGCGGCGCCGGTCGGCGTTGTACGGCGACGTTCTGCGGAAGACGGCGGGCGGCGGGCGGCGGGCGGCGTTCCGTGGGGCGGTGTCGCCGTCAGACGACGCGGGTGCCGCGGCGCCACACCTCGGAGACGAGGGGGACGCCGGGCCGGTAGGCCAGGTGGACATGGCTGGGTGCGTCCAGGAGCGTCAGGTCGGCGTAGGCGCCCTCGGTGAGGCGGCCGATGTCGGTGCGGCGCAGGGCCGCGGCGCCGCCCGCAGTGGCCGACCAGAGGGCCTCGTCGGGGGTCATGCGCATGTCCCGTACGGCGAGGGCGATACAGAACGGCACGGACGACGTGAACGACGAGCCGGGGTTGCAGTCGGTGGACAGCGCGACGGTGGCCCCCGCGTCCAGCAGCCGGCGCGCGTCGGGCCACTGCGCGCGGGTGGAGAACTCGGCGCCGGGCAGCAGGGTTGCCACGGTGTCGCCCTGGGCGAGGGCGTCGACGTCGGCGTCGGTGAGGTGGGTGCAGTGGTCGGCGCTGGCGGCGCCCAGTTCGACCGCGAGCCGGACGCCGGGGCCGTAGGTGAGCTGGTTGGCGTGGACGCGCGCGAGGAGCCCCTTGGCCTGGCCCGCGGTGAGGATCGCGCGGGCTTGGTCGCCGTCGAACGCGCCCTTCTCGCAGAAGACGTCCACCCAACGGGCGTACGGCGCGCAGGCGTCGAGCATCTCGCCGGTGACGAGGGCGACGTACCGTGCGGGGCCATCCGGGTCGTCGGCGAGGTCCGGGGGGACGATGTGGGCGCCGAGGTAGGTGACCTCGTCGGTGTGGGCGGCGGCGATCCGCAGCGCGCGGGCCTCGTCGGCGACGGTGAGGCCGTAGCCCGACTTGGTCTCCATGGTGGTGGTGCCCTGCCGGAGCGCCTCGGCGAGATGGCGGACGAGGGTGGCTTCGAGCTGGGCGTCGGTGGCGGCGCGGGTCGCGGCGACGGTGGTGCGGATACCGCCCGCGCTGTAGGCGCGGCCGGACATCCGGGCGTTGAACTCCTCGGTGCGGTCGCCCGCGAAGACGAGGTGGGAGTGCGAGTCGACGAAGCCGGGGACGACGGCCCGGCCGTCGGCGTCGACCCGATTGTCAGTGGCGGGTGCTTTGCTTGATTCACCGGTCCAGACGACCCGGTCGCCGTCGATGACGACGGCCGCGTCCCGGACCAGTCCGAGAGGGGAGCCGTCACCGAGGGAGGGATCGTTGGTGACCAGCGTGGCGATGTTGGTGATGACGGTGCTGCTGCTCATCGTGGCCTCGTGGGGGACGGTGGTGGCGGTGGCTGGGGGGTCTGCCGAGGAGGAGGGTGTCAGCCGCGGAGGGCGGCGACCGCGCGGGCCAGTTCGTGCGGCGCGTCGGGTACGAGGGTGTGGGCCCCGTCGCGGACGACCTGCCGCCCGCCCACGATCGTGTGCCGTACGTCGGCCCCTGTCGCGGCGAAGACGGCCGTCTCCGCGCCGAGCCTGGGTTCCGGCCCCGCCGTCCTGACCGAGTCGAGGGCGACGGTGGTGAGGTCGGCGAGCCCGCCCGGCTCGATACCGCGGACCTCGTCCCAGCCGAGGGCGGCGTGGCCGTCGACGGTCGCGGCCCGCAGCAGCGCGGCGGCCGTCCAGTGACCGCGCGCGCGGGTGCGCAGCCGCTCGTTCAGCTCCATCGCGCGGGCCTCCTCGAACAGGTCGATGACGGCGTGGCTGTCGGAGCCGAGCGAGAGGCGTGACCCGGCGCGCTGGAGGGCGGGGGCGGGGCCGATGCCGTCGGCCAGGTCCCGTTCGGTCGTCGGGCACATGCAGGTGCCGGTGCCGGAGCCGCCGACCAGGGCGATGTCCGCGTCCGTGAGATGGGTGTTGTGGACGCCGGTGGTGCGGGGGCCGAGCACCCCGTGGTCGGCGAGGAGTTGGGCGGGGGTCCGTCCGTGGGCGGCCCGGCAGGCGTCGTTCTCGGCGGTCTGCTCGGAGAGATGGACGTGCAGCGGGGCCCCGCGCTCCCGCGCCCAGGCGGCGACGGTCGCCAACGCGTCGGCGGGCACGGCCCGCACGGAGTGGACGGCCGCCCCGATCCGTACGTGATCGCGGTCCTTGAGAACTGAAGAGCGCTGTGCCCACGCGTCGGCGGTGCCGTCGGAGAAGCGGAGCTGGTGGACGTCGGGCGGCTGTCCGAAGCCGGAGGAGAGATAGCAGGTGTCGAGGAGGGTGAGGCGGATGCCCGCTTCGGAGGCGGCGGCGATGAGCGCCTCGCCCATGGCGTTGGGGTCGGCGTACGGGGTGCCGCCGGGGGCGTGGTGGAGGTAGTGGAACTCCCCGACGGCCGTGATCCCGGCGAGGGCCATCTCGGCGTACACGGCACGGGCGAGCGCGTGGTAGGTCTCCGGGGTCAGCCGGTCGGCGACGGAGTACATGATCTCGCGCCAGGTCCAGAAGGTGCCCGAGCCGACCTGGACGGTGCCGCGCAGGGCGCGGTGGAAGGCGTGCGAGTGGGCGTTGGCGAGGCCGGGGAGGGTGAGTCCGCGCAGCACCTCGGCGCCGGGCGGCGGGGTGTCGGCCCCGGTGGCGACGGTGTGGACGCGGCCGTCGCGCACGGTGAGGGTGACGCCGGGTTCGACATGGGTGGCGAGCCAGGCGTGTTCCAGCCAGTAGGTGCGGGTCCGGGTCATGCGCGGATCAGCCCTTCCAGTACGTCGGCCAGCGCGAGCACTCCGGCCACGCAGTCGTCCTCGGCGGCGGACTCGGCCGGGGAGTGCGAGACACCGGTCGGGTTGCGGACGAACAGCATGGCGGTCGGGACGCTGCCGGAGAGGATCCCGGCGTCGTGCCCGGCCCCGGTGCCCAGGACGGGCACGGTGAGGTCGGTGTCCCGGCCCAGGATGCGGCCGATCTCGTCGCGCAGGGCGTGGTCGAACTCCACGACGGGGGTGAAGGACTCGCGGGTGACGTCCAGAGCGACGCCGTGCGCCTCGGCGTACGACCGGGCGGTGTCCTGGATCTCGGCGACGACAGCGTCCAGGTCGCCCTGTTCGGCGGCCCGGGAGTCGAGCCAGCCGCGGACCAGGGAGGGGACGGCGTTGACGCCGTTGGGTTCGACGGCGACCTTGCCGAAGGTGGCGACGGCCCGGTGGAGCAGCGCCGCGCGCCGGGCCGCCAGCACGGTCTCGGCGTACGGCAGCATCGGGTCGCGCCGGTCGGCCAGCCGGGTCGTCCCGGCGTGGTTGGCCTCGCCCCGGAAGTCGAACCGCCAGCGTCCGTGCGGCCAGATGGCGCTGGCGATGCCGACGGCGTCACCGCTGAGATCGAGGGCCCGCCCCTGCTCGACGTGGAGTTCGACGAACGCGCCGATCCGGGCCAGCCGCTCGGGGTCGGCGCCGATACTGCCGGGGTCGTGACCGGCGGCCTCCATCGCCCGGGGCAGGGTGACGCCGTCAGCGTCGGTCAGCCGGTGGGCGTCCTCGCGGCTGAGACGCCCCGCCGTCAGCCGGGATCCCACGCAGGCGAGCCCGAACCGCGCCCCCTCCTCGTCGCCGAAGTTGACGATGCCGAGGGGTCTGTCGAGCGGGACGCCGCGCCGGAGCAGTTCGTCGAGCACGGCGAAGGAGGACACCACACCGAGGGGGCCGTCGAACGCGCCGCCGTCGGGCACGGAGTCCAGGTGGGACCCGGTGACGACCGCGTCCCCGAGCGCGGGGTCCCCGGCCCAGGCCCACTGGTTGCCGTTCCGGTCGACCTCGTGGCGCAGTCCGCGCGCCACGGCCTGCTCCTCGAACCAGCCCCGGCAGTCGGCGTCGGCCGGGGTCCAGGCGAAGCGCCGGTAGCCGTGCGAGTCGGGGTGCCGGCCTACGGGGAGCAGCTCCCGCCACATGGTGTGGAAGGAGGCACCCGGTACCGGTCGGGCGCGGTCGCGGGCCCCGCCGCCGTCGCCGTCGCCGTCGCCCCTGTCGGCGGCCTTGTCGTCGTCTTTGCCGACCTCTTTGCCGGCGTCTTTGCCGACCTCTTTGCCGGAGACTTTGTCCTCGTCCCTTCCGGCGTCCTTGCCGGCGGCCTTGTCCTCGTCCCTTCCGGCGTCCTTGCCGGCGGCCTTGCCGTCCCTCACGCCTCGTCACCCTCACGCATCGGTACCCGGACGCCCCGCTGCTCCGCGACGTCCTCCGCGATGTCGTACCCGGCGTCCACATGCCGGATCACGCCCATCCCGGGGTCGTTGGTCAGCACCCGGCGGATCTTTTCACCCGCCAGCTTCGTGCCGTCGGCGACCGTCACCTGACCGGCGTGCAGGGAGCGCCCCATGCCGACGCCGCCCCCGTGGTGGAGGGAGACCCAGGAGGCGCCCGAGGCGACGTTCACCATGGCGTTGAGGAGCGGCCAGTCGGCGATGGCGTCGGAGCCGTCCCGCATGGCCTCGGTCTCCCGGTAGGGCGAGGCGACCGACCCGCAGTCGAGGTGGTCCCGGCCGATCACCAGCGGGGCGGCCAGCTCTCCGCTCGCCACCATGTCGTTGAACCGCTCGCCTGCCTTGTCCCGCTCCCCGTAGCCGAGCCAGCAGATTCGGGCCGGCAGCCCCTGGAAGCGGACGCGTTCACCGGCCAGCTCGATCCAGCGGGCGAGGGACTCGTTCTCGGGGAACAGGTCGAGGATCGCCCGGTCGGTCCTGGCGATGTCGGCCGGGTCCCCGGAGAGCGCGGCCCAGCGGAAGGGGCCCTTGCCCTCGCAGAACAGGGGGCGGATGTAGGCGGGGACGAAGCCGGGGAAGGCGAACGCCCGGTCGTATCCGGCGAGCTGGGCCTCGCCCCGGATGGAGTTGCCGTAGTCGAAGACCTCGGCGCCGGCGTCCTGGAAGCCGACCATCGCCTCGACGTGCCGGGCCATGGACTCGCGGGCCCGCGTGGTGAACCCGGCGGGGTCCTTCGCGGCGGCGGACGCCATGTCCTCGAAGGCGACACCGGCCGGGAGGTAGGCGAGCGGGTCGTGGGCCGAGGTCTGGTCGGTGACGATGTCGACGGGGGCGCCCTGGGCGAGGAGCTGCGGGAAGGCTTCGGCGGCGTTGCCGAGCACCCCGATGGAGAGCGGGCGGCGGGCGTCCCGGGCTTCGACGGCGAGCCGGAGCGCGTGGTCGAGGCTGTCGGCCCGGACGTCGAGGTAGCGGTGTTCGATCCGGCGCTCGATGGCCCGGGGGTCGCAGTCGACGCAGATCACGACGCCGTCGTTCATGGTGACGGCGAGGGGCTGGGCGCCGCCCATGCCGCCGAGTCCGGCGGTGAGGGTGATGGTCCCGGCGAGGCTGCCGCCGAAGCGCTTGGCGGCGACGGCGGCGAAGGTCTCGTAGGTGCCCTGGAGGATGCCCTGGGTGCCGATGTAGATCCAGGACCCGGCGGTCATCTGACCGTACATGGTCAGCCCAAGGGCCTCCAGGCGGCGGAACTCCTCCCAGGTGGCCCAGTCGCCGACGAGGTTGGAGTTGGCGATCAGGACGCGCGGCGCCCATTCGTGGGTCTGCATGACGCCGACCGGGCGACCGGACTGGACGAGCATGGTCTCGTCCTGCTTGAGCCCCTGGAGGGTGCGGACCATGGCGTCGAAGGAGCGCCAGTCGCGGGCGGCCTTGCCGGTGCCGCCGTAGACGACGAGCTGGTCGGGGTGCTCGGCGACCTCGGGGTCGAGGTTGTTCTGGAGCATCCGGAGGGCGGCTTCCTGCTGCCATCCCAGGGCGCTCAGCTCCGTTCCTCGGGGGGCTCGGACGGGGCGGGGTCCTGACATGGCTGCCTCCTGGCCGGTTCGGTGTCGCGGAGCGGCGACGCCCGTGCACTCTGATACCTCAGCTATTCACATCCTGATCCGATGAATAGGGCTAGTCAATACCGGGGTGGCCCGGCACGCGCCGATGGCGGATGTTTGGCTGGACCCATGGGGTCGAACGGTTCACACGCTGCGTACGGAACGGGGGACGGCGACATGACCGAGGTGCGTGCGGCCACGGACGAGGGGCGGGCCGGTGCGCGGGCGGTGCGGCGGGACGCGGCGGTGCGGGCGGCCGTCGAGCAGGGGCTGCTCGGCCCGGCCGCTCCGGTCGTCGGGCTGCTGGACGTCACCGGCATCCGCGAGTCGGCGGCGGCACTGCGGGCGGCGTTCGCCGAGGTGACGGCGGCGGGCACGCCGGTGCTGCACGCGTTCGCGGTGAAGGCGTGCCCGCTGGTGCCGGTGCTGCGGCTGCTGCGTGAGGAGGGCATCGGCGCGGAGGTGGCGAGCCCCGGTGAGCTGGCGCTGGCCCGGGCGGCGGGGCTGCCGCCGGAGCGGACGGTGCTGGACTCGCCCGCGAAGACCCCGGCCGAACTGCGCGAGGCGCTGGCGCTGGGGGTCGCGCTCAACGCCGACAACCCGCAGGAACTGGCCCGGATCGACGCGCTGATGCGGTCCGCGCCGAGCCGCTCGCCGCTGGGGATCCGGGTGAATCCGCAGGTCGGCGGTGGCGCGATCGCGTCCACGTCCACCTCCACGGCGACCTCGAAGTTCGGGGTGGCGTTGGGGGACGAGGGGGCGCGGGAGTGGATCGTACGGATGTTCCTGGAGCGGCCGTGGCTGACCCGGCTGCACTCGCACACCGGGTCGCAGGGCATCCCGCTGGAGTTGCTGGCGCGGGGCGTGGCGGAGACGTACGCGCTGGCGGAGGAGATCAACGCGCGCATCGGGCGGCGCCAGATCGACACCCTCGACATCGGCGGCGGACTGCCGGTCAACTTCGACTCGGACGCGGAGACCCCGACGTACGCGCGGTACGCGCGGGTGCTGAGGGAGGCGGTGCCGGGGCTGTTCGACGGGCGGTACGGGCTGGTGACCGAGTTCGGGCGGTCGCTGCTGGCCAAGCACGGCACGGTGGTGGCGCGGGTGGAGTACGCGAAGAGCGCGGGCGGGCGGCCGGTCGCCGTCACCCACGCGGGCGTACAGGTGGCGACGCGGACGGTGTACGCGCCGCAGGCGTGGCCGCTGCGGATCACCGGGTACGACACGGAGGGGCGGCCGAAGGCGGGGCCCCCGGTGGTGCAGGACGTGGCGGGCCCCGCCTGCTTCTCGGGCGACCTGCTGGCCGAGGGCCGGGCCCTGCCCCTGCTGGAGCAGGGCGACTACGCGGCGGCGCTGGACACCGGCGCGTACTACTTCGCCCACCACTACTCGTACAACTCCCTGGGCAGGCCGGGGGTGTACGGGTTCGTGACGGAGGGTCCCGAGGAGAGGGGCGGGACGGGGTTCGCGACGGTGCGTGAGCCGCAGCGGTTGGAGGAGATCGTCGCGGAGTCCGGAGAGGCGCACACGGACGCGCTCACCACCTTGTGCGCCCCCGAGAGCCATTGACGGCCCGGACCGGCGGGTCGGTCCGGTGGGTCGGTCCGGCGGGTCGGCCCGGTGGCCCGGTCCGATCACCCGGTGGCCCGGTGGCCCGGTCCGATGACCCGGACCCGGCGGTTCAGACCGGTCGGAGAACGTCAATCCCGGTGAGACACACGTCAGTTGACCAACACTAGTACGACGGATGCATGTTCCACTGGAAAATGCCGGAAGCCTCACCAGCCGCCCGTACGGTGCGTAGTTTCTACGTCACTCATGCGCACACCAGGCGGGAGGGGAGACAGGCGTGCCCGGAATCGACGAGTGTCTGCTGGAGACGATGCGGTTGCCCGGCGCGCGGGGCGCCGCGCTGGTGGACTGGACGAGCGGGCTGGCGCTGGGGGTCGTAGGAGAGTTCCCGGGCGGTGACGCGGAGGCCGCGGCGGCGGAGGCGGCGGAACTGGCCCGTCCGGCGATGGAGCTGAAGGTCTTCGCGCCGGAGGACGGGTCGGGGACCCCGGCGGCGGACGGCGGGGCGGCGGACGGCGGGGCGGGGGGCGCGGGCGGGCTTCCGGTCGAGGATCTGATCGTCACGACCCGGGACGGCTATCACGTCCTGCGCTTTCTGCCGACGGGCTTCGACAGCACCGTGTTCCTGCATGTGTGGCTCGGCCGGGCCGAGGGGAACCTCGCGCTCGCCCGTATCCGTCTGGGGGAGATGGCCGGCCGGCTGGTGCTGGGGTGAGCGCCGTGGCCACCAAGCCTCCACTGCCGTCCCGGTCCCACCCCGCGCCCCGGGCGGCGGCGCCCGCCCCCCGGACCGCCGTACCCGTCGTGGTCTCCCCCATGCTCACCCGGCTGGCCGCCGAACACGCCACCGGCACCCTGCACCGCGAACGCGGCACCCTGCATCTGACCGACGGGCAGGTGACGTACGCCGAGAGCCCCTCGGCGCCACGGCGGCCGGTCACCGCGCCGGGGGACGACCGGCCGCTCGCCGAGGGCGCGTGGGAGCTGTACCGCCTCGAAGCCCTCTACGACGCCGCGTACTTCGCGCTCGCGCCCAGCAGCGTGCCCGGCCGTTTCCGGTACGGCGCCCCTCCCCCGCCCGAGCACGGCGGACCGGTGCCGGTGGGGGTGCTGGAGCGGTCGGTCGTACGCCGCCGGGCACTGCTCCACCGCATCTGGCCCGACGCCCGCGCCGACACCGCGCCCCTCACCCGCGCACCCGCCGCGCCGGGCCCGGCCGGGACCGCCGCGCGCTCGGTCACCGCCCGCCAGTGGGCCGTGCTGGAGCGGGTGGACGGGATCCGTACGGCACCGGAGATCGCCCGCGACCTGGGCCGGCTCGCCTTCCACACCCTGGTGGACGTACGGCGGCTGGCCGCCGCGGGGCTGGTTAGGCCGGGGCCGCTCCGGGACGACCGTGCCGCCGACCCCGACATCACCCTGCTGAAGAGGCTCAGGGATGCGCTGGAGGCCCTTTGACCGCCGACGACCGTACGACGAGACGCGGACGCACCCGCCCACGCGGACGCGGACGCACACCCGGACGACGTACGCCGAAAGGAGCGAACCCATGAACCTCCCGACGGGCCGCCCGACGCCCGTGCTGGACGAACTCCACCGGCTGCGCGCCCTGATGCCCCAGCTCACCGGCGCCCTCGCGGCCGGGGTCGACGGCCTGGTCGTCGCCCACGACACCCCCGGCGTCGAACCGGAGGGCCTGGCCGTGCTCACCGCCGCCGCGCTGGGCGTGGCCGTACGCACCACGGACGCCACCGCCCGCGGTGAGCTGCGCGAACTGCTGCTGCGCGGCACACGCGGCTATGTGGCGACGTACGCGGCGGGCCGTACAGCCGTACTGACCCTGCTCACCGAGGACCGCGTCAACGTCGGCCGCCTCCATCTGGAGGGCCGCCGCGCCGCCGCCCGGATAGGCGCCCTCCTGGACGCCGCCCCGCTCCCGAAATGACAGACAGCAAGAACCGAGAGGACACCATCACCATGGCGAACACCGAGACCGCCCTCAAGGAAGCGCTCTCCTCCATCGAGGGCGCCACCGGGGTCGCGCTGGTCGACTACACCAGCGGTATGGCCCTGGGCACCCTGGGCGGCAGCAAGAGCTTCGACCTCAACGTGGCCGCGGCGGGCAACACCGACGTGGTGCGGGCGAAAATGCGCACGATGGAGCACCTGGGCCTGAAGGCCGAGATAGAGGACATCCTGATCACCCTGTCCGGCCAGTACCACCTGATCCGGCTGCTCAAGGGCCGCGGCGGCAACGGACTCTTCCTCTATCTGGTCCTGGACTCCGGCCGGGCGAACCTGGCGATGGCCCGCCACCAGCTGAAGAAGATCGAGGAGAACCTGGAAGTCTGAACCGGAAGTCTGAGCCGGAGGTCTGAGCGGGAAGTCTGAGCGGGAAGTCCGAGTCGGAGGTCTGAGCGGGAAGTCTGAGCCGGAGGTCCGGCTCCGCGGGGCGGGTCAGACCGGCGCGCCGGTGCGGCGGCGGGCCCCGCCCGGGGCCGCGTCGCCCGCCGCGACACCGGTGGTGCGGTACGCCTTGACCGCCGGGCCGGCCGGGCGTCCGCCGCCACCGGAGAGCCAGTCGACGCGGACCCACAGCAGCGCCTCCTCGGTCTGCTCGCGGCGGCCGAGCCAGGCGGCCTTGAGGCGCAGCCCCGCTCCGCAGCCGGCCAGCAGCATCCCCCCGGCGGCGGGCACCGCGAACGCGCCGCCCAGCGCGGCGAGGAACGCCAGAACCAGCCACCAGCGGTGTCCGCGCCGCCAGTTGCGGGTGGTCACGGCCCGGTCCTGGAGCACATCGTGCTTGCCCGCGCGGGCGGCGCCGTCGGCGAGGGCGACGTACCGCTTGCGGCGGGCGAGGGCGACCACGGCGAACGCGACGATGAACAGCGCCGCCCCGGCCAGCACCCCGATGCGCCGGCCGGTGATCCCCGGCGGCAGCACCCCGATCCCGGCCGCGAACACCCCGAGCCACCACAGCGGCCCCGCTCCGGCCCGTACGACGACGGCCACCCGAGCCAAACCCTGAGCCCTGCGATCCGCGTGTGCCATGTTCCCGCCTCCTCGGCCTGTGGTGTCCGGGCGCCGGAGATTAGCGGAAAAAGCTGAGACCCGTCTGAGAACGCCCCGCCGTGGGGTGCGGCTACTCCACGAAGAGCCCGCGCGCCGCCGCCCGCGCGTCGAACTCCTCCAGCCGGATCTGGGCCTGGGGCAGGTCGTCGCACATGGCCTCCAGGAGGACCCGGCCCAGCAGCATGGGCGCGCAGGCGGTGTCGAAGGCGAGGCCGGTGCCGACGGCGGCGGGCAGGAGCAGGTCGGAGACCTTGGCGACCGGGGCGAAGGCGGAGTCGGCGACCGTGACGACGGTCAGTCCGGCCTCCTTGGCGTAGGTCAGGGTCTCCACGACCTCGCGCGGATGGCGGGGCAGCGCGAAGCAGAGCAGGGCGGAGGCCCCGGCGTGGACGGCGGCGGCGATGCGGTCCTGGAGCATCGTGCCGCCCTCGTCCAGGAGCCGTACGTCGGGATGGACCTTGGCGGCGAAGTAGCTGAAGCCGTACGCCTGCGCGGCGGCGGCGCGCAGGCCGAGCACCGGCAGCGGGCGGGAGGCGGCGAGGATCCGGCCCGCGCGCCGCACCGGGCGCGGGTCGGCGAGGGTCTCGGCGAGCTGCCGCAGGTTCTCGATCTCGGCCTCGACCGCCTGCTGGTAGGCGTTGTAGGTGCCGTTGTCGGGGGCCGGTTCGGCGGGCGCGACCTCGCGCAGATGGCGGCGCAGGGCGGGGTACCCGTCGAAGCCGAGGGCGACCGCGAAGCGGGTCACGGAGGGCTGGCTGACGCCGGCCAGCTCGGCCAGTTCGACGCTGGACAGGAACGGCACGTCGGCGGCGCGCCGCACCATGCTGTGCGCGATCCGCCGCTGGGTGGGGGTCAGCCGGTGCCCCTCGAAGAGCGCCTGGAGCCGTGCGGCGGCGCTGTCGGGCACCCGCTCCTCGGCGGCCTCCTGGCCCTGCGTCCCGCTCGTCACGTGCTGCCCCTCCAGATGTCGGTGAACCGGTCGAGAAGTGCCGCCGCCGTGGTCACGTCGTCGGTGAGCGGGCGGTCGGCGAGGTCCGGGTCCAGGGCCTTCGTGGCCAGGCGCAGGGCCCGGCCGGCCGGCAGGCCGGGGTCGGGGCTCAGATCGCGCAGGCGCAGGGCCCGTACGGCGGCGACCAGTTCGCAGCCGACGACCAGCCGGAACGCGCCGCAGGCCCGCAGGGTCTGCCGGGCGGCGAGCGAGGCGAAGCTGGCCTGCTCCTCGACGCCGCGGGAGAGCACGGCGTGCCCGAGGGAGGCGGGCGCGGAGAAGGCCCGCAGATCACCGAGGGCGGCGCCGGCCGCGTACTCCAGGATCATCACCCCGGACGAGGCGGGTTCCTGGTCGGCGAGGAACGGCTTGAGGCGGGTGTACGCGGGCTCGTTGAGGGTGGAGAGCCGGGAGGTCGACAGCCGGGCGACCTGGGTGAGGGCGAGGCGGAAGTGGTCGAGGGCGAGGGCGAGCTGGGCCTGGTAGAAGCCGCCGTGGTGGTAGGCGGCGAGATCCTCGGCGGAGATCAGCGGGTTCTCGGCGGCGGAGTTCAGCTCGACGGCGAGTACGTCGTCCAGGGCGTCGGCGGCGTCGTGCGCGGGCCCGTGTATCTGGGGCAGGCAGCGGAAGCCGTACGGGTCCTGGATCCGCCCGAGCGGCGGCGTCGGCCGGTCCCGCGCGCCGATCAGCTCACGCATCCGGCGGGCGACCTCGGTGGACCCTTTGTGGGGGCGGGCGGCGTGCACGGGCGCGGCGTACGCCTCGTGCGACCCGTCCACGGCCAGCAGCGACAGCGCGGCGACGACCTGGGTCGCGGCGATCAGTCCGCGCAGTTCGTCGAGGGCGAGCGCGGCCTGGCCGAGGGTGAGGGCGTTGCTGCTGATCAGGGCGAGGGCGTCGTTGTTGTCGAGGGGCTGCGGGGCGGGGGCGCCGGTGCCGCGCCAGGGGTGTTCCCCGGCGAGGGCGAGGCCGAGCTGGGCGAGGGCGGAGAGGTCGCCGGTGCCGACCGAGCCGAACTCGTTGACGGCCGGGTGCGCGCCGCTCTCCAGCGCCTCGCACAGGGCGGTGACCACGCTGGGCCGCAGCCCGGCGCCGCCCGCGAGGAGCTGGTTGGCCCTTATGGCGAGCATCGCGCGGACCTGCCGGGCGGGCAGTTCGGCGCCGATGCCCCCGGCGTGGCTGCGCAGCAGCCGCAGTCCGTGCCCGGCGGCGGACTCGGTCGGCACGGACTCGCCGCGGTTGGCGCCGACGCCGGTGGAGCGGCCGTAGACGCGTCCGGTCGCGGCGATGCGGCGGGCCGCGTCCCAGGAGACCTCGACCCGTTTCATCGCGTCGGTGCCGGGGACGGGGCGCGCGCCGCGGTCGGCGAGGCGTACGACGTCCTCGACCCGCAGGCCGATGCCGTCCAGGACGACGATCCCGGCCGGGGTCAGCACACTCCGCGACGCCACCACCGCCCACGCTCCCCTCGACCGACCCGGACACCAGCCTATTCACGCTGGGAGAACTCTGCATGACGCTATACAGCGGGGCAAGGGAGACTGCTGGGCGGCCCGGGAGATCCCGCGGGCCCGCCTCCGGTGGAAACGGGGGCTAACCCCAGTGCGGGCGTGCGGGCGGCTGCCTACGGTGGAGCGCATGAGCGGAATGGACGGGCACGACGCCGACCTCAAGAAGGAACTCGACGCCACCCTGCACGCCCGCAGGGAGCTGGGCGAGGAGTACGAGTCCGCGCTGGTCGACTCGTTCCTGGAGAAGGTGGACCAGCGCATCGACGGGGCGGTGGACCGGCGGGTGCGCCGTCAGCTGGCCGAGCACCAGATGACGAAGGCCCGCGACAGCCGCTCCCCGGCGCCCACGGACTCCTGGGGCGAGCGCTTCGGCTTCGGCATCGTCTCGCTGGTGCTGGCGATCCCGCTGTCCGCGATCGGCGGCGGGGTGGCCGACCTGGCGGGCCTGCTGGTGGCGTGGGCGGGCATCGTCGGGGTCAACGTCTTCCAGGCCACCCGCGTGAACCCCGACCTCTTCGGCACCCGCGGCAGAAAACGCCCGAAGGACGAGGACCGCTGGGAGGACTAGGGGACTAGAGGACCAGGGGTCCGCCGGGCGTACGGGGGGGGTGGTCCTCGGGGACTGGTCCGCCGGGTGTACGGGGGGTGGCCGGTCCCCGGGGGACTGGTCCGCCGGGTGTACGGGGGGACCAGTGCCCCGGTGAATGGTCCGCCGGGCATACGGGGGACCAGTGCCCCGGGCCCCGGGCCCCGGGGAACGTATGCGCGGGGACCGCCGCACCCCCGTCAACGGGGGGCGGGACGACGGCGGTCCCCGCGAAGGACGCGGGCCGGTCGAGCCGGTGCGCGCGTCCACAGGCGTCGGTGGAGGTCCGGGAGCCGCTCCGGAGGTCCTTGACGCCGTTCGGCGCCGGCCGGGGCGGGGAGCCGCTCCCGCCCTGCCGACAGCCACCAATGTGCCGGACCCGTGTTAAGCCGGTGCTGCGCCGACGTGACGCGCTCGTACCACTTCCGCGAAGCCCGCATGTCGCCGCGGCCCGCGAGCCGCCCGGCGGGGCCGGGTGCTACTTGCCGGTCTTCGCCAGGAACGCCAGCAGGTCCTGGCGGCCGATCACGCCGGTCGGCTTGCCCTCGACCAGGACGATCGCGGCGTCCGCGGTGCCGAGGACCTGCATCAGGTCGGAGACCGGCTCCCCGGAGCCGACCTGCGGCAGGGGCGACGACATGTGCTTCTCCAGCGGGTCGTCCAGGGAGGCACGGCGGTTGAAGAGGGCGTCGAGCAACTCGCGCCCTGATCGCCCCGAACACACTTCGAGCCCCCCCTCGGCCGCCGACCGCGGGCCTGTCAGGTCCCTCAGGGGGCCCGTAATGCTGCATCACATGGGTGCGGTAACAACATTAATGATGGGAGGCGTATGCCTCACACCACTCCTCACGCTCTGGTGCCTGCATGTGGCACGCCAGAAACGCATTGAACCATTGCGCGGAAGAAAAATCGTCCCAGCAGGGAAAATAGTCCTTACCCGCCGCTATTCCACAGAGAAACGCGGCGTGGAAGTCGTGGGGACCCCCAAGGGAGCACGACAGTGGTCACTCGTATCGCGCCCAGTAAATTTCGTCTCGGTCGTCGGCTACAGACATCTCTGCGAGCCTGAGAATTATTTCGTGTACCTCAGCCGTTGCGGAACACCTGTAAATCATCCACGCCACATCCAGGGAAAAGAGGCCCCCTTGTCGCCAAGGGGGCCTGAGTACTACCGGATTTGTGGGCTACCCCACGGCCCACGACTCGCCCTCGGGGCTCTGATACCAAAGCCTGTGCCCTGCGTCAGTGACGGTCAGACCGAAGCGCTCCCACCGAGGCATGCCGCGCTTTGTCCACCACTGCCACGCCCACCGAAGGGTCTTCCAGATCTCCGGGGCCCCCTGGCCGTAATACCGGGGTTCCCTTGGACTGGCATCGCGGTAGGCCAACTCACACCACCGGCCATCGGGCATGACCAGGCGGCGCGTGCTCTGGCCTTCTTCCGTGCCGTACTGGAGATTCACACCCGGCAGATGGGCAGCCAACAGAAACTTGAACTGGTAGTTGTCGAAGGTCTCGACCGGGATGTCTGTGAGCCCCTGGGAGGCGGGGACCTGCGCCGGGAGCGACACGGGGTCCCTGTCCTTATGACGGGCAGGCATGAACAGCCCCCCGCCCTGGAGAAACGGACCGTTGAGGTTGCCGTCTCCGTCGGCCTCCAGGAGCACCAGGGCGGCGCTGAGGGGGCCGAGGACATTGGCGATCAGATGTCCGCCCGGAGCCATCGCGGAACGGATCGTGTCCGTGATCCGGGGGAGGCCGAACGAGAAGATTGCTTTGTCGAACTTCTTGTTGAATGCCTGAGACGTTGCGTCGGCCGGCAGTACATCGACGTCATGTCCGAGTTGCACCAGCCGCTTGCCTGCCTCGGAAGTGCCGCTCAGATCGCAGGCAGTCAGCTGACTTCCGTGGCGGAGCTGTGAGGCGATCAGAGCGGCCTGGTAGCCAGTGCCGAGGCCGCCGTCCAGGACCCGGTCGTCACTGCGGACGTCGAGTGCTTCGACCATGCGGCACGTGAGGCTCGGCTGGGTGCTGGATGACGTGGGAATCCCATGCCAGCCGTTCGTGACCTGCTCGGCCTGGTCGAGCGCGGTGACCAACGTGGTGTTCGAGTAGATCGGCCTGAGCCAGCTTTCGCCGTCCGGTTCCGTGCGCTCCTGCCAGAGGGTTGGAGCACCTCCGGAGTTCTGGAAGTACCGGGGCACGAAGAGGTGACGGGGTGTCGCGGAGACGGCATCGATCAAGCTCCGCGCCGTGAGGTCTCCTGTTGCCTTCAGTTCAGCGGCAAGGTTCGCCGCCATGCCTTTCCAGTTCAGCGATTGCTGCACCATTCCTCCAGGGTCTTGGCGAAAGCGGCGGCGAGAGGCAGATCCACAGAATTGACCCAAGCCCACTGACCGGAAGGGTTGGCCTCCAGGAATACCCACTCACCTGCCGGTGTGACGATGAAGTCGGCTGCGAAGTAGGCAAGGTTGAACGCAGCGGCGTACCTGTGCAAGGACTCTTGCACTGCTGCGGGCGTCGGCATGGGTGTGACCGTGATCGCGTCGTAGTCGGACCGGTAATCCAGCCGAGCCTGATCACTGCCCGCGTCAATGCGTGCGCTATAGCAGGTACCGCCGATGAACATGGCACGTACCTCGAAGTCTTTCGCGACCTCTTCTTGGTACAGATGAGCAGTAATGGGAACGCCCTTGAGATCCGACAGGTCTGCACGGCGGGTGTACATCTGGTCCCACCCGCTCTTGTGCGCAACGACGGGGGCTCCCAGCGGCTTCGTGATGATCGGGCCGTGAACGAGTCGTGCGAACCGCCGCACAGCATCCGGATCGCTCGTGATGAGAGTATGCGGAGTCGCGAGCCCCACGGCGCCGGCAATGCGGAGTTGCTGGGGTTTGAACTCCGCGTAGGTGGCCCTGGACGGGTGATTCATGAACGGGGCATCAATGCTTGCCAGGATGCCGCCCAGGCCGATTCTGGCCGCTCCGCGGGCGTAGTGCTCATCAGCCTCAGAGAGGCCGGGGAAACGGAAGGTTCCGGGGCGATTCCAGTACACGGCCTTAATGTCGGAGAGCGACACCCTGCGATGATTGGTAGCCAGTAAGCCGTTCCACTGGCCCTTGCAGAAAGTCGAGTGGAATTCCAGCTCAAGCGGAAATTCAGCTGTGTCCATGCGGAAGACGGAGACGCCCGCCGAAGCCAGCTCACCAACGATGAGGTCGGTTCCGGCCTCGAACGGGCCGTCAACTACGAGCACGGTCACTCGACGTACCCGGGGTCAGCGCCCTCGTCGTTCGGCGGCGGGTTTCCCGGGTCGCCGTCCGGGTTTGTCTTCTGGCTCGTCGCCATTGCCACGAGCGGCGTACCGTCGCTCATGGAGGCGGTCTGTGAGAGAGGATCGTAGATCCGCGTCTCCGCGGGCGGGGCCGTGAGGTCAGTGACGTGGAACCGCGCACCCTGAAGGGCGTACGGACGAAGCTCCGTTGGGACACTGCTGGTCGGGGCCAGTCGCCCAAGGGGAAGTGCCTGGATGAGATTCATGTGACTCCCTGTCGTGTGAGACCTACTCCGGTATGGACCTGCAAACCGCCCTGACCGCCCGCCCTTCGCATTGCGCCGTAGTCGGGCCGTCGCCTCCCTGTCCGGACTCGAACCGGATCCTCCGGCGCTGTTGCGGGCCATGCAACCGCAACAGCGCAACGCATCCCAGAAACGCTGGCGTCAGTTGACGCTCGGGCTCTTCCTGACTGAGCTACAGGGAGCGGTGCCCGCGAACGACCAGCCGTGGCCGTTGGTACCTGACGCTGGCAGCGATTCGCGGGCTCTCTCTGCCGGGCACTCCGCCTCCCGTTGGCTTCAAAGTCTCCTGCCGAAGGCCGTGCAGAGAGGGTCTGGCCCGTCCTGCGGCAGGGTCCAACCTGCCGCAGAACGGGGCACTTCGGCGGCCTGGGCCGAGGTGCGGGGGTGCCCGTGGTGCAGCTCGGCGGCAGTTCCCGTGTCGTACGCATTCAGGGTGTGCCGCAGTCGCCTGTAGCTGTGGGAATCGGGATCCTCGTAGAGACTGCTGATGTCGGCGGGGTCTACCCACCGGAGATTGCCGAAGCCGGATTTCTCGGTCAGGGCGGGTTCAGCGTCGGCCGGAAGATCCACGCGGTAGATGTGGACCTGTCCCTCTACGAAGCGCCCTGCGGGGACGTAGTCGACCGCGAGCAGCTTTCCCACCTCGGCTTGGACGCCCAGCCTCGTGGCCAAGAGCCGGCGGAGC
This sequence comes from Streptomyces sp. NPDC091377, assembly GCF_044757045.1. NCBI lineage: Bacteria > Bacillati > Actinomycetota > Actinomycetes > Kitasatosporales > Streptomycetaceae > Streptomyces > Streptomyces sp. NPDC091377. The sequence continues at coordinate 399,137 of NZ_JBIVUE010000006.1, read as the reverse complement.
GCCTCGGGGTGGGATTCGCCCGCGCGGGCGTGGCCTCCGGGCAGGCCCCAGCGCTCTTTGTCGTCCTGGTCGCCCAGGTACTCGCGGGTGACCATCGCGATTTTGCCCCGCCAGATGACAAGGCCCTGTGTTCCCGCCCGCCGGGGCGGAGGGGCGGTGTAACGCGCGAGAGTGCGGGTGAACTCGTCAGCCTTGCCGGGGCACGCCTCCGCCACAGCGGCAGCGTGCGCCTCATCGGCCAAGTCATGCATGATGTGGTCGTAGCGGCTCCGTGCCGTGGCCTTCCGCTGGACCCGAGCCCGCTCCCAGTAGCGGCGCCCCGTCTCGCTCTCCATGAATCCCTTGAGCGTTGCGCGAAGGTGCGTCTCGCTGGAGAAGCCGGTCCGCAGCATGAGGGACCACAGACTCATCCAGCCGTTGGCGTAGAGCATCTGACCGGTCTCACGGTGACCGCACTCGGGCCACACCGTTTCCGTGAGCGCCTCGCTGCCGGCGACGGCCCGGAGCATCTCCGCGTGCTTCTCATTGGGACTCAGGTGTACGAGATCGCGGTGGTGCCGGGCCGACTGGAAGAGGTGGGCAGCGCCAAGTGCCAGCAATCCAGCACGAGAGACGGTGGTGAACTTCAAGGCAACTCCTGTCGTGATGAAGTGGGGGCCCGCCGCGCCCAGGGATCCGATGGTCAGGGGGAGACCCATCGCAACTAGCCCTCAGCGGAGCGGAAGTTGGGCAACCGGACGACTCAGCGAGGGTGCTCCCTTGGCTGTTCATGCGCGTCCCGGTCCCCACCCGGCTCACCGGCGCCGAAGGAGGGATCCTGCGCAGGAAGAAACTGCTCCGGAGAGCACTCCCCGCAGCCGGAGCAAGCTCCTCCCTGCCGCTGTGTCGCACACGTCATGATCGAGTTCTTCCGGTCCGAGTTCTGATGGAACCCGCTCCCCTCCGGGCCGACCACCGGATGGGAGCGGGAGCTATGTGGCGGGGCGCTGGTCGTAGAGCACGACGTAGGAGCGCACATACGTGTCCGCCCACTCACAGCACGCCGCACAGGCGAAGGCCGGTGCATAGGTCTCGTTGACGGTGATCGGGCCGATCCACGTCACGAGGACGGCATCCCGGCAGAGCAAGCACCATCCCAAGGTCCACTGCTTGGGCCTCACGGCTCTGCCTCGTGCTTGGCCGTGAAGACCCGCAGCAGACCGAGGGTGAGCTGTGCACGCTCCCGCATGTAGGTGTACGCCTGGAAGGTCGGCGTCTCCCGAGTCGGTCTGACGCTGGGGTCCATGTGCCTGTGGGCTGCGCGGCGGAGGTCTTCCACGGCCTGGTCTGGGTCGGCGGCCAGGACGTCAACCAAGTCAGACAGATGTACCGTGAGTTCCGTAATACGCGCGTCGATGTCAGTCCTGGTGGACACCCCCACCCTCATCGCGAGCGCCGTGGCGACCACATCCCGAATCCACTCGGGCTCTATAAGCCCCTGCCCACGCCCTTCGATGAGGGGGGTTGCTTCGGTCTTGCTTGTCACCACCGCGCGTCTCCCTTCGCTGTCTGTTACTAGACAACTCCAGGGGCCCAAGATCAGTTAACACAAGGCTTTCACAACGGGCCCTGTTGGTACGGGCTCTGATGGGTCGTCGGCACCCGGGCGTGGAACAGTAGAGACATGGACAGCACACCTGCACCCGGTGAGAACATCGCCGTCTTGCGTAAAGCCAGAGGACTGGGCCAAGCCAAGCTCGCCCGCCTCGCCGGAATCTCCGTGTCGCTCTTGTCCAAGATCGAGGTAGGGCTCCGCCCCGCTACACCTCCGGTAGTGGCTGCCTTGTCCAAAGCCATGAAGGTCCCGACCCAACGCATCTACGGGCAACCCTTCCTTGGCCCCTCCGAGCAGTCTGATCTACTCAATGACCTTCGAGGGGCGGTAAGGCGGCACACCCTGCCGAAGGAAGATGTTCCCCGCCCGTCCCAATTGGCGGCCGACGTGGACAAGGCCATGAGATTGCGATCAGAGGCAAGGTACCTAGAGCTGCTAGAAATGCTGCCCAGACTCCTCGACCAAGCCACTGCTACGGCTCTTTCCGCCCCTGGAGAGACCGGGGCCTGGTCTCAGGTGGCAGACGTTTATGGATGCGCCTACGCAGCCGCCCACAGGCTCGCCCAGCCCGACCTAGCCGACATGATCGTGGCCCGCCAGTCCTGGGCAGCGCACCAGACTTGGAACCCCGAAGCCGAGGTGGCTACCGCCTGGAATCTGGCTGGTACTTACCAGTCCGCTGGACAGTATGACGATGGCCTCGCCATCGTGGACCAGGCCATTGTTAAGTACGAACGCATGTCGGAGAGTGTCACGATGGCCACGGCGTTGAGCCTGGGCTCTCTCCACCTTCGGGGCGTTGTCCTCGCCTCTCGACACAAGGACAAGAGCGCCACCGCGGACCACCTGAAAAAGGCGAAAAGGTACGCAGAGCAAATCCCAACGGACATTCTGTGGCACAATTTGACCTTTGGTGCAGAAAATACCGCTCTGTATGAACTCGCAGCTCATGTTGAGCTGGGAAAGCCCACCCAGGCCGCCGAAATGGGCGACCCCTTGATGCAAAGCCCCCCTACAACTCTCGCGCCGAGCCGCTTGGGCCGTATGTACATCGACATCGCCAGAGCGAAGCTTGACGTGAAGGACCACACCGGGGCCGAGGAGGCCCTTACACGGGCCTTCAAGGTCTCTCCGCAAATGGCGGAGCTGCATCCGATGTCCAGAGAGGTGATTCGGGTGTTGTTCGTGCTTCACCAGAGGGCCAGGCCCGTTCTGTTGGCCATGGCCAAGAGAACGGGCCTGGCCGTCTAGCAACGCGCCCGTGCCATGGCAAGGTGAGGGCCCCGCCCTCGCACGGCCGGGGTGGTACGCAGGCTGAAGACAGCGCCGCCACGCTCTCCTCAACCGAGAACCACGGCCACCCGCCCGACACCTTCGTTCGCGATGCTGCCCGAGCCGTCAGGTTCCCAGCGGACTACCAATACCCTGGCCGCGACGCGGAGAGTTCTCGTGGCCTCGGGAACGAAAGCCCCCAAAGTCACCGAGTGGGTTGAGGAATCCGCTGCATGGATCTGAAGCGCTACGGGTGCGCGGATGCGCAAGACGTACGCCGTAATGGTTCTCAAACTCTAGCCCGCGCTCTCGTGTTCATCAGCAGTGAGTCCGGCTGCTCCGTCACGAGGCCGCCGGGCTGCGCCAAGAGCTGTGCAGGCTTCTACGTCGGAGCCGCGGGCCGCCCGGCTCACCGCATCGTCCCGTAAGGTACACACCCGAGAACCCCGGTCGGTGTCCCTGACCGGGGCTCTCGTCGTTCTGCGGTGGACTACCGCTGCATCATGTTGCCTGCGGGCTGATGACAGTCCACACCTCAGACCACGACTCCTCAGTGATCTGCGGGAGCAACTCACTCAGCTCTTCAGCCGCCCGGCGGGGCCGGGTGCTACTTGCCGGTCTTCGCCAGGAACGCCAGCAGGTCCTGGCGGCCGATCACACCGGTCGGCTTGCCCTCGACCAGGACGATCGCGGCGTCCGCGGTGCCGAGGACCTGCATCAGGTCGGAGACCGGTTCTCCGGAGCCGACCTGGGGCAGCGGCGACGACATGTGCTTCTCCAGCGGGTCGTCCAGGGAGGCACGGCGGTTGAAGAGGGCGTCGAGCAACTCGCGCTCGACCACCGAGCCGACGACCTCCGCGGCCATCACATCGGGGTGCCCGGCGCCCGGCTTGACGACCGGCATCTGGGAGACGCCGTACTCGCGCAGCACCTCGATGGCCTCGCCGACCGTCTCGTCCGGGTGCATGTGCACCAGCGAGGGGATCGCCCCGTGCTCCTTGTCCACCAGCACGTCCGCGACCCGCGCGCTCGGCCCGGTGTCCTCCAGGAAGCCGTAGTCGGCCATCCACTCGTCGTTGAAGATCTTGCTGAGGTAGCCGCGTCCGCTGTCCGGGAGCAGGACCACGACCACGTCGTCCGGGCCGAGCCGCTCGGCCACCCGCAGCGCGCCCACCACGGCCATCCCGCAGGAGCCGCCGACCAGCAGCCCCTCCTCCTTGGCGAGGCGCCGGGTCATCTGGAAGGAGTCCTTGTCGGACACGGCGACGATCTCGTCGGCCACCGTACGGTCGTACGCCGTCGGCCAGAAGTCCTCACCGACGCCCTCGACCAGGTACGGACGGCCCGAGCCGCCCGAGTAGACCGAGCCCTCGGGGTCGGCGCCGATCACCTTCACCCGGCCGTCGCTGACGTCCTTGAGGTAGCGCCCGGTCCCGGAGATCGTGCCGCCGGTGCCGACGCCCGCCACGAAGTGGGTGATCCTCCCCTCCGTCTGCTCCCACAGCTCGGGACCCGTGGAGTGGTAGTGGGAGAGCGGGTTGTTGGGGTTGGAGTACTGGTCCGGCTTCCAGGCGCCCGGCGTCTCCCGGACCAGCCGGTCGGAGACGTTGTAGTACGAGTCCGGGTGCTCGGGGTCGACCGCGGTCGGGCAGACGACGACCTCGGCACCGTACGCCCGCAGCACATTGATCTTGTCGGTGCTCACCTTGTCGGGGCACACGAAGATGCACTTGTACCCCTTCTGCTGCGCCACGATGGCCAGCCCCACCCCGGTGTTCCCGCTGGTCGGCTCGACGATCGTGCCGCCCGGCCGCAGCTCCCCGCTCTGCTCCGCCGCCTCGATCATGCGCAGGGCGATGCGGTCCTTCACGGAGCCGCCCGGGTTGAAGTACTCCACCTTGGCCAGGACCGTCGCTTCCATGCCCTGGGTCACGGTGTTGAGCCTCAGCAGCGGGGTGTTGCCGACGAGGCTGATCATCGAGTCGTGGAATTGCACCGTTGTCTCCGGTTGCTGCAAAAGATGTGATGGTTCCGTCAGCCTAAGGCCCCGCCGCCCGCCCCGGCCCCCGGTCGCACGGTACGGGCGTTCACTCCCCGTTGAGATTGGGCGACGGTCGGTACGGGGCAAGGAGTGGGTGAACGGCTCCGAGGAGGTGGCGGCGAGGCATGACGAACATGTCAAGGGCGCGGGTGGCCCGGCGCATCGCGGCGGGCGCGGCATTCGGCGGGGGTGGCATCGGCCTGATGGGCGCCGCCGCGGTCGGACTGGTCCTGGCCGAGGTGAGGCTGGCCAGACGCCAGGTGGGCAACGGCAGCTCGGACCACGTCCCGCACGCGGAGGGCCGGTACGGCGGTCTGTACAGCACACCGGGCGAACCGCCCCTGACCCTGGCGCTGCTGGGCGACTCCACGGCGGCGGGCCAGGGCGTCCACCGCGCCCAGCAGACCCCGGGCGCCCTGCTCGCCTCGGGGCTCGCGGCGGTGGCGGAGCGCCCGGTGGAGCTGCGCAACGTGGCCCTGCCCGGCGCCCGCTCCGACGATCTGGACCGCCAGGTGGCGCTGATCCTGGCGGATCCGGCACGAGTGCCCGACATCTGTGTGGTGATGGTCGGCGCGAACGACGTCACCCACCGGATGCCGGCCACCCAGTCGGTCCGTCATCTCTCGGCGGCGGTGCGCCGGCTGCGGACCGCGGGTGCCGAGGTGGTCGTGGGCACCTGTCCCGACCTCGGCACCATCGAGCCGGTCCAGCAGCCGCTGCGCTGGCTGGCCCGCCGCGCCTCGCGCCAGTTGGCCGCGGCCCAGACCATCGGGGTGGTCGAGCAGGGGGGCCGGACGGTGTCGCTGGGCGATCTGCTCGGCCCGGAGTTCGCGGCCAACCCGCGTGAACTGTTCGGCCCCGACCACTACCACCCCTCCGCCGAGGGCTACGCGACGGCGGCCATGGCGGTGCTGCCCACCGTCTGCGCGGCCCTGGGGCTGTGGCCCGCCGAGGAGGAGCGCCCCGACACCTTCCGCCGCGAGGGCTTCCTGCCGGTCGCCAAGGCCGCCGCGGAGGCGGCCTCCGAGGCCGGTACGGAGGTCACGGCCGCGATGCCGACCGGCCCGAGGGGCCCCTGGGCCCTGCTGAAGCGCCGCAGGCGCCGGCGGGTGACGGCGGACGGCACGGGGGAGCCGACGCCGGTCCTGCCCTGAGGATTTCCTTCCCTCCCCTGGGCAGGCCCGCGCACGGCTCTTCCGGCGCCGACCCGTTCACCGGGCTCCCGCGCGGTGGCCTCCACCTCCCAAAGTCTCGGTCCGTCGCCGTGTGCGCGCCGCTGCGCGCCGGTCGGCGCCCTACGCTCCCCAGGCGGGGGACGTCACGGGCGTATCGGGCACCGAGACCCTTGAGGAGTGGCCATGACAGCGCTGCGCGAGTCCGCACATCTCGTCGAGCAACTGCGACGGACGACCGCACCCGGGCGGGTGGTCACCTCCGGCACGGCCTACGAGGCGTCCCGCGCCCTGTGGAACGGTGCCGTCGGCCACCGCCCCGCCGCCGTGCTGCGCTGCACCGGCACCGGTGACGTCCAGGCCGGGGTCCGGGCGGCGCGGGAGTCCGGGGTGCCGGTGTCGGTGCGCGGCGGCGGGCACGGCTGGACGGGGAGCGCGGTCGCCGACGGCGGGCTGGTGCTCGACCTGGGCGGGATGCGCGGGGTCGGCGTGGACGCGGGCGCCGGGACGGCGGACGTCCAGGGCGGCGCGCGGGCGCTGGACGTGGCGCTGGCCGCCGAGGCGGCGGGCATGATCGCGGTGACCGGCACCTCCGGCTCGGTCGGCATCGTCGGCTTCACCCTCGGCGGCGGCTACGGCCCGCTGATCGGCCGCTACGGCCTCGGCGTCGACAACGTGGTGGCCGCCGAGGTCGTCCTGGCGGACGGTACGGCGGTCACCGCGGACGCCGACCGGGAACCCGAGCTGCTGTGGGCGCTGCGCGGGGGCGGCGGGAACTTCGGGGTGGTCACCTCGATGCGGGTGCGGGTGCATCCGCTGCCGGGCGGCGCCGCCGATCCGACCGTGCCGACCGGCACCGTCCTCTACCCCTGGGACCAGGCGGCCTCGGTCCTCAAGGCGCTCGGCGAACGGCTGCCGGAACTGCCCGACGAGCTGACGGTGGAGTGCGGGATCGTCAGCACCCCGGACGGCGCCCCGGCCCTGTTCGTCACGCCCACCTGGTGCGGGGACGACCCGGAGCCGGGCCGGGCGGCGGTGGCCGCGTACGAGCGGCTGGGCGAGCCCCTGATGTCCACGGTCGGCGCGGCCCGGATGTCGGACGCCCTGACCGGTCTGGACTCGCTCTTCCCGGCCGGGCGGCACACCGAGATAAGGACCCGGTCGGTGCGCGGGCTGACGGACGGCGTGATCGACGCCCTGATGGCGAGCGGCTCGGCGCTGACCTCGCCGTACAGCGCCGTGTCGACGCACACCCTGCACGGCGCCGCCGCCCGCGTCCCCGTCGGCGACACCGCCTTCGCCGTGCGCGAGCCCCACATCGTGCTGGAGAACATCGCCCTCTGGGAGCCCGGCACCCCCGCCGAGCCGCACCGCCGCTGGACCCGGGACCTCACCGCCGCCCTGGCCCCGGACGCCCTGCCCGGCGGCTACGTCAGCCTCCTCGCCCCCGACGACACCACCCTGATCGCCGACGCCTACGGCCCGAACCGGGACCGACTGCTGGCGGCGAAGCGGACGTACGACCCCGACGGCGTCTTCACCGCGTCGCCCCTGCCGGGGCGCTGAGCCGGAGAACCGAGCCGGGAAGCCGAGCCGGGGGGTCGGGGCCGGGGTCGGAGGCCGGGGGCCGGAAGCCGGGGACCGGGGGCCGGAGGCCCGGGGGCCGGGAGCCGGAGGCCGGAAGCCGGGAGCCGGAGGCCGGAGGCCGGAAGCCGGGAGCCGGAGGCCGGGGACCGGGAGCCGGGAGCCGGAGGCCGGGGACCGGGAGCCGGGGGTCCGGAGGCCCGGGGGTCCGGAGGCCGGAGGCCGGAAGCCGGGAGCCGGGAGCCGGGAGCCGGAAGCCAGGAGCCGGAAGCCGGAGGCCCGGGGGCCGGAAGCCGGGGGTCCGGAGGCCGGGGGCCGGAAGCCCGGAGGCCGGGGGTCCGGAGGCCGGGAGCCGGGAGCCGGGAGCCGGAGGCCGGGGACCGGGAGCCGGAAGCCGGAGGCCGGAGGGTCCGGCGTCCCGGGGAACCCTGCGGAAAAGCAAGCGCTTAGAAAATTGCGGCCCGCGTCACACCACCACCCCCGTGACCAACCCCGTACGGGCGGGTAACTTCCAAACAGCCAGCCGCCCCACCCGTACGCACGCCCTGGAGCCGCAGATGCCCGAAGCCGTCATCGTCTCGACCGCCCGCTCCCCCATCGGCCGGGCCTTCAAGGGCTCACTGAAGGAACTGCGGCCCGACGACCTCACCGCCACGATCATCGAGGCGGCCCTGGCGAAGGTGCCGGAGCTGGACCCCAAGGACATCGACGACCTGATGCTCGGCTGCGGGCTGCCCGGCGGCGAGCAGGGCTTCAACCTGGGCCGGATTGTCGCCGTGCGGATGGGCATGGACCATCTCCCCGGCTGCACCGTCACCCGCTACTGCTCCTCCTCCCTCCAGACCTCCCGGATGGCCCTGCACGCCATCAAGGCAGGCGAGGGCGACCTCTTCGTCTCGGCCGGTGTCGAGATGGTCTCCCGCTTCACCCAGGGCAACTCCGACAGCCTCCCCGACACGCACAACCCGCTCTTCGCGGAGGCGGAGGCCCGTACGCGGGCCACCGCCGAGTCGACCGGCGCCGGCTGGCACGACCCGCGCGAGGACGGCCTGGTCCCGGATCCGTACATCGCCATGGGCCAGACCGCCGAGAACCTGGCCCGCGCCCGGGGCATCACGCGCGAGGAGATGGACGAGTTCGGCGTCCGCTCGCAGAATCTGGCCGAGAAGGCCATCCAGGACGGGTTCTGGGAGCGCGAGATCACCCCGGTGACGCTCCCCGACGGCACGGTGGTCAGCGCGGACGACGGCCCGCGTCCCGGAGTCACCCTGGGGGGCGTCCAGGGCCTCAAGCCGGTCTTCCGCCCGGACGGCCTGGTCACGGCGGGCAACTGCTGTCCGCTGAACGACGGCGCCGCCGCCGTCGTCATCATGTCCGACACCAAGGCGCGCGAGCTGGGCCTGACCCCGCTGGCCCGGATCGTCTCCACCGGGGTCTCCGGCCTCTCCCCGGAGATCATGGGCCTCGGCCCGGTCGAGGCGTCCCGGCAGGCGCTGCGCCGGGCGGGGCTGACCATCGACGACATCGACCTGGTCGAGATCAACGAGGCGTTCGCCGCCCAGGTCATCCCGTCCTACCGGGACCTCGGCATCGACCTGGACAAGCTGAACGTCAACGGCGGTGCCATCGCCGTGGGCCACCCCTTCGGCATGACCGGCGCCCGGATCACCGGCACGCTGATCAACTCCCTCCAGTGGCACGACAAGCAGTTCGGCCTGGAGACCATGTGCGTGGGCGGCGGCCAGGGCATGGCGATGGTCATCGAACGCCTCAGCTGACCCCTTTCCGCATCCAGGCGGCCACTTATCGTCACCACCGGCCCGGACCCCCGCAACCCCCGGGGCTCCGGGCCGCTTTGTGATCCAATCTCCCCCAGGATGTGACCTATCTCCCCACCGCAGCGATCGCCCCAGGTCACGGCGGTGACACGGGAAACCTCGGGCCCAAAGTCCTGTCCGTTTCGTGACGTTACGCACTGACAGCGGGTTAGTTCACCCATCAAGCTGATGTAGGAAGTCGGGGGTCGACTTTGAACCGGGAGTAGTCAGTGAGCGCCATGCCGATCGCCCTGCTGGTCACCACGGCCGCCACCGGTGCCGTGGGTGTCGCCGTCCTGCGCACCCTCCTCCAGCTGCGCCGCCAGGTCACCGCCCTCCAGAAGGATCTCGCCGAGGGCGCCGCCGCCCGCGGTCTGGTCCCCGCGGCCCGTCCCGCGGCCGACACCGACGAGATACGTACGGCCGTCGCCGAGGCCCTCGCCGAGGAGCGCGAGCGGGAACTGGCCGAGGCGCGCGCCTTCTGGGCCGCCCAGGAAGCCCGCGATGTCACCGACGCCCCGTCGCTGCTGGGCTTCGCGGACAACGAGCCGTTCCTGCCCCGCCCCGCCGACTTCGCCGGCCTGGACTCCCTGGAGCCGGTGGCCGAGCCCCTGCCCGAGGCGGACGACCACTCCGGGCTCGCCCACTCGGGGGGAGACTCGCCCGAGCTGGCCGCCGCCCGCCGCCGCCATCCCTCGCATCCCGACTTCACGCCGGTCCCCTCGCCGGTCGTGGGCGACCACGAGCGCACGGTGACCACGCTGGAGGAACTCGCCGCGAGCCGCGTCGAACTGACCGACGTCCGCCCCGGCCCGCTCGGCACCCTCGACGTCTACGTCTTCGCCGACGGCACCACCCTGTGCATGACCCCGGGCCACCGCGAGACCGCGGAACGCCTGGCCGCCGCCCTGCGCACCGGCCAGATCCCCCACCTCCTGGGCGGCTCCGGCATCTCCGGCGCCTACACCCTGACCTTCTCCTGCGGCGAGGAAACCGTCTATATCCTGGCAGACCGGGTCATAGCGTCCCTGTAGGGGCCCAGTCTTTTCAGGTCCCTACAGGGCCGCCTCAGCCTTTTCCAGGGGCGCGGGGAACTGCGCAAAAGCTTTGAAGGGCCACGGCGGCTTTCAGGGGCGCGGAACTGCGCGCCCCGCCACGACGAACCGAGGCAACCTCACACCCCGGCCCGCCCCTGCGCCTCCCGTACCTTCCCCACCGCCTCCTCCACCTCCGCCGCGTCCCGCAGCACCAACGCCAGATCATGCGCGGCCACGGTCACTTGATCCGCCGCCGCGAACATCCCCGCGTCCGGCATCTCCCGGGGCTCGACCCCCGGCACCTCCAGCACCTGCGCCCATCGGGCCAACTCCCTGGCCAGCCCCAGCGCCTCCCCCGCGGCACCTCGTTGCAGCCGGCTCTGCGGGGCGGCCCGCAGACGGTCGGCGAACTGGTCCACGGCACGGGTCAACGGCGTCGTATCCACCACGCGGCGAGCGTACGCGCCGTACCGGGACTGTTGCCAACGGGCGAACGCTCAGGCACGGTGACCTGAAGGACCGGCTTACACCTGATTGCCTCCGGAGGCGCCGATGTCCCAAGTCTTCTCCCAGGAGACCCATCGCAACCTGCTCGCCCGCATCCCCCACTGCACCGGTCGTGAGATCTCCGACTGGCTGCGGGCCGTCGAGGACGGCCCGGCCCTCGTCCGCTTCGAGGAGAAGGTCCGCTGGCTGCGCCACGAGCACAATCTGGCGTACGGCCACGCCAAGGCGATCATCCACGAGTACGACCTCAGAAGGGCCGCGCGCAAGCTGCGCTGAGCGCACCGGACACGACGACGCCCGGACACGACGAAGGCCCCCGGGGAAACCCCGGGGGCCCTGTCACTGGGACTCGATCAGCCCGGCCGGCTCGTTCGGCCCGACCGGTTCGTTCGGCCCGACCGGTTCGACCGGCTCGATCAGTCGTCGCCGCTGAAGATCGCGACGAGGCGCAGCATCTCGATGTAGATCCAGACCAGCGTCATGGTCAGACCGAACGCGGCGAGCCAGGACTCGCTGCGCGGGGCGCCGTACGCGATCCCGTCCTGGATCTGCTTGAAGTCGAGGGTGAGGAAGAACGCGCCGAGCACGATCGCGAGGATGCCGACGATCGCACCGAGCGGGCCCATGCTCCGCAGCCCACCGTCGTCGGCGACGCCGAAGACGACCAGCAGCAGGTTCACCGCCATGACCATCACGAAGGCGATGGCGATGGCCATGCCGATCCGGGCGTAGCGCGCGGTGACCCGGATCCAGCCCGCCTTGTAGATCAGCAGCGTGGCGCCGGAGACGGCCATGGTGCCGAGCACCGCCTGGAAGGGGGCACCGGACCAGCGCGAGTTGAACATCTCGCTGAAGACGCCGAGGAAGACACCCTCGAAGGCGGCGTACGACAGGATCAGCGCGGGCGAGGCGTTGCGCTTGAAGGACTGCACCATCGCCAGGACGAAGGCGATGAGCGCGGCGCCGATGGCCAGGCCGTAGCTGGTGGACGACACCGGCAGCAGGGCCCAGGACAGGACCGCGCCGACGACGACCGTGCCGAGCGTCATGGCCGAGCGCATGACGACGTCGTCCATCGTCATCCGGTCGGCGGATGCCGGGGCCTGCGGCGGGGCGCCCTGTACGTCCTGCTGGGCGTACGGGTTGGTGGCGTACGGGTTCTGCGCGTAAGGGTTGGTGCCGGCGCCGGGCTGGGCGTAGGGATGGCCCTGCGTGCCCACCGTTGCGCTCCCGGCCTGCGGCGCGGTGTTGAAGCCCGCGGAGCCGTTGTCGCGGCTGAACCCCCGTCGCGAGAAGACCGGGTTGCTGCTCCTCATTTCACTCCTCCATGGCCACACTGCGTGGCCTTGGCTCAAGAGTAATGGAAAGGCAAAGGTATGACCCTACCGCCTGGGGAGGATCTTTCCCTCACCGCACTGGGGAACACGCTACGCGCGTGGGTGATTCCCACGGGCGGCGGGGGGCCGTACCGACCCCGCCACCGCCCCCGTCACCCGACCCGCCGAAGATCATCGGCGGGCGTGCGTGATCGTGAGTGATCGTGAGCGACAAGGAGGTGCCCGGAACCGGACTTGAACCGGTACGCCCGCGAGGGGCAGCGAGGTTTAAGCTCGCCGTGTCTGCATTCCACCATCCGGGCAGGCCGTGGGCTCCACATCGGGGCCCCGAGCCTATCGGGGCGGACCCCCCGAACAGCCGACCAGTGGACCGATGTTGTCTTATTTTATTGACGTCTGAGGGAGCATCAGCCCGCGGTACAGGCCGTCCGCACTTGCCACCAGCCTGTCTCGCGATCACAGGCCGCGCATGCGGAATGACGGAATTTCACCGTCCGAGCGGATGCGTTCCGGCTCGCTACGGCTCGCCACGGCTCGTTCCCGCTCGTTGCGGCTCGCTACGGCTCGTTGCGGCTCGTTGCGGCTCGTTGTGGCTCGCTACGGCTCGCTATGGCTCGTTCCGGCTCGTTCCCGCCGTCCGCCGCGGCGTCAGGACCCCCGCCCGCGTCCCGGCCCCCGCGCCGACCCCGCGGCGACCCCCCGCCCAAGGCCCGCGCCCCGCGCCCCGTCCCGCGTCAGGGACACCCCTCATCCCCAGGTATGACATGGCCCCTTCCGGTCCGTCCGAAGTCTGTCTGCGGAACGGGAGCAGCGGCTGACTACACGCCTCCTTTCCGTCGGGACGATGGAGGCAGTCCACCCCACCCGTCCCGACAGGAGCACCCTCCCGTGACCACGACCCCCATCGCCCGGCCCACGACCGTGGCGGCCCGCGCCGCGGATCTGTCGAAGATCTACGGACAGGGCGAGACCCAGGTGGTCGCCCTGGACCGGGTCTCCGTCGAGTTCCGGCAGGCCGAGTACACCGCGATCATGGGCCCCTCCGGGTCCGGCAAGTCCACGCTGATGCACTGCGTGGCCGGACTGGACACCTTCTCCTCGGGCTCCGTCCGGATCGGTGAGACCGAGCTGGGCTCCCTGAAGGACAAGCAGCTCACCAAGTTGCGCCGGGACAAGATCGGCTTCATCTTCCAGGCGTTCAACCTGCTGCCGACGCTGACCGCGCTGGAGAACATCACGCTCCCGATGGACATCGCCGGGCGCAAGCCGGACAAGCAGTGGCTGGACAACGTGATCCAGATGATCGGTCTGTCCGGGCGGCTCGGCCACCGGCCCTCCCAGCTCTCCGGCGGCCAGCAGCAGCGCGTCGCCGTGGCCCGCGCGCTGGCCTCCCGCCCCGAGATCATCTTCGGCGACGAGCCGACCGGGAACCTGGACTCGCGCTCCGGCGCGGAGGTGCTGGGCTTCCTGCGCAACTCGGTGCGCGAACTGGGCCAGACCGTGGTGATGGTGACCCACGACCCGGTGGCCGCGGCCTACGCGGACCGGGTGATCTTCCTCGCCGACGGCCGGATCGTGGACGAGGTCTACGGCCCCACCGCGGACTCGGTGCTGGACCGCATGAAGCAGTTCGACGCCAAGGGCCGCACGAGCTGACCTCGCCCCCCTTCCTCCGCACCCCACTGGACTGAGACTCGCCATGTTCCGCACCGCCTTGCGCAATGTGACCGCGCACAAGGCCCGGCTCCTGATGACCGTCCTCGCCGTGATGCTCGGCGTGGCGTTCGTCTCGGGGACCCTGGTCTTCACCAACACCATCTCCAGCGCCCTTCAGAACAGCTCCGCCAAGGGCTTCGACCAGGTCGACGTCTCCGTGACGCCCGACCGGCCCAAGGACGAGGGCAACACCGTCGGCAGCGTTCCCGAGCTGACCGAGAAGCTGCGCGCGCAGAGCGAGCGGGTGCCCGGCGCCGCCTCCGCGGTCGGCGTCGTCACCGGTTACGCGGCCCTCGCCGACAAGGACGGCAAGCTGATCGGCGGCGGCTTCCAGTCGCAGGGCGGCAACTACTGGGGCACCGAGGACCCGAGGTATCCGCTGGTCAGCGGTGAGGCGCCGAGCGGCAAGGGCGAGATCCTCATCGACTCGGAGACCGCCGAGCGCGCCGGGTACGAGGTCGGCGACACCATCCGCATGTCCATCGACGGCCCGATCCTGGACCCGAGGATCAGCGGCATCTTCACCACCGACGACGGCAATGTCGCCGCCGGCGGCAGCCTCGCCCTGTTCGACACCAAGACCGCCCAGTCCCTCTTCGGCGAGGCGGGCGCCTACCACCAGATCGACGTCGAGGCCAAGGCCGGGGTCACCCAGGCCGCCCTCCAGGCACAGCTCGACAAAGCCCTGCCCGAGAAGCTGGTGAACACCACGACGGGCCAGGAGCTGTCCGACGAGCAGGCCGAGACGATCGCGTCCCAGATGAGCGGCCTCAAGCAGGGCCTGCTCACCTTCGCCGGTATCGCCCTGTTCGTGGGCACGTTCATCATCGCCAACACCTTCACCATGCTGGTCGCCCAGCGCACCAAGGAACTCGCCCTGATGCGCGCGGTCGGCGCCTCGCGCCGCCAGGTCACCCGCTCGGTGCTGATCGAGGCGTTCGTGGTGGGCACGGTCGCCGCCGTGGCCGGACTGGTCGCGGGCATCGGCATCGGCGCCGGGCTGCGCTCCCTGATGGGCTCGCTGGACGTCACCGTCCCGGACGGCCCGCTGGTCATCTCGCCCGGCACGGTCCTGACCGCCCTCGCGGTCGGTGTCCTGATCACCATGCTGGCGGCCTGGCTGCCCGGCCGCCGCGCGGCGAAGATCCCGCCGGTCGCCGCGATGAGCAGTGTGCACGCCCAGGCCACCACGAAGTCGCTGGTGCTGCGGAACACGATCGGCGCGCTGTTCTCCGCCGCCGGTGTCGCCGTCGTCCTCGCGGCGACCACGATGTCCGGCTCGGACGGCCAGGTCCCGATGGGTATCGGCGCCGTCCTGCTGATCATCGGGGTCTTCATCCTGACCCCGCTGCTGTCCCGCCCGCTCATCGCCGCGGCTGCCCCGCTCATGCGGATCTTCGGGGTGTCGGGCAAGCTGGCCCGCCAGAACTCGGTGCGCAACCCGCGCCGTACCGCCGCCACCGCCTCCGCCCTGATGATCGGCCTCACCCTCATCACCGGCATGACGGTCATGGCGGGCAGCCTCCAGAAGTCCATCGACAAGATGGCCGGCGAATCCATCCGCGCCGACTACATGGTGTCCATGGCCAACGGCAACTCGCTCTCGCCGGACGTGGAGAAGACCCTCCGCGACACCGAGGGCGTCACCGCCTCCAGCCCGATGCGCAACGCGCCCTCCCGGATCGACGGCCGGACCAAGTACCTCACCGGTGTCGACGGCGCCACCTGGAACAAGCTGACCGACTTCCCGGTCCAGGACGGTGCCTACGACATCGGCGGCACCAGCGTCGTCGTGGACTCCGACACCGCGGAGAGCTTCGGCTGGAAGCCCGGCTCGAAGTTCACCGTCCACTACGAGGACGGCGAGAAGGGGAAGCTCTCGGTCGCCGGGGTGTACGAGCCGAACGACATGTTCTCCGGGATCGTCATGGACTCCGGCACGCTCCTGCCGCACCAGAGCGAGCCGTCCGACATGATGGTGATGCTCAAGACCGACGGCGGTGTCTCGGACGCCACCAAGGACCGTCTGGAGAAGGCCCTCGGCTCGAACCCTGCCATCAAGGTCCAGGACAAGCAGGACCTGTCCAACGAGATAGCCAGCATGTTCACCCTGATGCTGAACATGCTGTACGCGCTGCTGGCCATGGCGGTGATCGTCGCCGTCCTCGGGGTCATCAACACCCTGGCGATGTCGGTCTTCGAACGCTCGCAGGAGATCGGCATGCTCCGCGCGATCGGCCTGGACCGCCGGGGCGTCAAGCGGATGGTGCGGCTGGAGTCCCTGGTGATCTCCCTGTTCGGCGGAGTGCTCGGCATCGGCCTGGGCGTGTTCTTCGGCTGGGCGGCCGGTGAGCTGATGGGCACCTCCATGGCGACGTACGAGCTGGTCCTGCCCTGGGCCCGGATGGCGGTCTTCCTGCTGCTCGCCGCGGTCGTCGGGGTCCTGGCCGCCCTGTGGCCGGCCCGTCGCGCGGCCCGCCTCAACATGCTCGCCGCGATCAAGGCCGAGTAACCGGGTCGGAACCCCGTACGAGGTCCGAGGCCCCGCCCCCTCCGGCGATTCCGGGGGGCGGGGCCTCGGGCTTCCTGCGCGGGCGAGGCCGGCGGGGTCAGCCGGTCCAGTCGCGCGGGCGCAGGGGGAGGCCGGAGGAGCCCCGGGCCGGGCCCGTGTCCGGGGTGCGTACGGCGAGGACCTGGTTGACGCCGATCCGGTTGTGTTCGAAGGACAGGGCGGAGGCGGCCATGTACAGCTGCCAGACGCGGGCGCGGCCGGGACCGGTGAGCCGGACGGCCCGGTCCCAGTCGGCCTCCAGGTTGGCGACCCAGCGGCGCAGGGTGAGGGCGTAGTGCTCGCGCAGCGACTCCACGTCCCGCACCTCGAACCCGGCGCGCTCCAGCTGGGTGACCGTGGTGCCGACGGGCGCCAGCTCCCCGTCGGGGAAGACGTACGCGTCGATGAACTCGTTCACGTGGTAGGCGGTCTCGTCGCGCTGCGGGCGCCGGGCGATCTGGTGGTTCAGCAGCCGTCCGCCGGGCTTCAGCAGCGCGTACAGGTCGGCGGCGTACTCCCGGTACCGCTCGGCGCCGACATGTTCGGCCATGCCGATGGACGAGACGGCGTCGTACGGCCCGTCACGGACGTCCCGGTAGTCCTGGACGCGGATCTCCACCCGGTCGGTCAGACCGGCGTCGGCGACCCGCTTACGGGCGTAGGCGGCCTGTTCCTGGGAGAGGGTGATGCCGACCGCGCTCACCCCGTGCTCACGGGCCGCGTGCAGCACCATCGAGCCCCAGCCGCAGCCGACGTCCAGCAGCCGCTGACCGGGCCTCAGATCGAGTTTGCGGCAGATGAGTTCCAGCTTGTCGCGCTGGGCGTCCTCCAGGGTGCCGGCCTGCTCCCAGTAGGCGCAGGAGTACACCATCGACGGGCCGAGGACGATCTCGTAGAAGTCGTTGCCGACGTCGTAGTGATGGCTGATGGCACGTCTGTCGCTGTGCTTGGTGTGCAGATGGCGGCGGGGGCGGCGGATCTCCTCGCCCGGCGGCGGGGGCGGCAGCGCGGGTCCGGCCAGCCGCAGCAGACCGGCGACGGCCGCGCGCACCTGCGGGTCGCGCAGGGCCTGGGCGAGGGTACGGGCGTCCTCGCCGCGTTCCCAGAGCAGTCCGGCGAGCGAGGTCAGGGCGGTGTAGAGGTCGCCCTCCACCTCCAGCTCACCGGCGACCCAGGCGCGGGCCAGGCCCAGTTCGCCCGGTTTCCACAGCAGTCGGCGCAGGGCCCGGCGGTCGCGTACCACCAGTACCGGCGTCCCCGGGGGTCCGGCTTCCGAACCGTCCCAGGCGCGGATCCTTATGGGGAGCGGTGCTGCGAGCACCTGTTCGAGCAGTCCCTTCAGCCGCGGCGCGGCGTCGGCCATGGCGCACCTCCGTGACGAGTGATCCCGGATGAACCTCCTTTACGTAACATCCGGGAGCCCCTCGCGCAGTCCCCCACGCGCGTCACGAGTACGCAAAGCACATGCACATCCCACCGATTGGCGGTCGGCGGCGGGGCCGGGGAACGCCGAAGGGGCCGTCCGCACCACGGATGGCGGACGGCCCCTTCGGCCTGTTCACAGACAGATCAGACAGGCGGGCAGGCAGACGGTCGGTCGGGTAGGCAGACGGTCGGTCGGGCGGGTAGGCAGACGGTCGGTCGGCCGGCCGGGCCCTTGGGGCTGCTTCACCGGCGGACGGCCCTTTCGGGCCGGTTCACCGGGAGGCGGTCAGGACGCCTTGGCCTTCTCGCCTGTCTTCTCCTCGGCCTTGGCGACGGCCGCCGGGGCGGGCGCCGGCTTGGCGGCCTCGTAGAACTCCTCGCGGGGGTTCTCCATGGCGCCGAGCGCGACGACCTCGCGCTTGAGGAACATGCCGAGCGTCCAGTCGGCGAAGACCCGGATCTTGCGGTTCCAGGTCGGCATCGCCAGACCGTGGTAGCCGCGGTGCATGTACCAGGCGAGCCGGCCCTTGAGCTTGATCCGCATCTTGCCGACGACGATCATCGCGACGCCCTTGTGCAGACCGAGGCCCGCGACCGCGCCCTTGTTGGCGTGGCTGTACTCCTTCTGCGGGAAGCCCCGCATCCCGGAGACCACGTTGTCGCCGAGCGCCTTGGCCTGGCGCAGCGCGTGCTGGGCGTTGGGCGGGCACCAGGCGTTCTCGTTGCCGGCCTTGCGGGCGGCGAGGTCGGGCACCTGGGCGTTGTCACCGGCGGCCCAGATGTAGTCCGTGCCCTGCACCTGGAGGGTGGGAGCGGTGTCCACGTGGCCGCGCGGGCCGAGCGGCAGACCGAAGCGGGACAGCGCCGGGTTGGGCTTGACGCCGGCCGTCCACACGACCGTGTTGGAGTCGACCTCCAACCCGTTCTTCAGCCGGACGTGGCCGTCGACGCAGGAGTCCATGGAGGTCGAGAGGTAGACCTCGACGCCCCGGCTCTCCAGGTGCTCCCTGCCGTACTGGCCGAGCTTGGGGCCGACCTCGGGAAGGATCTTGTCGGCGGCGTCCACGAGGATGAAACGCATGTCCTCGCGCGTGACGCTGTTGTAGTACTTGGCCGCGTCCCGGGCCATGTCCTCGACCTCGCCGATGGTCTCCGCGCCCGCGAAGCCACCGCCGATGAACACGAAGGTGAGCGCCTTGCGGCGGATCTCCTCGTCGGTGGTGGAGTCGGCCTTGTCCAGCTGCTCCAGCACGTGGTTGCGCAGGCCGATGGCCTCCTCGATGCCCTTCATGCCGATGCCCTGCTCGGCGAGGCCGGGGATCGGGAAGGTGCGGGAGACCGCGCCGAGCGCGATGACGAGGTAGTCGAAGGGCAGCTCGTAGGACTCACCGACGAGCGGGGCGACCGTCGCGACCTTGCGGTCCTGGTCGATGGTGGTGACCCGGCCGGTGAGCACCTCCGCCTTGGGCAGCACACGTCGCAGCGGGACGACGACGTGGCGCGGCGAGATGCTGCCGGCGGCGGTTTCGGGAAGGAAGGGCTGGTAGGTCATGTACGACCGGGGGTCGACGACCGTGACGGTCGCCTCGCCGTAGCGCATCTTCTTGAGAATGCGCCGAGCTGCGTACAGGCCTACGTACCCACCGCCTACTACGAGGATCCTGGGACGCTCCGTGGTGCTCATGCCATTGAGTATCCACCGGGCGCAGGGGGGTACCTCGTGCGCCCCTTCACAAGCTTGGTCAGACCCTCTGCTACACTGCGCGGCCCGCGTGATCTACCTCATGCCGCGGAAAGGGAACCGGTGTCCGGTCCGGACCGTTGTCAATGCCGCGTGAGCTGCCGATCCGCCCCTTCGGAATCCGTCGGCCACCCCGCTTCCCCCCTTCTTTCACGCCGTCCCGAAACCCTCCCCCCTCGCTCCTCCGAGCACCCCGACTCCCCTGGTGAGCCCCCGAAGGGCCCCCTGAGCGCCGGTCGGTCCCCCGAGGGGGCCCATTTCCTTGTGAAGAACTTCACGAAGTTTTCCGCCAAGGTGCCGCGAGGGGTGGTCGCGGGGGCCGAGAACCGCCCCGCGAGGGGTGGTCGCCGGGGGCCCGGAACCGCCCCGCGAGGGGAGGTCGCGGGGCCCGGAACCGACCGCGAGGGGAGGTCGCGGGGGCCCGGAACCGCCGGGAGATCGGGCACGGGGGGGCTGAGCGGGCGGCTAGGCGATCGACCAGGCGATGCCGTCCAGGATGTCGTGCTCGCTGACCACGACCTCCCGCGCGCCGGTCCTTTCCATGATCGACAGGAGGATCAGCGCCCCGGCGGCGATCACGTCCACCCGTCCCGGATGCATCGACGGTACGGCGGCCCGCTCGGCGTGGGTGGAGCGCACCAGCCAGTCGGTGATCTCGCGGACCCGGGCGAGCGGGACCCGGGAGTGGTGGATGGCCGCCGAGTCGTAGGCGGGCAGTTCCTGCGCGATCGCGGAGACGGTCGTGACCGAGCCCGCCAGTCCTACCAGGGTGCGCGCCGTACGCAGTGGCACGGTCCGCTCGGCGAGGTCCAGGGCCGCCTCGATGTCGGCCCGCACCGCGCTGATCTGCGCCTCGGTCGGCGGGTCGCTGACCGCCCCGTCCACCACGAGGTGCCGCTCGGTCATCCGCACACATCCGACGTCGACCGAGCGGGCGGCACGCACCCGGTCGTCCCCGACGACGAACTCGGTCGACCCGCCGCCGATGTCCACCACCAGGAAGGGCCGCTCCAGCCCGCCGGTGCCGCCGTTCCTGGTGGCTCCGGTGGCCGTCAGTTCCCCGGCCACTCCGGTGACCGTCAGTTCCCCGGTCGCCCCGGTGGCCGTCAGTTCCCGGGTCGCTCCGGTGAAGGAGAACTCGGCCTCCTGCTCGCCGGAGATGACCTCCGGCTCGACGCCGAGGATGTCCAGCACCCCGCGCACGAAGTCGTCCCGGTTCTCGGCGTCACGGGAGGCGGAGGTCGCGACGAAGCGGAGCCGCTCGGCGCCGTGCTCCTTGATCACGGCCGCGTACTCGCGGCACGCCGCGAAGGTCCGCTCCAGCGCCTCGGGCGCCAGCCGCCCGGTCCGGTCGACCCCCTGACCCAGCCGCACGATCGTCATACGGCGGTCCAGATCGACCAGTTCACCGGTGGCGGGATCGGCGTCGGCGACCAGCAGCCGGATGGAGTTGGTGCCGCAGTCGATGGCGGC
The DNA here is from genome assembly GCF_044757045.1 of Streptomyces sp. NPDC091377. Lineage (NCBI taxonomy): Bacteria > Bacillati > Actinomycetota > Actinomycetes > Kitasatosporales > Streptomycetaceae > Streptomyces > Streptomyces sp. NPDC091377. The sequence continues at coordinate 377,870 of NZ_JBIVUE010000006.1, read as the reverse complement.
GACGCGGGTCATAGGGGTGGGTTCCTTCGGGTGGGGGGGCGAGAGGGGGAGCTGTCACTCGGGGGTGACGTCGGCGGCGGTGTCGGAGGCGGTGTGGGGGGCGGTGTCAAGGGTGGTGTCGGAGGCGGTGTCGGGGATGGTGTCGGGGGTGGCCGGGACGACACACGTCCCCTTGCGCCACCACTCCGGCAGCATGGCGAGGGCCTCGTCGCCGAGCGGGTTCACACCGGGGCCGGCGGCCAGGCTGTGCGCCACGAGCACATGCAGGCACTTCACCCGGTCCGGCATGCCGCCCGCGCTCGGGAAGCCCTTCAGCTCCTCGATCTCGTCCCGCCGCCGGACGTAGTCCTCGTGGGCGGCCCGGTACGCGGCGGCCAGCTCGGGATCGCTCTCCAGGCGGGCCGTCATCTCCTTCATGACCCCGTTGGCCTCCAGGGTGCCGATGGCGGAGGCGGCCTTGGGGCAGGTCAGGTAGTACAGCGTCGGGAAGGGGGTGCCGTCGGGCAGCCGGGGCGCGGTCTCCACGACATCGGGCTGGCCGCAGGGGCACCGGTGCGCGATGGCGCGCAGCCCGCGCGGGGGGCGGCCGAGCTGCTGCCGGAAGGCGGCGACATCGGCGTCGGTGGGCTCGGTGCGCGGGGTGGTGGGCGGGGGCGTTTGCATGACTGCTTTCTGCTTCTCTACGGCTCTACGGTTCTGCGGCTCTGCGGTTCTGCTGCGTCTCTACGGCTCTCCCCGCGGCGGCTGCTGTCGCGGCGGCGGGTCGGGCAGGTCGGGGTGGCTGACATCAGCCAGTATGGACGGCCCGCGCGGTTCAGCGCCCGGCCACGTCGGAACGGGCGTCGGAGCGGGCGTCGGACTGGTCGACGCCGTCCCAGACGTTGGCGTACCAGGGCCTGGCCGCCGAGCCGGTGTCGGCGCGGGACTGCTGGGCGGCGTCCGGGTCGATCACGATGTACCCGGTCTCGCCCGGCATCACATAGTGCAGCCGCTCCCGGATCTGCTGCTCGGCGTAGGCGTCGTCCTGCCAGCGTGCCTTGTCGTCCCGCAGTTGTTCGACCCGCTCCTGCGCCTGCCGCTTCCCGCGCTCCAGCTCGGCGATCTCGGCGCGCTGGGCGACGTACTGCCTTATCGGGTAGGCGAGGGCGACGACCAGGGTGCAGACCACGAGGGCGAGGAGCGCGGCGCGGCCGGTCAGCCGGGAGCGACGGGCCTGGCGGCGGGTCTGCGAACGGTAGACCCGCTCGGCGGTCTGCTCGCCGAGCAGCCGCAGCCTGGTCGCGGTGGAGAACCGGTCCCGCTCCTTCACGGCCATGTCCCCGCCTCCCGTTCGATCCGCCTACGGCGACCCACGCGCGTACGTCCCCGCACACGGTACGGGACCGGGTACGGGGACGTACGTACGACGCTTCGTACTGCTGCGGTCAGCCCTTGAAGCGCGGGAAGGCGCTGCGACCGGCGTAGACAGCGGCGTCGTCGAGGATCTCCTCGATGCGCAGGAGCTGGTTGTACTTGGCGACGCGCTCGGAGCGGGCCGGGGCGCCGGTCTTGATCTGGCCGCAGTTGGTGGCGACGGCCAGGTCGGCGATGGTGACGTCCTCGGTCTCGCCGGAGCGGTGGGACATCATGCACTTGAAGCCGTTGCGCTGGGCCAGCTCGACGGCGTCCAGGGTCTCGGTGAGCGAGCCGATCTGGTTCACCTTGACCAGCAGGGCGTTGGCGGCGCCCTCCTCGATGCCACGGGCGAGGCGCTCGGGGTTGGTGACGAACAGGTCGTCGCCGACGATCTGGACCTTGTCGCCCAGACGCTCGGTGAGGACCTGCCAGCCGGCCCAGTCGTCCTCGAACAGCGGGTCCTCGATGGAGACCAGCGGGTAGGCGGCGGCCAGCTCCTCGTAGTACTCCGTCATCTCGGCGGCGGAGCGGTCCTTGCCCTCGAAGACGTAGACGCCGTCCTTGTAGAACTCGGAGGCGGCCACGTCGAGCGCGAGGGCGATCTGCTCACCGGGAACGTAACCGGCCTGCTTGACCGCTTCGAGGATGAGGTCGAGGGCCTCGCGGTTGGAGCCGAGGTTCGGGGCGAAGCCGCCCTCGTCGCCGAGGCCGGTGGACAGGCCCTTGGTCTTCAGCACCTTCTTGAGGGTGTGGTAGACCTCGGTGCCCCAGCGCAGGGCCTCGGAGAAGGACTCCGCGCCGATCGGGGCGATCATGAACTCCTGGATGTCCACGTTGGAGTCCGCGTGCGAGCCGCCGTTGAGGATGTTCATCATCGGCACCGGCAGCAGGTGCGCGTTCGGACCGCCCAGGTAGCGGAAGAGGGGCAGGTCGGACGCCTCGGAGGCGGCGTGCGCGACGGCGAGGGAGACGCCGAGGATGGCGTTGGCGCCGAGCGAGCCCTTGTTGTCGGTGGCGTCCAGGTCGAACATCGCCTGGTCGATCAGCCGCTGCTCGGTGGCGTCATAGCCGACCAGCTCGGGGCCGATCTGCTCGATGACGGCGAGGACCGCCTTCTCGACGCCCTTGCCCTGGTAGCGGTTGGGGTCGCCGTCCCGCAGTTCGATGGCTTCGAAGGCGCCGGTGGAGGCGCCGGAGGGCACGGCGGCACGACCCGTGCTGCCGTCGTCGAGGCCGACCTCGACCTCGACCGTGGGGTTGCCTCGGGAGTCCAGGATTTCCCGGGCTACGACGACGTCGATGGACGGCACGAGCATCTCCTTCGTGAATGTGACGCGTGAATGTGACGCGGTGGGGCAGGGCCCGGCGTGACCGCAGCGGCTCTGCGAGATGAGCCTAACCGGCTCCGGGGGATCGGCCAGCCGGTCTCCCACCCTGTGGACGGAACCGATCGTAAAATGTTTCCGAACGGAACAAAGAGGTTCTCGCGCCAATTCTGGCGGGGGGGGGAGGGGGGACGGGTCCCGCGTTCGGTCGGTTCACACCGGGGTGGTGAGGAAACCGGTTCACAGCAGGGGGGCCAGGAGGTCGGTGTTCACATCTGTACGTGAAAAGCCCCGCCCCGGTGCGTACGGGGGATTCACGCACCGGGGCGGGGGGCCCGTGAGGTCGGGGGAACCGCACGGGGCCTCAATGAGGACGTACCTCATGGGATGAGGGGGTGCCTCAGGTGGGGGGCGAGGCTGTGGGGACGCTGAGCGGCGGCTCGGGGGAGCCATGCGCACGGGCCGGGCGGGCCCGATGACCCCCTTCCCGATGGCCTACTTCAGGTGGAGCTGCTGACCCGGGAAGATCAGGTCGGCGTCGTCCACGATGTCCTTGTTCTGCTCGAAGAGCTTCTGCCAGCCGCCCGCGACGTCGTGGTCGGCGGCGATGGAGCTGAGCGTGTCGCCGGTGACGACCTTGTACTCGCCGTCGCCCTTCTCGACCTTCTGGCCGGTCGGGGTGGTGACGGTCTCCTTCGGCGTGGCCTCGCGCTCCTGCGAACGGGAGGCGCTCTGCTCCTCGGAGGAGCGCTCGTCGCTTCCGCTGTCGCTCTGGGACGGCTGCGACGGCTGCGCGGGGGTGGCCGGGGCGCTCGGGGTGGTGGAGCCGCCACCGGCGTACGGGGTGTTGGACAGGCCCACGCCACACGACGGCCAGGCGCCCTTGCCCTGACCGGCGAGGACCTTCTCGGCTATCTCGATCTGCTGCGCCTTGCTGGCCTGGTCGGCGGTGGCCGCGTACTTCGTGCCGCCGTAGCCGGCCCAGGTCGAGGCGGAGAACTGGAGACCGCCGTAGTAGCCGTTTCCGGTGTTGATGGACCAGTTGCCACCGGACTCGCACTGGGCGACGGCGTCCCACTCGGACGCGGTGGCGGCGGAGGCGTTGCCGGCCGCCATGAGCGGGGCGGCGACAGCGGCGCCGGTGACACCGGCGAGTGTGACGACACGGGTGGCCTTGGACGGACGGCGGTGCTTGCCCTTGCCGGAAAACAGCATGAAGGATCCCCTCACCGACGCCTACGAGGTGAGCTGTCGGGTTCGGGCCGGTTGAGTTGCCCGGCCATGTCCTGTACGCGGCTTTTCGCCTCGTACGACATGGCTTCACCCCAAGCCGCCCCCGGCGTCGAGTCTCCTCAACTGCCGGATACGGCACTTACCTTGGTTCCCCCGCTCCTGCCTACGGCGCTTGCGCGACGAATTTCCCGCTCGGCCACCGGCAGGATTCGGCGTGGCGGCCATCGGGGCTCACTGCTTGCGAGCGGTCATGACCGTAGACACGCGATTCGCCGAATTTCAAAGAGGATCAGGGCTTCTGAGACGCATCCCACACTTTCACCAAACCGGACATTCAGCGCGAACCGTGACGTGAACTCCCGCCACCCCTGCCCCACTTGTCCCTACTCGTCACCCTGGTCGCCGTCCGCCACATCGCCGAGAGTCAGGGTCTGACCGGGGACGATGTGGTGGGGGTCGCCGTCGAGCACCTGCTCGTTCACCCGGTAGAGCGCCCGCCATCCACCGTCGACGTCAAGGGAGTCGGCGATGGACGTCAGCGTGTCCCCGGGGCGGACGGTGTACGAGTCGCCGTCGAGCGAGTCGAGCGTGCCTCGCGCGGCCTCACCGCCCCGCGAGGTCTGCCGGTCGGCGGGCCGAGAGGACTCGGCGGACCCGGCGGACCCGGCGGACGGCTCGGAGGACTGCTCGGACGACCCGGAGGGCCCCGAGGACCCGGAGGGGTCGGCCTTGTCGCTCTTCTGGCCGTCGTCCACGCCCTTGGCGTCACTCGCGTCGGCGGCGTCCTTGCCCGCCCCCTTGCCGGTGCCCCTGTCCGCGCTCTCGTCGGCGCTGGGGCCGCGGTGGCGGCCTGTGCCGGGGAGGGCGCTGGTGTCCACGAGGTGCGAGGCGCCGAGGCTCTGTCGAGGATCGCCCACTTCCTCGCCGTGGGCCGGGGTGGAGGGGTCGGCGGCGGGTTCGGTGGGCGACTCCGAGGGGGACGAACCGGCGGAGCCGTCGCCCGCCCCGCCCGACGGGTCGCCGTTCGAGGGCGAGGAGGAGCCCTGCGAGGGCCCTGACGGGTCTTCGGACGGGCTGCCGGAGGGGGGCGAGGAAGGCGAGGTGGGCGAGGTGGGTGCTGAGTCCCCGGAGGCTCCGGAGTCGCCGTTGCCGTCGGTCCCCTCGGATCCGCCGGACGAATCATCCTTACCGGACGACCCCGTCGACTTGGACGAGTCGGTCAACCCGCCGGTGCCACCGGAACCGTCGCTCTCCTTGCCGGAGGACCCCGGCGTGGCGTCGCCCGCCAGGCCGGTGTCGACACCGGCGGGGTTCTCGTCGTCCCCGAGCCCATGGAGCAGCCCGCAGGTGGACCAGGCGCCGACGCCCTGGTCGGCGAGGATCCTCTCGGCCACGGCGATCTGCTGCGAACGGCTGGCCTGATCCGCGCTCCCCGCGTACTCCAGACCGCCGTACGTCTCCCACGCCTCCTGCGTCACCTGGAGTCCGCCGTAGCGGCCGTTGCCCAGGTCCGCGCTCCACGCGCCACCGCTCTCACACTCGGCGACCGCGTCCCACGTGGTCCCGCCGGCGGCGCTCGCACCCCCGGCACCGAGCAGGGGGATGGCGATGGCTGAGCCGGTGACCCCGGCCGCGACGAGCAGCGCCGGAGCCTGGCGGGGGCGACGGTGACGACCGTTCCCGGAGAGCATGCGGGGGCCTTTCGCGAGACAACGGTGAGCCGCGCGGCGCGTGATGCGCTGCGTCGCGCTGAGGGGTGAAGGTAGCCGGAATCGTTGACTTGTCACAAGTAAATGCCGCGCAGATCACGTGGAGATCACAAAAGTGAGGGCGTGTCATGTTGTGAGTGACCGTCTGTGGATGAGAAGGGGCTGTGGGGTGACTTTCCGTCAGAGGTGGGGGTGGAAATGGGGCGTGAGGGGCGCAATCCGGCCACTGTTCGAGGAGGGCTGACGGTCCGCCGTGTGAGGTTGGTAACTGCCCCTCAGGGGCGGCGATGCGGCCGGGCGGCTTCGGGGGTGAACCGCACCGGCAGCGTCCTCAGCCCTCGCATGATCAAACCGCCCCGCCAGCGCAGTTCGGCCGGATCGGCCCCCAGGCGGAGGTCCGGGAGTCGGGTGAAGAGGGTGGCCAGCGCGCTCTGCCCCTCCAGCCGGGCGAGCGGTGCGCCGAGACAGTAGTGGATCCCATGGCCGTATCCCAGGTGCTGGTTGTCCCGGCGGCCGAGGTCGAGCGTGTCCGGATCGGCGAACCGCTCGGGATCCCGGTCGGCCGCCGCCAGCACCACGAGCACGGGATCGCCGGGCGCGATGTCCTGGCCGCCGAGGGTGAGCGGCTCGGTGGCGAACCGCCAGGTGGCGAGTTCCACCGGCCCGTCGTACCGGAGCAGTTCCTCCACCCCGGTCTCCAGGAGCCCGGTGTCCCCTTCCTCCAGAGCGTGTTGGAACCGGGTGCGCTGGTCGTCGTGGGTGAGCAGGGCGTAGGTGCCGTTGCCGATCAAGTTCACGGTGGTTTCGAAGCCGGCGAAGAGCAGGATGAAGGCCATCGCCGCCGCCTCGTTCTCCGTGAGGTGTTCGCCGTGGTCCGAGGCGCGGATCAGGGCGGAGATGAGGTCCTCGCCGGGCGCGGGGGTGTCGGGGAGTGCTTCGCGCTTGCGGTGGATGAGTTCGGCGAGGTAGCCGCGCATCTTCTTGACCGACCGCGCGACACCGCCCCGGGGGCCGCCGCCGTGCCGGATCATCATGCCCGCCCAGTCCCGGAAGTCGTCCTGGTCCTCGCGCGGGACGCCGAGCAGGTCGCAGATGGCGTAGATGGGCAGCGGGAACGCGAACTCATGGATCAGATCGGCTTCTCCCTTCTCCGCGAAGCGGTCGATGAGCCCGTCGGTCAGTTCCTGCACCCGTGGCGCGAACTCGGCCACCCGGCGCGGTGTGAACGCCTTCGACACCAGCCTGCGCAGCCGGGTGTGGTCCGGCGGGTCGATGTTGAGCAGATGCGTCATCAGTTCGGCCTTGCGCTCGCCCGGGATGCCCGTCTTCCCCTTGGCGTGCGCGGGCTCGTCATGATGCGCGGGGTTCTTGGACAACCGCGCGTCCGCCAACGCCTGCCGGGCGTACGCGTACCGCGTCACCAGCCACGCCTCCACCCCGCTCGGCAGCTCCGTCCACCGCACCGGAGCGTGCTCCCTGAGCCAGGCGTAGGCGGGGTAGGGGTCGGCGGCGAACGACCAGGTGAAGAGGGAGGGGGGTTCCGGGGGCGCGGGTGAGGTTGGGGTCGGGGGCGCGGCTGAGGGGGGTGAGGGGGGTGAGGGGGGTGAGGGGGGTGAGGGGGGTGAGGGGGGTGAGGGGGGTGAGGGGGGTGACGGTGCTGGGGCCTGGTCGGGCGGGGGCTGCCGGTCGGGCGGGGGGTGTTGTGGGTCGTGTGGGGGCTGTGGGTCGGGCGGTAGCTGTGGGGCGGGCTGGTCGGTCACTGTTCGACCGTATCCCGGGCGTTCTCCCTCACCTGCTCCCCTTCTCTCCCCGGGTCCCGTTGCCTCCCGCGGCTCTTGCGGCCTCCTCTTCTCTGATCGCGTCTCTGTAGGTGCGGGCCGCCGCGCGTAGTGCCGCCTCGGGGTCCACGCCCTGTGCCTCGGCGCGGGTGGCCAGGACCAGCAGGTCGTAGCCGATGCCCTCGGTGGGGGGCAGGGGGACGTCCAGGCCCGCCGTCCGGGCGCGGGAGGCCAGCTTCGCGACGAGCGCGAGGCCGGGCTGGTGGAGGGGGATGCCCTCCGTTATCGACGTCCGCCGCTTCTCCTGGGCCTTGGTGCGCAGCCAGTGCTCCTTGACCTCCTCCGGGGTCGTCGCGGTCTCGTCCCCGAAGACATGGGGGTGGCGGTGGATGAGCTTGGCGACGATGCCGGCCGCCACGTCGTCGATGGAGAACGCCGCGCCGTCGTCCTCACCGTCGGTCCGCGCTCTCGCGCCCTCCTCCGCGATCCGGGCGTGGAAGACGACCTGGAGGAGTACGTCGCCCAGTTCCTCTCTCAGCTCGTCCCGGTCGCCGTCCTCGATGGCCTCCACCAGTTCGTACGCCTCCTCGACGGCGTACTTGGCCAAGCCCTCGTGGGTCTGCTGGGAGGACCAGGGGCATGCGCGGCGGATCCGGTCCATGACCTGCACGAGGTCGAGAAGGCGGGCGCCCGGGAGGTCGTAGGAGGCGGGCAGCAGTTCCAGGTCGGGCATCCTGATCCGTCCGGAGCCGGCGAGGCGGGCCAGTCCGTCCGTCAGCGCGGGTTCGCCCTCGCCCGTGGCGACGACGACCACGGTCCGGCCCCCGGCGCACGCGTCGACCAGTTCCTCGGCCGCCGGGGCCGCCTCGGCGACCGCTATCCCCGCCTCCCGGAGATAGGGCAGCTGCGGGTGCGCCCCGTCCGCGCACAGCACCGAGTCCGCGGCGTGCAGCGCCTGCCAGGCGGGCCAGGACAGCAGGCCGGGGGCCACCCGGTGGCTGGTGGTGAGCAGGACGATACGGCCGGGGTCGGGGGTGCCTTCGGGGCTGGTTGCGTTCACGATCCGAACGTAACGCACCCCGCCGACAGCCCTCGGAAAGTTATCCACACGGCAGCAGACTCATCGGATTATCTGCCCGTCAATGTGGTGGGGTCATGGGGTGGTGGGGTGGGGTGGTGGTGCGGGTCAGGGGTGGTGCGGAGGTGGGCGGTGGTGCGGAGGTGGGTGGTGGTGCGGAGGTGCGGGGGCTACGCCGGGGTCTCCTGCTGGGCGGCCGTGACCTCCCGCACCCACGGGGTGTCGGCGTCCACCCGGCCGACCTTCTCGGCGTCCCACTTGCCGTACCGCGGGTTCAGATCGATACCGAGTTCCTTGGAAGCGCCGGCCAGAGTCTGCCAGAACGCCGGCTGGCTGGTGTCGGTGCCGAGCTTGGCGGCCAGCTTCTGGGCCTCCAGCTGGACGCGCAGGTTCTCGTCCAGGCGCTCCGGCGCCACCCCGTACTGCTGGAGCCAGGCCGACTCCAGCGCCTGCGCGCCGCCCGCCTGGTCCTCCAGCTCGCCGCGCAGCCCCTGGATCTCCCGGCGGGTCACGGTCACGCCCGCGTCCTCGGCGGCACGATTCAGCACCTTGTCCAGGACCATGCCGTGCAGGGTGTCGCGGGTCAGGCTGCCGGTCTTGGCGATGGCCTGCGCGTACTGCGCCTCGTCACTCACCGCCGCCCGCTGCGCCTCGCGCACCTCGTCGACCCGGTTCTCCAATTGCGACACGGTGATCCGCTGATCGCCCACGACGGCCGCCGCACCCGGGTGCGCGTCGTTCCCGCACGCGGTGAGGAGCGGGGCGGCGGCTGCGATCACGGCGGACAGGACGAGCGCGGTGCGACGGCGGCGGTGCAAGGAAACCTCCCGAGGAGCTTGTGCGGCAGTGCACAAAGTCTTGCGGTGATCGATGTTAGGCAGCCGACAAGCTCTGGCCAACCCATTCGACCAACGATTCACCAGGACTTCGGGCACCACCGTGCTCGCGCCGAACACAACCGGCCACGGCGAAGGGGCCCCGAGAGCCCCGGAGAGGCCCCAAAAGGCCCGAGAGCTGGCGGAGAGGCCACGAAGGGCGGCGGGGCGGCGAGGGGCGGCGGGGATCCGCGTGGGCACCGCTCCGGACGGGGCCCGTCCGGGCGCGGGCACGGCCCTGGTGACCGGCGTGCCGCGTCAGCCCCGTACCTGCCCCAGCCACTGCAACGTCCGCCGCACCTCAAGCGCCAGCGGATGCGCGGGACCGCTGAGGCGCTCCACGTCGATCAGGAGGCGCATCAGGGTCTCGTGGGCGGCGCCCCGGTCCCCGACGGAGAGCAGGAGATGGCCGATACGCCGCCGCACCTCGTGGGCCATCTCCGGGTCGCCGGAGACGTACTGGTTCTCGTAGTACGGCAGCAGCGCGCGGTACGCCGTCAGCGCGGACGCCGGTTCACCGAGCTGTTCCAGACACTGCGCGGCGTCGTAGCGGAACCGGAGGGCCTGCGGGTCGGCCTGGCCCGCCTCGGAGGCCCGCTCGTCGGCGAGGCGGCGCAGCTCGGGCAGCGCGCGTCGGTACTGGCCGTCGTCCATGAGCGTGGCGGCGTACTGCTTGCGCAGGGTGCGGACGACCGGCGAGTGCTCGCCGTGCTGCTCGGCCGCGGCGGGCAGGATCGCGCCCAGGATGTCCACGGCCTGGGTGATACGCCCCTCCCCAAGGAGCCGCTTGACCTCGTCCACCGCGCGGACCACGTCCGGCTTCTCGTCGGTCGGCGCGGCGACGGGCGCGGGCTGGGGCGCGGGAGTGCGCGCCCGGTCGGGCCAGGGGGCGTGCGGGCGCAGGAAGGGGCGCGTGGGGTCGAGGGGCGCCCCCGTCGGCGTACCGCGTGCGGGAAGCAGCTGTGCCAGATCCTCGTAGACCTCCTGCGCGGAGCCCGGCCGGTGCTGCGGGTCCTTGGCGAGCAGCCGCAGGACGAGGGCTTCGAGCGCCTCGGGGACCTCCGGGCGGATACGGCGGACGGGGACCGGCGGCTCGTACAGATGCCGGTGCAGCACGCCGAGCGCCGTGGAGCCCGCGAAGGGCACGTCGCCGCTGAGCAGTTCGTGGACCAGCACGCCGAGCGCGTACAGGTCGGTGTACGGGCCGACCGCGCCGCCCATGGCCTGCTCGGGCGCCATGTAGGCGGGCGAGCCGATGGGCGAGCCGGTGTGGGTCAGACGGGTCGTGTCGGTGTCCATGACGGACGCCACGCCGAGATCCAGGACGGTGACCGTGCCGTCCTGCTTCACCATCACGTTGCGCGGCTTGAGGTCGCGGTGGACGATCGGCACGGCGTGCACGGCGCTCAGCACGGCGCACAACTGCGCGGCCACCGCCACCGCCCACTGCCACGGGTACGGGTCGTGCTCGGCGAGGTGGTCGGAGAGGTCGGCGCCGTCGACGTACTGCATGACGAGGAAGAGTTCCTCGCCCTCGCTGCCCGCGTCGTGCACGGTGACCAGGCCGGGGTGGTCGACCTGCGCGGTCACCCGGCACTCGCGCACGAAGCGGCGCCGCAGTTCGTCGGCCTCCTGGCCGGCCACCTTGTCGGGGCGCAGCAGCTTCACCGCGACCCGCCGGTCCAGGCGGCGGTCGTAGGCCGTCCAGACCTGGCCCATGCCGCCCTGCCCTATGAGCGTGGCCAGTTCGTACCGGCCGGAGACGACCCGTCCTGCCGCCACGGTCACCTTCCGCCCTCGTGCCGGTCGCCCTGGCCGGCGCCCTGGCGCCCGCCTGCGGGCCCGCCCGCGTTCCCATCCGCGTTCCCGTCCGGCTGCCCGTCTCGGTTGCGCAGGTAGTCACTCAGCTCGTCCAGTTCGGCGCGGACCTGGTCTATGCGCGCGGGACGCTGCGGCGGCGGGGTGGCGGACGCGGGCGGCGGGGCGTGGTGTGCGCCGGGAGCCACGGGGGTGGCCGGGGGCGGGGTGTGGTGTGCGGGCGGAGGCGGGGGCGGGGTGGGCGCGGGGCGCTGGACGGGCGGCATCTGCGAGACGGTGGTCGCCGTGTACGGCGGGTGCGGCTGCGGGTGTGGCTGCGGCTGCGGGTAGCCGTACGTGGTGCCCGGTACGGGGGTGTGCGCGGACGCGTGCGCGTGTGCGTGCGCGTAGGCGGCTTGCGGGGGTCGGTAGAAGTGGCGGATGTCGGCCGCGAGGTAGTACGCGACTCCGGCCACCAGCGTGCCCAGCAGCAGGGCGAGGCCGGTCCAGCCGCCCGGGGTGTGGATCTCGTCACCGGGCTCGCTGCCGAGCAGCACCATGGCGAGGACGTCAGCGGCCGACACGGCGACGAACAGTCCCCAGTCCAGGCCCTTCCGCGTGACGAGCGCCAGGCGCAGCATCATCGCCCAGCTCAGAAATCCGAGGCTGCAGACCGCGATCACGACGAACAGCACACGCAGGAAGACCAGCACCCCCGTCGAGGGTTGCTGCTTCACCGGCTGCGGGTAGCCGTGGCCATGCATGGCTGCTCCTGGGACCTGGAACGGGCGCGCGCGTCCGGCCTCGTGCGATACCGGTCGTGCGATGGTCGCTTCGAGCGTATCCGCCGACACGGACAACCGGTCCCGGGTTAAACCGAACCGTTGCCGAGCTGATCACTCCACGCGTCTTCCGCGGGCTGCGGGGCCCGTGTCTCACGCGGATCGGCCGGAACGCCGCCTTGACCTGGGCAGGGGGCGGGCTCCATCGGCCTGTGCGCGCGTGCGGCTTCGGGCGGCGGAGTCGGGCTGGGGTGAGTGGAGTTGGGCCGGTGCGTTGGTGGGTCGGGCGTCGGGCTGGCAGGTCGGTGGGTCGGGCGGCGGGCCGGTGGGGCGGCGGGTCGGGCGGCGGGCCGGTGGGTCGGGCGGCGGGCCGGTGGCGCGAAGCTCAGTCGGGTGCCACCGTGCCGTCGGTGAGGCCGTCGTACATCCCGCGTACGAGCTGGTCCCCGAGCCGGCTCGTGCGCCGGAGCGACCGCTCGAACTCGTCCAGGGCGCGGAAACGTGCGCCGTAGCGCCGCTGTTCGTCCAGCGCGAGCCGGGGCAGTTGCAGCCGGCGCACGTCGAGGCGGGTCGCGGTGGAGGCGTAGCTGCTGGCCTGGCGGTTGTTGGCGGTGCCCCGCAGGAAACCGGCGAGGAACCACGCGTCGAGCGACGCCGGATCGGGGCGCAGCAGGGCGAGGTTGCGTCCCAGGGCTGCGCCCGCCGTCGCCTCGTCGATCACGCGCGCCATCGCGCCCCCGCCGAGCACCGGTACGACGACGTCCCCGGGCTCGGTGAGCACCGTCTCCTCGTCACCCTCGGGCAGGGTGCCGGAGGGGGCGGCTCCGGACAGGACGTCGTGGTCGGTCAGCACCGGCACGCGCGCGTGGGTGTCGTTTTCGGGCGCTACGCGCGCGTGGGCGGTGTTTCCGCTGGAACGCATCACGAGGGCGCCGCCGCGGGCGAGTTCGCCGATGGTGGTCAGCGGCCAGCGCGCGGACTGCGCGGCGGTGACCGCGGGGGGCGTGAGGTCGCCGGTCAGTCGGAGGGTCTCGCCGAGGCGCTCACGGACCGCGGTGAGCGCCTCCGCGCCGTCGGCGGCGGCCGGGGGCGGGAGGTGCCGGGCCGGGGCGAGGTCCACGTCGTCGTCCAGGAGGTCGATGACCGGCACCGAACGGGCCAGCCCGGGCCGCTCCCGGAGCGTGCCCGCGCGATCGAACTCGCTCCACGCCTCCACCACCGCGTCCCTGACGGCCCGCCAGTCGGGGCCGCCGCGCCCCTCCCCGGCGAACTGCCCCACGTCGGTCAGCAGCACCTCGGGGGCGGCGGGCACGTTGCCCGGCCGGCGCAGGATCCACAGGTGCAGGGGGAGGCTGTGCGGCGGCGCCGCGCCGACGGGCAGGGCGATCACGGCGCGCAGCGCGCCCCGTCGCAGCAGGTCGGCCCGGATGCGCCGCCCGGAACGCCGGGACGCGGCGGCGGGCGGCATCAGCAGGACGGCGGTGCCGCCCTCCTTGAGCCGGGCCAGCGCGTGTTGCACCCAGGCCAGCTCGGACTCGGTGCGCGCCGGGAACCCGTACTCCCAGCGCGGGTCGTACGCCAGCTCGTCATGACCCCAGTTGCGCTCGTTGAACGGGGGATGGCACAGCACTGCGTCGGCGCGCAGATCGGGGTGCGCGTCGGCACGCAGGGTGTCCCCTACGCAGGCGCGGACGGCGGCACGGGAGTGCAGTGCGAGCCGGAGCGCGGTGACGGCGGCGAGTTCGGGAGCGCCGTCCTGGACGTACAGCTCCTGGTCGGAGCGGGCCCGGACGGCGCGCGGCAGGGCGCCGGTGCCGCAGGCGGGGTCGAGCACGGTGCGGGCGGGACCGGCGAGGTGCGCCATCAGGTCGGCCAGGTCGGGCGGGGTGAGCGTGTACTGGCGGGGGTTGGCGTCGAGATGCCGGCCCAGCAGGAACTCGAAGGTCTGCCGCGCGCCCATCTCCGCGGCGAGTTCGGCGGTGCCGCGGAGGAGGGGGGCGGAGGGGAGGAGTTCGGGGCCGGTGGGGGTGTGGAGGGCGGGGGTGGCTCGGGGGGTTGGGGGGGCTGTGGCTGCGGTGGCGGGGGTTGCAGGGGTGGTTGAGGGGGCTGGGCCGGTCCCGGGGGTGTGAACTCCGGGGGCGGGGTTCTGGCTGTGAACTTCGGGGGCGCGGCCCTGCGTGTGGACCGAGGCTGCGCTGTCCGGCGTGTGAACCCTGGCAGCGGCGTTCTGGGTGTGAACTGTCGAGCGGCCATCCGGGCTGTGAACCGTGTCGGCGCCGTCGGCGCCGTGAACCGCTGTGGGGTTGCCCGGGCTGTGAACCGTGGCAGCGCTGCCCGCGCTGTGAACACCTCCAGGGCTGTTCACAGGGGTGGGTGGGTTCACGGCGGTGGGTCCGTTGACACCTGGCGAGGAGTTCACGGCGGCCGAGCTGTTCACGGCCGCCCCCCGCCCCGAGCCGCTCACACGGTGAACGCCGCGCCCCGGGGCCCCGCCGCGCCGCCATCCGGCGGTTCCGAAGCGGTCGACGATCACCCGTTCCAGCGACTCCGGCAACTTGGCCGCGAGCCGTTCGTCGGGCCCGGCGGCGATGTCCAGCCACACCGTCGGCCGGTCGTGGATCAGCAGCAGTACGCATCCGGCGTGGACCAGCGCGGTGGCCGGCCCCTCGGGGTGTCCGGCGAGTTGCTGCCAGACGCGTTCGCGCAGCGGGACCTCGGCGAGTTTGCCCTGGTGGCGCAGCCAGGTCTCGACCTCGGCCAGGGCGAAGGAGGGGCTGGTCTCGGTGCCGCCGACGGGTTTGGGGAAGTCCGCGTGGCGACGGCGCCAGTTGCTGACGGCGGCGCGGCCGACGCCGGCGAGCCGTGCGATTCCGGCGGCGGTCACCTCTGTCGCGTTGTCCTGCACTCGCCCCGCTCCCCTCGTGCCATGTGTGACCCCGAGCATACCGACGTACACGCGATCGATCTATTCACGCACATGAAGTCGCGCCATGAGTTCACAGTCGTGTACTCATGCTTTTTTGTGAACCGTGTTGACTCGGTTCACAGTCGATGTTCTTATTGACCCAGCGAACGAGCGGCTGCCCGTCGGAGGCGCAGTCACCGCTATGGGGAGGGAACCACCATGGGCATGAAGGGCAAGATCGTGCTGGGGGCCGTCGTGGGCGTCGTCGTCATCGGCGTGGTCTCGGTGAGCGCCGGAGGCGACGGGGACTCCGGCAAGGGCACGGACTCCTCCGCCTCCTCCGAGCGCGGGTCCGGCGACAAGGGGAAGGCCAAGGACGAGAAGAAGGACGAGGAGGAGAAGGAAGCAGCGTTCGGTGGGGACGGGGACTACCAGGTCGGCTCCGACATCCAGGCCGGGACCTATCGGACCAGCGGCAACAGCGACGCCATGTGCTACTGGGAGCGCGCCAAGGACGCCAAGGGGGAGATGGAGTCCATCCTGGCCAACGACAATGTGACCGGGACCAGTTACGTCACCGTCAAGCCCTCCGACAAGCTCTTCACGTCGAACGGCTGCTCCGACTGGGAGACCGTCGACCCGAAGGCCAAGGGTGGTTCGCCGGCGACCGAGATGTCGGGTGACGGCGGCATGTTCAAGGTCGGCGTCGACATCGCCCCCGGCACCTACAAGTCGACCGGCAACAAGGACGACATGTGCTACTGGGAGCGCAGCAAGGACGCCGAGCACTCACTGGAGTCGATCCTCGCGAACAACAACGTGAGCGGTTCCGCGGTCGTGACCATCAGCGCCTCGGACGGCTACTTCAAGACCTCCGGCTGCGAGGACTGGAAGAAGTCCAGCTGACCCCCGGGCCGCCGTGCGGGGCGCCCGCACACGCCCCGCGCCCCCTCCGCGCCACCCAGGCGCCCGCGCCCCCGCACCGACTCACCCCCGCCCGCACCTGCATCGGCAGCGCGGCAAGGACGGGCCGGCGCCACAGGCCCCGCGACTCTCCGCTCGTCAGTCCGCTGTGAAGCGGGAACGGGCCGACGTTGGATTGCCGCCCGTCGGCAGACGCTGGTCGGGGCCGTCGGTGAGCACCCGGGTCATCGCCTCCCGCTCGGCGGCCGTGACCCACAGGCCGTACGCCCGCTTCACCGACCAGATCCGCGCCTGCGCAAAGTCGGCCGAGATGCGGCGGAAACTCGACGCGCTGCTCCCTCACTCCGGATCAGATCGCCGCCCTGGAGAGCCAACTGCGTGAGGCGGAGGACGACCTCACCGCCGCACGAGCCAGTCTGCGCCGTGCCATGCGCTGCGTTCCGTCCCCGTAGGTCGCGTTCTCCTGCCGTGAGAGGCCCCGTCAGAATGGGGGCTCGTTGAAAGGCAAGCCGGTCCAGACAGGTGAGACCGGCTCGGAATCGCGCTGCTGAAGGAGTACGACGGCGTCGATGACGCGCCCCAGTTCGATGAGGCAGCCGGCAAGGTCGTTGGTGTTCGCGGGGGCGGCGTGCTGTTCGAGAACGGCAACAGCCTCCTCGATGCGTCCGGCGCCGGCGAGCAGCTCAGTCTGTTCCTTCGGCGATGTCGACCAGAGCGGCGGCGAGAAGCGGGTCCTCGATTCCGGCGCGCAGCCGAGTGACCGCCTCGTCCGTATGTCCGTGCCGGGCCACCAGGCGCGCGAAGAACTCCAGCGGAAGCAAGCACCTCCAACGCCTGACCTTGCCGATCCTGGTCACCGATCAGCCGCGCCCATGCCTGCGCGCAGAACCATTCCCCACAACGGGCCTGGACCTCCACCTCGTCATGGTGGCCGAGCTCAAGAAGCCGGGAGACCAGGAGAGGGGGAATGCAGCCGGACAATGTCCGGGCCTGGCGGTCGAGATCGGCGGCGTCCATGACGTCGCACCTTAGCCACCACGTCCGACAGGGATCCCGCAGCCCCGGGGCCGGGACAGTCGTCGGGATGCTGTCAGCCCTGACACTGCTTCGACATCGTCGCCCTGTCCGCCGCCGTCACCGCGAGGTCGTACTTGAGTGCCACCTGCGCGAACCGCACTGCGTACGAGCAGCGGATCTCCTTGTTCGGCGGCAACCAGGACGCCGGACCGGAATCGCGCTTGGCGGAGTTCGTGGAGCCCGAGACCGGCAGAAGATTCAGCACGTCGTTGGCCAGTTGCTGCCGCTTCTCCTTGTTCCAGCGGGCGGCACCCATCTGCCAGGCGTACGACAACGGCACCACGTGGTCGATCTGTACCTCGGTGGCCTTGGCCTTCTTCCAGGCGATGTCCTTGCCGGTGTATGGGTCGTACAGGTCCATCGACGCGACCACGCAGTCGGAACCCCTACGGAACTGGACGTCCCGTCCATGGAGTTGCAGCAAGTCGTTCCGCGTGTCACAACCGTTGCGCGCCAGCGGCACCCCATCCGCCGTGTCCATCCACGCATAGCCGAACTTGTCCCGTTCGTAGCCCGTCTTCGGCCCCCGTCCCTTGACGATGAGTTCGTCGACGAGCTTGCGCGCGTTGGCCTTGTCCGCCTCCGACGTGAGCGCCCTGAGCCCCGGCTTCGTTCCGTCCGCATTCGTCAGCGGGCTCGCCGCCCGTCCGGCAGCGGCATCCGGTCCGGACCCTGCGGAGCTTCCGCCCGGCTCCAGGCCGTCACATCCCGCGACGAGCGCGGCGGCAACGGCGACCGTGATTCCGCCCCTCAGCCGCCTCACGGTGTGTCCTCCCCCTGCCCGCGCGTTCCACCCCGGGCGGGCGGTCGCTGTCTGGCGCACACGGTAGCCGGACGGTGAGCGGCCGGGCCATGCTGCCGAGAGGTTCAGACCACGGCAGGGCCAATCGAGCGAATTGCGCAAGTGGGGCGTATCGTCGTCTTTGAGTCACCTCCGGGAAGGAGCTCTGGATGGGCATCTTCGACAGGTTCAAGAGCCACGGGCAGGACAAGACCAAGAGCATGTCCGACGCGGCGGAGAAGAAGGTCAACGAGAAGACGGGCAACAAGTACGAGAGCCAGGTCGACGACGCGCAGCAGAAGGCTGAGGGCGCGCTCGGCGTGGACCGCGAAAGGCCCGAACAGCCGTAGGCCGGAGACACCTCGGAGGACATCACCAGGCCCGTCGTGCGCCGGAAGTCCGGTGTGGCGGCGGTGGCCGTCGGATCACCTTGAACCACCTCGAACCACCTCGAACCACCTCGAACAGAAGCCGTCCGTGGCACCTCACCTCCCGCGGGCGGCTTCTCCTCTGGTCGGCCGTCGGCGGCGACCGCGTGCTGCGGGCGCCGCGATCCGCCATCAGCCATGAGCAGTCGTGAGTCGCTATCAGTCGTGACCAGCTGCGATCCGCCGTGATCAGCTGCGGGCCGGCGCGCTGGTCAGCTATGGGGGCCCTGTCTGCCCAGGGTCTTCACCGGTGTCGCGCCCGGGCGGGTCCACTGGGGTACGGGTCTGCTGGTCGGGCCCCAGGTGGCGGTTCCTTCGGCGTCCGAGCGCCAGGACCAGCACGGAGGGTTTCCTTCGGGCCAGCCCTCCGGGTTGTCCTGCCATGCCTCGCGGCGGCCGTAGGGCGTCATGTCGAGCAGGCTGAGCGATCCGTTGAGCGGTTCGTTGCCGCGGCCCGTCGTGGAGTAGGTGAGGAAGACGCGGTCGCCGTCGCGCAGGAAGCAGGTGAGGTACCCCATCTCGCCGCCGACCGGCGGGGGCACGTCGCGGACCGAGTACCAGGGCTGGGTGTAGCCCATGAACGCGACGAAGGAGGCCACTTCCTCCCACCGGCCCGTGGTCAGGATGGCGAACGAGACACCGGCGGCGTTGAGGTAGACGGCGTCCTTCAGGTACCAGGCCGCAGTGGTGCAGCCCTCGCACTGCCCCTGATGGGGTGCGCCGTCGTACCACATGTGTTTGTAGACGATGAGTTCGTCACGGCCCTGGAAGAGGTCCAGGAACGGGACCGGGCCGTCGGGTCCGACGACCTCGACCGTTCCGTCGAACTCCACCATCGGCAGCCGGCGGCGGGCCGCGGCCAGGGCGTCGCCCGCGCGGGTGTGGGCCTTCTCCCGGACCAGAAGCTCGTCACGGGCCGCCTGCCAGGTGGCCAGGTCGACGACGGGTGGGCGACCGGGCAGCTCGGTGGTCGGATCGTCCGGCATGTTCGTCATGGTGTCCTCCGTGGTGTCTCGTACCGTCATCAGAGGAGACTCGGGAACCTGCCGCAACTCATCGCGGCGGGGTCGGGAGCGTCCTCAGACGCGGCCTATGCCCAGAGTGTTCTCCGACGGCAGCAGGCCCGAGGCCAGGACGGCGACCCAGTAGTCACCGAGGAGTTCCGACAGGCGGTCGGCGGATTTCCGGCCCAGGGCGTTCCAGGGGGCGGCTGCCAGGCGGTCGGTCAGATGCTCGACGCGGTGGCGCAGGTCGCGGCCCGCGTCCGTCGCCGTACCGTCCTCGTTCAGAAGGCCGCGGGCCAGCAGTCGCTCGTGGGCCGCTGTCCAGGCGCGGGGGCTCCAGCCTCGGCTCGCGAAGCGCTCGGTCGAGGCGGCGCCGATCGCGGCGAAGGACACCAGGGACTCCGTGGGGTCCAGTTCGGCCACGAGCAGGGCGGCGAGATGGCCGTCGCCCCGGTGTTCGCGCAGGATGGTGGCCGCGTGCCACAGCTGGAGGTGCGGGGGTTCGGGCCAGTCCAGTGCGGCGTTGGCGGCGGCGAGCGGGCGGCCCGCGTCTTCCACCGCCTCGGCCGCGGTCCGGGCGAGGGCGGCGGCCTCCGCCAGCTCCGGGCGGTCCATCAGCTCACCGAAGAGCGAGCGGTACGCCCGGTCGATGCCTCGCAGCCTCGCCTCCAGGACCTCCCCGGGGCTCGCGACCGCCCATGCGCCGTCCATGTGCTCGGCGACCATGCCCGGGTCGTAGCTGTAGAAGGCGGAGGTGACGGCTTCGGCGCCGACCGGGCCCAGGGGGGCGGCGCGCAGCGGGAAGTAGCTCGACCAGCGCTCCTCCTTGTCGTAGCCGAGCGCGTTGGCCTCCTCGAAGACCTCCGGCGCGTAGTAGAGCACCGCGTGCAGTGGCTCCAGCAGGTGCCAGAGCCGGCGGACGCCGGCCGGTTCGATCCCGGGCTCGACACCGACGCGGCTCCGGTCCTCGCCGCCCTCGCCCCCGGCCACGCTCTCATCGACGTCATGCGGCATGACGACACACCTCCTTGGTTCCTTTTGGTTCGGTCGGGACTCCTCAGCGGGAATCTTGACACTGGTAAGTTTGCGCGCCGCAGTGAAACTTGTCAATGACAAAATTCTGCGTACCCTGGTGCCATGCCGCCCTCGCAGACAGATCCCGCACCCGAGAAGGACCGCCCCTACCACCACGGCGATCTACGGCGGGCCATCCTCGCCGCCGCGCTCGACGTCATCGCCGCCTCCGGGCCCTCCGCGCTGAGCCTGCGGGACCTCTCCCGCCGGGCCGGCGTCTCGCACGCGGCCCCCGCGTACCACTTCAAGGACCGCACCGGACTGCTCACCGCGATCGCGGCCGAGGGGTACGGGCTGCTCGCCGAGGCGCTGCGGGAGGCGGGGGACCTGAAGGAGGCGGGAGTGCGTTACGTACGGTTCGCCCGCACCCACCCGGCGCACTTCCAGGTGATGTTCACGCCGGAGCTGCTGCGCGCCGACGACCTCGAACTCAACGCCGCGCGCACCCTGAGCGGAGCCGCCCTGCGGGACGCCGTATCCACGGTGCAGGACGCCGTATCCACGGCGCGGGACGCCGCGTCCACGGCGCGGGACGCGGCCCCCGCAGGGCTGGACACGGCTCCCACAGGGCCTGACACCGCATCCACAGGGCTGGACACAGCCCCCGCAGCGACTCACACCGCATCCGCAAGGGAGGCCCCGGACACCGCAGACGACTCTCGGCTCGCCGAGGTCGCGGCATGGTCCCTGGCCCACGGGTTCGCCACCCTGCTCCTCGGCCACAACCTCGACGAACCCCTCGGCGGCCAGGACCCCGAGGAGGCGTTCCGGTCCCTGGCGGGGATGATGTTCCGCCAAGCCTGACGACCCGCGGCCGGACCGGACACCGCCCGCGGCAGGGGCCCAGCAGTCCCGAAGCCTCCCCCTGCTCCCCTGCTCCCCTACGCCCCTGCTCCCCTGCTCCCCTACGCCCCGAGCCTCCCCGCACTCCCCACACCAAGCCCGCGGCCCCGGCCCCGCCCCGACACCCCCACCCGCCTCTACGACCCCAGCACCGACGCCAAGAACTCCCCCACCCATCCCAGCAAGTCCCGCCCGACCAGCGGCGTCCCGCCCACCTTCGCCGTCTTCGGGCGCGGCACCAGCACCTGATGGGCCGCCGGTTTGATCACGCTGCCCGGGTACAACCGCTTCAGCCGCAGTTCCTGCGACTCGCGCAACTCCACCGGCGCGAAGCGGATGTTCGTACCCTGGAGCACCACCTCGCCGACCCCGCAGGCCCGCGCGAGCATCCGCAGACCGGCGACCAGCAGCAGGTTCTCCACCGGCTCGGGCAGCTTGCCGTAGCGGTCGGTGAGTTCCTCGCGCACGGCCTTGATGTCGTCCTCGGAGTTGGCGGAGGCGATCGCCCGGTACGCCTGGAGCCGGAGCCGCTCGCCGGGCGCGTAGTCGTGCGGGACGTGCGCGTCGACCGGCAGCTCGATCTTGACCTCCAGCGGCGGCGGCTCCTCGATCTCGCCGGACTCCAGCTGACGCCGGTAGTCGGCGACGGCCTCGCCGACCATACGGACGTACAGGTCGAAGCCCACACCCGCGATGTGCCCGGACTGCTCACCGCCGAGGAGGTTGCCCGCACCGCGGATCTCCAGGTCCTTCATGGCGACGTACATGCCCGCGCCCATCTCGGTGTGCTGGGCGATGGTGGCGAGCCGTTCGTGCGCGGTCTCCGTCAGCGGCTTCTCCGGCGGGTACAGGAAGTACGCGTACCCGCGCTCCCGGCCCCGGCCGACGCGCCCGCGCAACTGGTGCAGCTGGGAGAGGCCGAAGGTGTCGCCGCGCTCCACGATCAGGGTGTTGGCGTTGGAGATGTCGATGCCGGACTCCACGATCGTGGTCGACACCAGTACGTCGAACTTGTTCTCCCAGAAGTCCACCACGACCTGCTCCAGCGCGGACTCCGACATCTGCCCGTGCGCGGTCGCGATCCGCGCCTCGGGGACGATGTCCCGCAGCCGGGCCGCCGCGCGGTCGATGGACTCGACCCGGTTGTGGATGTAGAAGACCTGGCCCTCGCGCAGCAGTTCACGGCGGATGGCCGCGCCGATCTGCTTCTCCTCGTAGGGCCCGACGAAGGTCAGCACCGGGTGGCGCTCCTCCGGCGGGGTGGTGATGGTGGACATCTCACGGATGCCGGTGACGGCCATCTCCAGGGTGCGCGGGATGGGAGTCGCGGACATGGTCAGGACATCGACGTTGGCGCGGAGTTTCTTCAGCTGCTCCTTGTGCTCGACGCCGAAGCGCTGCTCCTCGTCCACGATGACGAGCCCGAGGTCCTTGAAGCGGGTCTCGGCGGAGAACAGCCGGTGGGTGCCGATGACGATGTCTACGGAGCCCTCGCGCAGCCCTTCCAGGACGGCCTTGGCCTCGTTGTCGGTCTGGAACCGGGACAGCGCCTTCACCCGCACCGGGAACTGCGCGTACCGCTCGCTGAACGTCCCGAAGTGCTGCTGCACCAGCAGCGTCGTCGGCACGAGCACGGCCACCTGCTTGCCGTCCTGGACGGCCTTGAACGCGGCCCGCACCGCGATCTCCGTCTTGCCGTAACCGACGTCGCCGCAGATCAGGCGGTCCATGGGGACGGACTTCTCCATGTCCTCCTTGACCTCGGCGATGGTGGTGAGCTGGTCGGGCGTCTCGGCGTAGGGGAACGCGTCCTCCAGTTCGCGCTGCCACGGGGTGTCGGGCCCGAAGATGTGGCCGGGGGCCGCCATGCGCGCGCTGTACAGCTTGATGAGGTCGGCGGCGATCTCCTTGACCGCCTTCTTCGCGCGCGCCTTGGTCTTGGTCCAGTCGGCGCCGCCGAGCCGGTGCAGGGTGGGGGCCTCGCCGCCGACGTACTTGGTGATCTGTTCGAGCTGGTCGGTGGGGATGTACAGGCGGTCGCCCGGCTGGCCGCGCTTGGCGGGCGCGTACTCCACGACCAGGTACTCGCGGGTGGCGCCCTGCACGGTGCGCTGGACCATCTCGATGTAGCGGCCCACGCCGTGCTGCTCGTGGACGATGTAGTCGCCCGCCTCCAGGGTGAGCGGGTCGATGGTCTTGCGGCGGCGGGCGGGCATCCGGGCGCCGTCGCGTCCGGCCGCCTTCTGCCCGGACAGGTCGGTCTCGGTGAGCACGGCCAGTTTCAGCGCGGGGTCGACGAAGCCGTAGTCGATGGAACCGCACGCCACATGCACGACGGACGGGTTGAGCGTGCCCAGGTCGGCGTCCAGGCGGGCGGCGATGCCCTCGCCGCCGAGGACCTCGACGGTGCGGGCGGCCGGGCCGTGGGCCTCGGTGACGTACACCGCGCGCCAGCCGTCGGCGAGCCAGCCCTTGGTGTCGGCGAGGGCCCGCGCGGTGTCGCCCCGGTAGGTCTCGGGCGCGTGCATGCCGAGCTTGAGGGTGTCGGTGTCGCCCTCCGCGCCGGCGGTGGCGCCGAGCGTCCCGAGTGTCTCGTCGGCGGCGAACGGCGACACCGTCCACCACATCATCTCCAGCTCACGCGCGTGGTCCCGGACGTCCGCGAGGGAGCGCAGGGAGGCCGCGCCGACGTCGATCGGGGCCTCGCCGCCGCCCGCGGTGGCCGCCCAGGACGCCTGGAGGAACTCCTGCGAGGTCGCGACGAGGTCGGTGGCCCGGGTCCGCACCCGCTCCGGGTCGCAGACGACGGTCATCGCGCCCCGGGGCAGCACGTCCAGCAGCAGCTCCATGTCGTCCACCAGCACCGGCGCCAGCGACTCCATGCCCTCCACGGCGATCCCCTCGGCGATCTTGCCGAGCAGCTCACCCAGCTCGGGGTGCTGCTCGGCCAGCGCCCGCGCGCGGGCACGTACGTCGTCGGTGAGGAGCAGTTCACGGCAGGGCGGCGCCCACAGGCCGTGCGCGGCGACCTCCAGGGAGCGCTGGTCGGCGACCTTGAAGTAGCGGACCTCCTCGATGTCGTCGCCCCAGAACTCGATGCGCAGGGGGTGTTCCTCGGTGGGCGGGAACACATCGAGGATGCCGCCGCGTACGGCGAACTCGCCGCGCTTCTCGACCAGCTCCACGCGCGCGTACGCCGCCGCGGCGAGGGCTTCGACGACCTGGTTGAGATCGGCGCTCTCACCGGTGCGCAGCGCGACGGGCTCCAACTCGCCCAGGCCCTTGACCTGCGGCTGGAGCACGGACCGTACGGGCGCGACGACGACGGAGACGGGGCCGGTCTCGGGGTCGTCGGGGCGGGGGTGGGCCAGCCGTCGCAGCACGGCGAGCCGACGGCCCACGGTGTCGCTGCGCGGGCTCAGCCGCTCGTGCGGCAGGGTCTCCCACGCCGGGTACTCCACGACGCCGTCCGGCGGCAGCAGCGAGCGCAGGGCCGCCGCCAGGTCCTCCGCCTCGCGCCCGGTGGCCGTGACCGCGAGCACCGGGCGGGCGGACTCGCGGGCCAGCGCCGCCACCGCGAGGGGGCGGGCGGCGGGCGGGCCGACCAGATCGATGTGCATGCGGTTGCCGTCGGCAGCCGCCCTGATCGCTTCCGCGAGGGCGGCGTCCTTGACGACGGCGTCGAGCAGACCGTGCAGGCTCATGGAGGGGCTTTCCGTCCGGGGGTGAGATGGGCGGTCCGAGGACCGGGTGAACGACCGAGGGGACCGGGGCGACGCGAGGGCGGTCGGGGGGGCGAGAGGCTCAGGGGGAGTCGAGAGGTTCCGGGGGAGGTCAGGAGGGTCGGGGCCGGCGAGAGGGTCGGGGCGGGGAGCCGGGGGTCAGGTGGGCGGGATGTGGGTCAGAGGGGCGGGTGGGCAGCACGAAGGGCCCGACACGCGTCACGGGCCGGGGGTTCTCCAGCGTACGACGCTCCACCGACACACGCCGGTGCGGTGGGAAAGCGCCCGGCGCCCCGGTCCGGCCGCGTCACCGCCCCCACGGCCGTCCCAGCCCACCCGTACGGGTGTCCCAGCCCGGCCCCCACGACCGCCCCACCCGCCCCTACGGCGCTCTCACCCCGGCCCGCACGGCTGCCGTACCCGCCCCTGGCGCCGTCCCCCACCCCACCGGGACGCCCGCGCGCCACGGCTCACCCGCCTCCCCACGCGCCCCCTGCCCGCCCCATGCGCGTCCCCCGGGAGAGGTAACCTCCCCGCGCCCCATCCTGTTCGATTGCGGGCCTACGACCCGCTCCGCTCCCGTGTCCCATGACAGAGGGACCCGCCCCCGACGCCGGTGTGCCCGGTCCGCGTCCGGCGGAGACCGCCCCGCCCGCAGCCACCGGACCCGGGCCCCTCAACGGGCCTTTCCGGTGCGGGCCCGGAAAGCCCTCGGCCCCGGCAAGCGCCCTGCGCGCTCGCCGGGGCCGTTCCCCCGCAACCCCCGTGTGCGGTGGCTTCCCCTGGCCCGCCCCCGACATCCCGGCGGGCCGGTGGGCCGGTCGGTCCCCCGACCGCTGGGCCGTCCCCCGACCGCCAGTCGGTCCCCCGACCGCTGGTCGGTCCTCGGTCCGCTAGTCCGTCGCGATCGCGTTCAGGACGTTCATCCGGCCCGCCCGGAAGGCCGGGATCAGCGCGGCGAACAGGCCCACGAAGGCGGAGCCGATGAAGACCGCGATGATGGTCGGCCAGGGGATCTCCAGGACCTTCAGGCCCTCCAGGGCGAGCAGCTTCTGGGCGGTGGCGCCCCAGCCCATGCCCAGGCCGAGGCCGATGAGGGCGCCGAACAGGGCGATCACCACGGACTCCAGGCGGATCATCCGCCGCAGCTGCCTGCGGGAGAGGCCGATCGCCCGCATCAGGCCGATCTCGCGGGTGCGCTCCACCACCGACAGGGCGAGGGTGTTCACCACACCGAGGACGGCGACGATGATCGCGAGGGCCAGCAGGCCGTAGATCATGTTCAGCAGCTGGCCGACCTGGTCCTGGAGGTTCTCCTTGTAGTCGCTCTGGTCCCGGACGGTGTACTGCGGGTAGTCGTCCAGGGAGGTCTGGAGCGCCTGGTAGGCGGCCTTCTCCTGACCGTCCTCCGCACCGGCGAAGAGCAGCATGTCCAAGGGCATCTTGTCGGCCGGCACATAGCTGCCGAGCGTCTCGATGGAGGTGTACATCGCACCCGCGTCGATGACCGCCTCGCTGCTGGTGATCGCGCGGACCGTCAGTTCGGCGGTGTCGCCGTCC
Organism: Streptomyces sp. NPDC091377; assembly: GCF_044757045.1. NCBI lineage: Bacteria > Bacillati > Actinomycetota > Actinomycetes > Kitasatosporales > Streptomycetaceae > Streptomyces > Streptomyces sp. NPDC091377. The sequence goes on along the minus strand of NZ_JBIVUE010000006.1, from coordinate 351,580 downwards.
TTGAAGTCCACGGAGATCTTGGAGCCGAGGCTGATGCCGTGGTCCTTGGCGAAGTCCTCGTGCACGGACATCGAGTCCGGCCGGTAGGCGTCGGCCAGTTCACCGGCGACGGTCTCCACCCGCAGGTCGGTGGCGTAGGTCGGGTCGGCGGCGGTGATCGCGGTGTTCTTCAGCTTCTTGCCGTCGGGCGTCCCGAAGTCGGCCTGTGTCCACTTGTACTCGGTGACATGGCTGATGCCCGGGGTCTCCCTGACCGCCTGCACGGCCTGCGAGGTGATGAGCTGGCCGCTGTCGCTCTGGATGATGAAGTCCGTGCCGACGCTCTTGTCGAGTTCGTCGGTGGCCGAGGCGACCATCGAGGAGCCGACCACCGACAGACAGGCGACCAGGGCGAGGCCGATCATCAGCGCGGCGCCGGTGGCACCGGTGCGGCGCGGGTTGCGCAGGGCGTTGCGTTCGGCGAGCCGGCCGACGGGGCCGAAGACCCGTAGGAGTACGGCGCTCAGGACGCGGACCACGCCGCCCGCGAGCAGCGGGCCGATGACGACGAAGCCGATCAGGGTGGCCACCACGCCGAGACCCAGCCACAGCGCGCCCTCGCTCGCCTTGTCGGCGCTGCCCGCGAGGTAGAGGGCGAAGCCTCCGCCGCCGGTGAGCACCAGGCCGGTCACCGCGCGGATGACACCGGACTTGGTGTCGGCGGGGGCTCCGGCGTCGCGCAGCGCGGCCATCGGGGAGATCTTGCCGGCGCGGCGGGCCGGGAGGTAGGCGGCGAGGACGGTGACGATGACGCCGAGGACCATGCCGACCACGGGGGTCGTCCAGGCCACGGTCAGGTCGTCGGTGGACAGGTTCATGCCCGCGGCGCCCATCATCTTCATCAGCCCGACGGCGAGTCCCACACCGCCGCCGACCCCGAGGAGGGAGCCGACCACGCCGAGGAGGAGCGCCTCGACGAGCACGGACCGGTTGACCTGCTTGCGGGAGGAGCCGATGGCCCGCATCAGGCCGATCTCGCGGGTGCGCTGGGCGACCAGCATCGAGAAGGTGTTGATGATGAGGAAGACACCGACGAGGAAGGCGATCCCGGCGAAGCCGAGCATGGCGTACTTGATGACGCCCATGAGCTCCTCGACGCCGGCGGCGTTGGAGTCGGCGACCTCCTTGGCCGTCTGCACCTGGTAGTCGCCGTCGAGGGCGGCGGCGACCTTCTGCTTCACCTGGGCGTCGGTGAAGCCGGCCGCCGCGGTGACATGGACGCTGGTGTAGACGTCGGCCTCGCCGACCAGGATCTGCTGGGCGGTCGGGGTGTCGACGTAGAAGATCGCGGCGCCGGGGTTGGTGACCGTGAAGTCGGCGATGCCGGAGATCTTCGCCTTGTGGGTGCCGAGGGCGTTGATGACGCGGATCTCGTCGCCGAGCGTGAGGTCGTGCTTGTCGGCGGTGTCGCCGTCGACCATGATCTGGCCGGCGCCCTTGGGCGGGGCACCCTCGGCGATCTCCATGGTGCGGGCGTCACCGGTGTTCCAGCTGCCCACGATGGTCGGGGCGCCGCCGGCCGCCGAGAGGTTGTCCTTGTCGGCGTCGATGACGGTGACGGAGGTCGAGGAGACGGTGCCCTCGGCGGCCCGCACACCCTCGGTGTCCTTGACCTTGTCGAGGACGGACCCCGGCATCACCGGCGGCTTGCCGTTGTCGGCGGTGGTCTCGTCGCCGTCGGACGCCTCCTTGGTGCTGACGGTGACGTCGGAGGCCGTGGCCTGGAAGAGCTTGTCGAACGTCGTGCTCATCGTGTCGGTGAACACCAGGGTGCCGCAGACGAAGGCGACCGACAGCAGCACCGCCACCGCGGACAGGGCCATCCGCCCCTTGTGCGCGAGGAAGTTGCGCCGGGAGGTCTTCCACACGCTCATGAGGTGCGCCCCCGGGCGTCGAAGTCCTTCATGCGGTCCAGGACCTGGTCGGCGGTGGGGTGGAACATCTCGTCGACGATCCGGCCGTCGGCGAGGTAGAGCACCCGGTCCGCGTAGGAGGCGGCGCCCGGGTCGTGGGTGACCATGACGATGGTCTGGCCCAGTTCGGTCACCGACCGGCGCAGGAAGCCGAGGACTTCGGCGCCCGCGCGGGAGTCGAGGTTCCCGGTGGGCTCGTCGCCGAAGATGATCTCGGGGCGGGCGGCGAGGGCGCGGGCCACGGCCACCCGCTGCTGCTGGCCGCCGGAGAGCTGGGTCGGCCGGTGCTTGAGCCGCCCGGCGAGACCGACGGTCTCCACGACCCGGTCCAGCCACGCGGGATCCGGCTTGCGGCCCGCGATGTCCATGGGCAGGGTGATGTTCTCTATCGCGTTGAGCGTGGGCAGCAGGTTGAACGCCTGGAAGATGAAGCCGATCCGGTCGCGGCGCAGTTGGGTGAGCTTCTTGTCCTTGAGCCGGGTGATCTCGGTCTCGTCCAGGTAGATCTCGCCGCTGGTGACGGTGTCGAGACCGGCGAGGCAGTGCATCAGGGTGGACTTGCCGGAGCCCGAGGGGCCCATGATCGCGGTGAACTGACCGCGGGCGATGTCCACATCGACGTGGTCCAGGGCGACGACCCGGGTCTCCCCGGACCCGTACGCCTTCACGACCTGCCGAGCCCGCGCGGCAACGGCCGTACGCCCTCCAGTGCCCCCGTGCCTGGGAATGGTCACAGCCGATGTCACGGTATGTCTCCTATGTCGGTCATTGATTGAACGTCCGGCGACCAGGTCGCGGAAAGCAGTGGGTGAAGCGAAGGGTGGAACGAGGGTGGTGCGGTGGAACGAGGGTGGTGCGGTGGAACAACGGCGGTACGACGGTGGTGCGGTGGTACGTCGATGAGTCTCCCGGCGGAGGGGGGTCCCGCGCCCTGGTGCTCAGCGCAGTCTTTTGCTGAGGAAAACCCCACCCCCCGAGGTGCGGTGAACCGCCTCCTCGGCCTCTTCCTCGGCCTCTTCCTCAGCCTCTTCCTCGACCCCTCCCCGACGTTCCCCGAAGTACCTCGACGCTCCCCATCGCCCCCATCGCTCCCCATCGCCCCCATCGCCCCTCGGCGCCCCCCATCACCCCTCGGCGCCCCTCGGCGCCCCCCCCTTCGACGTAAAGCCAGATTAAGGACGGCCCGGGGGCCCGCTCGTCCTCCGACGGTACGAACCCTCCCCGACCCTCGGTACTGAGGTACCCCTAGGGGCAGCCCCCCGCCGAGGGGAGTTCTTCTCAGGGTCGGCGGCACCCTTCGACCCGGTGAGCCTCCACCCTCCGGCCACGTGAGGGTCAAGTCACTCCCCTTGTGAGCCCCAAGTCACTCCCGGGAAGCGGCTTGCGAGCCTCCCCCGCACGCCCCTGTGGTGGGAAGCTGTCGCAGGCAGATGGCTGTAGAGGGAAACTAAATCTTGGGAGGGGACCGCGTGGGCACCCGCAGACCCGCGACATCCGGCACCGATGTTGCCGCCGCCGGACCCGCCACCACTCAGAAGCGCGGTGCCGTCGTGGCCGCGCTGATGCTCGCCATGGGGCTGGCCGCGCTGGAAGGCACCGTCGTCGCCACCGCCGTACCGCAGATCGTCGGCGATCTCGGTGGCTTCTCCGTCTTCTCCTGGCTCTTCTCCGGCTATCTGCTCGCCGTCACCGTCACCCTCCCCGTCTACGGCAAGCTCTCCGACACCTTCGGCCGCAAGCCGGTGCTCGTCGTCGGCGCCGCGCTCTTCCTGGCCGGCTCCCTGCTGTGCGCGCTGGCCTGGAACATGGCCGCGCTCATCGCCTTCCGCGTCATCCAGGGTCTGGGCGGCGGCGCGCTCCAGGGCACGGTCCAGACCCTGGCCGCCGACCTCTACCCGCTCAAGGAACGCCCCCGGATCCAGGCCAGGCTGTCCAGCGTGTGGGCGGTGTCGGCGGTCGCGGGACCCGGCGTCGGCGGACTGCTCGCCGGGTACGCCGACTGGCGCTGGATCTTCCTGATCAACCTGCCCCTGGGGGGACTGGCCCTGTGGCTGATCGTCCGTCATCTGCACGAGCCCCGGCGCGTACGGCCGCGCACGCGCCCGCGCGTGGACTGGGCGGGCGCACTCGCCGTCTTCGCCTGCGGGGGCGTCCTGCTCACCGCCGTGGTGCAGGGCGGGGTGGCCTGGCCGTGGCTCTCAGCGCCGTCGTTCACGGTGTTCGGCGCCGGATTCGCCCTGGCCGCGCTGGTCGTGGTCATCGAGCGCCGGGCCGCCGAACCGATCATCCCCGGCTGGGTGTGGCGCCGCCGTACGATCGCCTCCGTCAATCTGGCGCTCGGCGCGCTGGGGCTGCTGATGGTGGCACCGACCGTGTTCCTGCCCCTGTACGCCCAGACGGTGCTGGGACTCGGGCCCGTCGCCGCCGGGTTCGTGCTCTCCGTGTGGACGCTGACCTGGCCGGTGTCGGCCGCGCTCAGCCAGCATGTGTACCGGCGTATCGGCTTCCGCGACACCGCCGTGCTCGGCATCGGCGCCGCCACCCTCATCCTGTTCGCGTTCCCGTTCCTGCCCTACCCCGGCGAGGCGTGGCAGCCGACGCTGCTGATGATGCTGCTGGGCGCCGCCCTGGGGCTGTTCCAGCTCCCCCTGATCGTCGGCGTCCAGTCCTCCGTCGGCTGGGCCGAACGCGGCACCGCCACCGCGTCGGTGCTGTTCTGCCGCCAGACCTTCCAGACCATCGGCGCGGCCGTCTTCGGCGCGGTCGCCAACAGCGTGCTCGCGGGGCGGCTCGGCGGCACGGGCGGCATCGAGGCCGTCACCCACGGGCTCGGTACGGGTGCCGCGTCGGGGGCGACCCGGCAGGCCGTCGCGGACGCCGTCCACACCGTCTACTTCGGCGCCGCCTGCGCCGCGGCCGTCGCCTTCGTGGTGCTCCTGACGGTGGCGCCACGCCGCTTCCCCGTCCACAAGGAGAACGCGGCCGACAACTGAACGCGGGCCGCGCGGAGAAGTCCCGACCTGCTCCGCGGTCACGCCACTCCGCGGTCACGCCACTCCGCCGTCGTTCTGCTCCGCCGTCGTTCTGCTCCGCCGTCGTTCTGCTCCGCCGTCGTTCTGCTTCGCCGTCGTTCTGCTTTGCCGTCGCCCCGCTCCGCAGGTCGCGCTACCCCGCAGGTCGCGCTACTCCGCGGTCGCCCTGCCGCCCGTCAGCGCGGCCAGGCTGCTGCGGACGCGGTCCATCTGGGCGCGTACGTCGTCCCAGCGCTCGCCGTGCTCACACAGCACCCGCTCGGTCTCCCGGGCGATCTGGTCCGCGTTCCGGCGGGCCTCGGCGATGAGTTCACCGGCCCGGACACCTGCCTCCTCCTGGAGGCGCCGCGCGGACTCCTCCTCGGCCGCCAGCGCCCGCTCGGCGTCGGCGAGGTCGGCCTCGGCTCGTGCCATCCGGTCGACCCCGCCGGAGTCGTACCAGGTGGCGGACTCCATGGTCTCCCGCTCCACCAGCGCCCAGCGCTCGGCGTGCTCCCTCTCCTGCTCCGCGAGCAGCCCCTCGGTACGCTGCCGCACCTCACGCAGCGCCGAAAGAGCCTCCCCACGGCTCTCCTTGATCTCACGCCGGGCCCCGATCCGGAGGTCGTCCGCCTCCGCCTGCGCCGCGAGCAGCAGCTGACGCGCGCGTTCCTCGACCTCCGCGCGCAACGCGTCCGCCTCCTCCCGCGCCTGACCGCCCACCCGCCGGCCGTACGCCTCGGCCTCCGCGACCCACGCCTCCCCGTCCCGCCGCGCCCGGTGCCGTACGTCCGCCGCCTCTTCCTCCGCCAGCCGCAGCACCCCCTGGGCGCGCTCACCGAGCGCCTCGTACGTCTGCTCCGGCAGTGTGTCGAGGATCTCGCGCAGCCGCGCCGCCTCCGCCCCCATGTCCTTGGCCAGCACGGTCAGCCGCGCCGCCCGCTCCCATGCCGCGTCCCGGTCCAGGGAGAGCGCCGCTGTGAACGCCTCGACCTGATCGGGACGGTAACCACGCCCCCGGACGGTCATGAACCCCTGTGGAGACACCGATTGGCCGCTCACCCTGGAACCCCTCTCCGCCGGACCACGCGACACGGATGTGCGTGCAGACTGATGTGGCGCACATCCTGGCGGATCAGACAGAAGCACCCATAACGCGACACTCCGCAGAGAGGTTACGGCCCCCTCACGCAAGGCGGCCGTACGGCCATATGCCGGTACGCAGGCACAGCGCACACGCCGAAGGGCCGCCCCCGGTACGACGACCGGGAACGGCCCCTCCCCCTGCGCGGACCCTGCTGTCAGCCCCTGCGCTCAGCCCCTGCTGTCAGCCTCTGCTGTCAGCCCCCGTGCGGGCGGGAACGGGTCACAGCAGCCCGTCCCACATCTGCTCCAGCAGCACCGACCACCAGCTCTCCGGCGACCCGAGAGCCGCCGGGTCGAGGGCGGCGAGCTGAGCCTGGAAGTCGACGGTCCAGCGGCCCGCCTGCTCCTGGTTCAACCCGAACCGCAGCCGCCACATCCGGCCCAGCAGCGCCAGACAGCGCGCGAACTCCAGCAGCCCGGTGTTCACGAACTGCGGCGGTACGGGCGCCCCGCCCGGCCCCGCCTCCACCGGTACGGCCACGATGTTCGCCGTGCCGTACTGGACGCAGATCCCCTTGCCGAAGTCGCTGCCCATGACCAGGTACGAGCCCGCGTCCGCCGCCGGCTGCACCCCGCGCTCGGCCGCCAGTTCCGCCAGCGTCGGCACCGGCCGCCCCGGCTGGGCCTGCGCCCAGAAGAACGGGCCCATGTCCACCGGCAGTCCAGCCACCACCAGGGTGTGCGCCACCACCGGCGGCACCCCCTGCCGGGCCACCGCCGCCTGCTCGAAGCGGAAGATCCCCGGCCCGAACGCCCCGGCCAGTTCCTGCGCCACGGCCTCCGGCGGCACCGGCGGCGCGGGCTGCACCGGCATCAGCGGCGCCCGCACCGGCCCCGGCCGCGCGGGACCGTCGGCCACCTGGTGCAACTCGCCCTGGTGGGCCAGGAGCTGGCGCATGCCCTGCTGGCGGCTCGCGTGATCCGTGCCGTACGGGGCGATGCTGGTGATCCGCGCCTGCGGCCACTGCTCCCGGATCATCCGCGCGCAGTACGCGCCCGGCAGCTCACAGGACTCCAGCTCGGTATGGAGTTCGAGCACCTGGTCCGGCGGCACGTTCATGCCGCGCAGCTCATGGAAGATCTGCCACTCCGGGTGCGGGGTGCCCGGCGCGGAACGCCGGATGAGCTGCTGCTCCGAGCCGTCCTGCGCGCGATAGCGCAGCACGGCCTGGTAGCCGGGCCCGACCGTCGGCTGACCCTGCTGCGGATACCCGTACCCCGGCCCCTGCCCACCGGGCATCGCCGACCCGGGAGGCCCGGCAGGCCCGGGAGGCCCTGCAGGCCCGGGAGGCCCGGGAGGCATCCCACGCCCACCCGGCGGAGGACCGCCCACCGGAGGCCCGCCCACCGGAGGGCCACCCACCGGAGGGCCGGACAGCATCGTCTCGGCGTAGTGCACGGCACCCCGCCCACCGCCGGTACCCCCGGGAGCACCTGGCGCACCCGGGGCACCTGGGGCCCCCGGGGCGGGGAAGGCGCCGGGCGGCGTGCCCCCACGGCCGGCGTCGGCCAGCATCGTCGCCGCGTGATGCATCCCACCGGGCGGCGTCCCTCCCGGAGCACCGGGCGCGGGCGGAGGCGGCGGCGTCCCCGGCGCGGCGGGCCCGTTCGGCACCCCCGGCGGCGACGGCGGCGGAGGTGTGCCCCCCGCGTTCGCCCGCGCGCCCGGGACGCCCGGAGCGCCCGGCGGAGGCGGCGGGGCCACACCCCGGCCCCGGCGCGGCGGCGGGCTCGCCTTGCTGGTCGCGGCGTCGGCGATGTCACCGGCGTGCGCGGCGGACGGCCGGCCCGGACCGGGAGCGCCCTGCGGTGCGCCGTACGGCACACCCGGCGGCGTCTGTGTCCCGGGCACCCCGGGCGCGGACATGCCGGGAGCCCCCGGAACACCGGGACCGCCCGCCTGCGGATAGCCGTACGTCGGCGCGGGCGGAGGCGTGCTCCCCGGCGGCGGCACGTTCCCCGGCGGCCCCGGAGGCGGAGTGCTCCCGGGCGGCGGACCACCATGCACGGGTGTGGCCCCCGGCGGGGGCGGACTCCCCTGGAACGGAGGGCCTGCGGGCGGGGGGCCTGCGGGCGGAGGGCCTGCGTGAGGCGGCGGACCCACAGGCGGCGGCATGCTCCCCGGCGGCGGACCCACAGGCGGCGGCGTGCTCCCCGGCGGACCGGCACCGGGCGGGACCGCGCCGGGCGGAACGGCACCGGGCGGCGGCGTGTCGTCGAACGCGGGCGCCACCGCCGTGGGCGGAAGCTGGCTGCCACCCGACATCAGCGCGGTCGCCGCCTCCGGCTCCACGGACGACGGCCGGTCATCGTCGTCGTCACTGCCGCTGAGCGGCGGCGCGAACACGGTCGCGGGCAGCGGTACGGAACGGTCCTCGCCGCCGTCGCCATTGGTGTCCGTCCCCGCCCAGGGCGTCGCCCCGGCCGGCACACCCGGCGCACCGCCGACGCCACCACCGGCAACGGCACCGGCACCGTAGGAACCGGACCCGGCTCCACCACCGGTACCACCAGCCCCACCGGCACCACCCCCGACAGGCACTCCGCCCCGGGTCTCCGGCAGCCCCCCACCGGCACCCCCATCCGAATCCGAAGCGGCCCCCGAAGCCGAGCCCGACGTACCACCCCCCGAGGCCCCCCGACGATCCGGGATCCCCAGCTTGTCCGCCGCCTCCTGCAACCACTCCGGAGGAGTCAGCAGGAACGACGTCTGATTCAGATCCACCCGCGCCGCGGCACCCGGCGCCGCGGCGGGCGCCGCGTCCACGGCACCGCCGTACTCCTCCTCGTACCGCCGGATCACCTCGCCCACCGGCAGCGACGGCCACAACGTGGCCTCCCCGCTGTCCCGGGCGATCACCAGCCGCTGCGCCCCACCGTCCGAACGCGGCCCGTCCGGGCGGTCCTCCGCCCACACCACGAACCCGAGATCGAACTCCCGCACCCGCACCTCACGGTGCTGGTACGACGGCACATCACCGTTGACCCACTCCTCGGCGCGCTCCTGCGCCTGCGCGAACGTCACCATCGTCAACTCACTCCCCGGCCGCAGCCGCGGACGCGACCGGCACCACATGCGCGAAGCCGCCGTCCACCATCAGATTCGCCACGGTCTCCAACTCCGGCGGAGAGCCCGCCAGCCGCGACAGGAACGTGTCGAAGTCCTCACCGCACGGCAGCAACAGCCGCTCCACCCGCTCCGCGGGCGGCACGGACGGATCCACGTCGCGGGCGTCGTCGTACGCGCAGAACCACACCGAACCGATCCGCTCGCCCTTCACCTTCACCGCGAGCAGCCCGCCCTGCACAAAACCCACCCCCAGGTAGTCCTTGGTGAGGTGATCGCGCAGACACTTGTTCACATACACGAGGTCATTGACCGCCGCCTCGTCACGCACCGTGAAGAACGGCTGGTCGACCAGGAGCCCGAGTTCGGCGTCCAGCGCCGTACCCACCGGCGCACAACCGCCCGCCGCTTTCAGGAACGAGCGGTACGGGCCCGGCAACCGGTAACCGAGATCCTCCTCGACACCCAGCACCTGCTGCTCCGTCACCGCCACACCCGACTTCGGCAACCCGAAATGAGCGGGCCGGGTCTCCTGGAGCGGCCGGGTGCCCCGCTTGTTCTGATCGACGGCGGACGTCGCTATCCCGGCGTGATGCCGCAGCAACGCCTTCACCTCGACCGGCACCAGTTGGAGCCGCCGGGAGCCCACCACGTGATGCCAGGTCCAGCCGTGCGGCGTCGCCACCGGCGACACCGTGTCCCACAGATCGTGCCCGGAGGCCGACAGCGCCGCGTTCGCCGACACATAGTCCGTCAGCCGCAGCTCATCGACCCCGAACCCCTCCGGCGGCTCCGCGATCTCGACCGCCGCGCGCGCGTAGAGCGAGAAATCGGGGTAACCACGCTCGTCGACCCGTACCCCTCTCGGGTGACGTGCCGCCCGCACCGGATCCGGGAAATGAACGACCTGCCCGGCATAGGCCGCGTTCGGCGGCGCGGCTTGCTGCCCGAGCCGACCTGCTGTCATGGCGGTTGCCCCCTGCGGCACTCTGTACGGGCCGCAAAGAGCCGTCATCGGCCCACCACACCCCGTATCCGACTGTCTCCACTGGCACTCAGCTGGCACTCAGCGGTCACCGGCGCGCTGACCGCGCGCATCGCGGTGCCGACAGCCTATGCGGAACGGCAAGGCCGGTCACCGGCACCGGCCGCGGCACCGGTCACACCACCTCCGCGTCCGTGACCACCCGTCACACCCCCGTGACAGCGTGCCCAAACACGGGCGTGTCGCACGGCCCCAGCTTCCCCACCAGGCACGGCATTTGGCACTCTGGACCGGCCGGGGGGATGCACGGGAGGGGAAACACGACCATGAACGCGACGCAAACGGGAGCGCACCACGCCCCGTCGGGCGACCCCCGCGTCGGCTGGAGCAGCGCGGAGACCGCGCACGCACCGGCCCTGCGCCACCGCCGCGACGGCATCCTCCCGACCATCGCCGCCGCACTCTCCGTACGCGGCACCACCCTCACCGGCACCGCCGCCCGCGGCGACCAGCCACCCGCGCTGCACCCGCTCGTCCAGGACTTCCTCGACTCGCTGCCCAGCGCCCAACGGGACCGCTTCACCGGACGCTGCGCCGAGACCATCCTCATCTCCCGGCACATCGGCGTCGCCGACGCCGCCCGCAGCAAACGCGCCGCACGCAGACCCATGACCAACGGCGAGGCCCGCAAAGCCCTCAAACAGGCCAAGCTCACCGCCCGCCGCATCCGCGAGGACGGCGACCCCCTGCACGGCGCCTTCGCCGCCCCCTGCCGGGCCTGCGCCGCCCTCAGCGCCCACTTCGGCGTCCGCGTCGTCGACCCGACCGGCGGCCACAACGGCTGACCCACCCGGGCCGGCCTGCACACAGTCCACCCGACCTGACGGCAGAACCCTCACCCCGCCCCACACACCAGAGGCACAACACCACACACCACCGGCACACCCGCACCACACACACCACGCGCACACCACAGCACCACCGCAGGACCGTACAACCACACGACCGCACCACCGCTTCACCGCACGACCCCCGACCCCGGACGAACGAAGGGCAGATGCACACCGACCGCACCTCCACCACCCGCTTCCCCGTCCCCGTCGACGCCGCCCTGCGCGACGCCGGCTGGACGCCCGGCCGCTGGGACATCAAACAGGCGGAGATCTGGGCCGACGCCCTACGCGAACACACCTCACCCGCCGGCCACCGGCACGCCGTGTTCCCCGCCGCCGTCGAGGCATGGGCGGAATTCGGCGCCCTGCACATCTCCCCCACCGGACCCGGCCGCCGCATCGCCCCCGCGGTCTTCCACCTCGACCCGATACACGGCCTCCACCTCGCCCGCACCCTCGGCGACCTCGGCCGCGCCCTCGGCACCGAGGTCAGCCCCCTGGGCGCCGAACCCCACACCCAGTCCCTGCTCGCCATAGACCTCGAAGGCCGCGTCTACGCCCTCGACCACACCGGCGACTGGTACCTCGGCCCCGACATGGACCGCGCCCTCACCACCCTGGTCTCCGGCACCGAACCCGAACGCCTCACCACAGCGACGACACCAGCACCAGCACCGGCACCGGCACCGGCACCAGCAACCGACTGACCGGCCGCACACCTACGACGCCGGAATCACCGCCGACACCCGGAAACCCCCCGCGTCCGTCGGACCGGACACGAACACCCCGCCCAGACCGGCGACCCGCTCCCGCATCCCCACCAGACCATTGCCCCCGGACGGAAGACGCGCCGCCGCACCCGTCAGCTCCGGCGGAGGCTCGTTCTCCACCTGCATCGCGATCTCGGTCACCCGATGAGCCAGCCGTACGTACGTCTTCGCACCCGCCGCATGCTTGTGGACGTTGGTCAACGCCTCCTGCACCACCCGGTACGCCGTCTGCTCGATCTCGCGCGCATACGCCCGCAACTCCCCCTCGACCGACAGCGCCACCACCATGCCGGCCGCCGCGGACTGCCCGATCAACTCCTCCAGCTCGTCCAGACACGGCCCCTCGGACATCCAGGCCCGCTCCCGCGCCGCCCGTGAAGCAGCCGCCGCCGCGGCCTCCCCCACCGCCGCCAACGGCACCTCCGCCCCCCTGGAACCCCCGGAACCCGCCACCCTGCCCCCGGAGACCCCGGACCCCCCGGCCGCCCCCTCGGCACTGCGCAGCACCCCCAGCATCTCCCGCAGCTCCGTCAGCGCCTGACGACCCATGTCACCCACCAGCGCCGCGTTCTTCACCGCCTTCTCGGGATCCTTACGGGCCACCGCCTGAAGCGCCGCGGCATGCACCACCATCAGACTCACCCGATGCGCGACCACATCGTGCATCTCCCGCGCGATCCGCGTCCGCTCCTCACCACGCGCCCACTCGGCCCGCTCCTCCGCCCGCTCCGCGAGCAGCTGCAACTCCCGCTCCAGACTGTCGGCCCGCTCCCGCAGACTCTCCATCAGCCGACGCCGCGCACCCACATACATCCCGAGCAGCACAGGCGGCGCCGTCAGCCCCAGCGCGGTCATGATCGACGCGAACGGCACGAACCAGTCCGCCAGCTCCACCGTCGCGTTCCGCGCGTCCTGGTTGATGTTCACGTACGCGACGATCGTCCCGGCCGCCAGACACATCCCCGCCAGCGCCCCGATGATCCGGCGCGGCAACTCGGAGGCGGCCAGCGTGTACAGCCCGACCAGACCCAGCAGATAGCCCATCTGGGCCGGGGTGATCGCCATCGACACCAGCACCACCAGGAGCGGCCAGCGGCGCCGCACCAACAGAGTGGATCCGGCCACCAGCCCGAAGACGACCCCCGCCCCCGTAGGAATCCCAGCGTCACCCGCGAACGGGATCCCCTCCAGCGCACACTCGATCGCGGAGACGAAGGCGAGGCTCCCATCGAGCACCGCGCTGCGCCGCCGCGACCACCACCACAACCCTGCGGACCCTGCCGGGCCTGCGGTGTGGCTCTCCCCCGTCGTGGTCATGGCTCCAGCCTAAGGGCGCCGCCGCCCGCTTTTCCGGCGAGTTTCCACGACTCCGCTCACACCACACTCCGTGACCGAACCACAACGAAAACGGCCGGAATCCCTCGAACTGCTGAACCAACGGCGACCCCACCCCGGAACGGGACATTCCGCCGGAGGGTATGCCCATGGCACACGCACCGAGCAGGTACACGAACTTCGAAGAGCTGCGCGAGCGGGCGGTGGCGTTACGACGGGCCGGCCACAGCCTTCGACAGATCCGGGACGAGCTGAAGGTCTACAACAACGACCTCCTCCACAAGCTGGTGAAGGGCGAGCCGCCCCCGGAGTGGACGAAGCGCCCGAACGCCAAGGACGACCTCCGCGAGCGGGCCCGGGAGCTACGCCTCCAGGGCTGGACGTACGACCGGATCGAGGCGGAGCTGGGGTGCTCCAAGGGCTCGATCTCGCTGTGGGTGCGCGATCTGCCGAAGCCGGAGCGGCGCGACCCCACGGAGCAGGCGAAGCTGGCCGCGCGCAAGCGATGGGAGCACGAGCTGGCGGTGCGGGACGAACAGCGGCGACGGACCAAGGCCGCTGCCGCCGCCGAGATCGGCTCCCTGACCCCCCGGGAGCTGTTCATGACCGGTGTGGCCCTCTACTGGGCCGAAGGGACGAAGGACAAGCCACACGCCAGGCGGGAGTGCGTGCAGTTCGTCAACAGCGACCCCGACGTGATTCGGATCTACCTGGCCTGGCTCGCTCTCCTCGGGGTGGAGCCCGGGCGCTTGCGGTACCGGGTCATGATCCACGCCACGGGCGACCAGGAGGGTGCCGAGCGGTACTGGGCCGACCTCGTCGGAGCCGATCGCCCGGCGTTCAACAAGACGACGCTCAAGAAGCACAACCCCAAGACGGTCCGCAAGAACGTGGGCGACACCTACCGGGGCTGCCTCGTGATCAATGTCCTTCAGGGGGCCGACTTGTACCGTCGCATTGAAGGGTCTTGGTACGGCATAGTGGAGTCCGCACGCCGAGCCGATCAATAGAATCGGACATAGCGGAAATCCCGGGTCGTCTAAGGGCAAGACGTCAGATTTTGGCTCTGATCATGGGGGTTCGAGTCCTCCCCCGGGAGCATCTGCCTGTTATGGGCCCTGACGGTGACAGCACCGTCAGGGCCCACTCTCATGTTCGATCCCGTCACCCCCGGTATCCTGCGGATGTCCACACCCCCTCCACAGCCGAAGGGCATCCCGTGAGCGTCATTCGCCCGGCAGCCGTCGTCGTCCTCGCAGCGGGTGAGGGCACCCGTATGAAGTCGGCCACACCCAAGGTCCTGCACGAGCTGTGCGGTCGCAGTCTCGTCGGTCATGTGCTGGCCGCCGCGGATGAATTGGGACCGGAACAGCTCGTGGTGGTCGTGGGCCACGCCCGGGAGCAGGTCACCGCGCATCTCGCCGAGGTCGCCCCGCAGGCCCGTACCGCCGTGCAGGCGCGGCGGAACGGGACCGGGCACGCGGTGCGGATCGGTCTGGAGGAGCTGGGCGGGGTCCTGGACGGCACGGTGGTGGTGGTCTGCGGTGACACGCCGCTGCTGACCGGCGGGACGCTGCGGGCGCTGGCGCGGACGCACACCGAGGACGGCAACGCGGTGACGGTGCTGACGGCGGAGGTGCCGGACGCGACGGGGTACGGGCGGATCGTGCGGGACGCGGCGTCGGGGGCGGTGACGGCGATCGTGGAGCACAAGGACGCCTCGGATGCGCAGCGGGCGATCCGGGAGATCAATTCCGGGGTGTTCGCGTTCGACGGGCCGTTGCTGGCGGAGGCGCTGGGGAAGGTCCGGACGGACAACAGTCAGGGCGAGGAGTATCTGACGGATGTGCTGGGCATTCTGCGTGAGGCGGGGCACCGGGTGGGGGCGTCGGTCGCGGGGGATCACCATGAGATCGCCGGGATCAACAACCGGATCCAGCTCTCCGAGGCTCGCCGGGCTCTGAACGGGCGGTTGCTGAGGGAGGCCATGCTGGCGGGGGTGACGGTGGTGGATCCGGCGTCGACCTGGCTGGATGTGACGGTCACGTACGAGCAGGACGTGCTGGTGCATCCGAACACCTTGTTGCAGGGGGCGACGCATCTGGGCCAGGGGGCGGAGGTGGGTCCGAACAGCCGGCTGCGGGACACCCGGGTCGGGGCGGGGGCGCGGGTGGACAACACGGTCTCGGAGGGGGCGGAGGTGGGTGAGTCGGCGAGCGTGGGGCCGTACGCCTATCTGCGGCCGGGGACGCGGCTGGGGTTGAAGGCGAAGGTCGGTACGTATGTGGAGACGAAGAACGCGGTGGTCGGGGAGGGGTCGAAGGTTCCGCATCTGTCGTATGTCGGGGACGCGACGATCGGTGAGTTCACCAACATCGGTGCTGCCAGTGTGTTTGTGAACTATGACGGGGAGCACAAGCACCACACGACGATCGGCTCTCATTGCCGTACGGGTTCGGACAACATGTTTGTGGCGCCTGTCACGGTCGGGGACGGTGTGTACACCGCTGCCGGGTCTGTGATCACGAAGGACGTACCGCCCGGTTCGCTGGCTGTGGCCCGTGGTCAGCAGCGGAATATCGAGGGTTGGGTGGCTCGTAAGCGTCCTGGGAGCGCTGCCGCGAAGGCGGCTGAGGCGGCTGCTCGGGAGCCAGGTGGCGCGGGCTGACCGGAAACCGACGGTCCGAACACGGCGTACCGTGATAAGTGCCCACTCGCACCCCACCAGCTGAGACGACGTCTGGCGCCCAGCTGAGCCGTCGTGCCCACACCCAGTTGAGACACCTCTGAGGAGACAGTGCTGTGACCGGGATCAAGACGACCGGCGAGAAGAAGTTGATGTTCTTCTCCGGCCGCGCCCACCCCGAGCTTGCCGAGGAGGTCGCCCACCAGCTGGGTGTCGGGGTTGTCCCGACGAAGGCCTTCGATTTCGCCAATGGAGAGATCTATGTGCGTTATCAGGAGTCGGCGCGCGGTGCGGACTGCTTTTTGATCCAGAGCCACACGGCTCCGATCAATAAGTGGATCATGGAGCAGTTGATCATGATCGATGCGTTGAAGCGGGCGTCGGCCCGTTCCATCACGGTGATCGTGCCGTTCTACGGTTACGCCCGGCAGGACAAGAAGCACCGGGGCCGTGAACCGATCTCGGCGCGGTTGATCGCCGACATGATGAAGACGGCGGGTGCGGACCGCATCCTGACCGTGGATCTGCACACCGACCAGATCCAGGGCTTCTTCGACGGGCCGGTGGATCATCTGTTCGCGTTGCCGCTGCTGGCGGACTATGTGGGCAAGAAGGTGGACCGTTCGAAGCTGACGGTCGTGTCGCCGGACGCGGGTCGGGTGCGGGTGGCCGATCGCTGGTGCGACCGGTTGGGTGCTCCGCTGGCGATCGTGCACAAGCGCCGGGACAAGGATGTGGCCAATCAGGTGACCGTCCATGAGGTCGTGGGTGAGGTCGAGGGCCGGGTCTGTGTGCTGGTGGACGACATGATCGACACCGGTGGGACGATCTGTGCCGCCGCGGAGGCGCTCTTCGCGCACGGTGCGGAGGATGTGATCGTGACGGCGACGCACGGGGTGCTGTCGGGTCCGGCGGGGGATCGGCTGAAGAGTTCGAAGGTGAGTGAGTTCGTGTTCACGGACACGCTGCCGACGCCGGGTGAGCTGGACCTGGACAAGATCACGGTGTTGTCGATCGCGCCGACGATCGCGAGCGCGGTGCGTGAGGTGTTCGAGGACGGGTCGGTCACCAGCCTGTTCGACGAGCAGTGAGCGGCCGGTCTTGATGATGCGGTTCTGATCGGTCGGGTTCTGATCGCGTGGTTCTGATCGGTCGGAACCCGACCGTTCGGGTTCTGGTCGCGTGGTTCTGATCGCGTGGTCGTGTTGATCGATTTTTCTGTGGCCTCCCCCGCCGAGTACTCTGGTGCAGTTGCTCGGCGAGGGAGGCCGTGCCGCTTCCGGTGAGTCCGGTGGAGCGGTCGGCGTCCGTTATCGACGCGCTCTTCGTAGCAGGCCGTTCGTGGCCGGGTGACCACGTCCGTTTCTGTTTTCTACGAGGAGTGATCCATATGTCCGAGGTGAAGCTCGCCGCCGAGACGCGCAATGAGTTCGGCAAGGGTGCCGCGCGTCGTATCCGTCGTGACAGCAAGGTCCCCGTGGTGCTGTACGGCCACGGTGTGGACCCGATCCACCTGACCCTGCCGGGCCACGAGCTGCTGCTGGCGCTGCGTACGCCGAACGTGCTGATCGCCCTGGAGATCGACGGCAAGCGCAATGAGCTGGCCATTCCGAAGTCCGTGCAGCGTGACCCGCTGAAGGGTTTCCTGGAGCACGTCGACCTGCTGCTGGTCAAGCGTGGCGAGAAGGTCACGGTCGAGATCCCGGTGCACGCCGAGGGTGAGCTGGCGGCGGGTGGCAACCTGCTGGAGCATGTGCTCAACACGCTGCCGGTCGAGGCCGAGGCCACGCACATCCCCGAGGCCGTGACGGTCTCCGTGGAGGGTCTGGAGGCCGGTGCGTCCATCCTGGCCAAGGACATCTCCCTGCCGAAGGGCTCCACGCTGGCCGTCGAGGGCGACACGGTCGTGCTCCAGGTGCTGGCCGCGCAGGCGGAGGAGGCCCCGGAGGGCGAGGCCGCCGAGGGCGACGAGGCTGTCGCCGAGGTCTGAGAGCCGCGGTGACGTCAGATTTCCCGCGACCAGCCGTCGTCCCTGTCCTGGGGGCGGCGGCTGGTCGCGTCTGTGGGGGCGTGATGATGGGGCCGATGATGAGGTCGCGTATGCAGGTGACGATGAAGGAGTCATGGACGTGACGACCGACGCGGGTGCCCCCTGGCTGATCGTGGGGCTGGGCAATCCTGGGCCCGAGTACGCGATGAACCGGCACAACGTGGGGTTCATGGTGGCCGATCTGCTGGCCGGGCGGATCGGCGGGAAGTTCAAGCGGGCGGGCAAGGCGCAGGCGCAGGTGGTGGAGGGGCGGATCGGTGCGCCGGGTCCGGGGAGCCGGCGGGTGGTGCTGGTGAAGCCGATGTCGTTCATGAATCTGTCGGGTGGTCCGGTGAACGCGCTGCGGGATTTCTACAAGGTGCCGGTGGATCGGGTGGTGGCCGTCCATGACGAGTTGGACATCGATTACGGGACGCTGCGGCTGAAGCTGGGTGGTGGGGACAACGGCCACAACGGGTTGAAGTCGATGACGAAGGTGATGGGTGCGGACTATCACCGGGTGCGGTGCGGGATCGGCCGGCCGCCGGGGCGGATGCAGGTCGCCGATTTCGTGCTGAAGGATTTCTCGTCCACGGAGCGCAAGGAGCTGGACTGGTTCGTGGACCGGGCGGCGGACTCCGTGGAGGCGCTGCTGGCGGAGGGGCTTGAGCGGGCGCAGAGTACGTACAACACGTGACGGCTTGTGGCGGCCGACCTGGCTGAGTTGACCGGGTGTGCGGTGATGGCCAAGGATCCGGGCCATGCGTTCTGCGGTGGGGTCCAGTCAGGGTGCGGGTGTCGCGCTGCGGTTCGGGCGTCGTGTGGCGATGGGGACGGTCGCCGTGCTGATCCTGATCGCCGGGGTGTGGGCTTCGTGGGGTTCGGCGCAGTACGTGATGCTGACCAAGGGGCGTGAGCGGGGCACGGTCGAGGTGGCGCGGTGCGGTGACGAGGGGTGCGGTGGGCGGTTCGTTCCGTCGTCGGTGGGGGGCAGGGCGCGGGAGTCGGTGGTGCTGGACGGTTCGGTCGGGGTCGAGAAGGGGCGTACGTACGCGGTGGTGATGAAGCCGGGCCGGGATGTGGCGGTGCGGTCGGGGCCGGGTGGGGTGGTGTACGCGTGGGTGCCGTGGGGTGGGGCGTTGTTGCTGGCGTCGGTGGTGGTGGCGGGTGGGTTGCGGTGGACGCGGGTGGCGTGGGTGATGGCCGGGTCCGGTGCGGTGTTGGTGACGGCGGCGTTCTTGGCCGTCTGACCGTGCCGGACCCGGGCCGGGGGTGGGTCAGCCGGTGTTGCGCAGGCCGGCGGCGACTCCGTTGACGGTCAGCAGCAGGGCGCGGCTGAGGACGGGGTCGGGGTCGGTGCCTGCTTCGGTGGCGTCGCGCTGGCGCTTGAGGAGGGCGACCTGGAGGTAGGAGATGGGGTCGAGGTAGGCGTCGCGGATGGTGAAGGTCTGCTTGAGGACGGGTTGGGCGTCGAGGAGTTCGGTGCCGCCGGTGATCTTGAGTACTTCGGCGGTGGTGCGTTCGTGTTCGGTGCGGATGGTGTCGAAGACGTGCTTGAGGTGGTCGGGGACGAGGGTGTCGACGTAGTGGCCGGCGATCCGCAGGTCGGTCTTGGCGAGGGTCATCTCGACGTTGGAGACGAAGTTGCGGAAGAAGTGCCACTGTCCGTACATCTCGTCCAGGACGGTGTCGAGGCCGGCTTCGCGCAGGGCCTTGAGGCCGGAGCCGACGCCGAACCAGCCGGGGACGATCTGCCGGGACTGGGTCCAGCCGAAGACCCAGGGGATGGCGCGGAGTCCGTCGAGTCCGGCGCCGGAGTCGGGTCGGCGGCTGGGGCGGGAGCCGAGGTGGAGGTCGGCGAGTTGGTCGACGGGGGTGGAGGCGAAGAAGTAGGCGGGCAGGTCGGGGTCGTCGACGAGCCGGCGGTAGACGGTGTGGGCGGCGTCGCTGACGACGTCCATGGCGGCGTCCCAGCGGGCGAGTGCTTCGTCGGACTGGCGGGGCGCGGTGTGCAGGGCGGATGCCTGGAGGGTGGCGGCGACGGTGAGTTCGAGGTTTTCCCTGGCGAGGGACGGGATGAGGTACTTGTCGGAGATGACCTCGCCCTGTTCGGTGACCTTGATCTCGCCTTCGAGGGTGCCCCAGGGCTGGGCGAGGATCGCGTCGTGGGTGGGGCCGCCGCCGCGGCCGACGGTGCCGCCGCGGCCGTGGAAGAGGCGCAGGCGTACGCCGTAGCGGTGGGCGACGTCGCGCAGGCGGCGCTGGGCGCGGTGGATCTCCCACTGGCTGGTGGTGATGCCGCCGAACTTGGAGGAGTCGCTGTAGCCGAGCATGACCTCCTGGACGTCGCCGCGCAGGGCGACGAGGCGTCGGTAGGAGGGGTCGGCGAGCATGTCTTCGAGGATGGAGTCGGCGGCCTTGAGTTCGTCGGTGGTTTCGAGGAGCGGGACGATGCCGACCTTGGCCCATCCGGCGTGCAGGTCGATGAGGCCGGCCTCGCGGGCGAGGACGGCGGCGGCGAAGACGTCGTCGGCGCCCTGGCACATGGAGATGATGTACGACTCGACGACTTCGGGGCCGAAGACTTCCAGGGCTCGCTTGACGGTCTGGAACACGCCGAGGGTCTTGGCTCCGGCGGCGTCGACGGGGGCCGGGGTGGGGGCGAGGGGGCGGCGGGAGCGCAGTTCCTTGGCCAGCAGCTTGGTGCGGTAGTCGCGGGGCATGTCGGTGTAGCGCCAGGATTCCTCGCCGACGCGGTCGAAGAGCTGGCCGAGGGCGTGGTGGTGGGCGTCGGCGTGTTCGCGGACGTCCATAGTGGCGAGCTGGAGGCCGAAGGCGGCGAGGGTGCGGATGGTGCGGTTCATCCGGCCGTCGGCGAAGAGGGCGCCGCGGTGGTCCCTGAGCGAGGTCTGGATGAGGGTGAGGTCCTGGAGCAGCTCGGTGGTGCCGAGGTAGTCGCGGCCGGGCTGGTGGGGGGTGCCCTTGGCGAGGCGCTGCTTGGTGTTGACGAGCTTCTGGCGGATGCAGGTGGCCTTGAGCCGGTAGGGCTCTTCGGCGTTGAGCCGCTTGTAGCGGGGGCTGATCTCGGGGAGGCGTTCGAGGTCGCTCTGGAGGGAGGTGAGGAGTTCTTCGGTGGCGCCGGTGTAGCGGATGGAGTTGGAGAGGAAGCCGCGGAGTTCGTCGATCATCTCCAGGGCGTCGTTGATGCCGTGTTCGTGCTGGAGGATGAGGACGTCCCAGGTGACCTGGGGGGTGACGTTGGGGTTGCCGTCGCGGTCGCCGCCGATCCAGGTGCCGAAGGTGAGGGGGCGGACGTCGGCGGGGAGTTCGACGCCGACGCGTTCCAGCTCGGCGGTGAGGTCCTCCAGGACGTCGCCTACGGCGTTGGCGTGGAGTTCGTCGAGGTAGTAGATGGCGTTGCGGGCCTCGTCGGCGGGCTCGGGGCGTACGACGCGCAGTTCGTCGGTCTGCCAGACGAGGTCGATGTTCTCGGCGAGCCGGGTGTCGTGGCGGCGGCGGTCGGATTCGATGACCGGGGTGTCGAGGAGGGCGGCGATGCGGCGGAGCTTGTTGAGGACGGAGCGGCGGGCGGCTTCGGTGGGGTGGGCGGTGAAGACCGGGCGGACGCTGAGGTGGCGGACGGTCTGGCGCAGGTGTTCGGGGTCGGCGTCCTTGAGGCGGTCGGCGGTGCGGGTGAGCAGTCCGCCTTCGGCGGCGCGCTTGGCGCGCAGTTCGCGGCCACGGTGCACCTGTTCGGTGACGTTGGCGAGGTGGAAGTAGGTGGAGAAGGCGCGGACCAGCTTGGCGGCGGTCTCCAGTTCGGTTCCGCGCAGCAGCTCGGCGGCGGCCTCGCCGTCCTCTCGGGTGAGGCGGCGTACCTTTTCGACGAGTTCCAGCAGTTCGGGGCCTTCCTGGCGGACGAGGGTCTCGCCGAGGAGGTCGCCCAGCCGGCGGATGTCGGCGCGCAGCTCGGTGCTGGTCGTCGTGGTGTGGTCGTCGGCACTGCTCACAGGTGCGGCTCCTTGCAGTGTGGAGGCTCGGCTGATGAGTTCGGGGCTCGTCTGAAGCTCGTACATGCGGGTACCCGGTGACCGTCGCGCGGCGGGTCCGCATGACGGGCCGGGCGTCCGGGGAAGAAGGTCTTCCGGGGATTTCCGGGGATTTCCGGGGACTTCCGTGGACTTCCGTGGACTTCCGGGGAAGGGGATGGTGAGAGGAATGGATCCAGAGCGGACCGCGCTGTCCGACCGACATCAAGGATAGGTGGCGGGCGGCACGCGCAGGCGGTCGGGCTCTTGCCGCAGGGCGGCGCGCTGACATACTTACGACGCCGTAGGTTACGGAAGCGTAGGGATGGTTCCGCGGAGCTGTTTCCCCGGCTCCCCCGTTTCCCTGTTCCCTCCGAGTTCCCTCCGATGTTTCCCCCGACGTTCCCCCCGCTCAGCCGCTCCCCCGTTCGCCCTGTTTCCGCCCTTCCCTGTTCCGCCGCGTTCCGCCGCATCCCGCCAGTCCAGACCCACGACCCCCCAGGGGACACCCATGACCACGAGTTCCGATGTGATCGACGAGGCCGAGCAGCCGGCGTCACCGACGTCCGGCGAGCCGTCGCCTCCCGCCACGCTGGGCGGTGACCACAAGGGTTCTCTTGAGCAGATCACCTTGCTGCTGTTCATCGTCGTACCGTTCGTCGCGCTGCTCGCGGCGGTGCCGCTGGCGTGGGGCTGGGGGGTGAGCTGGCTGGACCTCGGTCTGCTGGTGTTCTTCTACTACCTCGGCTGCCACGGCATCACGATCGGTTTCCACCGGCACTTCACGCACAGTTCCTTCAAGGCGAACCGGCCGTTGAAGATCGCGCTGGCGATCGCGGGGTCGCTGGCGGTGGAGGGGCCGCTGGTGCGCTGGGTGGCCGACCATCGCAAGCACCACCGGTTCTCCGACGCCGAGGGCGACCCGCATTCGCCGTGGCGGTACGGCGAGACCGTGCCGGCTCTGATGAAGGGCCTGTGGTGGGCCCATATCGGATGGATGTTCGATACGGAGCGGACTCCGCAGGAGAAGTACGCGCCGGATCTGATCAAGGACCGGACGCTGCGGGCCATCTCCCGGCAGTTCCTGCTGTGGACCGTGGTGTCGCTGGCGCTGCCCGCGCTGATCGGCGGCCTGGTGACGATGTCCTGGTGGGGCGCGTTCACCGCGTTCTTCTGGGGGTCACTCGTCCGGGTGGCGTTGCTGCATCATGTGACGTGGTCGATCAACTCGATCTGCCACGCGGTGGGCAAGCGGCCGTTCCGTTCACGGGACCGCTCGGGCAATGTGTGGTGGCTGGCGATCCTGTCCTGCGGTGAGTCCTGGCACAACCTGCACCATGCCGACCCGACCTCCGCGCGGCACGGTGTGGAGCGCTGGCAGCTGGACTCCTCGGCGCGGCTGATCCGCTGGTTCGAGCTGGCCGGATGGGCGTCCGACGTGCGCTGGCCGTCACGCTCGCGTATCGATTCCCGCCGCAGTGACGGGGAGGACGGCGCCCGGCAGCGGAAGGAGACGGCCGAGGCGGCATGATTGACGGTGTGGCCACCGACTCCAGCACCCCCAGCAACGACAAGCCGCGGCGTACCCGCCGCACCCGGATGACCGGTGCGGAGCGACGTCAGCAGTTGCTGACCATCGGGCGCACGCTGTTCGCGGCGAAGGGGTTCGAGGGGACGTCGGTGGAGGAGATCGCGGCGAAGGCCGGGGTGTCCAAGCCGGTGGTGTACGAACACTTCGGTGGCAAGGAAGGGCTGTACGCGGTGGTCGTCGACCGCGAGATGCGGCGTCTGCTGGAGGGTGTGACGGGGTCGCTGACCGCGGGGCATCCGCGGGAGCTGCTGGAACAGGCGGCGTTCGCGCTGCTGGACTACATCGAGGACAACACGGACGGGTTCCGCATCCTGGTCCGTGACTCGCCCATCCCGCAGTCGACGGGGTCCTTCGCGTCGCTGATCTCGGACATCGCGACGCAGGTGGAGGACATCCTCGGCAAGGAGTTCAAGAGCCGCGGCTTCGACCCCAAGCTGGCGCCGCTGTACGCCCAGGCGCTGGTGGGCATGGTCGCGCTGACCGGGCAGTGGTGGCTGGAGGTGCGCAGGCCCAAGAAGTCGGAGGTGGCGGCGCATCTGGTGAATCTGGCGTGGCACGGGTTGAACGGGTTGGAGCCGAAGCCGGGGTTGATCGGGCACCGGAAGAGTTGAGTGGGGTGCCTGCGGTGCGGGGTGGGCTGGGGTGTGACTTCGGCTGTCCGCCGGGGGTGGGTTTTGCGCAGTTCCCCGCGCCCCTGGTGGGGGTGGGCTGGGGTGTGACTTTGGGTTTGCGCCGGGGGTGGGTTTGCGCAGTTCCTCGCGCCCCTGGTGGGGGTGGGCTGGGGTTTGACTTCGGCTGTCTGTCGGGGGTGGGGTCAGGGCTGTTTTTGGGCTACTGCGAAGATTCTTCGGAAGGGGAACGGGGTGCCCTGGGGGGTTTGGGGGTAGGCCCCGCGCAGGTGGGTGCGGTATTGGGTCAGGAAGGCGTCCTTCGCCTCCTCGTCGTCGGCCAGGGCCGTGAGGATCGGGCGCAGGCCGGTGCCCTTGACCCAGTCGAGGACCGGGTCGGGGCCCTGGAGGAGATGGACGTACGTCGTCTCCCACACGTCGGCCTCGCAGCCCAGGCCGGTGAGGACGGACAGGTAGGCGGACGGGGTCAGGACGGCGTCGTCATGGCGGAGCACTCCGTCGAGGCGGGGATCCTGGGCGGCCAGGGTGCGCATCAGACGGTGGCTGGGGGCGTCGAAGTTGCCGGGGACCTGGAAGGCGAACGTGCCGCCGGGGGCCAGCGCGGCGATCCAGTCGGAGAAGCGGTCCACATGGCCGGGGACCCATTGCAGCAGGGCGTTGCTGATGATCAGGTCGTGGGTCTCGTCCGGCGTCCAGGTGAGCGCGTCGGCCTCGGTGAAGTCGAGGCTGCCGCCGCCCGGCGTGGGCCCGGCGTGGGCGTGGGCGTCGGCGAGCATCTGCGGGGAGTTGTCGTAGCCGGTGATGTGCGCGGCGGGCCAGCGGGCGGCGAGCACGGTGGTGACGGTGCCGGGGCCGCAGCCGAGGTCGGCGATCCGGGGCCGCTCGGCGGGCAGGTCGGGGACCCGGGCGAGCAGGTCGGTGAAGGGCCGGGCCCGGTGCCCGGCGTGACGCAGGTACTGGGCGGGGTCCCAGACGGGGGTGGGCATGGCGGGGTCTCCTTGAGGGCGGGCACGACGAGAAGGTCGCGGGACTCTAGGTATGTCCAGCCTGCCCCGCCATATATCTTGATGTCAAGAGACTTCATGTCGACACAACCACTACACTGATCGTCATGGAGGACGAGGTCGATCGGCTGGTCGCAGCGTGGCGCCGGGAGCGCCCGGACCTCGACGTGGAGCCGCTCGAAGTGCTCAGCCGGGTCAGCAGACTGGCCCGGCATCTGGACCGCGCGCGTCGGCTGGCGTTCTCCGAGCACAGTCTGGAGCCCTGGGAGTTCGATGTGCTCACGGCGCTGCGCCGCGCGGGCACCCCGTACCAGCTCTCCCCCGGTCAGTTGCTCACCCAGACCCTGGTCACATCCGGCACCATGACCAACCGTATCGACCGGCTCGCGAAGAAGGGCCTGGTCGAGCGGTTGCCCGACCCCAGCGACCGGCGTGGGGTGCTGGTCCGTCTCACCGACGAGGGGCGGGACCGCGCCGACCAGGCGCTCGCCGGGCTCCTCGACCAGGAGCGGGCGATCCTCGCCGAGCTGTCCCGCGCCCAGCGCGGTGAACTCGCCGCGCTGCTACGCCAGCTGACCGCCCCGTTCGACAACATCCCCGGTTAGGTCCACCGGACCGACCCCGGCCCGGCGGGCGAGCGCCACCGCGGCCAGCGTGGAGTGCACCCCGAGCTTGCCCAGCACGTTCTGCATATGGGTGCGGACCGTGTGCGGGGAGAGGAACAGCCGTTCCGCGACCGCCTTGCGGCCCAGCCCCGCCACCATGCAGCGCAGTACCTCTCGCTCCCGCGGGGTGAGTGACTCCACCAGCCGTTCGCTCTCGGTGCGGTGCTTGCGCGCGGCCGTCAGCTCCCGCAGGACCCCGGTCAGCAGGGCGGGCGGCAGATGGGTCTCGTCCCGCAGCACGCCCCGTATCACCGTCAGCAGCCGGGACAGCGAGCAGTCCTTCGCGACCCAGCCGGACGCGCCGGCCTGGATGGCGAGCGCCGCCCGCCGCGGGTCGTCCTTCTCGGCGAGGACGACGGCCCGGATCGCGGGCTGTGCCGTCCGCACGCCCGCGACCAGTGATATCCCGTCGACCAGCCCGTCCTCACCGACCTCCGTCACCGGTACCGCCGCCCGGACGCCCGGCGCGGTGCAGCCGAGGTCCGCGTCCACGAGCAGCACGTCGTAGCGGCGGCCCTCGGCCGCGGCGCGCTCCAGGCTGCGCAGCGCGGCCGGGCCGCTGCCGGCCGCGGACACGTCGACGTCCGGCTCGGCCGCCAGTGCGGCGGCGAGGGACTCGGCGAAAATACGATGGTCGTCCACGACCAGGACTCGGATGCGAACCACTGACAACCCCCACTGGTCCGGAGGTACGACGACCGGTGCGGGCAGGACGCCCGGAGGATGCCAGAGCCGCTCGGCCGCCGCCGTGCAGAGACTGCTACCCCCCGATCGGGCGTCGTACCCGACTGTCGTACCGATGTCGTACCCGACTTGGTCTCGCCCCCTGAACCGTGCCGGCCCCCACCGGCACTGTTCATCAGAGTACGGCCGGGAGCGGGCGGTGGAAGGTGATTCGCGGAACTGACCGGCCGACCGCGTTTATGGTGAGCCGCATGTTTCGTCTCGTTGCGGAAGTCGACAGATCCCGGTGCGATCTCCTACGGGCCCGGCTGCGGGCCGCCAACACGGCGGCCTCCCCCAGACTGCGCGCCCTGCGCGACACCCCGCACGAGCGCGAAGTGCCGTTGCAGCTCTGGATGCTGGACGCCTCCGACGCGTTCCACGGCGGGCTGGTCGGGTACACCTGGGGCGGCTGGCTGCATGTGACGTATCTGTGGGTGGACGAACACCGGCGCGGCGGCGGGCTGGGCGCGGCGCTGCTCGCGGAGGCCGAGCGGATCGCGCGCGCGGAGCGGGGCTGCCGGGCCGTGCGCCTGGAGACCTGGGACTTCCAGGCGCCGGACTTCTACCGGAAGCAGGGGTACGACGTGGTGTGCGTGATCCCCGACTATCCGCCGGGGATCACCGAGTACACGCTGACCAAGCGACTCGGCTGAGCGCGGTCGGCCGGGTCGGCCGGGCCGGGCGGGGCCGGCCCGGGGGGCGTACCGCGCCGTGTCGTGCCGCGCTGTGCCCTGTCGTGCGGTTCAGGCGAGTCGTGCGGCCCCGGCCGACGGGACCGCCTCGAACGTCCTCGGGGGTGTGTGTCCGGCCGCCGCGAACGCCGCCGCCACCGCCTTGGTGATCGTCTCCACGTCCCCCGTCTCCGCCAGGACGATCGCCGAGCCGCCGAAGCCGCCGCCGGTCATCCGGGCGCCGAGAGCACCGGCCGCGAGGGCGGAGTCGACCGCGGTGTCCAACTCGGGGCAGGAGATGCGGAAGTCGTCGCGCAGGGAGGCGTGGCCCTCGGTGAGCAGCGGTCCGATCTCCCGGGTGCGGCCCGCCTCCAGCAGTGCGGCGACCCGTTCGACGCGCTGGTTCTCGGTGACGATGTGCCGGACCAGCCGGCGCACCTCGTCCTCGTCGCCGAGCCCGGCGAGCGCCGTGTCCAGGCCGTCGTAGGGCACGTCCCGCAGGGCGTCCACGCCCAGCAGGGCGGCGCCCTTCTCGCAGCCCGCGCGGCGTTTGCCGTACTCGCCGTCGCTGTGGGCGTGCCGGACGCGGGTGTCGACCACGAGCAGCCGCATCCCCTCGGCGGCGAGGTCGAAGGGGATCTGCCGTACGGACAGGTCGCGGGTGTCGAGGAACAGGGCGTGTCCGGCGGTGCAGCAGGCGGACGCGGTCTGGTCCATGATCCCGGTGGGGGCGCCGACGTAGACGTTCTCGGCGCGCTGGCAGAGCCGGGCGAGTTTCCAGCGGGGCAGGTCGAGCGCGTACAGGTCGTTGAGCGCGAGGGCGACGACGACCTCCAGGGCCGCCGAGGAGGACAGGCCCGCGCCGACCGGGACGGTGGAGGCGAGGTGCAGGTCGGCGCCGGTGACGGGGTGCCCGGCCTCGCGCAGCGCCCAGACGACCCCGGCGGGGTACGCCGTCCAGTGCGGGTCGGTGCCGGGGGCGAGGGCGTCGACGCGCAGTTCCACGACGCCCTCGGTGCCCGCGGTGCCGTCGGCGGAGGCGTCGGCGGAGTGGAGGCGCAGCAGGCCGTCGGTGCGCCGGGAGACGGCGGCGACGGTGGTGTGCGGCAGCGCGAAGGGCATCACGAAGCCGTCGTTGTAGTCGGTGTGTTCACCGATGAGGTTGACGCGGCCGGGGGCCGCCCAGACGCCGTCGGGGGCTCTGCCGTAGAGCGCGGTGAAGGCTTCGCTGATCGGGGCGCTCACTTATCGCTCTCCTGTGCCGGCGTTCTCGACGTCCTGGATGTCCTGGGTGTCCTGGGCGTTCTGGGTGTTCTGGGTGTCCTGGATGTTCTGGGCGAAGTGCCAGGCGTCCGCGACGATCGCGGTGAGGTCGGAGCGGGACGGGGTCCAGCCCAGTTTCTCGTGGGCGGTGTCGGCGGCGGCGACCAGGACGGCCGGGTCGCCACCGCGGCGGGGGGCGGCGGTCTCGGGGACGGGGTGGCCGGTGACCCGGCGGACGGTCTCGATGACCTCGCGGACGGAGAAGCCGCTGCCGTTGCCGAGGTTGCAGATGAGGTGCTCGCCGGGGCGGGCCGCGTTCAGGGCCAGGAGGTGGGCTTCGGCGAGGTCGGCGACATGGATGTAGTCGCGGACGCAGGTGCCGTCGGGGGTGGGGTAGTCGTCGCCGTAGACGGAGATGCTCTCGCGGCGGCCCTGGGCGACCTGGAGGACGAGGGGGATGAGGTGGGACTCCGGGTCGTGGCGTTCGCCGTGGGTGCCGTAGGCGCCGGCGACGTTGAAGTAGCGCAGGGAGACCGCGGCGAGGCCGTGGGCGCGGGCCTCGCCGCCGATCATGTGGTCGACGGCGAGCTTGGAGGCGCCGTAGGGGTTGGTGGGGTGGGTCGGGGCGCTCTCGGGGATGGGGACCCGGTCGGGTTCGCCGTAGGTGGCGGCGGTGGAGGAGAAGACGAGGGTGCGTACGCCCGCGTCCCGCATCGCGGCGAGCAGGGCCATGGTGCCGCCGACGTTGTTGTCCCAGTACTTCTCGGGTCGCACGACGGACTCGCCGACCTGGGAGGACGCGGCGAAGTGGAGGACCGCCGCGTAGGAGGGGTCGAGCCACTTGGCGGCGTCGCGGATGTCGCCCTCGATGAAGGCGGCGCCGGCGGGGACGCCCGCGCGGAAGCCGGTGGAGAGGTTGTCGAGGACGGTGACCTCGTGGCCCGCCTCCAGCAGATGCTGGGCGACCACGCTGCCGACGTACCCTGCTCCGCCCGTCACCAGGTACTTCATGAACTCGCTACCTCTCGCAGTCGCTCGGCCGCGCGCTCCGGCGGCACGTCGTTGATGAACACGCTCATACCGGACTCGGAACCCGCGAGGAACTTCAGCTTGCCGGAGGTCCGACGGGTGGTGAAAAGCTCCAGGTGCAGCGCGAAGTCGTCGCGGTCGACGCCCTCGAACCCGTCCGGTCGCCCGAACGGGGCCTGGTGCCAGGCCGCGATGTACGGCGTCGGCGGCTCCTGTTCGCCGAAGATCCGGTCGAAGCGCTTCAAGAGTTCCAGATAGATCCGCGGGAATTCGGCGCGCGCGGCCTCGTCGAGGGCGAGCAGATCGGGCACCCGGCGGCGTGGGTACAGGTGGACCTCGTAGGGCCAGTGCGCGGTGTACGGGACGAAGGCGGCCCAGTGTTCACCCGTGAGGATGACCCGACTGTCGGCGAGTTCCCGTTCCAGGACGGCGTCGAAGAGGTTGCCGCCGCCGGTGGCCCTCTTGTGCGCGGCGGCCTGGCGGAGCATCAGTGCGGTGCGGGGGGTGGTGAAGGGGTAGCCGTAGATCTGGCCGTGGGGGTGCTGGAGGGTGACGCCGATCTCGCGGCCCCGGTTCTCGAAGCAGAACACCTGCTGTACGGAGGGCAGATGGGACAGTTCGGCGGTGCGGTCGGTCCAGGCGTCGAGGACCAGTCGGGTGTGTTCCTCGCCGAGGTCGGCGAAGGACGCGTCGTGGTCGGGGGTGAAGCAGACGACCTCGCAGCGGCCGGAGTCGCCGGCGAGGGAGGGGAAGCGGTTCTCGAAGACCACGACGTCGTAGGAGGAGTCGGGGATCTCGCTGAGCCGGTCGTCGCGGGTCGGGCAGAGCGGGCACTGGTCGGCGGGGGGATGGTAGGTGCGGCTCTGCCGGTGCGAGGCGATGGCGACGGTGTCGCCGAGCAGGGGGTCGTGCCGGATCTCGGAGGAGGTGACCGTGGGCTCCAGCGGCCGGTGGTCGGCGGCGGTGCGGACGGTCGCGTCGCTCAGGTCGTAGTAGATCAGTTCACGACCGTCGGCCAGCCGGGTCGAGGTCTTCTTCACGTACGGACTCCCCTTCGGCCCACCACGGCACATCCATCAACAGAACTCAACACATCAAAACACAACCCACCATGGCTTGTCTGCACCGGAGACACCCCCGCCCCGGAGAAGGTGCTTCCTCCGGGGCGGGGGGCGATGAACGGCCGGCCGATGACCGGGCGACCGATGAACGGGCAGGAAATGACCGGGTGGGTGGTGACCGGGTGGGTGGGTCAGGTCAGCTTGTCCGCCTGGGCGGTGACGAGGTCGGCGGGGAAGGGGAAGTCCTTGCCGGACTCGATGGCCGCCGCGTTGACCAGCGTGAAGTGGGCGAGGGTCGCGCCCTGGCGGAACACGACCGCCTTCCAGGGGGCCTCGGCGCCCTCGATCTTGGTGAAGGCGGTGAACGCCACCGCGTCCTCGCCGCCCTTGGGCGCGGTGTCCTCGGTGACCTTGCTGGCGGTCAGCTTCTCGCCGCCCACCGTCCACTCGAAGCCGCCCTTGCACGCGGTGACCGCGTCGCCGAGGGACTTCAGCGTCTCGGCGGCGTCGTCCGCGCTCTGGTAGGAGGCGAGGGTGACCATGCCGGTGTTGATGTCCGTCGAGGCTTCCTCGGAGCCCTCGCCGCCGCCCGCGCCGCCCGTGACCCGGCGGTGCACGGCCGCGTCGGCGGCCCCCGCCGTCGTCCCGGCCACCGCGCGCCCCAGTTGCAGGCAGTCCTTCTCGTCGACCTTCGCCGCCTCGGCCGCGGAGATGTCGGAGTCGGGCGCCTCCGCCACTTGGTACCCGGGCAGGTCCGCCGCCTTCAGGGCCGCCTTCTCCAGCTCGGCCGCGGTGAGCGGCTGCACACCCTCGGCGGCGGCCCCGGAACCCTGCGAGCCCCCGTCCGCCTTCCCTTCCTTCCCGCCCTTCCCGTCGTTCCCGTCGTTCCCGTCGCCGGACCCACCGCAGGCGGTGAGCAGGGCCAGGGAGACGAGGGCGGCGACCGCGGGGGTGACGGCACGGAGACGGGGGTGGCGACGGGGCCGGGGACGGGAGTGGGGACGGGAGTGGCGTATGCCGGAACTGTTCACGTTCTGCGCGGTTCACTTTCTTCGCCGGACAGGCTGACTGACCTGGTGTCAGCCAAGGTTATCCGTGGCCCGGGCCGGGCCGGATCGGACCCGCTCGGTCCAGGAGGCCCGTCCGGGCCGCGAGGGCGGCTGCTTCCAGGCGGGAGCCGACGCTCAGTTTCATGAGGACGCGCTGGACGTGGGTGCGGGCGGTGGAGGGGGCGATGCCCATGCCGGCGGCGATGACGCGGGTGTCCTCGCCGTCGGCGACCCGGACCAGGACCTCGACCTCGCGCGGGGTGAGCATCCGCAGCAGCCGCTGGCCCTCGTCGTCGGGCTGGGCGGCCGGGTTGAGGAGATCGCTGAACGCGCCCTGGAGAAGGCCCGGCGCGATGGCCACCTCGCCCGCGCGGGCCTTGATGATGGCGCGCTCGACGCCCTCTATCCGTTCGTCGTGCCGGACATAGCCGGACGCGCCGGCCGCGAACGCCGCCGCGATCCCGCGCGGACTCGGCACCGGCCCCAGCACCAGCACCGCGACCTGCGGACGCTCCCGCTTGATCCTCGCCACCGGGTCGAACGCGCCCGGTTCGGCAGGCGTCGCCGTGCCCAGCAGACACACCTCCGGCGCCCGCGCGATCACCAGTTCCGCCACGCCCGCCGTCGGCGCCGCCGCCGCGAGCACCCGGTGCCCGCGCAGCTTCAACGCCGAGGCCAGCGCCTCGGCCAGCAGTCGGTGGTCATCGACCACCATCAGCCGCACTCCCATCGAGAACCCCCCAGTCCCCCCAGTCCCCCCATGGATGCCCACTACGGGTCAGCATCGCTCCCCGCGGCGAGAACCCGTTCCCTCGGGCCTCCGGCACCCCCGCTCCTCATGCCCCCGGAAGCTACACGCTTGTTCGACATCGCGCGCCCCCAACCGGAGAGATCCGCCCCCGGATCGCCGAAATCCCCCGAGTTCGAGGGGGGTGGCGCCACCGCGCCCGCGGCCCCGCCCTGAACAGGGACGGGGCCGCGGGCGCGGTGCCGTACGGGCGGCGGTGTCTTGGGGCACGCACGGGGGCCGTACGCCGGCCGCGCGCCGCCGACGGCCCCCCGCACGCCGCTACTTCGCCCCGAATCCCAGCGCCGTGTACACCTCTTCCCCCTTGGTGTACGGCTTGCTGACCAGGTTCTTGCCGAGGAACAGCCGCCCGTCGGTGTACAGCGCCTCCGCCGAACGCGGCACCATCCTGCTGATCGCGTCCCGCACATCCCGGGTGCCCGGTGTCTCCAGCAGGGTGGTCTGCTTCAGCGAGCCGCCGTTCACGGAGACGATCTGATCGCCCTTGTCGTACGGCCCCTCCTTGTACGCGACGAGGTCGCCGCCGTCCATCCGCAGCGGGAAGACCGTGTACCGGTCACCTGCGTCGATGCGGTCGCCGGTGGACTTCCCGGTCTCCAGCGAGAACGCGACGATCTCGTTGGTCATCCTGGAGTCCGCGCCGCCGTCGTGCTCCTTGGTCGGCACGTACAGCTTGCCGTTGCCGACCACGATCCCGCCGCAGCCGTCGGTACGGGCGATCTCGCAGCGGTGGTTGTACTCGCCGTCCTCCAGCGGGATCTTGTACAGCAGCTTGCCGCTGTCGTCGAGGGAGAAGACGTCCGAGGCGCCCGAGGCGGTGATGTCCGCGGAGTCCACACCGAAGACCACCGGCTGGGTGGAGATCACCTTGATGTTCTCCAGCCCGTCGGGCACCTTGTAGCCCCACTTCACCGACCCGGTCTTCGGGTCGATCAGCTGGACCTCGTACTTCTCGTTGCCGTAGTCACCGCACTTGTGGACGGCGACGAGCCGCGCGCCGCCCGCGTAGCCGACATCCGTGCAATTGCTGACCTTGGGCTGCCAGAGCACCTTGCCGGTGGTCACGTCGAAGGCCGCGCCGCCCGAGTAGCCGCCACCGACCGCGACCGTGCCGCCGGAGATGGTGGCCTCGGCGAACGCCACCTCGGCGTCGCTGACGGTGACGCTCTTGCTCCACAGCTTCTTGCCGCTGTCGACGTTGAACGCGGTGATCTGCGTGCAGGGCTCGTGCTCGCCCTTCGCGTTGCGCTTGGCGGCCTCCGACAGCACCACCGTGGTGCCGTCCCCGGTGATCTGACGGGCGTAGCCGCAGGTCTGGCCGGTGAGCGGCAGCGTCCACTTCGTGCCGCCGGTGTCGGGGTCGTAGCCGGTGACCTGGTTGACGCCGCTCTTGGCGTAGACCGAGTCGGTCAGCCAGGAGCCGGCCACGCTGTGGATCTGCTCGTCCTTGACCGGCGGCGCCGGGATCTGGAACAGCACCCCGGCCGCGGTGTCGGCGGGCACCCGCTCGCTGCCCTTCGGGGCGGCGCCCTCGTCGCCCTGCGCGCCGTCCCCGCCGTTCTTGTCCTTGTCACCGCCGTTCTTGTCGCCGGAGGTGGCGGTGTCGTCCTTCGCGCCGTCGTCGGAGGAGGCGTACCAGACACCGCCGCCGACGATCAGAGCGATCGCGACCACCGCGGAGACGATGATCGCCACCTGCGCGTTGATCTTCTTCCCGCCGGAGCCCCCACCAGCCTGCGCCTGCATCGGCACGGTGGCCTGCGGATAGCCGTAACCGGGCGGCGGCTGCTGGGCGCCGTACGGGTTCTGCGGGGCGGCGCCGTAAGGGTTCTGCGGGGCGGCGCCGTACGGGTTGTTCGGCTGCGGGTGGGCGCCCGGCTGCTGCTGGGCGTACGGGTTCGGCGGCTGGGCCGGATATCCGTAGCCGGCCGGCTGCTGCGGCGGCTGCGGCGGCGGGCCCGCCTGCGGGTAGCCGTAGCCCGGGGGCGGCTGGGGTGTGTGGGGTGCCTGGGCCGGGGGCTGGGGTGCCTGTGCGGGCTGGGGCTGCTGCGGCTGGTCGGCGGGTGGCCCGAACCCTCCCCCCTGCGGGGGCTGGTGGGGCGGCGGAGGCGGCGGCTGGGTCATGACGGAGAACCTCGGTGCATCGGACGTCCAGGGACGGAACGGGAGGAAGGCGGCGGGTCGGGTCCGGGGCGGGCCGGGGCTACTTGCCGTAGGCCAGCATCAGCTTCTCCTTGGCCTCGTCGTTGCCGGTGAGCCGGGTCGTGGAGAGATACAGCCGGCCGTCCACCCAGGCGAGGTCACGGGAGAAGAACCCGTCCTCGACACTCGCCGCGCCTTGCGGGTTCTGGAGCAGCGTGGTCGGCTTCGGGTCGGTGCCCGAGGTCGGGACGGAGACGACCCGGCCGCCCGCGTCGTACGACGCCTGGACGTAGGCGATCAGCTTGCCGTCCTCGACGCGCAGCGGCAGCATCGCCTCGTCCGCCGGGGACTTGACGCGCCACTTCTCCTTGCCGTCGGAGAGGTTGATCGCGACGACCTCGTTGGCCCCGGAGGTCGCCTCGGTCGGCAGGTAGAGGGTGTCCGTGTCGGCGGCGACGCCGTGGCAGCCCGTCAGATCACGCTGGAGCACTCCCCAGCCGCACTCGGGCGCGAAGTCCTCGTCGAAGGCGACCCGGGCGCTCAGCTCCCCGTTGTCGGCCATCATCGCGATGTCCCACTGCTTCTTGTCCTCGTTGGTGCTGTAGACGACCAGCGGGTTCAGGGAGTAGGCGCGGGTGACCCGCCAGCCCTTCTCGTACTTCTGCGTCCACCGGACCTTGCCGGTGCGCGGGTCCAGCTCCTGCATCTCCTCGTGCTCGTCGTCCGTGGCCGCGCCGCAGGAGGCCACCTGGATCAGCCGTCCGCCGCCGCCCGCGAAGGCGGCCGGGAAGCAGGAGTCGTCGTACTTCTTCTTGTCGAACAGCTTCTTGCCGGTGTTGATGTCGTACGCCGTGCCGGACTGCGAGCGGCCCACCATCAGGGTGTCTCCGGCGACGGACAGCTCGGCGGTGAGGGTGCTGTCGAAGAGGGCGCCCTCGCCCAGTTCGGCCTTCCAGCCGCGCTCGCCGGTGGCCAGGTCGATCTGCTGGAGCTGGTTGCACTTGGCGCGGTCGCTGGTGCCGCTCATGTACGCGACGACGATCTTGCCCGCCTCGGACTGCTCGGGGGTGGTCGCGCAGATCGGGTTCGGGAAGGAGATCGGGTCCCAGGCGGGGGTGCCGTCACCGACGCCGTAGGCGAAGACCTGCTTGTACGCCGCCTTCACCGCCGTCTTGTCGGTGATCCACATGCCCGGGGCGTCGGCGCCGTCGGCGGGGGCGTCGGGCGCCTCCTTGTACCAGAGCACCCGGGACTCGCCCGGCCGGCGGCCCTCGTTGAGGTCGTCCGGGTCGGCGCCGCCGTCACCGCTGCCGTCACCCGGGTTGACCGGGGTGCCGGACGCGGACGGCTTGGCGTCGTCGGTCTTCTCCGCGACCGGCTTCCTGTCCTTGCCCTCGTCGCCGCGGGTGACGGCGAAGACGGTGCCGCCGACGACCAGCAGCACGGCCACCGCCGCGCCGATGATCACCGCGGGCTTGCCCTTGAAAGGGCTGCGCGAACCGGAGCCGCCGGGGGGCGGGACGGGCGCGCCGGGGTAACCGGGGTAGCCGGGAGCGGCGGGGTGGCCGGGGGCGGCGGGGTGGCCGGGGGCGCCGGGCTGCCCGGGGTAGGGGGCCTGCTGCGGGTAGCCGTAGCCATAGCCGTGACCGGGCTGGGCGCCGTACGGGCCGGGCTGCTGCGGTGGGCCGTACGGGCCGGGCTGTCCCTGGGCGGGCGGCGCGGCGTACGGGCCGGTCGCGGGCGGGGTGCCGTACGGGCCGCTCGGCGGCGGTCCCGACGGTGCAGGCGACCCTCCCGGCGGGGTCTGGGGCGGCGGCGGGGCCTGCGGCGGCCCGGCGGGCGGCTGGGGCGGGCCGAAACCTCCGCTCTGCGGCGGCGGCTGCTGCTGTCCTGGCGGTCCCTGCGGCTGCGGCTGCGGCTGTTGACCCTGCGGCGGCTGGTCCTGCGGTGCTCCGAACCCGCCCTGCGGCGGTGACTGATCGGGCGGCTGAGCCATCAGCGTGATCCCCCTAGTTCACTGATTTTTAGCCACGCCCCCTGGGTGTCCGTCGGGTGTCCGCAGGACCCAGTTGCGCTCTCAGACTGTCTCAGACGGTTCTCAGACGGCTCTTTCTATCACCCGGACAGGGCAGCACAACGGCCCGGGACCGCCCCTGTTCCCAAGGGAGCACCGGGCCGTGATAGCCCCGTTACGCGCCTTCACGCCCCCTTCACGGAGCCTGCCGACGCGGCGTGATTCTTTCGCCCGACCCCTACGCGTCCTCGGCCAGCTCCAGCCACCGCATCTCCAGCTCCTCCCGCTCACCGGCCAACGCGCGCAGCTCGGCGTCGAGTTCGGCCACCTTCGCGAAGTCGGTCGCGTTCGCGGCGATCCGGTCGTGGAGCCCGGTCTCCTTCTCGGAGACCTTGTCGAGCTGCCGCTCGATCTTCTGGAGTTCCTTCTTGGCGGCGCGCTGGTCGGCGGCGCTCTTCTCGGGCTTGTCCGAGGCGGGGCGGGCGGGCGCGGCCGGGGTGGCGGCAGCGGCGGTCTCCTCCATGCGCCGGCGCCGCTCCAGGTACTCGTCGATACCGCGCGGCAGCATCCGCAGGGTGCCGTCACCGAGGAGGGCGAAGACCCGGTCGGTGGTGCGCTCGACGAAGAACCGGTCGTGCGAGATCACGATCATCGAGCCGGGCCAGCCGTCGAGGACATCCTCCAGCTGGGTCAGCGTCTCGATGTCGAGGTCGTTGGTGGGCTCGTCCAGGAAGAGCACATTGGGTTCGTCCATGAGCAGCCGCAGCAGTTGGAGGCGGCGGCGCTCACCGCCGCTGAGGTCGCCCAGGGGCGTCCACTGCTTCTCCTTGCTGAAGCCGAAGGTCTCGCAGAGCTGTCCGGCGGTCATCTCGCGGCCCTTGCCGAGGTCGACGCGCTCGCGCACCTGCTGCACGGCCTCCAGGACCCGCAGGGCGGGGTCGAGTTCGGCGACCTCCTGGGAGAGGTAGGCCAGCTTGACGGTCCTGCCGACGGCGATGCGTCCGGCGGCGGGCTGGGTCTCGCCCTCGCTGCGGGCGGCGTCGGCGAGGGCGCGCAGCAGGGAGGTCTTGCCCGCGCCGTTCACCCCGACCAGGCCGATGCGGTCGCCGGGGCCGAGCTGCCAGGTGACGTGCTTGAGCAGCACCTTGGGTCCGGCCTGGACGGTGATGTCCTCCAGGTCGAAGACGGTCTTGCCGAGCCGTGAGGAGGCGAACCGCATCAGCTCGCTGCTGTCGCGCGGCGGCGGTACGTCCTTGATCAGCTCGTTGGCGGCCTCCACGCGGA
Organism: Streptomyces sp. NPDC091377; assembly: GCF_044757045.1. Taxonomy (NCBI): domain Bacteria; kingdom Bacillati; phylum Actinomycetota; class Actinomycetes; order Kitasatosporales; family Streptomycetaceae; genus Streptomyces; species Streptomyces sp. NPDC091377. The sequence goes on along the minus strand of NZ_JBIVUE010000006.1, from coordinate 313,742 downwards.
AGCGCGGCTTGGAGGTGCGGGCCGGGGCGCCCCGGCGCAGCCAGGCGAGTTCCTTGCGGACCAGGTTCTGCCGCTTGACCTCCTCGGTGGCGGCGATGCGCTCGCGCTCGGCGCGGGCGAAGACGTAGTCGGAGTAGCCGCCCTCGTACTCGTGGACCGTGCCGCGCTGGACGTCCCACATGCGGGTGCAGACCTGGTCGAGGAACCAGCGGTCGTGGGTGACGCAGACCAGCGCGGAGCGGCGCTCGCGCAGATGGGCGGCGAGCCAGGCGATGCCCTCGACGTCGAGGTGGTTGGTCGGCTCGTCCAGGACGATCAGGTCCTGTTCCTCGATGAGCAGCTTGGCCAGGGCGATGCGCCGGCGCTCGCCGCCGGAGAGCGGTCCGATGACGGTGTCCAGCCCCTTGGGGAAGCCGGGCAGGTCGAGCCCCCCGAACAGGCCCGTGAGCACGTCCCGCACCTTGGCGTCGCCCGCCCACTCGTGGTCGGCCATGTCGCCGATGACCTCGTGGCGCACGGTGGCGGACGGGTCGAGCGAGTCGTGCTGGGTGAGCACGCCGAGCCGCAGCCCGCCGGAGTGGGTGACCCGGCCGGAGTCGGCCTCCTCCAGCTTGGCCAGCAGGCGGACGAGTGTCGTCTTGCCGTCCCCGTTCCGCCCGACGACCCCGATCCGGTCCCCCTCGGACACACCGAGCGAGACCCCGTCCAGCAGGGCACGGGTGCCGTACACCTTGGTGGCGTTCTCGACATTGACCAGGTTGACGGCCATTACTCTCCTGCTGCGCGGGGACGGTCAGCCTTCAAGCGTAGGCCCTGGGGCGCGGGGCGCGGCGCGCGAGGCGGTGATCACTCTTTGTGACGGTGCGCTCTTGGTGACGGTGCGCTCTTGGTGACGGGGTGCTCTTGGTGACCCCGGGCTCACAGCACCGTCGCCCCCCGCGCCGGTGCTGTCGTCGTGCGGACGGTGCGGCAGGTTCCCGGCAGGGCCCGGGCCACCTTCGCCGCGGACCCGGGGTCGCGGACCAGGAAGGCCGTGGTGGGGCCGGAGCCGGAGACCAGGGCGGTCAGGGCGCCGGCGGCGCGGCCCGCGGCGAGGGTGTCGGCCAGTTCCGGGAAGAGGGAGAGCGCGGCGGGCTGGAGGTCGTTGGTGACGGTGGCGGCGAGCGCGTCCGGGTCGCCCTTGGCCAGGGCGTCGAGGAGGGGCCGGGAGGCCACCGGCTCGGGAAGGTCGCGGCCCTCGGCGAGGCGGTCGAACTCGCGGAAGACGGCCGGGGTGGACAGCCCCCGGTCGGCCATCGCGAAGACCCAGTGGAAGGTGCCGCCGACCTCCAGGGGGGTCAGCTTCTCGCCCCGGCCGGTGCCGAGCGCGGCCTCGCCGACGAGGCTGAACGGTACGTCGCTGCCCAGCTCGGCGCAGATGTCGAGGAGTTCCGCCCGTGAGGCGCCGGTCCCCCACAGCGCGTCGCAGGCGAGCAGCGCGCCCGCGCCGTCCGCGCTGCCGCCCGCCATGCCCCCGGCGACCGGGATGTCCTTGGCGATGTGGACATGGACGTCGGGCGTACGGCCGTAGCGCTCGGCCAGCGCGATCGCCGCCCGCGCGGCGAGGTTCGTACGGTCCAGGGGGACCTGGTCGGCGTCCGGGCCCTCGCAGGTCACCCGCAGGGCGTCGGCCGGGGTGACGGTGATCTCGTCGTGGAGGCCGACGGCGAGGAAGACATTGGCCAGGTCGTGGAAGCCGTCGGGGCGGGCGGCGCCCACGCCGAGCTGCACATTGACCTTGGCGGGGACGCGTACCGTCACACTCACTGGGCTGGACTCCTCGTGGTCTTCCTGTTCGGCCCGTGTTCGGGGACTTCGGCCCGTGTTCGGGGACTTCGGCCCGTCTTCGGGGGACCTTGGGCCCGTGTTCGGGGCCAGGGACTACCTGGGCTTCGTGTGCTCGGCGACCCGCTTGTGCTCGGCGATCCGCGCGAACTCCTCCACCGTCAGCGCCTCCCCGCGGGCCTGCGGTGAGACCCCGGCCGCGACCAGTGCCGCCTCGGCCGCCGGGGCGGACCCGGCCCAGCCGGACAGCGCGGCCCGCAGGGTCTTGCGGCGCTGGGCGAACGCCGCGTCCACGACCGCGAACACCTCGGCCTTCGTGGCCGTCGTCGCGACCGGCTCGGTGCGCCGGGTCAGGGAGACCAGTCCGCTGTCGACGTTCGGCGCGGGCCAGAAGACGGTGCGGCCGATCGAGCCGGCCCGCTTGACGTCGGCGTACCAGTTCGCCTTCACCGAGGGCACCCCGTACACCTTGGAGCCCGGGGGCGCCGCCAGCCGGTCGGCGACCTCGGCCTGCACCATGACGAGCGTGCGCTCGATGCCGGGGAAGGTGTCGAGCATGTGCAGCAGTACGGGCACGGCGACGTTGTAGGGGAGGTTCGCGACCAGTGCCGTGGGCGCGGGTCCCGGCAGTTCGGTGACCCGCATCGCGTCGGAGTGCACCAGCGTGAACCGGTCCGCCCGCTGCGGCATCCGGGCCGCCACGGTGGCGGGCAGCGCGGCGGCGAGCACGTCGTCGATCTCGACGGCCGTGACCCGCTCGGCCACTTCGAGGAGCGCGAGCGTCAGCGAGCCGAGGCCCGGCCCCACCTCCACGACCACGTCCTCGGGCCGGACCTCGGCGGTGCGGACGATACGGCGGACCGTGTTCGCGTCGATCACGAAGTTCTGGCCGCGCTGCTTGGTGGGCCGTACGCCGAGCGCCGCCGCCAGTTCACGGACGTCGGCGGGGCCCAGCAGGGCGTCGGGGGTTTCGGGGGTGGTGCTGCTCACCGCACCAGGGTACGGGCCTCAGCCGCGCAGCCGTGCCCCGCAGTGCGGCCAGGGGCTCGCCCCCCGCTGCACGTACAGCTTCTTCGCGCGGAGGGTCTGTTCGGCGGCGGGGGCCTCCTGGGGGCGGCCGGTGCCGCCGAGGCTCTGCCAGGTGCGGGTGTCGAACTGGTAGAGGCCGCCGTACGTGCCGGAGGGGTCGGTGGCGTCGGCCCGGCCGCCGGACTCGCACAGGGCGAGGCCCTGCCAGTTCAGCCGGTCGGCGCCGCGCACGGAGACCGGCATCGGCCGGGTCCCCACCCGCACCACCCGGGTCCGCGGCCGGCGCACCACCTCGGCGTCGATCCGCCGCGGTCGCTGCGCGACCCCGTTGACGCTGCGCAGGGCGTACGTGATCCGCCGCAGCCCCGGCGCCCCGGCGTCCTCGATGACCTCGGTGCCCTTGAACAGCGCCGGGTCCTCGACGCGCCGCACCGCGAAGGGGATCGCCTCCTCGTGGGTCTCCCGGGAGCCGGTGATACGCAGCACGGTGACCGTCTGCCCGTCCCTCGGGAAGCTGCCGGGCGCGACGGAGGTGGTGTCCTCGCCGCGCAGGGTGACCCCGGCGGCGGCGAGGGCCTCGCGGACGGTCGCCGCGTTGGTGCGGACGGTGCGGGCGCGGCCGTCGGCCATGACCGTGAGGGAGCGTTCGGTGCGTACCTCCAGGGGGAGCCCCGCCCGCCCGATGGGGCGGGAGCCCGCGGTGGACAGATAGGCGCCCTCCACGCGTACGCCGAGTTGCCGCAGCGCCTCGTCCACGGTCCTGGCGGTCGTCCACACCTCGCGCGGGTCGCCGTCGAGGGTGAGCCGCAGGGGGCGCCCGTACCGCACCTCGATCTCGTCGCCGCTGGTCAGCTCGGTGCCGGGCGCGGGGGACACGACGTCGTGGGCGCCCACCGCCACCCCTTCGTCGGCGAGCAGTCCGGTCACGTCGTCGGCGAAGGTGTGCAGGGTGCGCGGCCGGCCGTCGACGGTCAGTTCCACGGCCTTGTCCTGGGCGACGAACGCGGTGGTGCCGCCGGCCAGGAACGCCACGATCAGCGCCCTCGGCAGCAGCCGCCGTACGGCGCCGTCGACCCGCTCGCCGCCGTGCGCCCGACGCCCCCGTGCCCCTTCGGCGAGGCCCTGCTCCTCCTCGGGAGCCCCGGCCCCGGCCCCGGCCTCGTCCTCCGCCGTCTGCCGGGGCAGCACGACCGTGGTCCCGTCCGAGGCGGGCGACGCGTCGAAGCCGTACGCCTCGTATGCCTCGTACGCGTAGGGGTAGGGCTGGGTCGGGTACGGCTGGGTCGGGTAGGGCTGGGACTCGTACGCCGGGTGCGCGTACGGCTGGTACGGCTGGTACGGCTGGTACCCGTAGGGCTGATGTCCGTAGGGCTGGTACGGCTGGTACGGCTGGTATCCGTAGGGCTGGTACCCGTACGGGATCGTCTCGTGCTCGTCGTACGGCGTCGTCGCGTACTGAGGGCTGCTCACGCCGACACGCTCCAGGGGCCAGGGGGTCCAGAGGTGCTCCGGATCGGGCCCCAAAAACCTAGCGGAGCGTCCGTCACTCTCCAAAGCGACGCGACTACGCTCGGTGGGCGTCAGTAGTCGAAGGCGCGTGCGGTGTTGGCGGCGAGGGCGGTGGCCAGGGTGTCCTCGTCGATACCCCGTACGGCGGCCATCGCGCGCACGGTGACCGGGACGAGGTAGGGCGCGTTGGGCCGGCCGCGGAAGGGCGCCGGGGTGAGGAAAGGCGCGTCGGTCTCGACCAGGACCAGCTCCAGCGGGGTCACGGCGAGCGCGTCCCGCAGGTGCTGGGCGTTCTTGAAGGTGACGTTGCCCGCGAAGGACAGGTGGTAGCCCGCGCGGGCGCAGATCCCGGCCATCTCGGCGTCGCCGGAGTAGCAGTGGAAGACGGTCCGCTCGGGGGCGCCCTCCTCCTTCAGCACCCGCAGCACATCGGCGTGGGCGTCGCGGTCGTGGATGACGAGGGCCTTGCCGTGCCGTTTGGCGATCTCGATGTGCGCGCGGAACGAGCGCTCCTGGGCGGCCTTGCCCCCGGGTCCGGTGCGGTAGTGGTCGAGGCCGGTCTCGCCGACCGCCTTGACCTGCGGCAGCGCGGCCAGCCGGTCGATCTCGGCGAGCGCGTCGTCCAGTGCCGCGTCCCCGCCGGGGTGCCGGGCGCCCTGCCGGGACCAGCCGTCGGGGTCGCCGTGGACGATGCGCGGCGCCTCGTTCGGGTGGAGGGCGACGGCCGCGTGGACGGCGTCGTACTCCGCGGCGGTCCGGGCCGCCCAGCGGGAGCCGTTCACGTCGCAGCCGACCTGGACGACGGTGGTGACGCCGACGGACGCGGCCTTGGCGAGGGCCTCCGGCACGGTGCCGGACTGCATGTCGAGATGGGTGTGCGAGTCGGCGACCGGCACCCGCAGGGGCTCGGGCAGCGGCGGAGCGGCGTTCTTGCCGGAGGCGCCGGAGGCCCCGGAGGCGCCGGCGCCCGAGCCGGTGGAACGGGAGCCGGTGGACCCTGAGTCGTTCGAGGACATGCCTCGATCCTACGGAAACGCCTTCCGCGCCCCGCTCTGGTGTCGGGCCCTCAGCTGGCCCGGCGCTGGAAGGGGTGGAGCAGGTCGGAGAGGTGCCAGTGATGGTGCCCGCGCCGAGGTGTGACCGCGGCCTCGGCTGCCGCGTCGGCCGTACCGGGCAGCGGTGCGGCGCTGTCACCGGCACGGTCACGGGCACGGTCGCGGGTGCTGCCGCGCCGGGCGGCGTCACGGACGCCCGACACCCGGCCGGCCGCCATGATCCGCACGATGTGCGCGCCGCAGTTCGCGCAGGACGGCCGGCTCAGCGGGGACGGCACGACGCGGCCCTGTGCGACGTACAGCACGAACTCGCGGCCGTTGGCGTCCGTGTGGTGCTCTATCTCGTACGACTGCTCCCAGCCGTCCCCGCATCTCATGCAGGCGAAGGAGTAGGACTCGTGGACGACGGCGCCCGCCGCGCCGCGGAGGCCGGTGTGCCCTGCGATCTCGCTCATGCCAGCTCCTGAAGGTCCGCTGGACAGTGGGACGGTTCATCCCCCAGCCCCTCCAGAGAACGCCTCCGAGAGCCCGCGCGCACGCGTCCTGTACAGAGTTGGCCCCGACTTGGGCGGCCCTTGCCAAACCCCCCGGAACCGAGCCCTCCGCTTTACCGAACGTTGGAGACAGGACCGCGGACAGCCCCCTAAGGAGCCTCCCAAACCTCCCGCTGCTACGAAGCCTGCCCCTGCTACGGAGCCTCCCGCTTCGCGGCGACCACCGCGTCGAACACCACCCGCTTGGGCACCCCCACCTCCACCGCCACCGAGGCGATCGCCTCCTTGCGCCGCTCCCCCGCCTCCTCCCGCACCCGCACCCTGCGCACCAGCTCCGCCGCGTCGACCTCCTCGACCCGCTCGGGGGCGCCCTCGACCACCACGGTGATCTCCCCGCGCACGCCCTCCGCGGCCCAGCGCGCCAGCTCGTCCAGCGGACCCCGCCGGACTTCCTCGTACGTCTTGGTCAGCTCCCGGCACACCGCGGCCCGGCGCTCGGCGCCGAACACCTCGGCCATCGCCGTCAGGGTGGCGTCCAGCCGGTGCGGGGCCTCGAAGTAGACGAGGGTGCGCCGTTCGTCGGCGACCTCCCGCAGCCGGGACAGCCGCTCGCCGCTCTTGCGCGGCAGGAACCCCTCGAAGCAGAAGCGGTCCACCGGCAGCCCGGACAGCGCGAGCGCGGTGAGCACGGCGGACGGCCCCGGCACCGCGGTCACCCGGACGTCCCGTTCGACGGCCGCGGCGACCAGCCGGTATCCCGGGTCGGACACGGACGGCATCCCGGCGTCGGTGACCAGCAGCACCCGCGCGCCCCCGGTCAGCTCCTCGACCAGCTCCGGCGTGCGCGCCGCCTCGTTGCCCTCGAAGTACGACACCACGCGCCCCCGGGGTGTCACCCCGAGCGCCTGGGTCAGCCGGCGCAGCCGCCGGGTGTCCTCGGCGGCGATCACATCGGCGTCGGTCAGCTCGGAGACGAGCCGGGGCGGCGCGTCCGCGATGTCGCCGATCGGGGTGCCCGCCAAGACAAGGGTTCCAGTCACCCCCCCATCCTCCCAGCCCACCGGGGCCCCGGTCCCCGTCCCCCGGTCCCCCGTCCCCCGGTCCCCGCCTCGGCACGCCGCGGGCTCGCCCCGCGCCCGCCCCGGTACGCCCCGGCACGCCCCGCGGAACCGACAATCCACCCATGCGCGGGACTCCCACAGAGCTGTTCCCTACGATGGCGCGGTGACCAGTACCGCGTCCTCCACGGACACCCGGCATGACCAGGCCCCGCCCGACCAGCGGCCGGCGTGGCAGCAGCGGCTGCGCCGGTTCGGCCACACGGCCGGCCCGCGCGGCGATGTCCGGGAGCGGCTGGTGCCGCCGTACGCGGAGCCCAGCCCGCGGCTGTGGGCGGCGATGGGTGTGCCCCACGACACGGCCGCGCGGATCACGCGCCGGCTGGGCTGGATCGGCCCGCTGCTGGTCACGGCGTTCGCGGGGGTGCTGCGGTTCTGGAACCTCGGCAATCCGAAGGACGTGATATTCGACGAGACGTACTACGCGAAGGACGCGTGGGCGCTCGTCCACCGGGGCTTCGAGGTCAACTGGGACAAGAACGTCAATGAGCTGATCCTGAAGACCGGCGGGGACGTGCCGATCCCGACGGACGCGGCCTATGTGGTCCATCCGCCGGTCGGGAAGTACCTCATCGGCCTCGGTGAGCTGGTCTTCGGGTTCGATCCGTTCGGCTGGCGGTTCATGACGGCGCTGCTGGGCACGCTGTCCGTCCTGCTGATCTGCCGGATCGGCCGCCGTCTGCTGCGCTCCACGTTCCTCGGCTGTCTGGCGGGCGCGCTGCTCGCGGTGGACGGGCTGCACTTCGTGATGAGCCGTACGGCGCTGCTGGACGGTGTGCTGATGTTCTTCGTCGTCGCGGCCTTCGGGTGTCTGGTGGTCGACCGGGACAGGGCACGCGAGCGGCTGGCCGCCGCGCTGTCGGCGGACGCGGACGGCCGGGTCCGGCCGGACGCGCACGTCGCCGACACCCTCCGGCTGGGGCTGCGGCCGTGGCGGTGGACGGCGGGGCTGATGCTGGGCCTGGCGGTCGGCACCAAGTGGAACGGTCTGTACGTGGCCGCCGCGTTCGGTCTGATGACGGTCCTGTGGGACGTGGGTTCGCGCAAGGTGGCGGGCGCCCGTCACCCCTACCGGGCGGTCGTCAAGTACGACCTCGGGCTCGCCTTCGTCGCCACCCTCCCGGTGATGATCGTCACCTATGTCGCCTCCTGGATCCCGTGGATCCTCTCCCCGACGGACGGCACCGGCGGCTACTACCGCAACTGGGCCGCCACCGACGGCAAGGGCAGTTCGTGGTCCTGGCTGTTCCCGGACTGGGCGCGCAGCCTGTGGCACTACGAGTCCCAGGTCTACGAGTTCCACGTCGGCCTGGACTCCCCGCACACCTACCAGTCGAACCCGTGGAGCTGGATGGTCCTCGGGCGTCCGGTCTCGTACTTCTACGAGTCCCCCGAGCGCGGTGTGGACGGCTGCGCGGCGGACGCGGGCCAGAAGTGCGCCCGCGAGGTGCTGGCGCTCGGCACGCCGATGCTGTGGTGGGTGGGCTGCTTCGCCCTGGCGTATGTGCTGTGGCGCTGGCTCTTCCGCCGGGACTGGCGCGCGGGCGCGATCGCCTGCGCCGTCGCGGCCGGCTATGTGCCCTGGTTCATGTACCAGGAGCGGACGATCTTCCTCTTCTACGCCGTCGTCTTCATCCCCTTCGTCTGCCTCGCGGTGGCGATGCTGATCGGGGCCCTGACCGGCCCACCGGGCTCCTCGGACACCCGGCGGGTGGCGGGGGCGACGGGCACGGGGGTCCTCGTCCTGCTCGTCGTCTGGAACTTCATCTACTTCTGGCCGATCTACACCGGTCAGGCGATCCCCATCGACGACTGGAGAGCCCGGATGTGGCTGGACACCTGGGTGTGAGCCCGGCCCGTCCGGATGCGGACAGGGCTGTGACCGCCCCGTGGCCGGACGTTCGACTCCCGGCGGTATCAAGGTGCTTGGATGCTCCGGATACGGGGCCGGGCCGACGGGGGTGGCGATGAGGGTACGTCGTAGGGCTGTGACCGTGGGAGCGGTGGTCGTGGGGGTGCTGGCACTGGCGGGGTGCGCGGACCGGACCGAGGCGGTGACCTGGACCGATGAGCACGGCCGGGTGTGCACGGGGGTGGCGGTGGTCGACGCGGGCGACGGGGACCGGGAGATCGGGAGCATCGACTGCGACTATCCGCCCGCGGGGCGGACGCCGGGCCCGTCGACGTGGAAGCCGCTGCCGGACGCGGACTGACCGACCCTCACCCCGCCTGACCGACCCGCTGAGGGGCCCTCACCCCGCCGACCGGCCCCGTACGCCGCCGACCGGCCCCGTACGCCGCCGACCGGCCCCGTACGCCGCTGACCGGCCCTCACTCCGCGCCGCCCGCCGGAAAGATGCTCTATGCGCCGGTTCCGTGTCTCTGTTCTGCCACCATCCGGAAACAGCCGTCACAACTCCCTCCCCCCGCACCTAGAGTTTCGGCAGGGCCGCCTTTCTGAACGCGTTCAGCTGACGCGGGGAGGGCGGTTCTCCAGTGAACGGGGACATGGGGAACGGGGAGGTTCCGCGTCATGCGCAAGGGAGTCAAAGGGGCCGTCGTCGGGACGGTGTTCGCCGGAATGGTGGGCGCCGCCGGGTACGGGGCCTATCACCTGGTGCCCGGGCTGGGTGGCGACGATCCCGTGAAGACCGGGCCACCCAGCGCGGACGAGGTCAAGGACACGTCGACGGAGTTCTTCACCGCCTGGGAGCAGGGCGACGGCGCGAAGGCCGCCGGCCACACCGACAACGAGCCGGTGGCCGCGCCCGTCCTCACGAGCTACGGGCGGGACGCGAAGATCACCGACGTGCGGATCACGCCGGGCCCCGCGAAGGGCGCGACCGTGCCCTTCTCCGTGAAGGCGAAGGTGACGCACGGCGGGAAGAGCAAGCCGCTCGCCTACGACAGCACCCTGACCGTCGTACGCGGCAAGACCAGCGGCAAGGCGCTGGTCGACTGGAAGCCGTCGGTGGTGCACCCCGAACTGAAGCAGGAGGGGGACACCCTGGTCACCGAGGAGTCGGCGACCCCGCAGATCGAGGCGGTGGACCGGAACGGCAAGGTCCTGAGCAAGAAGAAGTACCCGTCGCTGGGCCCGATGCTGGACGAACTGCGCGTCAAGTACGGCGAGAAGGTGGGCGGCAGGCCCGGCGTCGAACTCTCCGTCCGGCACACCACGAGCGACGCCCCCGACACCCCGCTGCTGGCGCTCTCCGAGGGCGAGCCGGGCACCTTGTCGACAACGCTGTCAGCAAAGGTGCAGGCCGCCGCCGAGAAGGCGGTGAAGGAGTACGACGAGTCCAGCGTCGTCGCCGTACAGCCGAGCAGCGGCGAGGTGCTGGCCGTCGCCAACAACCGCAAGGACGGCTTCAACGCCGCGTTCCTCGGCCGGGTGGCGCCCGGTTCCACGATGAAGATCGTGACCGCGGCCATGCTCATCGACAACGGCGTGACGACGGAGACCGGTCCTGCGCCCTGTCCGGACTCGGCGATGTGGGAGGGCCAGACCTTCGGGAACCTCCCCGGGCTGAAGGCCGATGAGGGCGCGGACCTGGCCGACACGTTCTCCCGTTCCTGCAACACCGGTTTCATCAAGTACACCGACGACATCAAGGCGGACGCGCTCACGAAGGAGGCGGAGGACCGGTTCGGCCTGGGCAAGGACAACTGGAAGGTCGGCGTCCCGTCCTTCGACGGCGCGATCCCGGCGACCGAGGGCCCCGACAAGGCCGCCAATCTGATCGGGCAGGGCAAGATCCAGATGAGCCCGCTGAACATGGCGTCGGTGACGGCGACCGCGGCGACCGGCACCTTCCGCCAGCCCGTCCTGGTCTCCCCGAGCCTCGACGACCGTGAACTGGCCAAGGCGAAGGGCCTGTCGGCCGGCACCGTCAGCCAGCTCCGCTCCATGATGAACCGCACCGCCACCACCGGCTCGGCCGCCACGGCCATGTCCGGGGTGACCGGCGACATCGGGGCGAAGACCGGCTCCGCGGAGGTGGACGGCCAGAAGTCGGCCAACAGCTGGTTCACCGGCTACCGGGGCGATGTGGCGGCAGCCGCGATGTCCGAGTCCGGCGGCCGGGGTGGCGAGGCGGCGGGCCCGATCGTGGCGTCGGTACTGAAGGCGGGCTGACAGGGCACGCCCCTCCTCACCCGCACCCGAATGACCACCCAAGTCACCCGCACAGCACGGGACTCTAAGGTGGTGGACTCGTTGGCAGAGCAAGGCCGACACACAACGCGGCACCGTGCCACAGGCACACGCACAGGCAACGCCCGGAGGTCAGGAACAGCGTGGGCAACAGAAGGCGCGCCGGAGAGCGGCGCAAGACGAGGCCGGCCGTCGTCGGCGGGATGATCGCCGTGGTCGTGGGCGGCGCGGGCCTCGGTGTCTACGCCCTCTACGGCGGTGCGGCGGCCGAGGACGGCACGGGGTCGGGCGCGCGGACGAAGGCCAAGTCCGTGAAGACCGGCCCGCTGTCCGCGACCGAGGTGACCACCGCCGCGCAGTCCTTCCTGACCGCCTGGCAGCAGGGCCGGGCACCGCAGGCCGCCGCCGCCACCAACGACGCGACCGCCGCGAGGACGCTGCTCACCGCGTACACCAAGGACGCCCGTATCAAGGACGCCACGTTCACCGCGGGCGCGCGCCAGGGCGACAAGGTGCCGTTCACCGTGAAGGGCACCATCGCCCACGGCGAGCTGACCGAGCCCGTGTCGTACACCAGCTCACTGACGGTCGTCCGCCGGGCCTCCGACGGTGAGCCGCTGGTCGACTGGCACTCGGCGGTGGTGCACCCGGAGCTGAAGGACGGCGACACCCTGGTGACGGGGGCGGCGGGCACCCCGCCGGTCGAGGCGCTGGACCGGGAGGGCGAGAAGGTGACGGCGAAGGAGTATCCGTCGCTGGGGCCGGTGCTGGACGGGCTGCGGGAGAAGTACGGCAAGCAGGCCGGCGGCTCGGCGGGCGTCGAGTTGCGGGTGGTGCGGGGCAAGGAGTCCAAGAAGAAGGACGTCTCCGACAAGACGCTGGTGGAGCTGAGCGAGGGCTCTCCGGGCACGGTGCGGACGACGCTGGACCCGGCGCTCCAGGCCGCCGCGGAGGAGCAGGTGGCGAAGAAGGCGCGGTCCTCCGTCGTCGTCCTGCGGCCGTCGACCGGCGAGATCCTGGCCTTCGCCAATCAGAGCCCCGGCTTCAACACCGCGTTCCAGGGCAGTCTCGCCCCGGGTTCCACGATGAAGGTCGTCACCGCCTCGCTGCTGCTGGACAAGGGGCTGGCGGCGGTGGACCGGAAGCATCCGTGCCCGAAGTACTTCACCTACGGCAACTGGAAGTTCCAGAACCTCGACAAGTTCCAGATCAAGGACGGCACGTTCAGGACGAGTTTCGCCCGGTCCTGCAACACGGCCTTCATCAGTCAGGCGCCGAAGCTGAAGGACGACGATCTGACCAAGCAGACCCAGCAGGTGTTCGGTCTGGGGCGGAACGACTGGGCCGTGGGCGTGCCCACCTTCGACGGGGCGGTGCCGGTGCAGTCCGACGCGCAGATGGGGGCGTCGCTGATCGGTCAGGGCGGGGTGCGGATGAACCCGCTGAACATGGCGTCGGTGGCGGCGACCGTGAAGGAGGGCGTCTTCCACCAGCCCTATCTGGTGGCCCCGTCGGTCGACGACCGCAAGCTGGCCACGGCCTCGCGCACGATGTCGACCGGGACGGCCGGTGATCTGCGGGAGCTGATGCAGTACACGGCGACGGCCGGTACGGCGGCGGAGGCGATGGCCGGGGTGGGCGGCGACATCGGCGCGAAGACCGGCTCGGCGGAGGTCGACGGCCAGAAGAAGCCCAACGGCTGGTTCACGGCGTACCGGGGCGATCTCGCGGCGGCCGGTGTGGTGCTCCAGGGCGGCCACGGCGGCAAGACGGCGGGCCCGCTGGTGGCGGCGCTGCTGAAACAGGGCGGCTGATCAACCGGCCCGACCGGTCTCCCCGTCCATTGGGTGACGGGGAACCCGTCCTGACCGGTCCCGTTCCCCGTCCACCGGGTGACAGGGAACCCGTCCCGACCGGTCCCCCCGTCTATTGGGTGACGGGGGTTTCCGCCGCCAGGTACGTACGGCGCAGGAAGCGCATCAGCGTCCTGGAGTCGAACTGCACGACGGACACCCCGTGGTCGGAGTGGAACTCGACCACGGCCTGTACCCGGCCGCACGGCCACACCCTGACCTCCTCGGTGCCGACGGGCGCCCGCAGCCCCTGTTCCAGCAGGGTGCGGGAGAACGTCCACTCGTGGGAGCCGTGGGCGTGGGAGCCGGGCAGGCCGATCCGTACGGAGCGCGGGTCGAGATCGGGGTCGTAGCGCAGGACGACCGGTATGTCGTCGGTCTCGTCCGGGATCTCGGCGTCCGTGACGATGTGGGCTCGTGCGTACTGCTCGACTGCGGACATCGGACGGCCCCTTACCCAGCGTGACCTGTATGGATCCGGTACGTCCCACCCCCTACCCAATGTCGCACATTCTCCCGTTTCCGCCCCTCGGCGGCGGCGCCCTCGGCCCGTGGCGCGGAGACCTCCCCGACACTCCCGCGCTCTTGCACAGGGTTTGCAACTGGCCCCATCATCGACCGGTGCACGTACCCGACGGTTTCATCGACGCCCCCACCTCCGCGGTGGCCGGCGTCGTCGCCGCGGGCGCCGTGGCGGTGAGCCTGCGCGGTGCCCGGCGGGAGCTGGACGAGCGGACCGCACCGCTCGCCGGGCTGGTCGCGGCGTTCGTCTTCGCCGTACAGATGCTGAACTTCCCCGTCGCCGCGGGCACCAGCGGCCATCTGCTCGGCGGTGCGCTGGCGGCGATCCTCGTCGGCCCGTACACCGGGGTGCTCTGTATCTCCGTCGTGCTGCTGATGCAGGCCGTCCTGTTCGCGGACGGCGGGCTGACCGCGCTCGGCGTGAACATCGTGGACATGTCGGTGGTGGGGGTCGTGGTGGCGTACGTCGTCTTCCGCGTCCTGGCCGCGGTGCTGCCGGGGGGACGCCGTTCGGTGACCGCCGCGGCGTTCGTCTCGGCGCTGGTGTCGGTGCCGGCGGCGGCGCTGGCCTTCGTCGGCTTCTACGCGGTCGGCGGCACCACGGACGTCTCCCTCGCCAAGGTCACCACGGCGATGGGCGGCGTCCATGTCCTCATCGGCGTCGGCGAGGCCGTGATCACCGCGCTGACGGTCGGCGCGGTGGTCGCCGTACGGCCGGATCTCGTGCACGGCGCCCGTGACCTGCGGCAGCCGCTGAAGCTGCGGGTCGACGGCGAACTGGTCGACGCCCCGGCGGCGGCGCGGGTCCCGGCCCCCCGCGCCTCCCGCCGCACGTTCTGGGTCGGCGGACTGGTCACGTCGCTCGTACTGGCCGGCGGTGTCAGCTTCTACGCCTCCGCCAGTCCCGACGGGCTGGAGAAGGTCGCCGAGGACAAGGGGTTCGCGGACTCCGCCGAGGAGCACGCCAACGCCGGTTCGCCGCTCGCCGACTACGGCGTCCGGGACGTGGCCGACGCCCGGCTCTCCGGCGGGCTCGCGGGCGTGATCGGCGTGGGCGCGACCGTCGTCGCGGGCAGCGGGATCTTCTGGGCGGTGCGCAGGCGCCGTAGGGCGGAGGACGGGTCCACGACGCCGGCCGGCCCCGCCGGACAGCCCTGACGTCATGGGCGCGGGGCACGCGCACCGGCTCTACCGGTCCGGGCACTCGCCCGTGCACCGGCTGCCGCCGCACACCAAGCTGACGGCCGTGTTCGCGTTCGTGGTGGTCGTGGTGGCCACCCCGCGCGAGGCGATGTGGGCGTTCGGGGTGTACGCGCTGCTGCTGGCCGCGGTCGCCGCCCTCGCGCGGGTACCGGCCGGGTTCCTGCTCCGGCGGCTGCTGATCGAGGTGCCGTTCGTGGCGTTCGCCGTCCTGCTGCCGTTCGTGGCGGAGGGCGAGCGGGTGGCGGTGCTGGGCATGTCGCTGAGCGTGAGCGGGCTGTGGGGCGCGTTCAATGTGCTGGCCAAGGGGACGCTGGGGGTCGCCGCGTCCGTGCTGCTGGCCTCCACGACCGAGTTGCGCGCGCTGCTGCTCGGTCTCCAGCGGCTCCGGCTGCCCCCGCTGCTGGTGCAGATCGCCTCCTTCATGATCCGGTACGGCGATGTCGTCACCGACGAGATGCGGCGGATGCGGATCGCCCGGGAGTCCCGGGGGTTCGAGGCGCGGGGCGTGCGGCACTGGGGGGTGCTGGCGAAGTCGGCGGGCGCGTTGTTCATCCGTTCCTACGAGCGCGGGGAGCGGGTGCATCTGGCGATGATCAGCCGGGGGTACACCGGGTCGATGCCGGTGATCGACGAGGTGAGCGCCTCGCGGGCGCAGTGGTCGTACGCGCTCGCCCTGCCCGTCACGGCACTCGCCGTCTGTCTGCTGGGGTGGTCCCTGTGAGCGAAGTGACCGATGCGGTGCCGGCGTCCCTGGAGGTGACCGGTCTCGCCTTCGCCTATCCCGACGGGCATCAGGCGCTGTTCGGGGTGGACTTCCGGATCGGGCGTGGGGAGCGGGTCGCGCTGCTCGGTCCGAACGGCGCGGGCAAGACCACGCTGGTGCTGCATCTCAACGGCATCCTGGGCGGCGGGACGGGCTCGGTGCGGGTGGCGGGGCTGGCGGTGGGCCGGGAGCACATGGCGGAGATCAGGCGGCGGGTGGGGATCGTCTTCCAGGACCCGGACGATCAGCTGTTCATGCCGAGTGTGCGGGAGGACGTGGCGTTCGGTCCTGCGGCGGCCGGGCTGAGGGGCGCGGAGCTGGAGGCGCGGGTGGAGCGGGCGCTGGAGCGGGTGGGGATGGCGGAGTTCAGGGACCGTCCGCCGCATCATCTCTCCTTCGGGCAGCGGCGGCGGGTGGCGGTGGCGACCGTGCTGGCGATGGAGCCGGAGATCCTCGTCCTGGACGAGCCGTCCTCCAACCTCGACCCGGCCTCGCGGCGCGAACTGGCCGACATTCTGCGCTCGTTGGACGTGACGGTCCTGATGGTCACGCATGATCTGCCGTACGCGCTGGAGCTGTGCCCGCGCTCCCTGATCCTCAGCGAGGGGGTGATCGCGGCGGACGGCCGGACCGGCGCGCTGCTCGTCGACGAGGCGCTGATGCGGGCGCACCGGCTGGAGCTGCCGTACGGCTTCGACCCGAGGTCGGTGGCGGCGGGGACGTAGGGCGTCGGGCGTCGGAGGAATCCGGGCCGGTTCCCGGGTGTTGGGTGGAGCGTGAGCACCCAGGGGTGTGGGTGAGTGACGGAACGGAGTACGGGTGTGAGCGCGGACGCAGACGCGGGCGCAGGCATACGGGGCACGGTGGCGGAGGGTTTCGAGCCGGTCCGGGACGCGTTCGCCCGGAACTTCGCGGTGCTCGGGGACCGGGGCGCGGCCGTCGCCGTCTACCGGGACGGCCGCAAGGTCGTCGATCTGTGGGGCGGTACGCGGGACATCGACGGCACCGCGCCGTGGGAGTCCGGCACCGCGCAGATCGTGCGCTCGGCGACCAAGGGGGTGGCCGCCGCCGTTGTGCTGCTGCTGCACCAGCGCGGTGAGCTGGACCTGGACGCGCCGGTGGGTGAGTGGTGGCCGGAGTTCAAGGCGGCGGGCAAGGAGCGGACGGCGGTATGGCATCTGCTGGCGCACCGGGCGGGCGTCCCGGCGCTGGACCGGCCGCTGACCCCGGCGGAGGCGGTGGATCCGCTGCGGGGGGCGCGGGCGGTGGCGGCGCAGGCCCCGGCGTGGGAGCCGGGGACGGACCACGGCTATCACGCGCAGACGTACAGCTGGCTGACGGCGGAGCTGGTGCGCCGGGTGACCGGGCGGCCGATCGGTGAGTGGATCGCGCGGGAGATCGCGGGGCCGGTGGGCGCCGATTTCTGGCTCGGGCTGCCGGGAGAGCAGGCGGCGCGGGTGGGCCGGGTCGGCAAGGGGCAGACGCCGGAGACGGGTCCGGGCGGGCTGCGGACCCGGCCCAAGCGGGCGGTGTCCGACGCGTACGCCGACCCGGGGTCGCTGACCCGCCGGGCCTTCGCCGCGATCACTCCGCTGCCGGACGAGAACGACGCCGTCTACCGTGCCGCCGCCCTGCCCGCCTCCAACGGCATCGCCACCGCCGAGGGGCTGGCGCGGATCTACGCCTCGCTGATCGGCGAGGTGGACGGCGGCGTCCGGCTGTTCACCCCGGAGACGGTGGAGCTGGCACGCGGGGAGCGGTCGGCGGGCCCGGACCGCGTCCTGGTGGTCGGCACCCGCTTCGGCCTCGGCTACATGCTGGACGGCAGCGCGTCCCCCCTGCTGTCCCCCGGCTCCTTCGGCCACCCCGGCCGCGGCGGCGCCCTGGGCTTCGCCGACCCGGACACGGGCATCGCGTTCGGCTACGTGACGAACGGCTTCCGCAAAAGCGTGACAGCGGACCCAAGAGCCCAGGCACTGGTACGGGCGGTACGGGCGGCGGGGGGCTGAGGGGGGCGGGGCCGGGGGCGAGGCTCGGGGGGTCGGGGGGTCGGGGGGTCGGGGGGTCGGGGGGTCGGGGGGTCGGGGGCGAGGCTAGGCCCGGTAGCGGGCCGGGGGCCGGGGCCCGGTAGCCGGGAGGCCAGGAAGCGCGGAGGCCGGCCCCGGAGACCCGAAGCCGGAAGCCGGGACACCCGGGGCCCGGGCGACGGAGGCCAGGGGCCCAGAAGCCGGGGCCAGGAGACCCGGGACAGGGGGCCGGGTGCCCAGGCCAGGGGGCCGGGTGCCCAGGCCAGGGGGCCGGGGGCAGGAGGCCGGGGGCCGGGCCAGGGGGCCAGGGGCCAGGGGCCCAGGCCAGGGGGCCGGCAGCCCGAGACAGAGGCCCGGGGCAGGGGGGACCGGGGGCAAGCGGCATGAGGCCGGGAGGGCCGGGAGCATGGGGTCGGGAGGCCCGGGAGCTGGGAGAACGCAGCCCGAAGGCTGACCCGGTGGTCAGGGGACCTGGGGCGGGCGTCGGGAGGTGGGAGGTGGGGTCAGGCGTGTATCGGGGCCGATGTGCGGCCGGAGTCGGCGTCGATCTCGCCGTGCGCCTTGCCGAGCAGTTTCATGGCGATCTCGTTGAGGGCGCGGGCCCCGGCGATCTCCTCGCCGACGCGTGGCTGGTTGGAGTCGGCGTGGTGGCGGCTGGCCCGGCCGTGGCCCCGTACCTCCGTGCCGTCGGGGAGCCGGACCAGCGCGGCGGCTCTGGTGTGCTGGTCGTCCTCGACGAATTCCAGCTCGACATGCCATCCCACAGTGGTGTGCATCATGACCGATCACCTCCGGAAGACCTTCTTCCAGAGTGCCCCGCGACGGCCGAACCCGCACCCATGCGGGGATCCGCCGGGGTCACAGCGCCCCGGCGGCCTCCTCGATCAGGTCGGTGACCGGGATCGGCTGGGAGGCGAGGGAGGCGTGGCTGGAATTCAGCTCGATGGTCTTGCGGGGGTTCATCCGCTCGGCCATGCGCCGCTCGTTGTCGGGGTGGATCATGCGGTCCTCGGAGGAGACCTGGTACCAGGTCGGCTTGGTCCGCCAGGCCGGGGCGCTGATGGCGTCACCGAAGGTGGAGGCCAGCGGCGCCTTCTGCGTCACCGCCATGACCAGCGCTTCTTCCTCGGGCAGATCCTGGGCGAAGCTCTCGTGGAACTTGTCCTGCTTGATCCACAGGTAGCCGTCGGAGTCGGGCGCGAGGTTGTCGAACGCGGCCGGGGGCTTCTCCTGGCTGATCCCGCCGGGGCTCTCCCCGGCGTCCGGCGCGAAGGCGGCGACGTAGACGAGCCCGGTGACATTGGGCAGGTCACCGGCCTCGGTGATGACCGCGCCGCCGTAGGAGTGCCCGACCAGGACGACGGGCCCGTCGATCTGCTTGACCATCTTGCGGGTGCGCTCGGCGTCCTCGGCGAGGGAGGTGAGCGGGTTCTCGACCGCGTGCAGCGAGGTGAAGCCCCGGCGGCGGAGTTCGGGGATGACCCCGCCCCAGTGGGCGGCACCGCCCCAGAATCCGTGCACGAGGACGATCGCGGGTTTGTCGGCCATGGCTGTTCCCTTCCGGAGGGAGTCGAGGAGGTACGAGCCGAAACGGACGTACGTCACTCAGCACACCGCGCGCCCCCGACCACCGCATACGGAACAGCCCGTTCAGGTGACCCGTGCCCGGGGCCCCGGGCCCCGTGGGCCGTGGGCCGTGCCCCGTGAATCGTGCCCCCTCCTGCCCCTCACCCCGAGCGCAGCATCAGCCCGATCCCCGCGACCGGGACGCCCGCCGCGGCGACCCGGGCCAGTCCGAACCGTTCCTTGAAGAGGACGGCCCCGATGGCGGCGCCGACGATGATGGAGGACTCGCGCAGCGCGGCGACCGGTGCGAGCGCGGCCCGGGTCTGGGCCCACAGCACGAGCGCGTACGCGGCCACGGACATGGCGGCGCCGAGCAGCCCGAGCACCGCGAAGGGCCGGAGCCGGGCGAGGGTCTCACCGCGCCACCGGTACACGGCGTAGGCGGGCAGTACGGTCCCCTGGAGCACCAGGAGCCAGCCGATGTAGCCGAGCGTGGAGTCGGCGGCGCGGACCCCGATCCCGTCGACGACGGTGTACGCGGCGATGGTCAGCCCGGTCGCCAACGCGGCGCCGATGGCGGGCCAGTTGGGGTGTTTCCCGCGCAGCCCCCACAGGGCGACGCCGGTCAGTCCGGCGCAGGACAGGGCGATCCCGGCCGCCGCCCACCGGTCGGGCACCTCGTGCGCGAAGACCGCGGCGAAGACGGTGACCAGCAGCGGAGCGGTGCCGCGCGCGATGGGGTAGGTCTGCCCGAAGTCCCCCAGCCGGAAGGACTTCATCAGCAGCGCGTTGTAGGCGATGTGGATGACCGCCGAGACGAGCAGACAGGGCCAGGCGCCCGCGGCCGGCGAGGGGGCGAACGACACGAGGGCGAGCCCGATGAAGAGGCCGCCCCCGGTGATCAGCACGAAGCCGACGAGTTTGTCGGTGATGCGGTGGGCTATGGCGTTCCAGCCCGCGTGGGTGACCGCCGCGGCGAGGACGGCGGCGGCAACCAGCGGCGTCACACGTCCTGCTCACGCACGTCCACGAGGGTCGCCCCGGCCCGGTCGACGAGTTCCTTGGGCGGCATGGGGAACACCGTGTGCGGATCTCCGGCGGCGGCCCACACGATGTCGTGCGCGAGCAGCGAGCGGTCCGCGAGAACCCGGGTCCTGGTCCGGTGCCCGAAGGGCGGCACGCCGCCGATGGCGTACCCCGTGGTCTCCCGTACGACATCGGCCTTGGCGCGGGTGACCTCGGCGGCGCCGAGTTCCTGGCGCACCCGCTCCACGTCCACCCGCGAGGCCCCGTCCATCAGCACCAGTACCGGTACCCCGTCGGCGGCGAAGATCAGCGACTTGCAGATCTGGCTCAGCTCGCACCCGATGGCGGCGGCGGCCTCGGCGGCGGTGCGGGTGGCGTCCGGGAAGCGGCGGAGCCGCCCGTTCACCTCGGCGAGCCCCAACGCGTCGAGGGCTTCGGCGAAACGGGGGTGGGCGGCGGCTGAAGAAGAGGTCATGGGAGGCACGCTAGTGCCGCGTGTATGACACACGCGACCGAGTAGGTGGCGCGCACGCCTTCCTCCCCTGGCGGGAGTGCTGAATGATCGCCGTATGACTGACCGACAGAGCCCCGCCACCACCTACTTGGACGCGCTGCGCGGGCGCCTGACAGCGGACGGCTGCGCGGTGTCGACCACCCGGTGGGCGGGGTACGAGGTGCTGACCGGCAGCCGGTCGGACCGCAAGGCGAGATGGTTCGGCACGAAGGCGCAACTGTTCGTCTACGCCGCTGTCGTGCCCAGCGTGGGCCCGGCCGAGCTGGCGGATTTCACGCGATGGGCGCTGAGTCACGCCAAGTCGCGGCAGGGCGGTATCCCCGGTGCGCGCAACGCGGCGATGGTGCTGCCCGCGCTGATAGGCGACGCCGTGCAGCCGGCGGCGGTGCAGTGGGCGGCCCAGGACGCCCGGATCCTGGAGACGTCGGTGGTGGGCCGCCCGATCACGGTGGAGACGACGCCGGAGGCGACCCGTACGGCGATGTACCGGGGCCGGGTGCAGTGGGGCGGGATGTTCACGGGCCATGTGCTGGAGAAGGCGCGGCTGTACTTCCCGTGACGGGGCGCGTTGTCCGGGCTGTCTGAGGGACGGGGCCGGGGGCATGCTCGTCGCCATGCGTGAGGTTCGGCGGAACAGGGCGGCACCGGTGGGGTGGGGGCGCGTGGCATGCGCCTGGGCGGTCGCTTTCGCCGTGCTCCATTTCTCCTGGGCGCTGGGTGGCGGGTGGGGGCGGCCGGCCTCCTCGGCTTCGTCGTACATCTCCTCCGCCCAGGCGCGGGCAGACACGGGCGGACCTGCGGATCCTCGCCGGCGTTGACGCAGCCGGACCGGCACCGCCCCGCACCCTCACGGGTGCACGGCGATGGTGATCTTGCCGCGGGGGCGTCGGCGGGGCCCCTCGGTGGCGGAGCCGCCTTCCAGCAGGGTGTGCGCCTGCGCGAGGTCGGCCAGCGGGAGCACGGCGCCGATCACCGGCCGGAGTCCGCCCTGGTCGACCAGCCGGCCGAGGGCCGCGAGCTTCGCCCTGCCGGGGCTGACGAAGAGGAAGTGGTAGGTCGCGTTGACGCCCCACGCGGCAAGCAGGTTCTGCGGTTCGGGGATGTCCACGACGGACACCACGCGGCCCCGGTCGGCGAGGACCTCCGGGCTGCGGGCGAGGGTGTCCCCGCCCACCGTGTCGAGCACGACGTCCACCCCGCCCAGCGCGCGCACCTGCGGTACGTAGTCACCGGCCGAGAAGTCGATCGCGCGGTCGGCTCCCAGTCCGGCGACGAACTCGTGGTCTCTCGCCCGCGCGGTGGTCACCACCTCGGCCCCCAGCGCCTTGGCGACCTGGACGGCGACCGAGCCGACCCCGCCCGCTCCGCCGTGCACCAGGACGCGCTCCCCGGCCCGTACTCGGGCGCGTTCGGCCAGCGCCTCCCACGCCGTCATGCCCACGAGGGCGAGCCCGGCGGCCTCGACGTGCGACAGCCCTTCGGGCTTACGGGCGACCAGGGCCTGGTCGACCACGTGGAACTCGGCGTAGGTCCCCTGTCCGGCGAAGATCGGCGCCAGGTACCAGACCTCGTCGCCCGGCCGGAAGTCGTCCGCCCCGGGGCCGGTCCCGACCACCACGCCGGACACGTCGTTGCCGATCACCGCGGGCAGCGCCACCTGATCGCGGTAGTCGCCGCGCCGGGTCTGCAGGTCGAGAGGGTTCACGGACGTGGCCTCCACGCGCACGAGCACCTGGCCCGGTCCGGGAGCGGGTCTCGGCAGCTCCCGGGCGGCGAACGCGGTGTCCGCCTCACCGAAGCGGACGAGTTCCATCACACGCATCGAGGTCGACATACCCCGACCATAAATCGTGATATCGCGAATCGTCAATATGTACGTGCGTTACGATCGCCGCATGTTCTCGGAGGCGGAGTTGCTGGCTGTGTTCCGGGCTCTGTCCAACCCGGCCCGCCGCCAGATGCTGGTGTGGCTCAAGGATCCGATGAGTTTCCCAGGCCAGGAGCCCGAGGACGTCGAGATCGGTGTCTGCGTGACCGACATCCAGCAGCGTGCGGGGCTGGGGCAGTCGACCACCTCGCAGTACCTCGCGATGCTGCGGCAAGCGGGGCTGGTGGTCGCCACGCGCCGGGGCAAGTGGACCTACTACCGGCGCGACGAGGCGAACATCGCCCGCCTCCTGGAGACCCTGCGCGACGTGTTCTAGATCCAATACCGTTGTTCAGTCAGGGTTCGACCACCCGTGGTGCGGTGCGGATGCGCCCGTCGGGCGGGAGGTTGCGCAGCACGTGTCGACCGATGCGGCCGACGGCCATAGGCACGGTGGGGGAAGGTCCGCGCCGGCCGCTCCCTCCCCGCCGTCCACACGGGGCGCAGATCATCGGTCTGGCCTGCATGGCTGCCTGCCGCGGCGATTCACCATGTGCGGCCACGGGCGACGGACCCGCCCGCCACGGTCAGGAGCCAACCCGACGCCGCACACCAGCCAGCGCCCGCGCCCACGGATACGCCTTCGGGTCACCCTGCTTCGGCGCATGCGACATGTACCCGTCCGACCCGTCGAGCACGACGACGCCCTGCTCCCGCAATGAGGCGATCGACCGCGCGACCGCCGGCTGCGCACCCTGCGCCCGGTTGAAGTACGGCATCGCCACAACCGGAACACCCATGGTCACCGCCTCCGACGGAGCACACGAGTCATGCCCGCAGTCCACAACGCCTCGGCCGGCATGCGCAAATCGCTACCGGGGTTGGAGTACTCGTCTGGATCACCGCCCTGGCGCTTGGCCTCATCCTCGGCCTCGTCCACGTAGCCGGTCGCGCCGCGCAGCAGACACGGCGCCGGTACAGACCGGCCACCGGTCCGCCGTCAGAAGCAGCGCCTCAGCCGTCGGACACGGCGTACGAGACGAAGTCCGCCCAAGCCGCCCGAGCGACGGCGAAGTGCGGCGCGTCGGGCACCTTGGAGTCACGGACGTGGACGGTGGCGGAGACCACCGCCACCTCCACGCAGTCGTTCCCGTTGCTGCTGTCGCTGTAGGTGCTCTTGAGCCAGTGGCACGCGGCGGTGCTCATCCCGCTCCTAGCCACCAGACGAGGCGAACGAAACGAAGTCGACCCAAGCATCAGGAGCGACCACGAAGTGCGGCACGTCAGGCGCCTTGGAGTCACGGACATGGATGGCGGCGGAGGCCACCGCCACCTCCACGCAGTCATTTCCGTTACTGCTGCTGCTGTAGCTGCTCTTGAACCAGTTCACAGTGTTCCCAACCTGCTTTCGATGAAGGCCAGTGATTCCTGCGGGGGAAGAGCCTGGGAGCGGATCGCGCCGAGTCTCAGCTCAAGGATGCGGAGTTCCGCGGGGTCCGAGACAAAGGGGCTGTCGCCGTTGTGGGACCACCCCCGGCGCCCCAGGGTGGTTCCGTCCGCGAACTTCAGCACCTCGATGAGACCGTGCATTCCCGCGTGCTCCCCCCGCTCGGTCGGCATGACCTGAAGGGTGACGTTCCGCAGCCTCCCCACCTCCAGCAGGTGTTCAAGCTGTGCCCGGAGCACCTTCCTGCCGCCCACGGGACGTTCCAGCGTCACCTGTTCCTGGATGAAGGTGAGCGCCGGAGCGGGGTCCCGCTCGAAGACGGCCTTCCGGGCCATGCGCGCCTGGATCCCCGACTCCACCATGTCAGCCGAGTACACGGGCAGTCTCATCTCGAACAGCGCCCTCATGTGCTCGGGCGTCTGCAACAGCCCCTGGAGGTTGTGGTTGCTGTACTGGGTCAGCTCGGTCGCCCGATCCTCCAGCTCTTTCAGCTGCCGATCCTTCTTGGGATACCGGGCCTTCCTCATGTCTTCCCTGAACGCCCGCAGATATCCGTTCGCCTGGAGGAGGTCGTCCGCCCGGTCCAGGAACTCCGGTCGGGGGATGCGGTCTCCGCGTTCGATCTTGCGGATCATGTCCTCGCCGTATCCCATGGTCTTCGCGAAGTCGACCACGCTCGTCCCGGCCCGCTGACGGGCCAGTCTCACCAGGCGTCCCACGACGGCCACCACCGAGTCGGTGTCATCCGACCGTTCCGGAGCATCGGTCTCCACCGCGTCCTCGTTCTTCAAGACCCCACCTCCGAGACCAGGCAAGACAGCGCGAGACAAAAGCGGGACGGCTTCGATACTCACCGGCATATCCGCACCTCAAGGCAACCACATCTCGCCACGCTGGGTGACATGACTCAGAACTCCGCGCCTCCCCGCCCCCACCTGTCGGACCACTTCCGAAACGTCAGCTCCCTCCACCCCCCAACCCCCCGCGGAGCCCGACACGCCCGCCTCCTCGCCCGGGAGCACCTCCTCTCCTGGGGCCTCCCCCGCGACCCGGCGGAGCACATCGTGGGTGAGCTGGCGGCCAACGCCGCCACGCACGGGCGGGTGCCGGACCGGAACTTCCGGCTCACCCTCTACGTCGTCTCCGACACCCTGCGGATCGAGGTCACCGACACCCTCGGGGACCGGCATCCCCGCCTCACGCATCCCCGGCTCGACCATGTGTCGGGGCGCGGGCTGTTCCTCGTGGACGCGTTGGCGGACAAGTGGGGAGTCAGCGCGGGCCCGTATCCGAAGAAAACCGTCTGGGCCGAGGTCCGGACAGAAGGAAGCCGGTGAGGGCAGCCCCGTCCCCACGGAACCCTCACCGGCTGGTCTGGCGGCGCCGGACGTCAGTCCTCAGACGTCCGGCGTCCGGCGTCCGGCGTCCGGCGCCCGGCGCCCGGCGCCCGGCGCCCGGCGCCCGGCGCCCGGCGCCCGGCGCCCGGCGCCCGGCGCCCGGCGTCCGGCGTCAGAACGTCACGCGCGGACCAGTTCCTTCTCCTCGTCCGGGCCCGCCCCCGCATGGGCCTGCGCGGCGGCGTTCAGGCCCTCGCCCTCCACATCCACGTTGGGCAGGGCGCGGTCGAGCCACTTCGGGAGCCACCAGGCGCGGTCGCCCAGCAGGGCGAGGACCGCGGGGACGATGGCCATGCGGACCACGAAGGCGTCGAACAGGACGGCGACGGCGAGACCGAAGCCGATCATCTTGATCATGGCCTCGGAGGAGCCGATGAAGCCCGCGAAGACCGCCATCATGATGACCGCCGCCGCCGACACCACCCGGGCGCTGTGCTTGAACCCGGTCACCACGGCCTGACCGGGCCGCTCGCCGTGGACGTACGCCTCGCGCATCCGGGTCACGAGGAACACCTCGTAGTCCATGGCGAGACCGAAGACCACACCGACCATGAAGATCGGCATCATCGACATGATCGGGCCGGTCTGCTCGACCCCGATGAGGCCCGAGAGCCAGCCCCACTGGAAGACCGCGACGACGGCGCCGAGCGCGGCGAGCACACTGAGGAGGAAGCCGAGGGCGGCCTTGAGCGGGACGAGGATCGAGCGGAAGACGGCGATGAGGAGGAGGAAGGCGAGGCCGACCACCAGCGCGAGATACGGGATCAGCGCGTCGTTCATCTTCTGCGAGAAGTCGATGTTCATCGCGGTCGCACCCGTCACCAGCACGCCGGCGTCGGTGTCGGCCTTGACGTCCGCCCCGGTGTCACGGATGGAGTGGACCAGGTCCTCGGTCTGGGTGGACGAGGGCTTGGACTCCGGGATGACGGTGATGGTGTAGGTGTCGCCGGCCTTGTTCGGGACCGGCGGGGTCACGGTGACGACACCGTCGAGCCCCTTGATCCGGTCGGCGACATCGGTGGCGACGGCCTCGGGGTCGTCGGCGGACTTGGCGTCCGTGACCACCATGAGGGGGCCGTTGAAGCCGGGGCCGAAGCCCTCGGAGAGCAGGTCGTAGGCGCGGCGCTGGGTGGTGTCGGTGGACTGGGAGCCCTCGTCCGGCAGGCCCATCTCCATGGAGCCGACGGGGATGGCGGCGGCGCCCAGGCCGACGATGCCGATGAGGAGGACGGCGACGGGACGTCGTACGACGAAGCGCGCCCAGCGGGTGCCCAGGTTGGCCTTGGGCTCGGCGGTGGACGGGGCGGGCTCGGGCTCGCCCTTCTTCGCGCCGCGCCCGCGCTTGGCGCCCGCCGGCTTGACCTTGCGGCCCGCGTAGCCGAGCAGGGCGGGGATCATGGTCAGGGCGATGAGGACCGCGATGACGACCGTGCCGGCCGCCGCGAAGCCCATCTTGGTGAGCACCGGGATGTTGACGACGGCGAGTCCGACCAGCGCGATGACGACGGTCAGTCCGGCGAAGACCACCGCGGAGCCCGCCGTGCCCACGGCCCGTCCCACCGCCTCCTGGCGTTCGCGGCCCTCGGCCAGTTCCGCCCGGTAGCGGGAGACGATGAAGAGGGCGTAGTCGATGCCGACCGCGAGGCCGATCATCATGGCGAGCGTGGAGGTGGTGGAGTCCATGCCGAGCGGCTTGGCGAGGGCGGTGATGGCGGAGATGCCGATGCCCACCCCGATCAGCGCGGTCAGCAGCGGCAGACCTGCGGCGATCAGCGAGCCCAGGGTGATGACGAGGACGACCGCGGCGATGGCGATACCGATGATCTCGGCGGTGCCGGTGTGCGGCATCGCGGTGAGCGCGTCACCGCCTATCTCGACGGTCAGCCCGGCGTCCTGCGCCTTCTCGGCGGTGCCTTCGAGGGCGTCCTTGGTGGCGTCCTCCAGCTCCATGCTGGAGACCTTGTAGCTGACGGAGGAGTAGGCGATCGAGCCGTCCTGGCTGACGCCTCCTCCGGTGAACGGGTCGGAGACGGAGGCGACCTCGGAGCCGCCGGACAGGTCCTTGACCGCCTTCTCGACGGTCGCCTTGTTGTCGCCCGCGGTCACCTTCTCGCCGTCGGGGGCCTTGAAGACCACCCGGGCGGTGGCGCCGTCGGCGCTGGTGCCGGGGAACCGCTCCTCCAGCAGGTCGAAGGCGCGCTGGGCCTCGGTGCCGGGGATGGAGAAGTTGCTGGACCCCGCGGGCGGGGCGCTGGCCGCGCCGACACCCACGGCCGCCAGCAGGGCGACCCAGAGGATGACGACGAAGTGCCGTCGCTTGAAGGCGAGGCGTCCGAGTTTGTAGAGGAAAGTTGCCACGAGGGCGTTCTCCCGGTCAGGTCGTGGGGATGGATCGGGGCAGGGTTGATCAACCCGGCGTCGGCGCAGGGGAGATCGGCCCGACGACGAGAGCGGTGACGTCAGGTGGAGAGGGGTGGGGACCGGGCCGCGGACCGAGGGGGTGACTCGGTGCCGTCCCGGGGTGACTCGGGTGACTCGGGTGACTCAGTGGGTGGTGACGCCTAGGGCGGGGAGGATCACAGCGTCGATGTACGAGGTGAGGAACGCCTGGGTGGGCGGCTGGTCGTCCAGCAGAGTCCGGGTGGCGAATCCGCCGATCATCATGTGGAGCGTGAACTCCAGGGCCGGACAGTCGGCACGGACCTCGCCGCGCTGCACCGCCCGGTCGACGACCTTCTGGAACTCCTTCATCTCGGGCTCCACGAGCTGGGCCCGGAACGTCTCGCGCAGATCCGGGTTGTTGTGGATCGCCATGGCGATCCCCCGCATCAGATCGGCGCTCGCCTGCATGGTGCAGTCGTCGTCCTGGGTCATCAGCGTGTACAGGTCCCCGCGCAGCGACCCGGTGTCGATGTCCTCGACCCGGATCCGCTTGTTGTGCCGCAGAGCCTTCACCACCAGCTCGGCCTTTCCGCCCCACTGGCGGTAGAGCGTGGCCTTGCTGGAGCGGGTACGGGCGGCGACGGCGTCCATGGTGAGGGCGTCGTAGCCGACCTCCCGGAGGAGTTCGAGCACGGCCTCGTACAACTCGGCCTCACGCTCGGGCGTGAGCCGACTGCGACGCGCCGTTGCGACATCAGCCATGTCCCTCGCCTCCCTCTCTCCGCGTACGACTCCGCGTACGACTTCGTACACGAAGAATGTAGCGCAGCCGCCCTGCGAAACGAAACCGTTTCGTACGTGACGTGGACCACCTCTGTCGGATCGGCATAAGAGCAGATGTCGGATCGGCACATGAGCAGCTCGGGTCGGTATCGGAACAGACAGTCGGAACAGGCAGTCGGAACACGCAGCCGGAACAGGCGGTCGGAACACATAGTCGGAACAGACAGGAAGAGAGACACGAAAACGGGTACGGACGGTTGATCACCGCCCTTCTGTACGAGTTGCCGCGGCCCATCCACGGGAAAAGCATGGGGAGGTGACGTACCTGCGGATGCCCCACCTCCACGCCGACCTGCTCACCTTCGTCGCCGAGGACGACCTCTGGCTGGCCCCGCTCGACGGCGGGGGCCGCGCCTGGCGGCTCACCGTCGACCGCACCAAGGCCGGACACCCCCGCTTCTCCCCCGACGGCCGCCACCTCGCGTACACGAGCTGGCGCAGCCTGGCACCGGAGCTGCATCTGGTGCCGGTGGACGGCGGACCGGCCCGGCGGCTGACGTACTGGGGCAGCGCCGACACCCGCGCCCGCGGCTGGACCCCGGACGGCGAACTCCTCGCCGTCGCCTCCCACGGCGAGCCCTTCTCGTACTTCACCTGGGCCTACAAGCTCCGCCCCGACGGCGACCCCGGCCGCAAACTCCCCTGGGGCCCGGTCAGCGACATCCAGGTCGCCGACCTCGACGGCGAACGCCGGACCCTGCTCCTCACCGGCACCCCACCGCACGAGCCCGCCTCCTGGAAGCGCTACCGGGGCGGCGCCATGGGCCGGCTCTGGCTGCACGGCCGCCGTCTCCTCGAAGACATCGGCGGCCACCTCGCCGACCCCGTGTTCGTCGGCGACCGGATCGCCTTCCTCTCCGACCACGAGGGCGTCGGCAATCTGTACTCCTGCGCCTACGACGGCTCCGACCTGCGGCGCCACACCGATCACGACGCCTTCTACGCCCGCAACGCGGCGAGCGACGGCACCCGCGTGGTCTACCAGTGCGCCGGCGACCTCTGGCTCGTGGACGACCTCGCCCCCGGCGCCGGGCCGCGCCGCCTCGACGTACGGCTCAGCGGGCCCCGCGCGGGCCGCCGCCCCTACCAGGTGCCGGCCGCCCAGCACGTGGACGGGCTGTCCGTGGACGAGACCGGGCGCGCCAGCGCGGTCGTGGTGCGCGGCAGCCTCTACTGGCTCACCCACCGCGACGGCCCCGCCCGCACCCTCAGCGACACCCCCGGCGTCCGGATCCGGCTCCCGGAGATGCTCGGCTCGGGCGGCCAGGTGGCCTACGTGACGGACGCGGAGGGCGAGGACGCCGTCGAGATCGCCTACCTCCCGCGCGCGAGCGGCGACCGGCCACCGAGGCGGCTGGCCTCCGGCGGCCTCGGCCGGGTCCTGGAACTGGTCGCCGACCCGCAGGGCGAACGCCTCGCGCTGGCCGCGCACGACGGACGGCTCCTGCTGATCGACGCGAGCGAGGACTCCAACGGCGAGGCCACCGAGCTGATCCGGTCCATGAACGGCCCCGTCCGCGACCTCGCGTTCTCCCCCGACGGCGCCTGGCTGACCTGGTCCCACCCCGGCATCGGCCGCAGCCTGCGGCAGATCAAACTGGCCCGCATCAAGGACCGGCTCGTCGCCGATGTCACCAACGGTCGCTTCGAGGACGAGAACCCGGTCTTCACCCGGGACGGCCGCTACCTCGCCTTCCTCTCCTGGCGCGGCTTCGACCCGGTCTACGACGTCCACACCGGCGACCTCTCCTTCCCCCTCGGCTGCCGCCCCTACCTGGTCCCCCTCTCCTCCGCCACGCCCTCCCCCTTCGCCCTCTCCCCGGACGGACGCCCGGCGGCCGGGGGCCTGGACCCGGTGGAGGACGAGGAGCCCGCCCTCGCCGGTGAGGCGGGCGGACCGACCGCCCCGCCGAACGCCTCGGTGACTGTCGAGGTGGAGGGCCTGGAGGCCCGGGTGACCCCGTTCCCGGTCGCCGCCTCCAAGTACTCCGCGCTCTGCCCGGTCGCGGGCGGCGGCCTGGTCTGGCTGCGCTGGCCCATCTCCGGCGCCCTCGGCGAGACCTTCGCCAACCCGGACGACACCACCGGCCGCCCCACCCTGGAGTTCTTCAACATCAGCAAGGCCAAACGGTCCGAACTCGTCCAGCACCTCGACTGGTTCGCGGTCAGCGGCGACGGGTCCCGCCTGGTGGTCATGGACGAGGACGAGCTACGGGCCGTCCCGTCCACCGAGTCCGGCGACTCCGACTCCACGACCTGGATCGACCTGCGCCGCGTCCTGCACGTGGTCGACCCCGGCGCGGAGTGGCGGCAGGCGTACGAGGAGGCGGGCCGGCTGACCCGCGCCCTCTTCTGGGACCCGGGGATGTGCGGCATCGACTGGGACGCCGTCCTCGACCAGTACCGTCCGCTGGTCGACCGGGTCGCCTCCCCCGACGAGTTCGCCGACCTGCTGCGCGAGGTCCTCGGCGAACTCGGCACCTCCCACGCCTACGTCACCGCCGCCCGCCGCAACGAGGGCCCCGCCCACTACCAGCGCCGCCAGGGCCTGCTCGGCGCCAACCTGGTGTGCCGGGACGGCACCTGGGTGGTCCGGCGCATCCTCCCCGGCGACTCCTCCGACTCCAAGGCCCGCTCCCCCCTCGCGGGCACCGGCATCCGCGAGGGCGCCGTCCTCACCCACGTCGACGGCCGCGAGGTCGACCCGCTGACCGGCCCGTACCCGCTCCTCGCGGGCGCCGGCGGCACCACCGTGGAGCTGACGTTCACCCCGGCGGAGGGCGAGGCGGGCCGCGCCCGCCGGGTCGCTGTCGTCCCGCTCCTGGACGAACGCCCCCTGCGCTACCAGGACTGGGTGGCCACCCGCCGCGAGGTGGTCCGGGAACTGAGCGGGGGCCGCTGCGGCTATCTCCACATCCCCGACATGGGCGGCTCGGGCTGGGCCCAGTTCAACCGCGACCTGCGCATGGAGGTGTCCCGCCCGGCCCTGATCGTCGACGTGCGCGGCAACGCGGGCGGCCACATCAGCGAACTCGTCATCGAGAAACTGACCCGTACGATCCTCGGCTGGGACCTCACCCGGGACGCCCAGCCGGTGTCCTACACGTCGAACGCCCCGCGTGGCCCGGTGATCGCCCTCGCCGACGAGGCGACCTCCTCCGACGGCGACATGATCACGGCCGCCTTCAAACTGCTGGGCCTCGGCCCCGTGGTGGGCCAGCGCACCTGGGGCGGGGTCGTCGGCATGACCGGCCGCCACCGCCTCGGCGACGGCACCGTGATCACCGTACCGATGAACGCGGCCTGGTTCGACGCGTACGGCTGGGGCGTGGAGAACCGGGGCGTCACCCCCGACCTGGAAGCCCTGCGCACCCCCCTGGACTGGGCCGAGGGCCGCTACGCCCAGCTGGACGACGCGGTGACCCTGGCCCTGGCCCAGTTGGCCACCCACCCGGCGGCCGAACCCCCCACCCTGGACAGGACCCCGGACCGCTCCCGCCCCGCACTCCCCCCACGCATCTGATCCCCGGGGGCGCAACACCGCCGTCCTCTGCTCCCGCGCCCTTGACCGCCTGCCGGTCAGGGGCGCGGGGAACCGCGCGACCAGCCACACCCCGCCCGCACCCACCCATCGACATGAGGCACCGGACCCGAGCCGGAAGCTCAGCGAAGGGCAACGGAGGCCAGCGGAGGCCAGCGGAGGCCAACGAAATTCAGCGAAGGCCAGGGAAGGCCAGCGAAGGTCAGCGGTAGCGCCCTCGCGGGGAGGCAACCCCCCGCGCCCCTTCGTCCGCCGCGCCCCCCGCGCCCACCAACCCCGTCCGTACCTCCCGCAACCGCGGTGCGAACCGCCGCATCTCCCGCTGCCCCACCACCCCGATCACCTGCGGCAGATACCCCCGTACCCCCTGCATCCCGCGCAGCCACCACTGCGCGTACACATGCCCGCTGCGCCGCTCTATCCCGGCGACGATCCGGTCCACGGCCGGCCCCAGCGGGTACGTCTTGTTCGCCGGCCACGGCAGCCGCTGCCGCAACTCCCGCATCACCTCGTCCTGGTCGGCCCCGCGCACCATGTCCGTGTCGGTCCACGACAGATACGCGATCCCCACCCGCACGCCCTGGTGCCCGACCTCGGCCCGCAGCCCGTGCGCGTACGCCTCCACGCCCGACTTGGACGCGCAGTACGCCGTCATCATCGGCGCGGGCACGATCGCGGCGAGCGAGGCGACCTGGAGCAGATAGCCTCGGCTCTCCGTCAGCAGCGGCAGGAACGCCCGCGCGGTGACGGCCGATCCGATCAGATTGACCTCTATGACCCGCCGCCACGCGTCGGGGTCGGAGTCCGTGAACGGCCCCCCGGCGGCGACCCCGGCGTTGGCCACCACGATGTCGACCTTCCCGAACCGCTCCCCGACCTCCCCCGCGACCCTCGCCATCGCCTCGGGGTCGGTGACATCGGCGTGCCAGTACCCGCTCTCGCTGTGCAGCCGCCCGCAGACCCGCTCCAACGCGTCCGGCTCCAGCCCGACCAGCGCCACCTTCGCGCCCCGCGCCGACAGCTTGCGGGCGAGCAACTCCCCCACGCCCCGCGCCGCCCCGGTGACCACCGCGACCTGCCCCTCAAGGCTGACCCTGCTCATGCGCTCTCCTCGGCGTGCTCGGCGTGGTTCTCTGTCTCCGCCGGGACGAGATACGTCCCCACCAGTTCGCGGATACACCCCGCCACCAGCTCGGGTGCCTCCACCGGCGTCATATGACCCACCCCCGCCAACTCGACGAGCCCCACGCACCGCGGCAGCCCGGCGGCGATCGCCCGCGCGTGCACGGGAGGGGTGAGCCGGTCCCGGTCCCCGGCGACCACCATCACCGGCACCTCCAGCCGCCGTACGCCCTCGTCCAGGTCGAGCGAGTCCAGGACGTGCGACCAGGCGGCCCGCACCCGGCGCGGACAGGCGTGCACGATCCGCGCGCACACCTCCACCCGGTGCGGCGCGGAACCGGCGCCCATGGTGGCGTACTTGAGCACCGCCCGCGCCACCGGAGTGACCGGCCCCAGCGGGGCGCCCGACCCGAGGACCCGGCGGGTCAGCGCGGTCCGTACCCGGCCCGCCCGCAGCGGCACCACCGTGGCCTCGGCCACCAGCCGCGAACTGCCCGTGCTGCACAGCAGTACGGCCGCCGTACGCTCCCGGAACGCGGCCCGCCCCGCCGCCGCCATGACGGTCATCCCGCCCATGGAGTGCCCGGCGATCACGGCCCTCCGGCCCGGCTCAAGCGCCGCGTCCAGCACGGCCTCCAGATCGTCGGCGAGCGCCTCGGTGTCACAGCGGGCGCTCACCGGGCTGCGTCCGTGGCCCCGCTGGTCGTAGGCGACGACCCGGTGGTCGGCGGCCAGGGCGCGGATCTGGGCGGCCCAGAACGCGGTGGAGCAGGTCCAGCCGTGGGCGAGGACGACGGCGGGCGCGTCCTCGGGGCCGTGCACCTCCACATGCAGCCGCGCCCCGTCCGCCGACACGGCGGTCAGCTCCCGCACGGGCACCGGAGGCGCGTACGGTCCGGACACCGGAGGCGCATACGGTCCGGACACCGGAGGGGCGTACGGTGCGGACACCGCCCGCGTCAGCCGGCTCACGCGCTCACCTCGTCGTCGGCGGGAGCCCCCGCGGGAGCCGCCCCGGGAGCCGCCCCGGGAGCCGCCTCGTGAGCCGCCGCAGAGGCCGCCTCGGCCTGCGCGGGCGGGCGGGGCGCGCGCAGCACCGCGTACTCGCTCATCTCCACCCGCCGGGTCTCGCGCCGGAACTCGGCGGTGGTGCCCGGCCAGACGGTGGTGTTGCGGCCACCCGCATCGAGGTACCAGCTGGTGCAGCCGCCGGTGTTCCACACGGTCCGCTTCATCCGCTCCTGCACCCGCCGGTTCCAGCGGCCGACGGCGCTGGGGCGGGCGTCGAGGGCGACCCGGCCACCCAGCAGATCGAGTTGGCGCAGGTAGTCGGCGAGGTAGTTCAGCTGGGACTCGATCATCAGGATCATGGAGGAGTTCCCGAGGCCGGTGTTGGGCCCGATGACGGTCAGCAGGTTGGGGAACCCGGCGGCGGTGGCGCCGCGCAGCGCCTCCATGCCGCCCTGCCACGCCTCGGCGAGGGTGCGTCCGTCGGCGCCGACGACCCGCTCGGCGATCGGCAGGTCCGTGACGTGGAAGCCCGTACCGAAGACGATGGCGCCGACCTCGGTCTCCGTACCGTCCGCGGCGACCACGGTCGAGCCGCGCACCTCGCTCAGCCCGCTCGCGACCACGTCCACATTGGGGCGGGCGAGCGCCGGGTAGTAGGTGCTGGACAGCAGGATCCGCTTGCAGCCGATGCGGTAGTCCGGGGTGAGCTTGGCGCGCAGGGCGGGATCCTTGATGGCGCGGGCCATGTTCCGCTTCGCCAGCTTCTCCACGAACCCGAGTTGGTCGGGGTGCTTGGTGAACGCCTGGACCTGCATCTCCCGGATGCCCCACAGCAGTCCGCGCCGCAGTTGCGCGGTGACCGGGAGCCGCCGGTGCAGTCCGCGTTCGGCGCCGCTGATGGCCCGGTCGACCCGGGGCATCACCCACGGCGGGGTCCGCTGGAGGATCGTCAGCCGCTCCACCTGGGGCTGGATGGCGGGGACGATCTGGATGGCGGAGGCGCCCGTGCCGACCATCGCGACCCGTGTGCCGCGCAGGTCGTAGTCGTGATCCCAGCGGGCGGAGTGGAAGACCTTGCCGGGGAAGGAGCCGAGTCCGGGGATGTCCGGCACCTTGGGGTCGGACAGCGGGCCGGTGGCGGAGACGACGACATCGGCGGTGAGCGTGCCCGCGCCGGTCTCCACGATCCAGCGCAGCCCCTCGCCGTCCCAGGTCATCTTCGTGACCTCCGCGCCGAAGCGCAGGTGCGGGCGCAGCCCGAAGACATCGGCGACATGCTCCAGGTAGGCGCGGATGTGCTCCTGCCCGGAGAAGGTGCGCGGCCAGTCGGGGTGCGGCGCGAAGGAGAAGGAGTACAGGTGGGAGGGGACGTCGCAGGCGCAGCCCGGATAGCTGTTGTCGCGCCAGGTGCCGCCGACGCTGCCGGCCCGTTCCAGGACCACGAAGTCGGTGATCCCCTCGCGCCGCAGCCGTACGGCCGCCCCGAGGCCGCCGAAACCGGACCCGATCACGGCGACGCGCACATGCTCACGCCGGTCCTGTGCCTGCTGGGTGTCCTGAGCCATCTGGCCGCCTCCACGCGTCGCCCTGGAACTCGTCTAGCCCTGGTCCAGGCCCCGCCTGGACCTTGCCAGTGAATACTGGCGCAATGGGGAGCGTAGAGGAGGACCGTACCGACCGGTAGGGGTCGGGAGAGGGAAAGTTACCGCCGGTACGAATTAAGGTGCGAGCGTGGCAGAGACGGTCGAGACCCGTGAGTACCGCATGGACGAGCTGGCCCGGGCGGCCGGCATCACCGTGCGCACCCTGCGCTTCTACCGCGAGCGCAGACTGATCCCGCCGCCTCGCCGGGCGGGCCGTATCGCCTGGTACGACGACCACCACCTGGCCCGGCTGCGCACCATCGCCGCGCTGCTGGAGCGGGGCCACACGCTGAACGGCATCGCCGAGCTGGCCGAAGCCTTCGACCACGGGCGCGATGTCGCCGACCTGCTCGGCGTCGGCCCGCCCACCGAGGAGACCCCGGTCCGGCTCACCCCCGAGGAACTCGCCGACGCCTTCGCCGGGCAGGACACCCCGGAGAACCTCGCCGCCGCCCTGGACCTCGGCTACCTCGGCACCGACGGCGAGGACATCGTCCACATCAGCCGCCGCCTGCTGGACGTCTCCCGCGCCCTGGTCGCCGAGGGCATCCCGCTCTCGGAGGTCCTGGCGGCGGCGGGCCGCGTCCGCGAACACGCCGACGCCCTCGCGGCACTCTTCGCCGACCTCGTACTGCGCCACGCCCCCGAGGAGGACGTGCAACGCCTGCGCCCGCTCGCGAAGAGCGTGGTGGACGCGGAACTGTCCCTGGCGATGGACCGCCGCATCCGCAAGGACGGCGGGGAGAGCCGGGAGGCCCGGAAGAGCCAGGGAAGCCGGGGGAGTCAGGGGGGCCGGGCTGACCCGGGCTGACCCGGGCCGACCCGGGCCGACCCGGGCCGACCCGGGCGACAGACCCTAGCGGTCGTAGACGACCGTGACGGGCGCGTGGTCGGACCAGCGCTCGGCGTGGGTGGCGGCCCGCTCGACCAGCCCCTTCACGGCCTGGCGGGCGATCCCGGGGGTGGCCACGTGCAGATCGATCCGCCAGCCGGTGTCGTTGTCGAAGGCCCGCCCCCGGTAGGACCACCAGGCGTAGGGCCCCTCGACGTCGGGGTGGAGCGCCCGCATGACATCGACGTACCCGCCGGACCCGGCGTCGTAGACCTCGCTCAGCCACTCCCGTTCCTCGGGCAGGAACCCGGAGGCTTTGGTGTTGCCCCGCCAGTTCTTGAGGTCGGCCTTCTCGTGGGCGATGTTCCAGTCCCCGCAGACCAGCACCTCCCGCCCCTCGGCGGCGGCCCGCGCCCGGGTCTCCTTGAGGTACGGGAGGAACTCCGCCATGAACCGGTACTTCTCGTCCTGCCGCTCGGTGCCGACCTCGCCGGAGGGCAGATAGAGGGAGGCGACGGTGAGTCCGGGCAGATCGGCCTCGACGTAGCGCCCGCTGCCGTCGAACTCCCCCGAACCGAATCCGATCCGGACGTGATCCGGCTCACGCCGGGTGTAGAGGGAGACCCCGGCCCGCCCCTTGGCGGCGGCCGGCGCGTGCACCACGTGCCATCCCTCGGGCGCGCCCACGTGCGGGGGCAACTGCGCCGCCTCGGCCCGCACTTCCTGGAGACACACCACATCGGCGTCGGTGGCCGCCAGCCACTCCACGAAGCCCTTCTTCGCGGCGGCGCGCAGCCCGTTCACATTCACAGAGGTCACAGTGAGCACCCCGGCACCCTACCCGCGACCTGGACGAGATCCATTTCTCGATGACTGTCCGGCGAGGCTGAGGCACCCTTGCCTGGTGACCAGCATGAACATACGCCGCCGCCCCTTCGACCACCCCGACGCCGTCAAGCTCAACGACGAGGTCCAGGCCGAGTACGCCGAGCGCTACGGCGACACGGGCGACGCCAGCGTCCTGTCCCCCGAGGACTTCCGGCCCCCGCACGGCGTCTATCTGATCGCCTACGACGCCGCCGAGCGCCCCGTGGCCACCGGCGGCTGGCGCAGCCAGGACGAGAGCGACCGACCGGACGGGGGGTACGCGGACGGCGACGCCGAGCTGAAGCGCATGTTCGTCGTCCGAGACCAGCGCGGCCACGGCCTCGCCCGCCGGATCCTCGCCGCCCTGGAGGACGACGCCCGCGCGGCCGGCCGCACCCGCATGGTCCTGGAGACCGGCATCGCCCAGCCGGAGGCCATCGCCCTGTATCTGTCCAGCGGCTACGAGCCGTGCGAGAAGTTCGGCTACTACCGCCACTACGAGTCGAGCCGCTGCTACGCCAAGCCGCTCTGACGCCCGTCGTTGTCAGTGGCAGGCACTAGCGTCCAGGTGACTTTCCCTCGTTGTCCGTACGTCTGAGGAGCCGCGATGCCCGAACCGTCACCCGCGATGCCGGCGAAGGATCTGCGCACCCTGATACCGGAGTACGGGGACCTCGGCAGGGCGACCACCCTCCTCCGTCCGGAACCCGGTACCCCTGGTGTGCGGGAGAGTTCGCTGGGGGGCGGCTTGCTGTGGCCGGCGGAGGAGCCGTGGCCGTACTGCGCGCAGGAGGACCACTGGACGTACGGCTCCGACTGGCGCAACCGCACCGAGATCGTCCCAGGCGCGGTGCCGATGGTGCCGATCCTCCAGTTGTTCGCGCGGGACGTACCGGGGCTGGAGTTCCCGGCGGGCACGGATCTGCTCCAACTCGTGTGGTGCGCGCTGCTGCACGAGCAGGATCCGGGGCCGGTGATGCCGCGGCTGTACTGGCGCAACGAGGCGGAGGTCGTGGCCGGAGGGCTGCTGTCCGACCTCCCCGAGGTGGGCGAAGGGGAGTACGACGAGGACAACATGCCGGAGCCGTCCACGCTGACCCCGACGGTCGCGGAGGACTTCCCGAGATGGCTCGATCTGCCGCAGGACCTGTGGGAGACCTGGGAGCCCCGCCTCCGGACGCCGACGGGCGGCTCCGTGTGGCCGCCCGACTCCAACATCATCGGGACGAAGGTCGGCGGCTGGCCCGCCTGGACCCAGCCCGCCGACTGGCCGGACTGCGACAGCGGCCACCGCATGGAGCACCTGCTGACCATCACCGGCGACATACAGCTGGGCGACTGCGGCGGCGTCTACTTCTTCCACTGCCGCCGGTGCCCCGGTCTTCCCTGGGACTGGCGCTTCGACTGCCACTGACCGCCGACCGACCGACAACCGACAACCGACAACGGACCGGCAACCGACCGACCGCCGCACGACGCCAAAGAGCCCCGGCCGGATCTCCCGGCCGGGGCTCTGAGCTGCGGTGGACCTGTGGGGATTTGAACCCCAGACCCCCTCGATGCGAACGAGGTGCGCTACCAGACTGCGCCACAGGCCCTTGCAACGAGTGAAACCTTAGCACCCCGATCGCCGTGCCCGGAAATCCGTTCCGGAGGGGGTCCGCGCGGGCCTGAGCTGCGTCGGGACGACCCGGGCGGCGGCTCTCACTCGTTGGCGGCGCGTGGCCGGTCGCCGTCCTCGTACTGGTCGAACAGCGGGGTGCGGCCCCGCTCGCGGGCGCGGCGGGCCGAGGCGGCGCGGCGGGCGTCGGTGCGTCCGTCGCCGTCCGTCCGGTCCTCGTCGGTCTCCAGGTCCTCCGGCCTCTCGCCGGGCTCGTCGCCCGGCTCCTCCTGCGGTGCGACGGAACTCGACCGTGCCGAACTCCACGCGTCCGGCCCCGCGAGATCGACGTCGGCGGTCGCGCGGGGGGCCACCGGCGCGGTCACGTACGTCGGCAGCGGCACCGGCACCGGCTCCCAGCTCTCGCCCCGGCCGGGGCCACGCTGCCGCTCCCGCTGCTGATCGACCCACTCGGCGTGATCGGTCTGCTCCACCAGGGCCCGCCGGTCCGCCGCGAGCGCGGCCAGTTCGGGGTCCGGGCCGGGCTCGGAGTCGACCTCCGGCTCATCACTGTCGGTGATGCCGAGGGAGAGGGAGGCGGAGACGGAGGCGGACGGGGAACGTCGGGAGGGCTGGCGGCCCCGGGGGCGGTGCCCTCGGTCCCGGTCTCCGCTCCGGTCCCCGTCCCGGGAGTCTCGGGAGTCACGGCGGTCGCGGCCGTCGTGGTCCCCTCCGTCGTCCCCGTCGTCCATGGGCCAGTCGTCCGGGCCGCGGCGGCCCCGGTCCCGCAGCCGCTGCGCGGCCAACTCGGCCTGCCGCCGGTCCATCTGGTACGCGAAGCGGCGTCGCTCCTGGGAGCGCAGATAGACGATGTACCCGCTGAGCAGCAGCGCCGGGACTCCGGGCGCCCACAGGAACGCCAGCCCGCCCACGGCCGCGACGATCGCGCCCAGCGTGAACGCGAGGAAGAGCATCGTGGTCGTACGGCGACGGCGGGCGAGGACCTTCGAACGCCGGGCGCGTGCCGCGGCGGCCTCCGACCCCGGCGTGCGCCGCGCCCTCGGCACCGACGGCGCGAGGGGGGGCGAGAAGGAGGGGGCGTCGGACGGGGCGTCGGGGGTCGGCTCGGGGGCCGGACGGGTCGCCGGCCTGGGCACCATCGGCGCCTCCACCCGGGCCCGCTCCCGGGGGGCGGTCGGGGGCATGGCGAAGGCCCGGACGTCCACCGAATCGGTGACGACCGGGTCGAGCGCGGGCTCCCCCTCGTCGGTGGAGCGCGCTTGCAGGTCCTTGGCGTACCGGCGCTCCATGCCCGCCCGTCCGGACAGCAGCCGGATGGCGGTGCTGAAGCGTTCCGTCGGACGGGCCTCGTTCAGCTCGTCCTGCCTACGGAGCCACATCGGCACCAAGTAGGCGGCCCAGGCCCCGACAATGACTGCGTAGATGAGGCCGCTGCTGCTCACGCCCCAACCGTAGAGGGGATTGCATCAGGCCATCCGCCAATTGGGCCGGTGTGTCGCACGATCTGGCTGATATTTCGAACTTTTTTTGTGATCGATGGATCAGCACACCGGTCGGATCGCGAATTCAATGGTCGGGCACACGATCCGTAGCCGATTCATTTCGAACATTTATTCAATTTTCTCGGTGGATGTTCCACGGTCGGGCGGCGGCACCGCGCTGATCGGCGCCGGCACCGCGCTGATCGGCGGCGGCACCGCCCTCGGTTGCGGCTCCCGGCCGCTGGGCGCGGGTGCGGTGCCAGCGGGCGAGCAGGCCCTCCGGGACTTCCTCCGCCGTGAGCGCGTAGACGAGATGGTCGCGCCAGGCGCCGTCGATGTGGAGATAACGGGGTCTGAGACCTTCCTCACGGAATCCGAGTTTCTCCACCACCCGGCGGCTCGGGCCGTTCTCGGGCCGAATGCAGACCTCGATGCGGTGCAGGCCCATCGTGCGGAAACAGTGGTCCGTCACAAGCGCCACCGACGTCGGCATCACGCCACGTCCCGCCACCGACTGGTCCACCCAGTAGCCGATGTGCCCGGAACACATCGAGCCCCAGGTGATGCCCGCGACGGTCAACTGCCCGACCAGACGCCCCTCGTACTCGATGATGAACGGCAGCATCCGGCCGGCGTGCGCCTCGGAGCGCAGATGGCGGACCATCTGCCGGTAGGTGGGCCGGTGCACGATCGGCCCGCCCGGCGTGGGCGGCGGGATGGTCGCCTCCCAGGGGCGCAGCCAGTCCCGGTTGCGCCGGTTCACCTCGCGCCAGGCCCGCTGATCGCGCAGCTTTATCGGCCGGAGGGCGACCTCGTCGTCGACCAGCTCCACCGGCCAGGAAGGGCTGTTCAGCGGAGACCTCCGGCGTGTCTGGAGCTGTCGGTGTCATGGGGCGCGGCGGCCGGGGCCGGCCGGGGGTGCTCCCCGCTCGTCGGCCGGGGGTGGTCCCCGCCGCGGAGTTGGTCCACGGCGTGCCGCAACAGGGGTTCCAGGACGGCCAGTCCGTCCTTCACCCCGCCCGTGGAGCCGGGGAGGTTGACGATCAGTGTGCCGCCCGCGACCCCGGCGAGTCCGCGCGAGAGGGCGGCGGTCGGCACCGTGTCGCGGCCGTGGGCGCGGATGGCCTCGGCGATGCCCGGCACCTCGGTGTCGAGCACCGCCCGGGTGGCCTCGGGGGTGCGGTCGGTCGGGGAGACGCCCGTGCCGCCGGTCGTGACGATCACGTCGTAGCCCGCGCGCACGCCCTCGCGCAGGGCCGCCTCCACGGGGTCGCCGTCCGGTACGACCCGGGGGCCGTCGACGGTGAAGCCGAAGCGGGTGAGGCCCTCGGCGACCAGCGGGCCGCCCCGGTCCGCGTAGACCCCGGCGGCGGCGCGGTTGGACGCGGTGACGACCAGCGCGGCGTAGGGGGCGGTGAGCGCGGAACCGGCGGTGTGGTCGCCCGCGGGGGCGGGTGTAACGCCCTGGGCAGGCGTACCGCCGGGGGCGGGCGTACCGCCGGGCCCGGCCGCGTGCGGGGTGCCGGCGCTCACGATCGGCTCCAGTCGCCCGACGCGCCGCCCGTCTTCTCGTCCACCCGTACGTCCGTGATGACCGCTCCCTTGTCGACCGCCTTGACCATGTCGATCACGGTGAGCGCGGCGACGGAGACCGCGGTGAGGGCCTCCATCTCGACGCCCGTGCGGTCGGTGGTGCGGACCGTGGCGGTGATCTCCACGGCGTCGTCCACGACCGACAGATCCAGTCTCACACCTGACACCGCCAGCGGGTGGCACAGCGGGATCAGGTCGGGGGTGCGTTTGGCGCCCATGATGCCCGCGATGCGCGCGGTGGCGAGCGCGTCCCCCTTGGGCACGCCCTCCCCGCGCAGCAGCTCGACCACGCGCGGCGAGACCAGGACGCGCCCGCTCGCGCGGGCCGTGCGCGCCGTCACGTCCTTGTCCGAGACGTCGACCATCCGGGCGGCACCGGCGGCGTCGATATGGGTGAGTCGGTCCTGCGTGCTCATGGTGTGTGGCGCTCCCGGTCCGGGCCCGCCGCGGTGGGGCGCACGGGCCTGTTGTGCGCGACACGGTACCCCCACGGGGAGGGGTTCAGCGGAGCAGGACCACCTCGACCTCGCTGCCCGGCTCGACGGTCTCGACGTCCTCGGGGACGACGATCAGCGCGTCGGCGTGCGCGAGGGCGGCGATCAGATGGGAGCCGGCTCCGCCGACCGGGGTGACCGTACCGCCGGGGGCGTTCGCGCCAGGGGGGCCGGCGGGGGCTTCCGGTGCGTCCGTGTAGCTGCCGCGCAGGAACTGTCGGCGTCCCTTCGGCGAGGTCAGCGCC
Source organism: Streptomyces sp. NPDC091377 (assembly GCF_044757045.1). NCBI lineage: Bacteria > Bacillati > Actinomycetota > Actinomycetes > Kitasatosporales > Streptomycetaceae > Streptomyces > Streptomyces sp. NPDC091377. The sequence goes on along the minus strand of NZ_JBIVUE010000006.1, from coordinate 270,697 downwards.
TTCGGGGAGACCAGCTTCGCGCGGGTGCGGGGCCGGTGGATGTCGTCCAGGCCCATCAGGGTGCGGATCGCGGGGCGGACGAACACCTCGAAGGAGACGTACGACGACACCGGGTTGCCGGGGAGTGCCAGCAGCGGGGTGTGGTCGGGGCCGATGGAGCCGAAGCCCTGGGGTCTGCCGGGCTGCATGGCGAGCTTGCGGAACTCGATGCCGCTGCCCGCCTCGTCCGCGTCGGCGACATGCTCCAGGGCCTCTTTGACGACGTCGTAGGCGCCGACGCTGACACCGCCGGTGGTGACCATGAGGTCGGCGCGGACGAGCTGGTCCTCGATGGTGGTGCGCAGGGTGTCCGCGTCGTCGGCGACGGCGCCCACGCGGTAGGCGATGGCTCCGGCGGCGCGGGCGGCGGCGGTGAGGGCGAAGCTGTTGGAGTCGTAGATCTGGCCGCCGCGGAGCTGTTCGTCGGGCTGGACGAGTTCGCTGCCGGTGGACATCACCACCACGCGCGGGCGCGGGCGGACCCGGACGGTGCCGCGGCCGATGGCGGCGAGGAGGGCGATCTGGGGGGCGCCGAGGACCGTGCCCGCCGCGAGCGCGCGGTCTCCGGCCCGTACGTCGCTGCCCTTGGCGCGCACATGCGCGCGGGGCGGCGCGGAGCGGTGGACGAGCACCTGTCCGGCGGCGCCCTCGGGGGCCAGGCTGCGGGCGCGCATCCCGGTGACGGGGCCCGCGCCGAGGCCGCCGTCGGTCCATTCGACGGGGACGACCGTCTCGGCGCCGGGCGGCAGCGGGGCGCCGGTCATGATGCGGGCGGCCTGCCCCGGGCCGACGTGCACCAGCTCGGCCTCGCCCGCCGCGACGTCCCCGACGACCTCCAGGGCGGCCGGGAACTCCTCGCTCGCGCCCGTGATGTCCGCGACCCGTACCGCGTACCCGTCCATCGAGCTGTTGTCGAACGGGGGCAGGGACACCGGCACCGTGACGTCCTCGACCAGGACGCAGCCCTGGGCGTCGAGCAGTTGCAGCTCGATCGGGTCGAGGGGGCGGACGGTGGCGAGGATGTCCTCCAGGTGTTCGTCCACCGACCAGAGGTGCTCCTGGTCGGCGGCGCGGGGCGCGGCGGTGCTCAAGTGGCTACATCTCCTCGGTGACGTAACTGCGGAGCCAGGCCCGGAAGTCCGGTCCCAGGTCTTCACGTTCGCACGCGAGTCTGACAATGGCACGCAGGTAGTCGCCACGGTCTCCGGTGTCATAGCGGCGGCCCTGGAAGACGACGCCGTGCACCGGGCCGCCGACCTTCTCGTCCTGGGCGAGTTGCTGGAGGGCGTCGGTGAGCTGGATCTCGCCGCCGCGGCCGGGCTCGGTCTTGCGCAGTATGTCGAAGACGTGCGGGTCGAGGACGTAGCGGCCGATGATGGCGTAGCGGGACGGCGCGTCGGCGGCGGCGGGCTTCTCCACCAGGTCGTGGACCTTGACCACGTCGTTCTCGGCGGTGGGGTCGACGGCCGCGCAGCCGTAGAGGTGGATCTGTTCGGGGGCGACCTCCATGAGCGCGACGACGCTGCCGCCGTGCTGCGCGTGGACGTCGATCATGCGCTGGAGCAGGGGGTCGCGCGGGTCGATGAGGTCGTCGCCGAGGAGGACCGCGAAGGGTTCGTCACCGACGTGCGGCGCGGCGCACAGCACCGCGTGGCCGAGGCCCCTGGGGTCGCCCTGGCGGACGTAGTGCATGGTCGCGAGGTCGCTGGACTCCTGCACCTTGGCCAGTCGCTCGGCGTCGCCCTTCTTCTGCAGGGCGGACTCCAGCTCGTAGTTGCGGTCGAAGTGGTCCTCAAGGGGGCGCTTGTTGCGGCCCGTGACCATGAGGACGTCGTCCAGACCGGCGGAGACGGCCTCCTCGACCACGTACTGGATCGCGGGCTTGTCGACGACCGGCAGCATCTCTTTGGGGGTGGCCTTGGTCGCGGGCAGAAACCGGGTGCCGAGACCTGCTGCGGGGATGACAGCCTTGCTGATCCTGGGGTGCGACTGAGTCATGGCCGCAACCTTATCCGGTGGCTTTGGCGGGAATCTGCGACTCCAGCCCCTTGGTTGCCATATGAGAACATTTAAGACGATACGGAAACAGCGGGTGAGTCACATCGCAGGTAAGACGGACTCTGACAAGCGAAGGTTGCGCCGGGATCTCCTCTCGGTAAGGCGCGGGTTGCCGGCGGATGTCGTACGGGACCGGGGCCGGGCGCTGGCCGAGCGCGCCCTCGACCTGCCCGAGCTGGCGCGGGCGCGGACGGTGGCGGCGTACGTCTCCGTCGAGACCGAACCCGGCACCGTCGCCCTGCTGGACGCGCTCTGCGCGCGCGGCGTGCGGGTACTGCTCCCCGCGCTGCTCCCGGACCACGATCTGGACTGGGGCGCCTACACCGGCGAGGGCTCCCTCGCGCGCGTGCGGCACGGCGGCAGGATGGCGCTCTTCGAACCGGCCGGTGACCGGCTCGGCCCGGACGCCGTGACGGACGCGGACGTGGTGCTGCTGCCGGGCCTCGCCGTGGACGCGCGCGGGATGCGGCTCGGGCGCGGCGGAGGCTCGTACGACCGGGTCCTCGCCCGGCTGGAGCGCTCCGGCGCCCGGCCCGCGCTGGTGGTGCTGCTCTACGACGCGGAGGTGCTGGAGCGGGTGCCGACGGAAGCGCACGACCGGCCGGTGCAGGCCGTGGTGACTCCGTCGGGGGTCCGCCGGTTCCCGGGGGCCTGAGATCCCGTTACCGCCGGGTCGTCCGGTCCGCGAAAAGGCCCCCCACGCGCGTGGGGGGCCTTTCGGCTGTCTGTGACGGTGCTGCTCGGTGACGGTGCTGCTCGGTGACGGCGGTCGGTGACGGCGGTCGGTGAGGGTGCCCGGCCGACCGGTCGACGGGTCGACCTGCCGACGGGCCGTCAGCCGCCGTTCGCGGGCATCAGGACGAGCGTGTCGCTGGTGCTCTCGTCCACCGCCTTCTCGGTGAACGCCCAGGGCAGCAGCTCACCGGCGACCCACTTCTCCGTCTGGTCGGTGTAGTGCGCGCTGTAGGCGTGCCCCGAGGCACCGCTGAGGTTGATCCACTTCGACTTGTCGAGGTCGTCGAGGTTGACCACCATGCGCATCGACGGCACCCAGACGACGCCGTAGCCGCCCGCCGCGTTCCAGCCGGTCGCGTTGACCGTGGCCTCGCCGCCGCCGATCTTCCACGGGCCGCGGTTGAGCATGTACCGGAGGAAGCCGGGGCCCTCGGTGCCGAGCGTCTGGTTCTCCAGGAACAGCCGGTGCAGCCGGCCCCAGCTCCAGGAGTCGATGTCCTTGCCGAGCTTGGCGGTCAGCTCCCAGCGGGCGTCGATCATCGCGCGCTTGAACAGGTCGTCCCGGTTGTCGGCGGCGGGGCGCCCGCTGCCCGACTCGGGCGTGGTCCACCAGTCGCTGTCCGGCTTCTCCATCAGCTTGCGGACCACCTCGAACCAGCGGTCGCCGCCGTCCGGCTGGGCCTGTTCGGCGTCGCGCTGGCCGCACTCGCGCACCTTGCGGTCGTCGTCCACCGGACCGGTGTTCTCGACCGGGTCGACGTACAGGCACTGGCCCTTGACCCGGAGTTCCTTGGGCAGCTTGTGGCCGAAGGCGAGCTTGAGGATGTTGCGCCAGGTCGCGTTGAAGTAGGCCGCCGCTGCCGAGTCCGCGTCCTGGGTGTAGTCCCAGCCCTCCAGCAGCTTCTGCGCCTCGCGGACGTCCTTGTCCTCGACGTCGATCTTCAGCAGGGTGGGCACCAGCAGCCGGGCGATCTCGCTGCTGCTGTCCATCTGCATCTGCCGCATGTCCTCGGTGGAGATCTTGCCGTCGCCCTTGATCTTCGACTCGATCAGGTCGGTGATCCGCTGGCTGCGGGTGCCGTAGCCCCAGTCCGTGGTCAGGGTGTGCGGGTAGTCCTCGGCGTCCACGACGGCCTGGTTGGCGGTGACGACGTAGCCGCGCTCGGGGTCGTACTCGTAGGGCAGTTCGTCCTGCTCGATGTAGTCGGTCCAGCGGTGCTCGGGGTCCCAGCCGGGCTGCGGGATCGAGCCGTCCACGCCCTCCGGGCGGGTGGGGATCCTGCCGGGCAGCGTGTAGCCGATGTGGTTCTCGGTGTCGGCGTAGACGAGATTCTGGGAGGGCACGTCGAACAGGGCCGCCGCCTCGCGGAAGTCCTCCCAGCCGGTCGCCTTGTTCATCTCGAAGACGGCGTCCATGGAGGTGCCCGGGTCCAGCGCGGTCCAGCGCAGCGAGATGCCGTAGCCGTCGCCGCGGTCGGGCGCGGAACTCTCGACCGTGGCCTTTCTGCCGACCTTGACGAGTTCGCCGGCCCGGTCGGACAGCAGCGGGCCGTTGTTGGTCTCGCGCACCACGATCTTCTTGGAGTCGCCGCCCGCGATCTCGATGGTCTCCTCGCGGGTGGTGAACGGCTTGACCTTGCCGTCGTACAGATAGCCCTCGCCGGTGAGCTTCTGGAGGTAGAGGTCGGTGACGTCGACGCCGGAGTTGGTCATGCCCCAGGAGATGTCCTGGTTGTGGCCGATGACCACGCCGGGCATGCCCGCGAAGGTGTAGCCGCTGACGTCGTACTGGCAGCTCTTGGAGACCTTCCGGCAGTGCAGGCCCATCTGGTACCAGACCGACGGCAGCGAGGCCGTCAGGTGCGGGTCGTTGGCCAGCAGGGGCTTGCCGGTGATGGTGTGCTCGCCGCCGACGACCCAGGAGTTGGAGCCGATGCCGTTGCCGTTGACGCCGACGGCCTCGGGGAGGTTGTCCAGGAGGTCGTAGAGGCCCGAGAGCTGGGTCTGGAGGCCCGAGGAGTCGGTGCCGGTGCCTACGCCCGTCCCTGTGCCGGTGCCTGTGCCGGTGTCTGTGCCTACGTCGGTGCCGGTGCCGGTGCCTGTTCCGGTGTCCGTGCCCGTGTCCGTGCCCACGCCGCCCAGGCCGGTGCCGGTGCCCTGGCCTGTGCCGGAGCCGCCCTCACCGCCGTCGAAGGTCCGGGTCAGCTCGTCGTACTGACCCTCCTGGACGATCGCCTTGTTGCGGTCGTACGGGTACTGCGGGTAGAGGTCGGCGATCTGCTGCGGGCCCAGCCGGCTGGTCATCAGGGCGCGGTCGATCTCGTCCTGCATGTTGCCGCGCAGGTCCCAGGCCATCGCCTTCAGCCACGCCAGCGAGTCCACCGGGGTCCACTGCGTCGGCTTGTAGTCGTTGGTGAAGCCGAGCGCCGCGTACTCCAGGGAGATGTCCTTGCCGTCCTTGCCCGCCAGATACGCGTTGACCCCCTTGGCGTACGCCTGGAGGTACTTCTTCGTCTCGTCGGAGAGCGTGGACTCGTACTCCTTCTTCGCCACCCGGTCCCAGCCCAGGGTGCGCAGGAATTCGTCGTTCTCGACCTGGCTCTCACCGAACATCTCCGACAGCCGGCCGGAGGTCATGTGCCGGCGCACGTCCATCTCGTAGAACCGGTCCTGCGCCTGCACGAAGCCCTGCGCCATGAACAGGTCCGCGTCGGAGGAGGCATAGATCTGCGGGATGCCGTGACCGTCGCGCTTGACGTCCACCGGCCCCGACAGCCCTTCCAGGGTCAGCTCGCCCGTCGTCTGCGGAAAGGAGGCCCGGACCGTACTGATGGTCCAGTACGCCCCGAAGGCGAGGCCGCCGACGATCGCCAGCACCAGGACCAGCACGAACAGGCGGGCCTTGCGTCCCTTCTTCCTGCCGGACTTCCGACCCGTTGTGGCGGTGGTGTTGGAGGGCATCGCTGTCCTTGCTGTCCTAACGCGAGCGGCAGGCGGTCCTGGAGTGCTGGAGCAACCATAGGCGCAGGGCCTGGGAGCACTTGACGCGGATCGGTGATCGAGCGCGCACGAGCGTTCGATCTTGTCGCGGGGGACGTCAAGAAAGCGTCAAGAGTTAGGTAAGGTAACGAAGTAGTTGGACGCGCGGTTCCGTACTTCGTGTCCTATGTACGGGTCTGCTCACACGCGTGACGCGCGCGTGGGCCAGGGAAGGGAACGGCCGCTGACTGTCCACGACCTCAACGAACTCCTGCTCGTCTGCTCGCTCGTCCTGCTCGTCGCCGTCGCAGCGGTCCGGATCTCCTCGCGCAGCGGGCTCCCCAGCCTGCTCGTGTACCTGGGCATCGGCGTCGCCATGGGCCAGGACGGCATCGGCGACATCCAGTTCGACAACGCCGAGCTGACCCAGGTCATCGGCTACGCGGCCCTCGTCGTGATCCTGGCCGAGGGCGGTCTCGCCACGACGTGGAAGGAGATCAGACCGGCCCTGCCCGCCGCCTCCGCGCTCGCGCTGGCCGGTGTCGCGGTGAGCGTGGGGGTCACAGCCACGGCCGCGCACTTCCTGGTCGGCCTCGACTGGCGCCAGGCACTGATCATCGGGGCCGTGGTGTCCTCCACGGACGCCGCCGCGGTCTTCTCCGTGCTGCGCAAGGTGCCGCTCCCCGCGCGCGTGAAGGGCACGCTGGAGGCCGAGTCGGGGTTCAACGACGCCCCCGTCGTCATCCTGGTCGTCGCCTTCTCCTCCGCCGGTCCGATCGAGCACTGGTACGTACTGCTGGGCGAGATAGCGCTGGAGCTGGTCATCGGCGCCGCGATCGGCCTCGCCGTCGGCTTCCTCGGCGCCTGGGGCCTGCGCCATGTGGCGCTGCCCGCCTCCGGTCTCTACCCGATCGCCGTCATGGCCATCGCCGTGGCCGCGTACGCCGCCGGCGCGATGGCGCACGGCAGCGGGTTCCTCGCCGTGTACCTGGCCTCCATGGTGCTGGGCAACGCCCGGCTCCCCCACGCGCCCGCCACCCGCGGCTTCGCCGACGGGCTCGGCTGGATCGCCCAGATCGGCATGTTCGTGCTGCTCGGACTGCTCGTCACCCCGCACGAACTGGGCGACGACATCCTGCCCGCGCTGGTCATCGGGCTGGTCCTGACGATGGTGGCGCGACCGCTGAGCGTGGTGCTGTGTCTGGTGCCGTTCCGGGTGCCCTGGCAGGAGCAGGCGCTGATGTCCTGGGCCGGACTGCGCGGTGCCGTGCCCATCGTCCTGGCGACCATCCCCATGGTGAACGGGGTCGACGGCAGCCAGACCATCTTCAACATCGTCTTCGTGCTGGTCGTCGTCTACACCCTCGTGCAGGGGCCGACCCTGCCGTGGCTGGGCCGGGTGCTGCGGCTGGGCGAGACGGCGGAGGCGGCGGACCTCGGCATCGAGTCGGCGCCGCTGGAGCGGCTGCGCGGCCATCTGCTGTCCGTCGCGATCCCCGGCGGCTCCCGGATGCACGGCGTCGAGGTGGGCGAGCTGCGGCTGCCCGCGGGCGCCGCCGTCACCCTCGTCGTACGCGACGGGAAGTCCTTCGTACCGCTGCCCACGACGGTGCTGCGGCGAGGTGACGAGCTGCTGGTCGTCGCGACGGACCCGGTCCGGGACGCGGCGGAGGCCCGGCTGCGGGCCGTGGGCCAGGGCGGCAAGCTGGCCGGATGGCTCGGGGCGAACGGGACGGCCGCGCGGGCGATCGTCACGAGATCGCGGCGCTGAGCGGGGCGGCTCAGGGTGTCCCGTGGCCCCGCTGCCCGTGGCCCGTGTCTCGTGGCCCGTGGCCCGTGGCCCGTGGCCCGTGTCTCGCGGCCCGTGGCCCGTGTCTCGTACCGGCAGGTGGGGGCAGGCGGGTCTTCCTAGTACGATTAGGGCGGACCTGATCGAACCGACTCTGCCTGACGCAGAGCTGGCGCGACCGTATGGCGGCCGGGACGTCTCCTGAGTGGATGCCGGTATCTACCGCAGTTCCGCGCAAGAGGACAGCTCTCGGCGCCCCCGTGCGGGTGCCACCAGGCGGCAGAAAGGCACGGGCCGTGGTGTCCACGGTCACCGACGAGCCGTCGAAGAACACACCGGAATCCGCCCGCCCTGGATACGGCAGCCTGCTGCGCACCCGTGGCGTCTGGGCCTTCCTGCTCCCCGGCTTCGCGGCACGCCAGCCGTTCGCGATGCTGACCATCTCCATCGTGCTGCTGGTGCAGCACACCACCGGCTCGTACGGCGCGGCCGGTGCCGTCGCCGCCGTCACCGGTGTCTCCATGGCGCTCTTCGCGCCCTACAGCGGACGCCTCGCCGACCGCCTCGGCCAGCGCGCGGTCCTGCTCCCCGGCGTCCTGGTACACACCCTGTCGGGCCTGACCCTGACCGTGCTGGCCCTCTCCGACGCGCCCCTGTGGGCGCTGTTCGCGGCGGCCGTGCCCACGGGTGCGTCGGTGCCGCAGATCGGCCCCATGGTCCGGTCCCGCTGGGCGGCGAAGCTCCAGGGCACGCCCCTGATGAGTACGGCGGCGGCCTTCGAGTCGGTCACCGACGAGCTGACCTTCGTCCTCGGCCCACTGCTCGCGACCGCGCTGTGCACGACCGTCGACCCTGCCGCGGGCCTGATCGCCGAGGCGTCCCTGACCCTGGTCGGCGGTCTGCTGTTCGCCGCGCAGAAGGGCACCCAACCCACGGTGTCCCCCCGGGGGCAGGCCCGCGTGGAGCAGGTGTCCGCGCTGCGGATCCCCGGTGTGCGGGTGCTGATCGTGGCCTTCCTGGGCATCGGTTCGGTCTTCGGCGGCATGCAGGTCTCGCTGGCGGCGTTCACCGAGTCGATCGACCGACCGGGCCTGAACGGCGTCCTCTACGGCACCTTCGCCGCGGGCAACATGCTCGCCGGTGTCGCGTGCGGCGCCATCGCCTGGAAGTCGGCCCCGCAGCACCGGCTGGTCGCCGGTTACGCGGCTCTCGCGCTGACCGCGTCCGGGCTGTGGGCCGCGCAGTCGGTCGTACTGCTGGCCGGCCTCGGCCTGCTGGTCGGCATGAGCATCGCGCCCGCGCTGATCACCGGCTACACCCTGGTCGACGGGCTGGTCCCGGCCGGGGCCCGCACCGAGGCGTTCACCTGGCTGACCGGCGCCGTGGCGCTGGGGCAGGCGGCGGCCGTGACGGTCGCCGGACAACTGGAGGACCGTCTGTGGGACGGCGCCGGGTTCCTGGTGCCGATGGGCGGTACGGTGCTGGCGCTGCTGACGGTCGTGGCCCTGCGTTCCGCTCTGGCGGCCCGCCCCCAGAGCCGTACCGTCGCGCGTGGCGTGGGTCACCGCGAGCCGGTCGCAGTGGACTGATCCCGAGGAATACGTCACTATGGACCGTCGTTAGCACTCATCGAGTGAGAGTGCCAGGAGGAAGACCAGTGCCGACCTACCAGTACCAGTGCACCGAGTGCGGCGAGGGCCTTGAGGCGGTGCAGAAGTTCACCGACGACGCCCTGACCGAGTGCCCCAACTGCGGTGGCCGCCTCAAGAAGGTGTTCTCCGCGGTGGGCATCGTCTTCAAGGGCTCGGGTTTCTACCGCAACGACAGCCGCGGCTCGTCGTCCAGCAGCGCGCCGGCGGCGAAGTCGGCCTCGGGGTCCTCGACGGACGGTAAGTCGTCGTCCTCGTCGTCTTCCTCGTCTTCCTCGTCCTCGGACTCCTCGTCCTCCTCTTCCTCGGAGAAGAAGTCTTCCGCTTCGTCCTCCGGGTCGAAGTCGTCGGGCTCCAGTTCGTCCGCCGGTAGTTCGGCGGCGTAACTCCTCTTCGCCGTACCCCGTCGCCCCGTCGCCCCGCCGTTCGTCGCGCGGGGCGGCGGGGTGTTCGGCGTTCCCGGGGCACGCGGCGGTCCTTCGTGAGCGGCGGCCGGCGTGCCGGGCATGGCTGATGTGCTGGGCATGGCTTGTGTGCTGGGCATGGCTAGTGTGCTGGGCATGGAGAACGCAGAGATCGGTGTAATCGGCGGTTCCGGCTTCTACTCGTTCCTCGACCAGGTGACCGAGGTCCAGGTCGACACCCCGTACGGGGCGCCCAGTGACTCCCTCTTCCTCGGCGACATCGGCGGCCGAAGGGTCGCGTTCCTGCCCCGTCACGGACGCGACCACCGGCTGCCGCCGCACCGGATCAACTACCGGGCCAACCTGTGGGCCCTGCGGTCGGTCGGCGTGCGCCAGGTCCTCGGCCCGTGCGCGGTGGGCGGTCTGCGCCCCGAGTACGGGCCGGGCACCCTGCTGGTCCCCGACCAACTGGTGGACCGTACGAAGGCCCGGACCCAGACGTACTACGACGGGCTGCCGCTGGCCGACGGAACCGTGCCGAACGTGGTCCATGTGTCCCTCGCCGACCCCTACTGCCCGGTCGGCCGCTCGGCCGCGCTGAAGGCCGCGCGCGGACGGGACTGGGAACCGGTGGACGGGGGCACGCTGGTCGTGGTCGAAGGGCCGCGCTTCTCCACCCGCGCGGAGTCGCTGTGGCACCGGGCGCAGGGCTGGTCGGTGGTCGGCATGACCGGCCACCCGGAGGCCGTGCTCGCCCGTGAGCTGGAACTCTGCTACACCTCGCTGACGCTGGTGACCGACCTGGACGCGGGCGCCGAGACCGGCGAGGGCGTCTCCCACGAGGAGGTGCTGAGGGTGTTCGCGGCCAACGTGGACCGGCTGCGGGGGGTGCTCTTCGACACGGTGGGCGGGCTGCCGGCGAGCGGGGAGCGGGAGTGTCTGTGCACGACGGCGTTGAGTGGGGCGGAGCCGGGGATCGTGTTGCCGTAGGCGGGGTGGGGTGCCGGGGAGGTTGAAGAAACGTCTCGGCGGGGTGGAACTCCTCATTCGGGTGGCGGAGTTGTCCACAACCGGGGAGTAGGACACGGGGCTCGGCGGAGATCGGCGAAAAGCCTCATCGTGGGGGGTCCAGCCGGTTCCTTCGCAGGTGGTGAGCACCGTGTCGCTCGTTCCTCCCGTTCGTCCTGTTCCACCCGTTCCTCGTGTTCCTCCTGTTCGTCCCGTTCCTCGCGTCCCTCCCGTTCCTCCTCCGACTCCGTCCCGTGCGGGTCCGTCAGGTCCGTCAGGTCCGTCAGGTCCGTCAGGTCCGTCAGGTCCGTCAGGGGGTGATGTGCCGCCGCCGTGCGAGGTGCCGCAGTTCGCGCCCGTGCGGGTGCGCGGTGGACGCTGTCGGCTGAGCCGGAGCCGACTCGTACGACACCGCGGGCGGGCCCTGGCGGTGGGTCTCGTCGTCACGGCGGCGCTGGTGGCGGCGGGCCCCCGGGAGCCTGCGGAGACGGATGGCGGGCCGCCGCGTGAACGGGCCGGGGCGCCGCCGAGGAAGGTGACCGCGCCGGTGCGGATCGCGGACGCCGCGACGGTCCGGCTGCTGCGCCCCGGCGACCGGGTCGATGTCATCGCCGCGCGGGAGACCGCGACCGGCGGCGGGGACGCGCGCGTGGTGGCGCGGGGCGCGCTGGTGACCGAGGTGCCGAAGCCCCTGGACGGGCCCGGGGAGGGAGCCTCGGCGGAATCCGCGGCGGGCGGGGCGCTGGTGCTGCTGTCGGTCCCCCGGGCCACGGCGGCGGTCCTGGTCGGGGCGGGTACGACGGCCAGTCTGGCGGTGACCCTGTGCTGATCCACGCCCCGCAGGGGCCACTCACACCCGTGTCAAGTCGCTCGATCGAGGGATGGGATTGGACAGGATGGCGGCACCCTGACGTAGGTTGCGGAGCGGTCCATTCCCCTATGTGCGTGTGTGAAGGAAGGCTCCGAGGTGAGCGAGAAGAAGGATCCGGGTCTCTGGGACGGCTTCAAAGCCTTCCTGATGCGCGGGAACGTCGTCGATCTGGCAGTCGCGGTGGTCATCGGCGCCGCCTTCACCAACATCGTCAACTCGGTGGTGAGGGGTGTCATCAACCCGCTGGTCGGAGCGATCGGCACCCAGAACCTGGACAGCTACAGCTCCTGTCTGAAGGGCCCGTGCCAGAAGGCGGCCGACGGTACGGTCTCCAGCGGTGTGATGATCCTTTGGGGCTCGGTCCTTGGCTCCGCGCTGAGCTTCGTGATCACAGCCGCGGTGGTCTACTTCCTGATGGTCCTGCCGATGGCGAAGTACCTGGCCCGGCAGGAAGCCCGCCGCAAGGCGAAGGAGGGCACAGCGGAGATCATCGAGCTGACCGAACTGGAGGTCCTCAAGGAGATCCGCGACGAACTGGTGGCCCAGCGCGGTGCGGGCGGCTCCGGCGGATCCGGCGGCGTGGGCGGTACCGGTGGATCCGGCGGTACGGGGCGCGGGGAAGGCTAGCTCGCGCGGTTCGGCGGGTCCCGGGGACGCGAGGCTCTGTCGCGCGAGGCCCTGTCGCGCGGGTCCCCGGGGCGTGTATCCCGGAAGCACGGCTCCGCGGGGCACGGCCCCCCGGGGCGCGCGGTGCGGCTCAGAGGTGGTGGGGCGGCTTCTCGTCGAGGAAGCGGCGCAGGTCGTCGGCGCTGCTGCTCTCCGAGCCCGCCCGGTCACCCCAGCCCCGGTCCGTGTCGTCCGAGGACGGGGTGTCCAGCGGGTCGTCGAAGACCAGCGCGGGCCTCGGGGCGCGGGGCTCGGGTTCGGGGGCGGTCGTCATGCCTCCAGCGTACGGCCCCGGCCCCCGTCCCCCTCGCGAACGTCCGCGCAGGAGATTCCCGAGGGGATCTGTTCTGCTGGGAATCATGACCTCCAGCTCACCCCCGCCGACGGCCCCCTCGGGCCCGGCGGAGCCCCGTGGGCCCCTGCGGCGGCTCACCGCGCGAGGACGCGGCGAGGAGCATCGCGCCTCGACCCCGCTGGAGCTGTTCTTCGACCTGTGTTTCGTGGTCGCGGTGGCCCAGGCCGGGGTGCAGTTGGTGGACGCGCTCGCCGAGGGGCGGGTCGGCGAGGGGATCCTGAACTACGCGATGGTGTTCTTCGCCGTGTGGTGGGCCTGGATGAACTTCACCTGGTTCGCCTCGGCGTACGACAACGACGACGTGCTGTACCGCGTGGTGACCCTGGTGCAGATCGCGGGGGTGCTGGTACTCGCCGCCGGTGTCTCGCGCGCCTTCGACCAGCATGACTTCGTGCTGGTCTGGCTCGGCTACGCGATCATGCGGGTGGCGATGGCGTCCCAGTGGCTGAGAGCGGCGCGGGACGCGGCCGGGGAGGAGCGGCGCTGCGCCCTGCGGTACGCGATCGGGATCCTGGTGTGCCAGATCGGCTGGCTGGGGCTGGTGTTCCTGCCGGAGTCGGCGCGCTCCTGGGTGTTCCTGGTGATGGTGGTCGCGGAGCTGAGCGTTCCGCTGTTCGCGGAGCGCGGTTTCGCCAGTCCGTGGCATCCGCGTCATATCGCCGAGCGGTACGGGCTGTTCACCATCATCGTGCTGGGTGAGTCGGTCGCCGCGGCGACGGTCGCCGTGAAGTCCGGTGTGGATGTGAACGCGGCGGTGGCCACGCTGCTGCCCATCGCGGCGGGCGGCCTGCTGATCGTGTTCGCGGCCTGGTGGATCTACTTCGCCGTCCCGATCCACGGCCATCTGCGGGGCAACAGACAGGCGTTTCTATGGGGCTACGGCCACTACCTGATCTTCGCCTCGGCGGCGGCGATCGGCGGCGGTCTGGAGGTGACGATCGAGCAGGCCGTCCATGAGGCCGACCTCTCCACCCTGGCCGCGTCGGCGGCGGTGACCCTGCCGACGGCGCTGTACCTGCTGGCGGTGTGGGCGCTGCACTCCCGCCACTTCAAGATGGGCATCACCGAGCATCTGGTCCTCCCGGTGGCGGCCCTGCTGGTCATCGGCTGCACGTTCTGCGGGACGTGGGCCGTACTGGCGGCGGGCGTGGTGATGACGCTGGCGGTGGTGGCCGGGGAGACGCTGGCGCTGCGGAGACCGGGGCGGGGCCGGGGTCCGGCTCAGCTGTCCGAGGCGCGGTGAGCCCCTGGTCGCGGGGCGGGTGGGGCGAGACTGGGGGGCATGACAGTGGACGCTCTGACGGATGTGGCCGGTGTGCGGGTGGGGCACGCGACGTGTGACGGGGAGGGCTGGCTGACGGGGACGACGGTCGTGCTCGCGCCCGAGGGCGGGGCGGTCGTCGCGGTGGATGTGCGCGGCGGCGGGCCCGGCACCAAGGAGACCGACGCGCTCGACCCCCGCAATGTGGTGCAGCGGGTCGAGGCGATCGTGCTGACGGGCGGCAGCGCGTACGGGCTCGACGCGGCGTCGGGGGTGATGGCCTGGCTGGAGGAGCGCGGGCGCGGGGTGCGGGTGGGCCCGGATCCGCGGCATGTGGTGCCGGTCGTGCCCGCCGCGTGCATCTTCGACCTGGGGCGCGGTGGTGACTTCCGGGCGCGGCCCGACGCGGCGACCGGGCGGGCGGCGGTGGAGGCCGCGGCGGCGAGCGGGCCGGGTGCGGCGGTGGCCGAGGGGGTCGTCGGGGCCGGGACGGGCGCCTCGGTGGGTCATCTGAAGGGCGGGGTGGGCACGGCGAGCACGGTGACGGAGTCGGGGTTCACGGTGGCGGCGCTGGTGGTGGCCAACGCGGCGGGCGAGGTGATGGATCCGCGGACGGGGGTGATGTACGGGGAGTTGTACGGGGGCCGGGTGGTCTATCCGAGCGCGGAGGTCCATGAGGCGGCGGCCCGGAGCATCGCCGAGGCCGCGGCGCGCAACACCCTGCCGCCGCTGAACACCACGCTGGCGGTGGTCGCCACGGACGCGGACCTGTCGAAGGCGCAGGCCCAGAAGCTCGCGGGCACGGCGCATGACGGCATCGCCCGCGCGGTGCGCCCCGTCCACCTCCTGAACGACGGCGACACGGTCTTCGCCCTCGCCACGGCCGACCGCCCGCTGCCCCCGAAGCGGCCCCTCACCCTCAATGAACTCCTCGCCGCGGCGGCGGACACGGTGACCCGGGCGATCACCCGGGCGGTGCGCGCGGCGACCCCGGTGGCCGGACCGGGCGGCCTCTGGCCCTCGTACACCGAGCTGTACGGCACCCGGAACTGACGGGTCCGCACCCCCTCCCACCCCGGCGTTTGTCCCGGTTCTGTCACGCGGTGATGTCCAGAAGACATGGGCGGAACCGGGCCGCTGACGGCTCCCTCTTTCCTCGCGGAACGGGTGGACGAGGCAGAACGTGGGAACAGGGAGCAAGCCGTGGGGAACATGGGCATAGCGGGGAGGGCCAGGCGCGGGGTCGTGGCCGGGGCGGCGTTCGTGGTCGGGGCGATGGTGCTGAGCGCGTGCGGGGGCAGCGCCGGGGCCGATGACGGCAAGGGCGGTCGGGGCGGGAAGGAGTCGGGCGACCAGGGCGCCCGTATCGTGATCTCCGCCGAGGACGGGTCGGCCGGGGCCTCCATCAACAAGACCGGTGTGAAGGTCAGTGACGGCCGGCTGACGGACGTGCGGATGACCGTGGCGGAGACCGGGCAGGACGTGCCGGGCGCGGTGTCGGCGGACGGGGTGAGCTGGAAGCCGAAGGAGCAGTTGGAGCGCGGGACGAAGTACCGGATCGCGGCGCGCGCGAAGGGCGGCGACGGGCGGCCGACGTCGGCGAACTCGGTGTTCACGACGGTCAGCCCGGACAACAGCTTCATCGGGACGTACACGCCGGACGACGGGTCGACGGTGGGTGTGGGGATGCCGGTGTCGTTCCGGTTCGACAAGGCGATCACCGACCGGAAGTCCGTGCAGAAGGGCATCACGGTCACGTCGAGCAGCGGTCAGGAGGTGGTGGGGCACTGGTTCGACGGCCAGCGCCTGGACTTCCGGCCGCAGGACTACTGGAAGGCCGGCTCCAAGGTCACGATGAAGATCGACCTGGACGGTGTCGAGGGCGCGAACGGTGTCTTCGGGGTCCAGAAGAAGACCGTGAACTTCACCATCGGCCGCTCCCAGGTGTCCACCGTCGACGTCGGCACGCAGACCATGACCGTGAAGCGCGACGGCAAGGTGCTGAAGTCGGTGCCGATCTCGGCCGGCAGCGCGGAGAACCCGACGTACAACGGGCAGATGGTGATCTCGGAGAAGTTCAAGGAGACCCGGATGAACGGCTCGACCGTCGGCTTCGGCGGCGAGTACGACATCCCGGACGTCCCGCACGCGATGCGCCTGACCACCTCCGGAACGTTCCTGCACGGCAACTACTGGTACCCCAAGGGCAATCCGCCCTTCGGCCGCCAGGGCACCAGCCACGGCTGTGTGGGCCTCGCGGATGTGCAGGGCGCGCAGGGCGACACCGAGGCCAAGTGGTTCTACGACAACTCCCTGCTCGGGGACGTCGTCATCGTGAAGAACTCCCCCGACGACACGGTGGCCCCCGACAACGGGCTCAACGGCTGGAACATGTCCTGGAGCCAGTGGACCGCGGACAGCGTGGCCTGATCTGTCCAACGCCGCACTGACCAGGTATTTTTGAGGGACCATCGGGCCGCGCGGGAACTTCTCGCGCGGTCTGGCAGTTTTCCTTGCGTACGTTTTCTCGGTTCCCGGACATGATGTCCGACCGAGGGGCTACGGTATGCACCCACAAGGTGACACGCAGCAACGCCGGGAGAAACCTTGAGCGTTCCGTACGAGACGGCAGCGTACGAACCACCACCAGAGTCGCCGGAGTCTCCGGAAGAGCACCTCGCGCGACTGCTCGGCCGTGCCCTCAACTCCTTCGAACTGCCCGACGACACCATACGGCGTCTCGACTGCGCCCTGGCGCAGGACAGTTCGCTGCACTCCGCGCACCACAGCGCGGGGCAGCACCGGGAGACGTACCGGCACACCTGGCTGCTGGCCGACGGGTCGGCACTCACCCTCTGGGAGCTGGTGCACGACACCCGGCCGGGAGGCACCCCGCAGCACGAGGTGTACGCGGACGAGGAGGAGTTGCGCGCCGCCACGGCCAGACTTCCGCTGCCGCCGGACGCACCGGACTTTGAACTCTCGGTGCAGGTGCGGCTGCCACCGGTCCCGGGCCCTCGGCACACCTACGTGCCCGACGACTCGGCGGACCACGCGCGCCGGCTGCTGCGCCGCGCGGAGAACGCGGACCGGCCGGACGCGGAGACGGCGGCGCTGCTCGCCGAGGCGATCGCGCACCAGATCACCCAGGCGTTCGGCCGCCCGTGCCGGGCGGGGCGTGCCGGGCTGTGCTTCTCGCTCTACGAACACGCGTTCCTGCTGCGTGACGGCCACGAGGTCTCCCTCTGGGAGGTCGAGCACACGGCAACGCCCGACGGCCGTCACATGTGCGAGGTGTACGCCTCGGAGGACGCCGCCCGCGAAGCGATGGAACGACGGGCGGCACAGGTGCCCTGAGGATGGTGCGGGGGCTCGGGTTCCCGGGAACCCCGCCCCCCTGAGTTCGCCGCGCTCATGGGGCCGTAGGACCCTCGCCGCACGAAGCGGTGGCGTGCCGCACGACGCGGTGGTGCGCCCGCGCTCTCGTCACGCCGCCACCGGCTCCTTCGGCTCTGTCGTCGGCGTCCGGTCCGTACCCGGTGTGGCGGTGCCGTCCGGGTCCGGGGTCGGCTTCCGGAGGCTCTTGAGGACGACGACCAGGGCCGTGGTGACCGCGACGCCCGCCGCGATGGCGATCAGGTAGAGGAACGGGTTGCCGATCAGCGGCACGACGAAGATGCCGCCGTGCGGGGCGCGCAGTGTGGTGTCGAAGGCCATCGACAGGGCACCGGTGACCGCGCCGCCCGCCATCGAGGCCGGGATCACCCGCAGCGGGTCGGCCGCCGCGAACGGGATCGCGCCCTCGGAGATGAAGGACGCGCCCAGCACCCAGGCGGCCTTGCCGTTCTCGCGCTCGGTCGGGGTGAAGAGCCTGCCGCGCACGGTCGTGGCCAGGGCCATCGCCAGCGGCGGCACCATTCCGGCGGCCATCACCGCCGCCATGATCTTCATCGCCGAGTCGCTGGGCGCGGCGACCGCGATACCGGCGGTGGCGAAGGTGTAGGCGACCTTGTTGACCGGTCCACCCAGGTCGAAGCACATCATCAGGCCGACCAGGGCGCCCAGCAGCAGGGCGTTGGTGCCGGTGAGGCCGCCCAGCCAGTCGGTCATGCCCTTCTGCGCACGGGCGATGGGTTTGCCGATCACCACGAACATCAGGAAGCCGACGATCGCCGAGGAGATCAGCGGAATCACCACCACCGGCATGATCCCGCGCAGTGACGCCGGGATCCGCACCCGCTGGACGGCCAGCACCACCGCACCGGCGATCAGACCGGAGGCCAGACCGCCGAGGAAACCGGCGTTGATGGTGAGCGAGATGGAGCCGCCGACGAAGCCGGGGACCAGACCGGGCCGGTCCGCCATGCCGTAGGCGATGTAGCCCGCCAGGACCGGGACCAGGAAGTTGAAGGCGACGCCGCCGATCTGGAAGAACAGGGCGCCCCAGCTGTCCGCCTGGGTCCAGAGGAAGCGGTCCATGACGGACGGCGCCTTGTTGATCTCGTAGCCGCCGATCGCGAAGCCGAGGGCGATCAGCAGACCGCCGGCCGCGACGAACGGGACCATGTAGCTGACGCCGGACATCAGCCACTTACGCAACTTGGTGGCGTAACCCTCGTCGGCGTCGCCCGTGCGGTCGACCGGCGTGCGCCCCGGCGCGGGCGCCGCACTCACCTCGCCGCGCGCCGCCTTCCCGCGGACCTCGGCGATCAGTTCGGCGGGGCGGTTGATGCCCGCCTTCACTCCCACGTCGACCGTGGGTTTCCCGGCGAAGCGGTCCTTCTCCCGTACCGGGACGTCATGGGCGAGGATCACGCCGTCCGCCGCCGCGACGACGGCCGGGTCGAGCCGGGTGAATCCGGCCGAGCCCTGCGGTTCGACGGTGATCTCGACGCCCGCTTCCCGGCCCGCGTTCTCCAGGGACTCGGCGGCCATGTAGGTGTGCGCGATACCGGTGGGGCAGGAGGTGACGGCGACGATCCGGAAGGGACGGCCGGTGTCCGCGGGCGGCGCGTCCGGGGCTACGGCGCTCTCCGCGTCGCCCCTGATGAGCGCGGCGGCGCCCGCCGCGTCCGGTACCGCCCGCAGTGCGTCCGTGAACTCGGCGTTCATCAGCCGGCGGGCGAGCGAGGACAGGATCGTGAGATGGGCGTCGTCCGCACCGGCGGGCGCGGCGATCAGGAAGATCAGGTCGGCCGGGCCGTCCGGCGCCCCGAAGTCGATGCCGGAGGCGCTGCGGCCGAAGGCGAGGATCGGCTCGGTGACATGTTCGCTGCGGCAGTGCGGGATGCCGATGCCGCCGTCCAGGCCGGTGGGCATCTGGGCCTCGCGGGCGGCCACGTCGGCGAGGAAGCCGTCCAGGTCGGTCACCCGGCCCAGGGCCACCATCCGCTCGGCGAGGGAGCGCGCCGCCGCTTCCTTGGTGTCGGCGGACAGGTCGAGATCGACCAGATCCGCGGTGATCATGTCACTCATCGCGGGCTCCTTCGCTCGCGTATCGCCCGGGGGACGAGGTGGGCTGGGGGGACGGGGACGGGCGGGAGGGCGGCCGGGAGGACAGCCCGAAAGGCACGGAGACGGGCGGGACGAAGGGCACGGAGGGCAGGGAGGGCACGGAGGGCAGGGAGGCGGGCGGGTCGGGGGGCCGAGGGGTGGAGCGGGCCGGGGGCGGGCGCGGGGAGGGTGCCGGTCATGGCACCGGCTCCGTGAGCGCACGGTCCAGCGGCACGTCCGACGTCACGGTCACCGCCGCCGGGTCCAGGTCCGCCGGGGTCGGCATCACACTGCCGGGCAGTTGGACGGCCGCGGCCCCGTGGGCGACGGCGGAGGCCAGGGCGGCCGGCCCGGTGCCCCCCGCGATGAGGAACCCGGCGAGGGAGGAGTCCCCGGCGCCCACATTGGAGCGTACGGCGGTGACGGGCGCGGTTGCGAACCAGGTGCCCGCCGACTCGACCAGCAGTTGGCCGTCCGCGCCCAGACTGGCGAGGACGGCCCGGGCGCCCATCGCGCGCAGTTCCTCGGCGGCCTCGACCGCGTCGCCGACGGTGGTGAGGGGGCGGGCGACGGCCTGGGCGAGTTCCTCGGCGTTGGGCTTGACCACGTCGGGCCGGGCGCGCAGGGCCGCCGGGAGGGCGGGGCCCGAGGTGTCCAGGGCGATACGCGCGCCCCCGGCGTGCGCCCGCGTGACGACATCGGCGTACCAGGAGGGCGCGAGTCCCCGCGGCAGGCTTCCGCAGCAGGCGATCCAGTCCGCGCCCGCCGAGCGCTCCCGCACCGTCTCCAGGAGCGACTCCTGCTCCGCCGCCGACAGTTCGGGGCCGGGCGCGTTGATCTTGGTGAGTACGCCGTCGGACTCGGCCAGCGCGATGTTGGAGCGGGTGGCGCCGGCCACCGGGACCGGCGCGACCTCGATGCCCTGGGCGTGGAGCAGGGCGGCGACCAGCGCGCCGGGCGCCCCGCCGAGCGGCAGCACGGCGACCGTGCGGCGGCCGGCCGCGGCGATCGCGCGCGAGACGTTGACGCCCTTGCCGCCGGGGTCCATGCGCTCGCCGCTTGCGCGGATGACCTCGCCGCGCTCCAGCGCGGGCACCTCGTAGGTGCGGTCGAGGGAGGGGTTGGGGGTGACGGTGAGGATCATGCGCGGACCACTTCGGTGCCGCCGCGCTCGATCGCGGTGGCGGCCTCCGGGCCGAGCCCGCTGTCGGTGATCAGCAGATCCACCTCGCCGAGGTCGCCGAAGCGGGCGAAGTGCTCCTGGCCGTGCTTGCTGGAGTCGGCGAGCAGCACCACCCGGCGGGCCGCCGCCATCGCCGCCCGCTTCACGGCGGCCTCGGCGAGGTCGGGGGTGGTCAGCCCGTGTGCGGCCGAGAAGCCGTTGGCCGCCACGAACAGGACGTCCGCGCGGATCTCGGCGTACGCGCGCAGCGCCCAGGCGTCCACGGCGGCACGCGTACGGTGCCGGACGCGCCCCCCGACGAGGTGGAGCTGGATACCGGGGTGGTCGGCGAGACGGGCGGCGATCGGGAGGCCGTGGGTGACGACGGTGAGGGAGGTCTCGACCGGGACGGCCGCCGCGAGCCGGGCCACGGTCGTACCGGCGTCGAGGATCACCGTGCCCTCGGCGGGCAGTTCGGCGAGCGCGGCCTTGGCGATGCGGTCCTTCTCGTCGGCGGAGCTGGACTCGCGCTCGGTGAGGTCGGGTTCGAAGTCGAGACGGCCGACCGGGATCGCGCCGCCGTGCACCCGGCGGACCAGTCCGGCCCGGTCGAGGGCCTTCAGATCCCGGCGGACCGTCTCCGCCGTCACCTGGAACTCCTCGGCCAGCGACAGCACGTCCACCCGGCCCGCGTCCCGGGCGAGCCGGAGGATCTCCTGCTGCCGCTCCGGTGCGTACATGTCCGTTTGCCTCCGACTCTGCCCGATCGCGTGGTTTTCGCTCTGTTGAGGGGGAGCGTACGGCCGGATCTCCAGAAAGTAAATCGATTCGGACTCTTACAGACTCAATCGGGCTCCGATCAGACATGAACGGGCGCAGAGCGAGCGCAGGTAGGCAGGGGAGGGGCATGGGCGGGGCGGGGCCGAGGCGCACGCCGAAGGGCCCGGCACCCCCGGTGCCGGGCCCTTCCTCGGACGGTCGGGTGGGTCGGTTGCGACCTCAGCCCACCAGCTCCGGCTCCCGCCCCCGGTCCTGGCCGGGCGTCAGGTCGTCCCCCGGCTCCTCGGCCGCCGTCGCCGCCCCCTCCACATGCTGGGCCGGGCGCTTCGGCAGGGCGAACATCACGAGGAAGATGACGATCAGCAGCCCGGCGACCCAGCCGAGCGCGTTCTGGAAGCCGTCCAGGTACTCGGCGCCCACCGCGCCCGGTGCCACGTGCTCGTCGATGACACCGAAGAAGACGACGGACACCAGGCCGAGGCCGAGCGCGTTGCCCATCTGGGTGACCGTGTTGACCAGCCCGGACGCCGCACCGGCGTGCTCACGCGGCACCTGAGACAGCACCGCGTCCGTCAGCGGGGCCACGATCAGGCCCATGCCGACGCCCATCACGATCAGCGGCAGCGCCATCTGCCAGGGCGCGATGTCGGCCCCGTACCGCCCGGCTTCCCAGAGGTAGAGCAGCACGCCCGCCGCCATGGCCGCGGCACCGGCCTGGAGCACCTTGCGTCCGAACCGCGGCACGAGGACCTGCACCGAGATCCCGGCCGCGACCGACACGGCGAGGGAGAACGGCACCCCGGTCAGTCCGGCCTTCAGCGGCTCCCAGCCCAGTCCGATCTGCATGTACAGCGTCCAGACCAGGAAGAACACGCCCATCACCACACCGAAGACGGTCTGTACGGCGATCCCCGCGGCGAAGCTCTTCACCTTGAACAGGGACAGCTCGATCAGCGGGGAGCCGTCCCGCTCCGCCTTGCGCCGCTCGTACGCCACCAGCGCCGCGAACACCCCGATCGAGCCGGCCATCGACACGAAGCCCCAGGCCGGCCAGCCGTTCTCGCGGCCGTGGGTGAGCGGGTAGATCAGCATCATCAGCGCGGAGGTGACCAGTGCGACCCCCACCAGGTCGAGCTTGAGCGCCCGCGGGGCCTTGGACTCGGAGATGAACCGGCTGCCCAGGACCAGGGCCGCGACACCGACCGGCAGGTTGATCAGGAAGATGGGCCGCCACTCCAGCCCGAACAGGTTCCACTCGGTGAGCAGCGCGCCCAGCAGCGGGCCGGACACCGCGCCCAGTCCGACGATCGCGCCGAACAGACCGAAGACCTTGCCGCGTTCGTGCGCCGGGAAGGTGGCGTGCACGATCGCCAGTACCTGCGGCACCATCAGCGCCGCCGTCGCGCCCTGGAGGATCCGGGAGGCGACCAGCATCTCCGGGTTCACCGCGAGGCCGCACAGCGCGGAGGCCACGGTGAAGCCCGCGACGCCGACCAGGAAGACCCGCTTGCGGCCGAAGATGTCACCGAGCCGTCCGCCGGTGATCAGGCCCGCGGCGAAGGCCAGCGCGTATCCGGCGGTGATCCACTGGATCTGGCTGAAGCTCGCGCCCTCGTCCCGCTGGATGGACGGGATGGCGATGTTGACGATCGTGACATCGACCAGGTCCATGAAGGCCGCCGTCATCACGATGGCCAGCGCGAACCAGCGCCGCCGGTCGGCCTGCCCGACCTGACCGGACTGACCGGACTGACCGGACTGACCGGGCCGGCCGGTGGTATCGACCGACGCCGTGGCCGGTGCCCCTTCCGCCGGTGAACTCGGCGTCCTTGAACTGAGATTCGTCTCGCTGGAGGTCATGTCGCATAAGCTAGGGGCTCAGTAGGTCAGATCATGTCCTAGTGGTGAGGCACCCTCGACAACATGACGACGGACACCCCGGCACGGCTCCTGCAACTGCTCTCCCTCCTCCAGACCCCCCGCGAATGGCCCGGCGGAGAACTCGCCGACCGGCTGCGGGTCTCCCGGCGGACGGTCCGCCGCGACATCGACCGGCTGCGTGAACTCGGCTACCCCGTCCAGGCCACCATGGGCTCCGACGGCGGCTACCGGCTGGTCGCGGGCAAGGCGCTGCCGCCCCTCGTCCTGGACGACGAGGAGGCGGTCGCCATCGCGGTCGGCCTGCGGGCCGGCGCCGGTCACGCCCTGGAGGGCGTGGACGAGGCATCCGTACGCGCACTCGCCAAGCTGGAGCAGGTGCTGCCCAGTCGGCTGCGCCACCGGGTGGCCACCCTCCAGGCCGCCACCACCCCGCTGACCAGCGGCGACGGCCCCAACATCGCCCCCGAGACCCTCACCGTCATGGCCTCCACGGTCGCCGGTCACGAACGGCTGCGTTTCGCCTACCGCTCCGGCGACGGCACCGAGAGCCGCCGCGTCACCGAACCGCACCGGCTGGTCTCCACCGGCCGCCGCTGGTACCTCGTCGCCTACGACCTCGACCGCCAGGACTGGCGTACGTTCCGGGTCGACCGGGTGAGCGACCCCTTCGCCACCGGTGCCCGCTTCAGCCCGCGCGAACTGCCCACCGGCAACGCGGCGGAGTACCTACGGCGGTCCATCAGCCGTCAGCAGGAGACATACGGGTTCTCCGTGATCTTCGAGGCACCCGCCGAGGCCATCGCGGGCCGGCTCCCGCCCTGGATGGGCACACCCGAACCGCTCACCCCCGACCGATGCCGGATGCGCGGCACAACGGGTGACCCACTGGAGTGGCTCGGAGTCAGACTGGCCATGCTCGGCCCCGACTTCACGATCGAGAACCCACCAGAACTCATCACGTACGTAAGGAACTTGGGCCAGCGCCTGCTACGGGCTTCGGGGACCTGAGGCGGGGCCTGACGCCGGGGGGGGCGGGTCCTGACCGGGGCCCGACCGGGGCCCGACCCGGGAGCACAGGCCCCGACCCAGGGAGCGCGGGTCCCGGCCCAGGAGTGTCGTTCGGGCGCGCTCAGAGGGCGCCCGCAGAACCCCCGGCGGGAACCCGCGTCCCGGGCCGTCGGCGCCTCATAGTTCCGTCCACCGGAAATCCCGTAGCGCTTCCAGATTGCGGACGGCCAGCGCCGCCGGTCCCTGTGGCCCGTCCGGCGGACCGTCGCCGGCCGCCCAGGACTCCACAGCGACCCGCACGGCCGCACTGGCGACCGCGGCGGCGAACCGCAACGCCGGGGACACCTCCGGATCGCCGCACCCGGCAACGTTGTCGCCCTGCGGCACGCCCCCGTTCTCGCCCTCACCCGGCGCGGCCCGCCCCAGCCGGACCGCCAGTACCTCGGCCAGGGTCCCCTCCCCCGTGCGGCACACCTCCGCCCACACCCGCCCCAGCGCGGGGCTCGCGTCCGCGAGGCGGACCAGGGTGCGGACCCCTTCCCACGAGGCCGCCGAGACCCCGACGCCGGGGGTGAAGGTGTGCCGGACGGCGTGGTCCAGTGCCTCGGGGACGGAGAGTCCGGGCGGCGCGGCCCGCAGCGCCTCGGCCCAGCGTTCGGCGCCGGCGGCGTAGAGGGGGGCGACGGACTCTTCCTTGGTCGCGAAGTAGCGGTAGAACGTGCGCGGCGCGATCCCGGCGGTGTGGGCGATGTCCTCGGCGCGGGTGGCCCTGAGCCCCCGGCTGACGAAGAGGCCGGCCGCCGCCCGCGCGATCTCCATACGGGTCGCCGCCTTGCGCCGCTCGGTCAGCGAACCGGCCGCCGCAGAAGCGGTCGCGGCGGGCCCCGAAACGGGGCGGTTGTGTGCGGGGGTGGTGCTGCTCACGTCGGCAGGCTATGCCCCTGTGGCAGAATCTGCCATCCGGCGGGCCACCCCGGGGTTCAGGTTCGGGGTGCCCCGCCTCCCTCACCGCACAAGGAGGAGCCGGGCTCCGGCGCCAGGGGGGGGGAGGCGCGCGGAGCCCGGCTCTGGGGAGTCCCGGCGCCGGGGGGGTTGGACGGCGGGACGTGGTTCCTGGGCGTGGCCAAAGTCGTGGTCGTGGTCATGGAAGCGGTCGGCGGGGAACAGATCCCCGCCCCTACGGAGCGGCAGACCCCGTGCTTCCTCGGAGCCTCCTCCATGAGGTCTCCGGGTAGCCGGACTTCTGCGCCCTGAGGGTTTGTTCCCGATGCGCCGCCGGTTAAGCGGCGTTACATCGCCATGTTTGCGCGGGCTTTGGCCACCCGGCGCACGCCCCCGCCCGGCGAGGGCCCGCTCCCGGACCGTTGCCCTGACGGGCAGGGACTCACGCCACCGCGTCGAACCCGGTGTCGCGGGCCAGCTTCTTCAGTTCCAGCAGGGCGTGCTTCTCGATCTGCCGGATCCGCTCACGGGTCAGTCCGTGCTCCTTGCCGACCTCGGTCAGGGTCCGCTCGCGGCCGTCGTCGATGCCGTAGCGCATCTTGATGATCGAGGCCGTGCGCTGGTCGAGGCGGCCGATCAGATCGTCCAGTTCCTCGCTGCGCAGCAGCGTCAGCACCGACTGCTCCGGGGTGATCGCGGAGGTGTCCTCCAGGAGGTCGCCGAACTGGGTGTCCCCCTCGTCGTCCACCGACATGTTGAGCGAGACCGGGTCACGCGCCCAGTCGAGCACATCGCTGACCCGCTCCGGCGTGGAGCCCAGCTCCGCCGCGATCTCCGCCGGCTCCGGCTCCCGGCCCTGGTCGCGGTTGAACTCGCGCTGCACACGACGGATCCGACCCAGCTCCTCCACCAGGTGGACGGGGAGCCGGATGGTGCGCGACTGGTCGGCGATCGAGCGGGTGATGGCCTGCCGGATCCACCAGGTGGCGTACGTCGAGAACTTGAAGCCCTTGCGGTAGTCGAACTTCTCGACGGCGCGGACCAGTCCGGCGTTGCCTTCCTGGATCAGGTCGAGCAGGGGCAGTCCGCTGCGCGGATAGCGGCGGGCGACCGCGACCACCAGACGCAGGTTGGAGCGTATGAAGACATCCTTGGCCCGCTCACCGGCGGCGACCAGGGCTTCCAGCTCCTCCCGGGTGGCGTCGGAGGTCGATTCCTCGAAGCCCTCCAGGACCTGCCTCGCGAAGACACCCGCCTCGATCGTCTGCGACAGGTCGACTTCCTTCGCCGCGTCGAGCAGCGGGGTGCGTGCGATCTCATCGAGATACATGCCGACCAGGTCGCGGTCGGCGATCTCGCCGCCAGAGGCGCGAACGCTGTGTGCCGCGTCGGAGGTCTCGCCGGCGGCGGACTTACGACGGGCGACGGCACGGGTTGCCATGCGTGCTCCCTTGCGATGGTGGGGTCAGCGGGTCGGTCTCCGGATACTCGGACTCTCGGCTGTACGACCTCTCCGTACTCTTTCCGGGTGCCCTGCATCCGATGGAAACAACGACTGGAATCCGGACAGAATTCCCAACGGGCCCCCCAATTTTTCTGATCATGCAGTACCCTGTGCCGCCCCAGGGGGAGGTCGGATGGCGTCCGCACCCACGGAGGTCCAGGTCAGGCCGGGAACCGAGGATGATCTCGACGCCCCCACCACGCTCTGCAACCACTACATCCGTGAGACGCCGATCACATTCGACACGGCGGTCTTCCCTTCTGCGGAGCGCTGCCGCCCTTGACCGCCCTCCCACCTTGAAGACGGACCGCATCGGCTGATGGTTGCCACGGACGCGGACTCTCAGGAAATCCTTGACCACGCCACATCCGGCTCTTTCGCGTACGCGGCCGTCATCGACCGCTACCCACCGGACGGCCGTCACTCACCCGAACTGCACCGACCGCTTCGCCAGCCCCATCCAGAACCCGTCGATCACCGACCGCTGGGCGTCCGTCTCCCCCGTCGCGTCGGCCGCGCCCAGGGTGACGAAGAGCGGGGCGAAGTGCTCGGTGCGCGGGTGGGCGTACTGACCCGCCGGGGCCTTGTGCAGGAAGTCCAGCAGGGCGTCCCAGTCCCGTGACTCCAGCGCCCGCCGCCCCCAGTCGTCGAACTCGGCCGACCAGGTCGGCACGCCCGGCCCGGTGTGCCGTAGCGCGGCGAGGTTGTGGGTGAAGAAACCGGAGCCGACGATCAGCACGCCCTCGTCCCGCAGCGGGGCCAGCCGACGGCCGATCTCCATCAGCCGCACCGGGTCGAGGGTCGGCATGGAGACCTGGAGGACCGGTATGTCGGCGCCGGGGAACATCTCGACCAGCGGGACATAGGCACCGTGGTCGAGCCCCCGGTCGGGGATGTCCTGCACCGGCATGCCCGGGGCGCGCAGCAGTTTGCGTACCGACTCGGCCAGAGCGGGGGCGCCCGGGGCGTCGTAGCGGACCTGGTAGTAGTGCTCGGGGAAGCCCCAGAAGTCATGGACGAGCGGGACCGTCTCGGTGGCGCCGAGGGCGAGCGGGGCCTCCTCCCAGTGGGCGGAGACCATGAGGATCGCGCGGGGGCGGGGCAGTCCGGCGGACCAGGCGGCCAGTTCGCCGGGCCAGACGGGGTCGTCGGCCAGGGGCGGGGCGCCATGGCTGAGGTAGAGGGCGGGCATCCGCCCCTGTGCCGCGTCGGACATGCTGACCACCACTCCCGTGGATAGTTGGACGTAGATCACGCAGTTCACGCAGTTCGCGTAGATCGCGTAGATCGCGTAGATCGCGTAGATCGCGTAGATCGCGTAGATCACTGAACATAGATAGTTGAACTCTAAAGAACCACCCCCGACCATACGACCACTTTCTTTAATCTTCAAGCAGCACGGTCGTACAGTGGACGCATGAACACGGTCTGGCTCACCGCCGAGGAGCAGCGCGTCTGGCAGGCGTACCTGCACGCCACGACGCTGCTGGAGGACCATCTCGACCGTCAGCTCCAGCGCGACGCGGGAATGCCGCACATCTACTACGGGCTGCTCGTCCAGCTCTCCGCGGCGCCGGAACGGCGACTGCGGATGACCGAGCTGGCCCGCCACGCGAAGATCACCCGTTCCCGGCTCTCGCACGCCGTCGCCCGCCTGGAGAAGCACGGCTGGGTGCGCCGCGAGGACTGCCCCTCCGACAAGCGCGGCCAGCTCGCGGTCCTCACCGACCAGGGCCAGGAGGTGCTGGCCCGCTCGGCGCCCGGCCATGTCGGCGCCGTACGCCAGGCGCTGTTCGCCCGGCTCACCCCGGAACAGCAGAAGTCCCTCGGCGAGATCATGGAGATCGTCGCCGAGGGACTTCAGCCGAACGAAGCCGGAGCGGACCTGCCCTGGCTCCGCTGAGCCGCTCACTCGGTGCGGAGCCGGGGCAGGTCCCGGATGCCGTACGCGGAAGGCGTCCCCTCCTGCCGTGCACGGCGGGCCCGATGGGTACGACGGACCGGTCGACGCGAGCGGAACCGGTCCGGTCCTGCGGGTCAGTGCGCGATGACCGGCACCTTCAGCTGGTCCTCCACACCGTCGCCGTCACCGTCACCGGAGGAGGTGACCGTGGTGGTGCCCGGCCGGCCGGCGTTGACCATGCCGAAGGCGATCAGCGCGGCGGCCACGAGGATGCCGACGGCGAACCAGATGGCGCTGGTGTAGCCCTCGACCATGCCGCGCAGCTGGACCAGCTGCGCCTCCGGGCGGGATCCGGCGCCACCGATGTGGTCGGCGACGTACGAGGTGGTCGCGGAGGCCGCGATCGTGTTCAGCAGCGCCGTACCGATCGCGCCACCCACCTGCTGCGAGGTGTTGACCATCGCGGAGGCGACCCCGGAGTCACGCGGCTCGACACCCTGGGTGGCCAGGGACATGGCCGGCATGAACGCCGTACCCATACCGAGGCCGAGCAGCAGCATCGCGGGCAGCAGCAGGGCCGTGTACGACGAGTCGATCTTCATCTGGGTCAGCAGCAGCATGCCGACGGCGGCGACCAGGAAGCCGGGGCCCATCAGCAGCCGGGGCGCGACCCGGGTCATCAGCCGGGTACCGATCTGGGTGGAACCCACGATCATGCCCACGATCATCGGCAGAAAGGCGAAGCCGGTCCGCACCGGCGAGTAGCCCCGCACGATCTGGAGGTAGTAGGTCAGGAAGAGGAACAGGCCGAACATGCCGATCACGGCGAGGCCCAGCGAGAGGTAGATCCCACCGCGGTTGCGCTCGGTGAGCACGCGCAGCGGCAGCAGCGGCGACTTGACCCTCGCCTCCACCGCCACGAAGGCGATCAGCAGCGCGGCCGAGGCGACGAACATGGCGACGGTCACGGAGTCGCCCCAGCCCTCGGACTCGGCGCGGGTGAACCCGTAGACCAGCGCGACCAGACCGAGCGTGGAGAGCACCACGCCGGGGATGTCGAGCGGCGAGCGGTTGCGGCCCGAGGCCGGCTCACGGATGACGAGCCAGGCGCCGATCGCGGCGACCACGGCGAACGGGATGTTGACGTAGAACGTCCAGCGCCAGTCCAGGTACTCGGTGAGGAAGCCGCCGAGGATCAGACCGACGGCGCCACCGCCACCGGCGATCGCACCGTAGATGCCGAACGCCTTCGCGCGCTCCTTGGCGTCGGTGAACATCACCGCGAGCAGCGACAGCGCGGCGGGCGCGAGCAGCGCGCCGAACACGCCCTGGAGGGCGCGGGCGCCGAACATCATGGCTTCGTTGGTGGCGGCACCGCCGAGCGCGGAGGCCACGGCGAAACCGCCCAGCCCGACGACGAAGGCGCGCTTGCGCCCCCACAGGTCCGCGATCCGGCCGCCGAAGAGCAGCAGACCACCGAAGGCGAGGGCGTAGGCCGTGACGACCCACTGCCGGTTGCCGTCGGATATGCCCAGGTCCTCCTGGGCGGAGGGCAGTGCGATGTTCACGATGGTGGCGTCGAGGACGACCATCAGCTGGGCGAGCGCGATGAAGACGAGGGCCTTCCAGCGACCCGGGTCGGGATCGGGCACCGCGGAGGTGCCGGCGGCCTTCGAGGCTGTTTCTGACATGGGTGTACCCACTTCGGGACTTCGTGACGGATGACGACTGATCCGCGTTGATCCGCTGATCCGTCGGGACGAGTGAAATATCGGACTTGGTAAGGCAGAAAGAGGTCTAGGGGTCCAGGGCTCTGTGGGCCCAGGGGTTCATCGGTCCAGGGGGCTGTGAGGTAGGTAGGTCTAAGGGTCTAAGGGTCTAAGGGTCTAGGGGTCTAAGGGTCTGTGAGGTAGGTCTGGAGTCCATGAGGCCGGGTCGGCGGCTTGGCTTCGCTGTCGGGCGTGGTGACCGGGGTGTTGACCGCGATCGCCCGCGAAACTCATCCCTCGTGCGGGATCCGGCGCAGATCCTCCATGGTGACGGGCGTTCCGGGCAGGGTGGAGCGGGCCGGGACCCGCATGCCGTCCAGGAACACCTGGAGATGGCGGTGGACGAACGGGTCCACGCTGAGACAGAGCGTTCCGGCCGGGGGCCGGCTGAGCTGGGCCACGGCGACCATCAGGTCCCCGACACCCACGTCGACACGGAGCTGACCGGCCGCCTTGGCGCGCTCCATGGCCTCCTCGACCAGTTCCTCGAACCGCATCCGCGCCGCCTCCAGATCGGGGTGGTTGCGGTCGAAGGTGCTGGAGACCATCGGGCACAGCGCGCTGATCCGCTCATCGGCGGCGGCGTGCGCGATCCGCTCCACCGCGGCGAACGGCTCGTCCCCGCACTCGGCGAGGGCCTGCTCGGCCGCCCGCGCCGTACGGTCGATGACCTCGCAGACCACTTCCCGGACCAGGGAATCGCGGTCCGGGAAGTTGCGGTACACCGTGGCGTTGCCGACGCCGGCCCGGCGGGCGATCTCGTCGAGCGGGACGTCGGCCCCGAACTCCACGAACATCTCCCGGGCGGCCAGCACGATCCGCTCCCGGTTACGCAGGGCGTCGGCACGGGGCCGGGGTGCCTTGCGTCGCTCGGGTGTCGCGGTCTCCACGGCTGCCTCCTGGTCGTCCGGTCGTCAGGGCCACTCACTGCTCGTCGCTCGCTCGTCGTCACTCGTTCGTGACTCGTCGTCGCGCGTTCGTCGCTCGCTCGTGGCTCGTCGTCGCTCGTTCGTGGCTCGTTGCCCGTTCGTAACGAACCGGGGAATGGGTCCCCGGTTCGACCTACGCCCCATTAAACGGGGAGGGCGTCCCCGGTTATTTCCCGACCTCCGGAAGACTTCCAGTGACGTGAGTCACATCACAGCGCGGAGAAACCCACGATCGGTCTCCTCCAGCGCGCGCCCGCGGCCACCTGGACACAGGGTGATCGAAAGGGTGCAGCCGGTCGCGTCTCGCCGGCTGCCGCGAGCGCGCAGCCGGGGTCCGGTGAGAGTCCGGTGGCTGCCTGGAGCGAAAGGCCCCTGCATGCAGCCTCAGCCGTCCCACAGCCGGATACGCCCGCGACGCGCGGCCACCCTCGTCTCCGTCACCGCGCTGACCTTCGCCGTCAGCACCGCGGCGGGCACCGGTCAGCACACCGTGGGCTCCTCGGCGGCCGGGGCGGGCCCTGCCTCGCTCTCCCGCTCCTCCGCGCTCGGCCCCTGCATGATCAGCGGCCCGACCGATGTCCAGATGTCCGAGGGTGTCCCCACCTCCCGCGGCTACGCCCCCTCCACCGGCACCATCCGGGCGCTGAGCCTGATGATCGACTTCTCGGACGCGCCCGGCCAGGGCGACGCGCTCGACCGCTACCACGAGTTCTTCCCGCAGACCCAGGAATGGTTCCGCACCAGTTCGTACGGCCGCCTGGACTACCGCTCCGAGGCCCCCGTGACGCAGTGGCTGCGCATGCCGAAGAGCTTCGAGGAGTACGGGATAGAGCGCGGCGCCCCCTTCGACCCCGGGTACCGCAAGCTGGTCCAGGACCTGGTGACCGCGGCCGACCCGAAGGTGGACTTCAGCTCGTACGACCTCCTGAACGTGCTGGTCACCCCGAACGCGGGCCCTTCGGCGCTGGACACCGTGCTCTCCGTGACCTTCGCGGGGAACCCGGAGGCCCCCACCGCCGACGGGGTCCCGGTCGCGAACGCGTCCTTCGTCTACTCCCGTCAGGACGACGGCTCCGGCTCCTACGACCGCACCGGCTACCGTGTGCTGCCGCACGAGAACGGCCATGTCTTCGGCCTGCCCGACCTCTACACCATGGAGGGCGGGGCGGCCGTGGGGCACTGGGACATCATGAGCGAGGACTGGGGCGCCAACAACGATCTGCTGGGCTGGCACAAGTGGAAGCTGGGCTGGCTCGACGCCGGCCAGATCACCTGCGCCTCCCGCCCCGGCACCAGTGAGCACATCCTCACCCCGCTGACCCGCTCCGGCGGCCCCAAACTGGTCGTCGTACCGCTGGACCGCCGTACCGGCTACGCCGTCGAGTTGCGCACCCAGGGCGGCAACGACGAGGCGGTCTGCCGTGCCGGGATCCTCATCTACAAGGTGAACGCCGTCATCGACACCGGCCAGGGCCCGGTCCGCGTCTACGACTCCCGCGGCGACAGCGGCGGTTGCACCCGCTCCCCCAACGTCCACGCCGAACTCTCCGACGCGACCTTCACCCCCGGCGAGACCTTCAAGGACCCGGAACACGGCATCCGTATCACGGTGGCGTCGGCGGACCTGAAGGGGAACCATGTGGTGAGGGTGACGCGGGGGTGAGCCGGGGCGACGGGGGCGGGGTGAGTCCTGTGCTCTGGATGCTCCGCTGCTCTGGATGCTCCGCCCGGCGACAAGGCGCAAGGCGCGGAACGTCAGTCCTTGCGCCCGGCGTCCACGGCCGGAACGTCAGTCCTTGCGCCCGGCGTCTGCGGGCGGAACGTCAGTCCTTGCGCCCGGTGGCGGCGACCGTGACCCCGAGCCCGATCATCGTGAGCCCGCCGACTCCACCGACGACGGAGAGCCGCTGGGGCGAGCGCGCGAACCAGTCGCGGGCGGTGGCGGCGACCAGCCCCCAGACGGTGTCGCAGGCGACGGCGATGATACTGAAGACCAGCCCCAGCACCAGCATCTGCAGGGCGACCTGTCCCTGCCCCCGGTCCACGAACTGCGGCAGCACGGCGGCGAAGAAGACGATGGTCTTGGGGTTGGTGACCCCCACGGCGAACCCTTCCCAGAAGGTCCGCACCCCGCCCTGGACGCTCCCGTTCCCCTGCACGGCGTCCCAGAGCGCGCCGCGCTCCCGCCACGCCTTGACCCCGAGATACACGAGGTAGGCGGCGCCGGCCAGCTTGAGCAGGGTGAACACCAGCACGGAGCGCTCCACGACCGACCCCACCCCGAGGGCGACGGCGACGATCAGCACATACGCCCCGATGGTGTTCCCGACCACCGTCGTCAGCGCGGCCCGCTTCCCCTGCGCGAGCGCCCGCCCGATCACGAACAGCACACTGGGCCCCGGCACCACGATCAGCAGGAACGACATCGCCCCGAAGGCGAGCAGACGCTCGGCAGACACCATGTCGGCCATGCAAACACGCCGCCTCCCGCCGGTACCACCCCTTTTCCCGAACGCGTTCACCCCGCCCCCGCACGGTCAGCCGCCCCGTCACCGGCTGCCATGGCGGGCCCCGTACGGCCCCGCCCCCGTCACCGGCTGCCACGGCGGGCCCCGTACGGCCCCGCCCTCGCCCCCGCCCCCGCCCCCGTCACCCGGCTGCCGTGGCGGGATCATGCGTCGCGCGTATGGTGGCCCCATGGAGATCAGAGAGTTGCAGTGGTTTGTGGCTCTTGCCGAGTCGGAACACGTGACCTCCGCGGCCGAGCGGCTCAACATCGCCCAGCCCACCCTCTCCCGTGCCCTCGCGCGTCTGGAGAAGCGGGTGGGTGTGCCGTTGTTCGACCGCCGGCAGAACCGGCTGCGGCTCAACAAGTACGGTGAGCTGTTCCGCGCCCACGCCGTGCGCGCCATCAGCGAGATCGACCACGCGGAGCAGCGCATCGCCACCCTGGTCGATCCCGACACCGGGACCATCGCGCTCGGCTTCCTCCACTCGTACGGCACCTGGCTGATCCCCGAACTCCTCGCCGGTTACCGCGGGATCGCGCCCTCGACCACGTTCGAGCTGCGGGGCAGCGCCGCGGACGCCGTGGTCGACGGGGTGCGCCGGGGCAGACTGGACCTGGGTGTCACCAGCCCGCGCCCGGCCGACGACGACCTGCGGTGGACGCCGCTCCAGGACGAGGCGCTGTCCCTGCTCGTACCCGCCGGGCACCGGCTGGCGTCCCGCCGCCGGGTGCGGGCGGCCGAGCTGGCGACGGAGGACTTCCTCGCGCTGCAACCGGAGTTCGGGCTGCGCCAGGTCGCGGACAGACTGTGCGCGGCGGCCGACTTCACCCCGCGGATCGTCACGGAGTGCTCGGAACTCAGTACCCTCCGCAGCCTGGTGGCCTCCGGGCTGGGAGTGGCCGTGGTGCCCAGCACCGGCGACCCGTCCGCCCAAGAGGGCCGCGCCGTCGCCGTACCGCTGGCGGATCCGGGGGCGTTCCGGACGATCGGGGTGATCGTCCCGGCGGGCGGCCCACGTGCCGCGGTGGTGGCACGGTTCTACGACTACGTCCGCTCCACGACCCGGCAGACAGGCGCCTGAGCCGCGCCCGAGCCCGCGCCTGCCCGAGCCCGCGCCTGCCCGAGCTTGAGCCCGTGGGCAGCGGGAGTCCGACCTTGAGCCCGCAGGCAGCACGAACAGCACAAGCAACCCAAGCAACCCAAGCAACCCAAGCAGCCCAAGCAGCCCAAGCAACCCGAACGCTCGAACGCTCGAACCGCGCGGCCAACCACCTCTGAGCTGGGACGATGCCCACCACGCATGAACCCGGCGAAGAGGCGTCATTTCACGGGCGGGGAGAACGGGTCCGAGCATGGCGCCATGAGCACGAGAGGGTGCGTGCCCCGCTTCCGCTGGTCACCCGGGCCGCGGGGACGGCCGTAGCCGTATGCGGGCGGGGTGTCACCGCTCCCGATCACCTCCCCACCGCCCGCTCCCGCAAGGAGACATGATGGTTCTCGGTCCCCGCCACGCCCGCTCGTGGCTGTTCACCCCGGCCGACCGTCCCGAGCGCTACCCCCGCGGGGACCGGCCCGGCGCGGACGCGGTCGTACTCGACCTGGAGGACGCCGTCGCGCCCGGCCGCAAGGCGCTCGCCCGCGACCACCTCACCCGGCGGAACGCCGGCGACCTGCCCGTCTGGGTCAGGATCAACGACCGCGCCAGCGACCACTGGCGGGACGATCTGGACGCGGTCGCGGACCTGCCCGCGCTCGCCGGTGTGATGCTGCCGAAGGCCGAGCGTCCGGAGCACATCGCCGCGACGGCCGCCCTGCTGCCGCCGGGAACGCCGGTCGTCGCCCTGGTGGAGACCTCGCTCGGCATCGAGAACGCCTTCGCCATCGCCTGCGAGACGGCCACCTTCGCCCTCGCGTTCGGCGTGGCCGACTTCGGGCGCGAGACCGGCATGGGCGACGCGCCCGAAGCCTGGGCCTACCCCCGTACCCGGCTGGTGATCGCCAGCCGGGCGGCCGGACTGCGCGGCCCCATCGACGGCCCCACCCTGCGCCTGGACGACCTGACCGCGGTACGCGCCGAGGCGGACGGGAGCCGGGCCGGTGGATTCACCGGCAAACTGTGCGTCCATCCCGCGCAGATCGCCCCGGTGAACGCCGCCTACGGTCCCGCGCCCGAGCGCATCGACTGGGCTCGCCGGGTGCTCGAACAGGCCGCGCACAGCGACGGTGCCGCCGTCCGGGTGGACGGCGAGATGATCGACCGGCCGCGCCTCGAACACGCCCGTGACCTGCTGGAGTTCGCGGCGCTCATGGAGACGTAGAGCGACTCGGGTGCTCGCGGGCAGGTGCCGTACGCGAGCGAGGGCTCAGCCGTCCAGGCCGGCCGCCGCCCTCGACCGCTCGTCCCACACGGGCCGTACGGCGTCGAACGACGGCCCGTGACCTCGCCGGTAGACCATCAGCGTCCGCTCGAAGGTGATGACGACGACGCCGTCCTGGTTGAAGCCGATCGTGCGGACGCGGACGATGCCGACGTCCGGCCTGCTGGAGGAGGTGCGGGCGGACAGCACCTCCGACTGCGAGTAGATCGTGTCGCCCTCGAACACCGGGTTCGGCAGGCGTACCCGGTCCCAGCCCAGGTTCGCCATCACGTGCTGGGAGACGTCGGTGACGCTCTGCCCGGTCACGAGGGCCAGCGTGAAGGTGGAGTCCACCAGCGGCCGGCCCCACACCGTCTGCGCCGAGTAGTGCCTGTCGAAGTGCAGGGGCGCGGTGTTCTGCGTGAGCAGGGTCATCCACGCGTTGTCGGTCTCCAGCACGGTCCGGCCGAGGGGGTGCCGGTAGACGTCCCCGACCTCGAAGTCCTCGAAGTAGCGGCCCTGCCAGCCGGTCACGGGGGCGCGTTCCGGGGCGGGGCGGCGGTGGCTCTCGTTCGTCATGACCTCATCTTCGGAACGCCGGAGCGGGCTTGTGAAATGACGAAACGTGCCTCGCGCCATGCATGACACGCATGACCGGACCACGTCTCAGGTCATGCGTGCCACGCATGAGGTGGCGGTCATTTCGTCATTTCACAGCGGCTGACGAGCGGCGGACAGTGTCTGCACATCAGATCCGGACTCCGCCGGAGGTTTTTCATGCCTGAGCCGCATTCCCCGCACCACCGCGTCCCCGCCGCTCCCACCACTGCCCCCGCCACCGCTTCCACCGCTGCCCCCGCCGCCACTTCCACCGCTGCCCCCGCCACCGCTCCCGCTGCTGCGCCCACCGCCGCTCCCGCTGCCGCCGCCGCTCCCACCCGGGGCCGCACGACCGAGCGCGCCACCGGCCCCGCCGACGACCTGGTGGACGGTCCACTTGCCGGCCTGGTCGTCGTCTCCTTGGAACAGGCGGTCGCCGCGCCGTTCGCGACCCGTCAGCTCGCCGATCTCGGCGCCCGGGTCATCAAGGTCGAAAGGCCCGGCACCGGTGATCTGGCCAGGGGCTACGACCGCACCGTACGCGGTATGTCCAGCCACTTCGTGTGGCTCAACCGCGGGAAGGAGAGCGTCCAGCTCGATGTGCGCTCCCCCGAGGGCAACCGGCGGCTGCACGCGCTGGTCGACCGGGCCGACATCCTCGTACAGAACCTGGCCCCCGGAGCCGCCGCCCGCCTCGGCATCGGCCACGCGCAACTCGCCCCGACCCACCCGGGACTGATCTCCTGCGACATCTCGGGCTACGGCGGCACCGGCCCCCACCACGACCGCAAGGCGTACGACCTCCTGGTGCAGGCCGAGGCGGGACTGCTCGCCATTACCGGCACGCCCGGGACCCCGTCGAAGGTGGGCCTGTCCATCGCGGACATCTGCGCCGGCATGTACGCCTACTCCGGCATCCTCACGGCGCTCCTCGACCGCTCCCGTACCGGTCTCGGCACCCGACTGGAGATCTCCATGCTCGAAGCGCTCGGCGAATGGATGGGCTATGCCGAGTACTTCACCCGTTACGGTGGCACGGCGCCCGCCCGTACCGGGGCCAGCCACGCCACCATCGCCCCCTACGGTCCCTTCCCGACCGAGGACGGCGGCCACGTGCTGCTCGGTCTCCAGAACGCCCACGAATGGGCCGCCTTCTGCGAGACCGTGCTCCGCAGGCCCGAGCTGCTGGACGACCCCCGGTTCAAGGGCAACGCCGACCGGGTCGCCCACCGGGCCGAACTCGACGCCCTCGTACGGGAGACCACCCTGGCGCTGAGCGCCGCGGAGCTGGTCGACCGGCTGGACGAGGCGCGGATCGCGCACGCGCGGCAGCGCACCGTGAGCGAGTTCAGCCAGCACCCGCAGCTCCGGTCCCGGGGCCGGTGGGCCTCGTTCGACAGCCCGGTCGGGGAGCTGCGGGGTCTCGTCCCGCCGGTCACGGTCCACGGCCGCCCGCCCGCGCGGCTGCGACCCGTACCGGCGCTGGGCGAGCACACGGAATCCGTCCTCGCCTGGATCGACGCGCCCGTCGAGCGCCGCCCTGAAGGGATGGCGCCATGTCCACTGAGCTGATCGGTGTGCTGGTCCTGGCCGTCGTCTTCGTCCTGGCCTCGGTCACCGGCCTCAACATGGGCATCCTGGCCCTGATCTCGACGTTCCTGTTCGGTGCGGTGTGGCTGGGCCATCCCGCGAAGGAGGTGCTGGCGGGGTTCCCGGCCGACATGTTCGTGGTGCTGGTCGCTGTGACCTTCCTGTTCGGCATCGCCCGTACGAACGGCACGGTGGACTGGCTGGTCCACGCGGCGGTCCGGGCCGCGGGCAACCGGGTCGGGGTGGTGCCGTGGGTGCTGTTCCTGCTGGCCACGCTGTTGTGCGCCACGGGTGCGGCCTCCCCCGCGGCGGTCGCGATCCTGGCCCCCATCGGCATCACCTTCGCCGTTCGCAACGGGATGAGCCCGCTGTACGTCGGGCTGATGGCCGTCAACGGGGCCGCCGCGGGCAGTTTCGCGCCGACGGGGATCCTGGGCGGCATCGTGAACGCGTCCCTCGCGGCCGATCGGCTGCACGTCGGCGGAGCGGCGCTGTTCGGGGGCACCTTCGCCGTCAATCTGGCCGCCGCCTTCATCACCTGGCTGGTCTTCGGCCGCCGACGCCGGAGCGCGGTCGCCCTGCCGAAGGAGCCGGACACCGCGACGCCGGCGGCCCCGCGACTCGGCGCCGAGCAGGGGGCCACCCTCACGGCGATGGTGCTCCTGGTGCTCGGCACCACCGTCCTCTCCCTGGACACGGGCCTGTTCGCCCTCACCCTGGCCGCGGCCCTGGCCGTCGTGTTCCGCACCACGGCCCAGCAGGCGTCCAGGGAGATCGCCTGGCCCGTGGTCCTGCTGGTGTGCGGGATCGTCACGTACATCGCCCTGCTGCAGAAGCTCGGGATCGTGGACTCCCTCGGCGAAACGATCGCGGCGGTCGGCGCCCCCCTCCTGGCCGCGCTGCTGATCTGCTACGTCGGCGGCATCGTGTCGGCCTTCGCGTCCACCACCGGCATCCTGGGCGCCCTGATGCCCCTGGCGGCCCCGTTCCTGGCCTCGGGCTCCATCCCCACCACGGGCCTGGTCATCGCCCTCTCCGCGACAGCGGCCGTGGTCGACGCGAGCCCCTTCTCCACCAACGGCGCCCTGGTCGTCGCCAACACCCCGGAATCCACCCGGCCCCAGACCTACCGCGGCCTGCTGCGCTGGGGCACGGGCGTGTGCGCGATCGCCCCGGCCGCGGCCTGGTTCACCTTCGTGGTCCTCTGACACCCACCCCGGACCACACCCCGGTCCCCCCTCCCACCCACGCGACCAGCACCAAAGACCTCCCCACCCAGCAGACACCTGCCACTACCAGGCCACCCGCTACACTGTCTGCGATGGCGCAGCCCCTACCGGCCGCGCTGCCGCAGACTGCCGGGAACCAACCGAACGAGGTTCTCCCCGACAGATCCCGGCCTTCGGGCCTTCGTAGCTCAGGGGATAGAGCACCGCTCTCCTAAAGCGGGTGTCGCAGGTTCGAATCCTGCCGGGGGCACAACGCGTTACGGCTCTGACCTGGGGTTTCTCCCCCAGGTGGGGGCTCTATTCGGCCTCGGACTCGTCGTCCGGGGCCGTTTGCGTGAGCGGTGCGTGAGCGGACGGAGAGTTGATCTCCGAAATTTCTCCCAACGGATCAACACCATCCGGCACGGTCTCCGAGCCAAGCTCCTCCAGCTCGTCGATCAGCAGCGGGAAGAGCACAGCCGGGCTGATCCGGTACCTGTTCGACACGAAGAAGGCAAAGGACCACACCGACCCCCACCTGGTCGCCTCCTGGGACGGCTTCGCCCCCGACCCCGGCCGCGCCGACGACTTCGACGCCACCCGCAAGCTCCTCGTCGCCGACCTCGACCTGAGGGTCAAGCAGGCCCGGCGCCTCGGCCAGGCACCCGAGCAGCACGTCTGGCACTGCTCCGTTCGGGCCACACCCGAGGACCGGACGCTCACCGACGACGAATGGGCGGACATCGCCCGCCGCATCGTCCACGCCACCGACATCGCCCCCCGAAGGCGACCCGGACGGCTGCCGCTGGGTCGCCGTCCGCCATGCCCCCGACCACATCCACATCGCCGCCACCAAAGTCCGGGGCGACCTGCGCACCGCCCGTCACTGGAACGACTACCAGCCAGAAGCTCGGCAGTCGAGAGTCGGCCCGAAGTAAGGGCCGACCGGCCGCCGTCGCCGTAACATGCGCAACTGTGTTCACGCCACCTCAGTCGACAGCACAGGGCCGTCGACGCTGATCACCGATGCGCGAGGCTGTCCCGGATCACCTTGTCGCTGGCGCGTAGAGCTGCGGTCAGTGCACTGTGCAGGTCTTTCGGGATGGTTCCCGCTCCCAGGGCTCAGGCTTTGACCAGCTCGTGGCACTCCTGGACCCCTCGCTCTGTGGCGAGAGTGAGAAAGAGCGGATGGGCCAGGACCGCGCGGGCGGCGTAGCCGTCCTCGGCCTCCGTCGTCCTGTGGTGGAGGTTTTCCACGACGCGGTGCGCGGCAGGTGCGTCGGAGGAGCCAATCGAGTCGAGGACGGTGAGGCCGAGCCGGATGTCGAAAACAGTCATTCCGGGCTCGGCCTGCCGGTGAAGGTAGTCCGAGGTCAGTTCCAGCAGGTGGCCGTCGAAGGGTTGTTGGGCCTCGCGGCGGCGCAGGACGGTCAGGCAAGCCGTGACGGTCTCTTCCCACGGGTCGCAGGGCACGGTGTCGTGGAGGAGCCCTGCTGCCGATGCCGTGTCGCCAGAGATCAGGGCGGAGAGTACGGCGACTTGGCGACCGTCGAGCATACGATTGCCCACGCCTCGGTGGGACTTGATGTGCTTCAGCGCCTCGGCCCAGCGTCCGGTGGTGGTGAGGGTGCGCGTGCCGTCGGCGAGGAGCACGCGCCAGAGCCACGCACGAACCTCTTGGCGGTCCGCGTCGGTCGTGGCGAGATCCGCCGGCACCTCGACGCCGTCGAACCGAGCGGTTGCACCGGTCTCGACGGCGGCGTAGAGGTCGAGCAGCCGCTGGCGGGCTTCGTCGGGGTGGCCACTGCGGATCTGGAGACGGGCGAGGTTGACGACGGGTTCGAGTCCTCGGATCGCGCTCATTCCGGGCAGCGGGCAGGCGTCGAGATAGGCGGCGGCGTGCTGATGGCACATCTCGCGGGCGGGGCCGGGAAGGTCCAGGTCGGAGGCGATGAGGGCGGCCTGGTTGTAGATGGCTGACGCCAGTCCCTGGTCAGCCTTCCGCACCGCAGTGTCGGCCAGGTCGACGAGTGCACGGACGCGTTGGGGCAGGGGCAGGCAGGCGGGTCGGAATCGGGCGACGAGCGGGAAGCGCTGGGCTATGGGAACGTGCGGGTCCATGGGTCCCCCGGGGTGTGAGTCGGAACTGTGGGGCGGCGGTGCCCGCCCGTCGTATGCCGACGGGCACCCTCCGCTATTCGTGGGGTGTCATTGCCAGTCGACGACGATCCGGTTCAGCGGAGTGTCGAGGGCGAAGAGGCCGGGGCGCTGTTCGGCAGGCGCGGTGTCGAGAGGCTGGATCTCGAAGGTGGCCTCACGGCCGCGATAGTTCCGGTCCCAAGTACGGATCGTGTCCGCAACCTTCGCGGCCAGTTCGTCGCTGCCGGGACCATGGCCGACGACGCCGAACTCCCAGAGCTTGCCGCCTTCCGGGGTCCTTTTCTTCAGCAGCCGCCGGGCCAGGTAGGTGACGGCGCCTTTCTCCACGGCCGCGGTGGATGAGGGGTACGGATCTTCGGTGAGCAGCCCGCCCTTGGCGTTCTGGGGGAACAGCATCCGGATCAGGCCGGACGGCAAGGAGCAGGTGAGGAACAGTTCCATCCATTCCGGCGATTCCATGGCGCGGACCGTCATACCGGTCCACTCCTCGGTGCGCGGCTGTTCCAGAACACGGGCGAGGGCGTCGGCATCGATGTCCTGGCCGGCGGGGGCCTGGAGCCGAACGGTGCCATCGGCGCTGAGCGGGATGACACGGCGGTCGTCGTCGGCGATGCCGCGCCGGAGCGGCATGAAGGTGTTCATCTCGCTGCCGATGGATACCCACCGGCTGTCGCGCTGTTCGTACGCGATGGAGCGGGCGACGCTGCCCTTGAGGCGCTGGGGCACGAGAAGACGTCCGCCGGGGGCGAGCTGTTCCAGCCAGGCGTGCGGCACACCGTGCGCGCCGACGGTGGCGATGATCCGGTCGTACGGTGCTCCCTCCGCGTACCCGAGGGCTCCGTCCCTGGTCACGGCCTTGGCGTTGGTGATCCCGGCCTCGGCGAGATGGGCGCGGGCGCCTTCTACGAGGTCGTCGTCGACGTCCAGGGTGGTGACGTGACCGGTCTCGCCCACCAGGTGCGCGAGGAGAGCGGCGTTGTAGCCGCTGCCTGCACCGAGTTCGAGGACGCGTTCGCCGGGCTGTACATCGAGCTGGTCCAGCATGAGGGCGACGACCCCCGGCTGGGAGGCGCACGAGATGGAGGCGCCGTCGGTGTCGTACTTGATGTGCACCGGGGCGTTGGCGTAGGCGTCTTCGAGCGATGCTTCGGGAACGAACACATGGCGGGGAACGGTCCGCAGAGCATTCGCGACGGCGGGGGTGCGGGCTTGACCGTTCGCCTGGATCCGGTCGACCAGGGTGTTGCGAAGGCGCTCGGCGTCCGCCGAGTCGGTGGTGATCGTTTCGGTGTTCACCGAGCCGACGCTAGCGGCGTCCGCCGCTGACCCGCTGGGCGATGCGGTGTTGTCACTGGTTCCCATGACTACCTCTCGTGCGATGTTGAACAGAGCGCTCTGGTCGTCCCGGAGGAGACCGGCGCGGTTGGCGTGGAAGATCGTGTGGTGGGCGATGACGGCCCGCAGGCCACGGGTGAGAACGCCGTGGCCCGCGAGGTCGGCGAGGGCTGCCCCCGCCTGTTCGAACGCGGTGACCCATGCGT
The DNA here is from genome assembly GCF_044757045.1 of Streptomyces sp. NPDC091377. Classification (NCBI taxonomy): domain Bacteria; kingdom Bacillati; phylum Actinomycetota; class Actinomycetes; order Kitasatosporales; family Streptomycetaceae; genus Streptomyces; species Streptomyces sp. NPDC091377. The sequence continues at coordinate 227,546 of NZ_JBIVUE010000006.1, read as the reverse complement.
CGTGACCGTGGAGCGGGCCGCCCGGGTGGCAGAGGTCATGGGCCTCGGCGGTCATTAGCTTCCGCATGGTGGGAGCCAGGGTGGTGGCCCGTCCGGGCGGCAGCGGATCGGTAGTCGGCCGGAGTGCGGCCACCTTCGCCCATACGTCCCCCTGCTCGAACCAGTCGAGTCCGGCGCCGCGCATCATGGCGCTGACCAGAAGGACGACGGTCTCCCGGCGCCCTAGGTGCCCCGGGCCGGGCTGGTAGGCCAGCAGATGGCGGCAGTCATCGGCGAACAGTTGGTGGGCGGTCTCCATGGCTGTCGGTCCGCCGAACGCGTCGACCTCGGGCTCGTATCTGCCGGGCAGCCAGGACGCGACCCAGCCCTCGCCGACGAGGTCGTCCAGCAGCGACTCAATGACCGGGGAGGGTTCGTCGGCGCGGTATCGCAGGGGCCAGGGCTGTTTGTTCATGAACCACCAGCCGGTGACCTGCCCGGTCGCCTCGGCGGCGGTCAGGGCGGGGGCGAGACATTCGGCGATGACGCGTTGGGCGCCCGAGCGGTCGGCGAAGGTGATGTTGTGCTGCTGCCAGCGGTCGGAGGGCATGGAGGGGGTCCTTCTGTCGGTGGATCAGGCGACGAGCAGACAGGCGTCCCAGGCGGAACGGGGTGGGGTGGCGGTGCTGGGCGCGATGAGTGCCAGGGCTGTGCCGGCGGCGCCGTCGAGCAGGCCGGGGTCTCCGTTCCTGAATGCGGTGTCCGCCGAATGAATCGCGTCCAGGAGGGCGGGAATCGAGGCGCGGATGCGGGCCGCGGTCGAGATGTGAGCGTCGTCGGCTGCCCGGGTGGCGATGTGGACAAGCCCCGCGAAGCCGTGGCACAGCCCCTTGTCCGTCGTGGCCTTGAGCTGGTCGGCGTCGGTGAGGGCAGCCGCGAGGGCGTTCTCCGCCTGGGTCTGACGGTCGATGTCGCCGAAGGCGATCGCAGCGAGCTGCTGAGCGCGGGCAAGGCCGGCGGTGCCGTAGCACCACGAGGGTCGCTGGACTGCGGACGGGGCGCGGCAGCCGGTCCGCAGTTCGTCCCAGGTGATCCAGTACGGCCAAGCCTGGCCGTGATCGGTCTTCCAGCGGTCCAGCCAGGTCAGGATGGTGCGTATGGCTGCGTGGTGCCCGTGGGCGATGGTGCCGTGCCGGGCGGCCAGGGCCAAGAAGGCGAGTGCGCCGCCGATGCCGTGTGCCATGCCGTTGTTGGCGTGGCCGCCGGGGAAGCGGTCGTCCGGGTAGCCCGAGGGTCCGGTGTCGGTCCACCAGCCGGGCAGGGCCTCGTCCTGGTGGGCCAACGGTTCGGTGAGGCGTACGACGTAGTCGAGCACAGCACGCGTCGTGGCACCGTCGGGAGCGCGGCGCAGCAGGTAGGCGCCGTATCCCGTCAGCCCTCGGATCGCGTCGAACTCGGCGAGCTGTGGCAGACGCCCGGCGTCGATACGGTGGTGGGCGGCATTCAGGCGGCGTCCGACGTCGATCGCGATTCGGTCGTCCATCGTGTTCAGCGCGCGTTGGTACGAGCCTGGGAGGTGGTCCGCCGCGCAGGCCAGCGCGTGGGCGAGGGCGGGCGTCCCGTAGAAGGGGTGGCTGTCGGGACCGCTGGTGAGAGGCTGGCGGGAGGCGGCGGCGAGCCAGTCGTGAGCGCGCTGCCACGGTCCGAGTCCGTGCGCGGCCCGCTCGATGTGGAGTAGCGCGATGCCAGCAGGGCCGTAGGCCAGGTGCTGCCGGTACGAGGGGGAGAACCGCTGTACCTCGGGATCGGCGAGCCGGGACGCGACGGCGTCGACCAGGTCGAGAGCCGGGTGAGTGGTCATGTCGGCCTCCTCTCGGCACGCGCGGTCCAGGCGAGAGCGGCGGCGCGTGCCAGGTAGAGGCACACCTCCTCCTCGGGGAAGTTCACCGCGATGTGCCGTACGAAGTGGACATGCAGGAATGACGTCAGGACATCGTCGATGGCGATTCCTTGGGTGTCCGGACCGGGCAGGTGCGGGCGGTAGGCGGCGAGTGCCGCGTCCCGTTCTGCCCATCCCGACACGATGGCCTCCCCGCCTGGCACTCCGCGTAATGCGGACCAGCCGTCGCGGGGATCGGCACGTCGTACGGCCTCGGTGAACAGCTTGCGGGGCACGGACGCGGGCGCCGTCGGAGGGATGTGGTCGATCAGCCACCGCATTCCGGCTTCGGTGCCGCCGAGGAAAGTGGAGGCGATGGAGACGGTGTGCGCCGCCACCAAGGCGCGCTGGCCGGGGCGCTGCCGCTGTGCGAGCTGCGCCACGACAGCGCGCGAGTCGGCGCGGAACACCTCCTCGGCGGCCTCCCACGCCGCTCCGGAACCCCAGCGTCCCATCTCGCGGTACGAGGTGGAGTATCGGAGGTCCGCCAGCAGTCCGGCGCTGCGCATCTCGTCGCCCCACTCGCTCACCGCACGGGCGGTCTCGGCAAAGGCCCCCGGATGGGGGAGGGCGATACGTACGCGGAGGTGCTGGGCCGGGTCACGGAAGCGGATGAACCACCAGGGTGGGTTGCCGAGCCGTGTCAGCAGTTCGGGCAGGTGCTGGGCGAGCAAGGTGTCCTGGCGGCGGGAGTCTCCGTACAGGGCCGCCAAGAGCACGGACGAGGAGGCAGGGGTCTGCATCTGCGCTGGTGAGAGGGCGCGAGCCGCAGTGGGAGCGGGCAGGGGCGGCCAGGCAGTCGGCCGTACCGCCTTGAGGGGCACCACGACCTCGTGGGCGCGTCCGTCGCACCAGCCGTACTCCTCCGGGGCTTCGACCAGCACGGCGACAGGCACACGGTCGAGGTGCTGGCGGAGCAGCGTTTGGTGGCCGACCTCGTCAAGGTCGAGGAAGAGGTGCCGGTCGCCTTCCACGAGGTGCACCTGACGCGGTAACCGCCGCCGGCCCCGCCAGTCGGCCAGAGCTGTATCCCACTGGGCGAAGCCGGACAGCTCCGATGCCTCCAGTCGCCAGCGTGCCGGGGCCAGCACCGTACGCCCGTAGCGGAGCCGCGGCAGGAACGGCATTGCCGCTGCGGCACCCCAGTCGAAGACGCTGACCTGTGCACACTGGGCGCGGGACAGTTCGGTGAGAAACCGTGCCAGCGGCGGGGTGTGCGTGTGCAGGTTGAGGGCGTTCATGCCGACGGCTTCGACCCGGTGGCCTCGCCCTGGGGCTGCCAGGTACAAGCGGCGTCCGTCGCACGCGACCGCGAGGTCGTCGGGGGTGAGCACGTTGGTATCCGGGGCACGGTGCTCCTGGAGGCTGATCACGGTAAGCAGGACCTGGGGCGCCCGGGTGACGTGAGCGCTTTCGGGGAGCAGCGGCGGGAAGGAGAGCTGCGCGGGCACGGTGTCGCTGTCGGCGGTGGGCAGATTGGCCAGTTCCGCGCTCAGAGCCTCGCGGTCTGAGGGTTCCAGCACGCTGAGGAAGCGGCCCGTTGAGACGCCCGCGCCGCGTGACACGCTCACGACCTCCATGCGGAATTGCCCGCGCCGCAGCTCATCCAGGCCAGCCGAGTGCACCCGTACGCCCATCTCCAGATGCGGAGGCACCCGTGGCTCGTCCGGCCCCACATCAAGGGCGGCAATCTGTTCCTCGGTGAGGACGACTTCGTCGCGCCCTTCCAGCGCGGCCGTCTGCGCCAGGCGTACGAGGACGTCGTCCCGGGCGGAGATCCGAGGCCGACGCGCACCGCGCGGTGTACCTGGATAGCCGTCGGGGTAGCCGACGCCGCTGTCCGCCACGACCTCCTTGATCGGCACCATCGTGCCGATGCCGTACCGCTCGTAGAAGCGCTGGTGGTACTCGCCCCACGCGACTGTTCCGTACGGGCGGGCACTCAACCGGGTCAGGACGAGCGCGGCCTGTTCTACCTCCCGGGCCACTGCCTCCGGCAGTACGAGCTGGGCGTTCAGCCGCAGGTCGAACGCGATGGGGTGGCGCTTCCCGCCCGGTACGAGCTCCCGCATCCGCGCGGCGGTTCTGTCCCGCTCGTCCCGCGTGACGCACTTCTCCAGGCCCGCCCTGATCGCGTGCAGCTCGGTCAAGGTCGTCGAGATCGGGGCGACGGTCTCGGCCTCGACCGCTTGGAGCTGTTCGACGAGGTACCCGAGGGCGTTGGGCTCGGTGCTCGGCGCGTGCAGGCTGGTGATCAGGACCCGTCGTCGGATCAGCTCCTCCAGCAGCCGGCGAGTCTTCTCGGGCCCGGCGTCGGGGAACTCCGCCCGGAGCTTGTTCAGGAGCGCTTTGGTCTTGATCGGCGCCTTGGTGGCGGCGAGCGCCACACGTACAGGTGCGGTGAGGGCGAGCGTCGCCTCGACCGCCCGGGTCCCGTCGACTTGGTCATCTGACTGAAACGGCACGACGAGCCGGTCCCCACGTACGAATGCGGTGTTGTTGGCGATGACCGGTAGCCGGTCGAGGAGTTGCGGGCACGACTCCAGTCGTTGTACGACGGCGGCCAGCCATTCCGCTCCGGCCCGGCCGACGAGGACATGCCCCTCGCCCCAGTCCGCGTACGCCTGTGATCCCCACTTCGCAGTGGCCACCCCGGCGAACAGACCGAACGGAGTCGCCCGGTGCTGGACCCGCAGCAGATAGCGGACCACGGATTGAGCCGTGCGCCGAAGGTCACGTGGAGCTGGACGCCGATTCGTGCACACTCCCCGCACCTGCGCGGCCAAGGACGGGCTGGAGTGTCGCAAGGACTCGGCGAAGTCCTCGTCCGCCCAGACGGCGCGAAGCCAGGTCGCCTGGGCTGTCGCGCTGCCGGGCTCGTCAAGCTCAGGGCATGGGGGAACCGACAACGACGGGCGGGCGACGGCGCGCACGAGGGCGGTTGCCCCGGCGCGGTACGCCGCGGTCGGGATGGCCATCGACTCCTCCGTGGGTTACGGAACGGGCGGCTGGTGCCGCCGCACGGAGGCGGCGGCACCAGGAGGGACCACAGGCAGGTCAGGCGACGTTCGTGGTGCAGGCACCGCAGGTGGTGCCGCAGTTGTCGTCGGTCAGGTTGACCAGCCCCGCCGGGTCGGCGATCTCGACGAGGGAGACGTCCAGGTCGAAGCCGTCCGACGCTTCCGGCGCCTGGGGGCGGACCTGGGTGAGACTGGGGATGACAGTGTTGCGCGTCAAGGTGACTACCTCCTTGTTTCGTGGGTTCAGTGATGAATGCGACCGACGGGTCTTCGATCCGTCGCCCGTGAGCTGAAGCTCGGCCCAGACCTCCTTGCCCCATCGGCACCTGTCCGAGCCGTACAGGTCATAGCCCCAGCAGTCCGACACCGCGTCGATGAGAAGCAGGCCGCGGCCCGACTCGTCACCGTGATCCGCGTGACCGGCGGCGGGCAGACGCTCCGGTTCCCAGTCCACGACGCCTACCCGGACTCGCGACGCGCTCGGGCGTCCCACGGTCAGGCGGATGTCCTGGCACGAGGTGTGCTTCGACGCGTTCGCGATCAGTTCCGTGACGATCAGCACGGCACCATCAGCGAGCTCATCGAGGCACCACGCGCCCAGGACGCGCTGAACGAGCTTGCGGCCGGTCTCAGCGGTGGAGGGCTGGCACGGGATGGTCTGGCTGTAGACGGGGCGCCCGACACGGGCGGCATGAACAGGTGTGTTGAGACTCGTCATGGGGATGGAGCCTTCGGTTTGTCTCGGTGCCCGGTCCGCCCCTTGCGGGATGTGAGCGTGCGGACCGGGCCGTCAACGCCGCCCGGGATGGTGGGCGGCCGACACCCAGGCAACCCCGCCTTCCGCCCTGCTGGTTAGGGCCATCAGGCACCCGCTCGACGGGTCGACCTAGGGCGATTTGACCCAGCGTTTACCCGACGGCTGGGCGACGCGAGCGCTACCGTGCCGGGATGGATGCCACGCGCAACACCGTTCTTGAGGCGTGGATGGCCGAGCACGGCTACAGCTCCAACAGCCTCGCCGACGCTGTGAACAGGTCCTTAGAGCAGTTGACCGGAAGGCCCGGAGGTCTCGACGGATCATCGGTCCGGGGCTGGAAGGCCGGCCGTGTGAGGTGGCCGAAGTCGGCCACCCGCAAGGCGCTTGAGGACATCGCCGGACTGCCCGCCACCGCTTTAGGGTTCATTCCACGGGGCAGGACCTTGTCCACCCTGGTTCCACCGCAGCAGGAGGCCCCTGACATGAAGCGCCGTACGCTCGTCGGCGGAATCGTGACGGCCGCCGTCGCGGCGGCAGCCCCCGCTGCCGCGTCGCCACGCCAGATCGGCATGAGCGACGTCGACCGACTCCAGAAGCGCTTCGCCGAGATCGTCGCCAGCGACCACCGCCATGGTGGACAGCTCGGCATCGAGCAGCGGGCTGCGGCCCTCGCTGACGAGGCACTGAACCTCCAGAACGCGGGCAGCGCGACCCAACGCGTACGCAGCAGCCTGTACGCCTCCGCGGCGGCGTTCCGCTCCTCCGCGATGTGGGCCGCGATCGACGGTCGGCGCTACGACGACGCGAAGAGCCACATGCGGGAGGCCCAGACCCTCGCCGAGATGTCCGGGGACCAAGCGATCAAGTTCCGCATCTGGAGCCACACGGGAACCATGTACCGGCACCTCGGGCGCCCCGCCGACGCCCTTGCCGCGAACGACGTGGCCCGCAACCTCTTCCTCACCCGGCGCGACCCCCTGTTCGCGTCCCTCGGCCTGGCCCGCCAGGGAGCCATCCAGGGCACGGCCCAGGACCGCAGCGGTATGCGCCGAACGTTCGACCAGGCGCAGGAAGCCATGCTGCGCTCCGACCCCACGGACTACCGCCCGGTGTGGATGCTCGCCTTCTACGACCAGGCCGAGCTGGACTCCCTGGCACTCTCCGCGAACCTGGCCCTGGGCGACTACCCGACAGCCGAGTACCACGCCCACCGCTGCCTGGCCGCGCTCCGCCCCCACATGATCAGATCCCGCGCCATCGCCACGACCCGCCTCGCCCACGCCCAGCTCGCACAGGGCGCCGCGGACACCGCCACGGCCACCGCGATGAAGGTCCCCGCCCACGTCGCCACCCACCACGCCCGGGTAGCCCGCATGCTCCAGGAGTTCGGCGCCGCCCTCCGCGCCACCGCCCCCGGCAGCACCACCGCGCAGACCTGGACCGAACACGCCGCCACCTGGAGGACCACCGCATGACCACGGCCCCCGCCATCGAGCTGCGAACCTTCACCACCCTCGGCCCCGTCCGCGGTGACCTCCTCGACGTCTACGCCGACGTGCGCGCCCCACTCCTCCACCTGCCGAACTACGCGGTCACCACCTTCGGCGAACGCCTGGACCGGCACAGCACCGAGCCGGGATTCACGACCGCCCTCGCGTACGCGGACGGACATCCGGTCGGCTATGCCTACAGCAACAGCATCGAGCATGGCGACCGCTACTGGCAGCGCACCAGCCCGATGCCGGCAGACAATTACACCGAGCGTGCGGCCGTGGCCTTGAAAGAGATCGGCGTCCGGCCGACCTGGCGGAAGACTGGCACCGCCCGCCGCATACACGACGCCCTCCTCGCCACTCGCAACGAGCCGTACGTGACGCTCATGGTCAACTCGGCTGCCGGCGAAGGAAAAGTCCACGCGCTCTACAAGTCGTGGGGATACGAGGACATCGGACAGAGTCAGCCCTCACCGGCCTCACCGGTCCTCACCGTAATGATCCGCGCCATTCGCTGACCGGCGCCCAAGGTGACCCGCCGCGTGCGAACGGATCAGCCGCTCGAAGTTGGCTACATAGCCAGTTCGAAGTGGACAGCCGACGAGAACAGCCGGTGTCGATCTCTCTCTACAAACGAATGAGTCGCTGTGCGTTCGCGGTATTTCAAGGCGTGGGAGGAGAGCCATGAAGTATTGGCTATTAGCCGCCGAGAACAAGACGTCCGCGTACGAGATGACCCGCAGATCTTCCCCGTCGGCCGGGGGCTGGGATTCGTCGCTTTCAACCCTCACCCGCCTCGGGGTTGAGGAAGGCGACGCAGTCCTACTGTGGCGGAGGGGCCGAGACGGCGGCGTAGTGGCGCTGGGGGAGATCGCCAGCACGACCCCTGTGGGGTCCGAGACGCTTGATTGGTCGCTCGCGCGGCTCATAGAGAGGGGCAACGAGGGATCGGCTCCCCCTCATGTGAGAGTGCGTCTGTCCTTCGGCAAGCTCTCGTTCGCCGCCCCTGTCTCGGCCCCGGTACTCCGGACTTCGGGCCTTGATCACGTAGTGAAGCGGGCGCGGTCAGCGACTATAGGACGCCAGCTGGTTGCGCTCAATCTGGCCGCCAGGCGATGGAGAGATTTGATTCAACTCTTGGAGGAGGTACAGGCACCGGATGACATGCCCACAACTTGGAGCATTCCACCCGGGGCAGTCGTCAAACGGAGCGAACTGCACGATGTCTACGGAGGCAGCCCGCGACTCACTGTCGGTGCCAGTGGGAGGACTCCCAACGCATTCCTCTTCCTCGATCGCTCCGTAACAGGCCAACTTGCCCCTCGATGGGATGGCCCAGTGCTGCTTGCTTCCGGACAGTCACAGTGGACCGACACCATCTCGGACGACAACCTGGCCGCGCTCGGGCACAGGCGGCGCGGGGTACCGCTAAGGGTCTTCGTCGCGCACCGCAGCGAGAGTCTCTATCTCGGGGAGTTCGCGATTGAACCCGAATCACCGGTGGAGCGCTGGGTGGATACCGGCAAACGAGATATCACGCCCTCCTACGCTCGTCAGCCACACATAGTGGACACTCGAGCACCGCTCTTCCGGCTTCGCCAGCTGAACGGCTTCTCGATGCCAACGGACGAGGTAGACCCGTTCCGGAACGTCTCTCGCATCAGCCTTCGGCTGCAACCTGTCGGTAACCAGCCAGCCGCGACCGCCATCCGCAAGCTCCTTACCGTTCTGGAAAGCGAGCCAGCAACCGCCGCGTCCCTCGTTGAGCTCGACGAGGCTCAGCTGCTCGCGACTCTGGTTCAACGCGCTCGACGGCAGGCTGATCTGGATGAGCTGCGCGCCGCAGTCGAGGACCCCGAAAGCAGCGAAGGCGACCTGCAGAGACTCGTCGAGCGGATGACCTGGATCTTCGGGGGCGAGTTCCTGCCAGGCACGGTCCGCCGCAACATCACCCTGCGAGACCAGCTGGACCTGGCTCTGCTCCGGCCAGACGGCACCCTGCACGGCGTCGAACTCAAGAAGGCCAACATCAAGCGGCTGGTCACCGGCCAGCGGAACCACCTGATTGTTGGCACAGAAGTCAACAAAGCGGTCGGGCAGGCAATGAACTACCTACGCGAGCTGGACGAGAAGCGCCCACAGATCTTAGTGGACTTGGGTATCGATTGCCGACGCGCGTCGATGACGGTCGTGATCGGGCACAACGGATTCGTGACCACAGATGCATCGCCCCAAGAGATCGACGAAACCATTCGTACCTTCAACTCATACCTGACGCGTTTGAGCGTCACTACATACGGCCGCCTAATCGAGAACGCGCAGCGGACAATCAACCTGACGGCCTCAGGCCGATAGGGGGCTGCGCGTATATCGCAAGAGCCTGGACTCTTGATCGGCCTCACGTGCGGGCGCGATGCGTGAGCGGACGGTCCGGCGCAGCGTCACGAGCTGGATGGGATACGACGCCCCAGGGCGCTGATCAGGAAGAACAGTGCCCTGCGGTAGGGTGTAGCACTACCTGGCAAGGATTCGATCCCACTCCGACTGCCCGCAAGGTCGGACGCGGAGCGGCCCTCTTCATGCGAGTCGCGTAAACCAAGTGACCACCCTGTGAAAGGAAAGGCACTCGGATGACGTATGCCTCATACGAGGTTAGGAAATCTCGGGCGCCATCCGAACTGCCTGAGTCCGACTGTGTCAACCACGACGGCATGGTGCCCCAACCTCAAGGTGAACGTCTCCTCGGAATAGTGCAGGCCCCGCTTCGGCAGATCTGGACACTTGAGCATCTCCACAACGCTGCGAAGCGACGGCGGGTCTCCGGCCTCAATGAGATAGCGCAACGAGGTCGGGTAGATACCCTGCACGGAAATCGGCCGTAGACAGAGCTGCTGAGGTGTGCCCACGCCCCAGGTCATCTCGATCTCACTCAGCTGGGGCCATCCGTCCGACAGTTCGGCCACGGCAGTCCCTGACTCCAGTTCGCCACGCACCCTTTCCAGCTGGTCTGCGGCAGAGGTGACCCAGTTCTCCACTTTACCTACTTCTCGCCGCGTGACAGCGTCGATGGGCCACTTGATTTCGAGGCAGATTCCCAGCTTATTCTCGGCGTCGACAGCTATGACGTCCAGGTCGCCCGCGCGTTTTCCATCAGAACGCAGCACCTTCACACCACTCCGTGCCACTACCCCCGGAATCGCGGCAAACCAGTCCTCCCACTCTTTTGCCCGTTTCCCCAGGGTGTGCCCCACCCGACCGAACCGACTCGTATCTTGAGCCGCCGTTCTCAGCGCAATGGCATCAACCGCCCTCGAAGTGATGAGAGGAGGACAAAGAATGATCTTTTCTCGACTCTCGACGAGCGGCGCGGTCCGGGCCGAACGGCCCACCCGATAGGTCAACCGCTCAAGCAGGTCGTCGATATGTGCGGTCGAAATTTCGGGGCGCAGCCGGCTCAAGACATCGACCATCACCTGCCGATCCAGATGAGCAAGCGTGCTCTCCAGCCTCACGGCAGAGCGTGCCGCAAGTTCACAGAGGTCGGCAAGCCCCATGATGCCGGCCAGGAGAACCGTGGCTTCCCCCATAGTGAGTCCGTTGCCGAGGGCGAAGGAATCGGGCAAGTATCCTTCCGGCGCAGACTTCCTCCAGGCGTCAATAGACACCATTGCCCGATCTGCGGACGCCTTCAAAACCTCGAACGGCGGCCCTTCACGCGACTCGACGGGGCGAGCCCGGGCCCACCTCCGTTCCACCTCGGAAAACGGTGGTAGTTCTCTGGGGCGCGCTCGTGATTCCAGATACATGTCGGCTGCCTCAAGGGCCACATCCCAGGTGTGGCGAACTCGAAGATCCCTGCCTCTGCGCCTCACCGAATAACCACCCATGCGGATACTGTGTTCTATCTGCTCCCACCGCGAGAACTCGATAGCGGAGGTGAGCACTTCGAAAGCCGCATCCTCATCACAGTCACCATCACCAAGCGGAAACTGGTGATGCCACTCAATCACGAACTCAAAGAGGGTCTCCCAGGGAACATCAGTGTATATCCCGGCACCCATCTCCTTGGCTCTCAACTCGGCCGCCTTTCGCAGTAGCGCGTAGATGCGCCCCTCTCCTGCACTCCACACACGGTGTAGCCGCAGTGCGGACCTCTTTCTGGAAATCTCCTCCAGAAGCTCTTCCGCAGGTTTCATTTCTCTCCCCCTCGCCATCCGAAACCCTCGGCATGGCATCGGTCAGATACCTGGACGCACCCAAGCACAGACCACAGCCTTGGGTCTCCGTGTGATCCTCGTACACCAAGCAGTACGACACCACCAGATTGCCAGCACCACATTCGTTAGCCTCGATCTTTCTTGAGGGTCCACCGACGGATTCGGTGGACCCTCAAGAAAGATCGAGGCTAGGGGGCTTCAGGCCCAGATATCACCCGCCAGCACGATGAACAGGCGTGATCCAAATACGAATGCTGTCGTGATAGCCGACTGCTGCGAGGAGGCCACCATCCGGAGAAAACGCAACGTCGTACGCCTCACCGAGGGAGGCATCGAGAGAGCCGGGAAGTGGCTGGCCGTCAGCCACATTCCATAAGCGCACTGTGCCATCCATCACTGCACCGGCCAAGAATTGACCATCCGGCGAGAAGGTCACTGCGCTCACGGCTTCTTTCTGAGCAGACGAGCAATCACGGACAGCGTTGCCCGTTCCCGAGACAAGTGGATCCCACAACCGCACCGATCCATCGCCCCCTGCTGAGGCCAACAGTTTACCGTCAGGCGCGAACGCAATACCACAACATTTCCCAACGCTTATGCATCCGGTCACCTCCCATGTGGCGGGTGACCACAGCTGCGTTATCCCGTCGTATCCGGCAACGGCCAGCATGGAGCCATCGGGGGAAAACGTAAGCCCGTCGACCCGGGTTTGCCCCACATCCAGAGTCCTGATCATCTCGCGTGTAGCGGTGTCCCACAGGTACACACACCCTACGAATCCGGCTGCCGCCGATAGGCTTCCGTCGGGGGAAAACGCCAGACTGTCGAGGATCCCCTCACTGTCAGGCAGGCTTCCCCCCACAGGGACGCGGAAAGTCACGTCCCACAGCCACACTGTTCCATCATCAGCCGACGAAGCAAGAAGCCGCCCATCGGACGAGAAGGTCAGGTCACGAACGATGTCGCGGTGTCCGGCGAGGGGGTTCGTGACAGCGTTACCCATGGGATCTTGCAGATATATGACCCCGTCGCAGCCGCCCAGGGCCAGGTACTGCCTATCGGGTGAGAAGGCCAATGCGTCGTACTCATCGGCAGGGCCCTGAACATGCCTCAGAGCTACGACGTATCCGCATTCTAGGTCGTCCGCAAGCGCCTGGAGGGCCAGCGGACTTACGGCTCGCACTGGGGCGCGCTCCGAGATACCTACACCTGTACTGCTGCGCTGCGACCGCATATGGTCCAGGTCTCGCCACCGTTCGCGCCACACCCCCATCTCGGGAGTTCCGCGTGCCACGAGACAGCGCTTGCCGTCCTCGTCGTACGAGAGCAACGTGCGCACCAGAGACATCAGGGTGTCCAGCCGCTGGAGCCGCTTGCCGTTGAATGCCTCACTGAGGGCGGAGACTGATAAGGGACTTGCACCCGGCATAGCAGCCGCGCGGGACACGATCATGTTGAGCGTGGGGCCCCCGCGATCGGCTCGCAGTTGCCGTAGCTCCTCAGCTAGCCGGTCAAGCCCGACCGAAAATTCGGTCTTGTTCGGCGCGCTCATCTGTCCACCCCCTGTTGCGTCTGGCGCCTACGCTAGGGGACCTCAGTCCGTGCCGCGCCGAAATCCGCCGAAACTTCGGCGGCATCACAACTTCGTTCGTGCAATGCAGGTCTACAGGTCTACGGGCTAGGCACTGTTGCCATGGGATGCATGACGCACTCTCAGGACCCTCAAGTTTCTCCCCCGCCTCCACACTCAGAGCCTGGTCACTTCATGACCGTACGCACCGCGCTCATCCTCCTGGCATCCGTAGTCATCGGCGTAGTCACCGGCGGCCTCGCCCTCCTCTGCGGCACTCAGCCCGCTGGTGCCGCTCTGGCCGGACTGACCAGTGTCGGGGCTTCCGTACCCGTCCTGCATGCCCTCATCCAGTAGGAGACAAAGAGCGGCTGGCTTCCAGGACACGGCCTTCATGCGTGCGCGATGCGTGAGCGGACTGCGCGACACAAGGCGTCTTACGAGGGATCGACTACACGGTTGCGCGCTACTGAACAGGGGAAACAGCACTGCGAAGCAGGGTCGAGCCCCCCCCCGGCAAGGATCCAATCCCACTCCTAAAGCGGGTGTCGCAGGTTCGAATCCTGCCGGGGGCACAGCGTTGATCAGGGCAGAGGCCCCGGAACTCCCAGGTCAGGGAGGGTCCGGGGCTTCTCTCTTTCCCCGCCTTCCCACCCTGGCTACACCTTGCCCACAGGGTGAATACGGCCTCACTGCCGGAGTTGATCTCCCAAATATCCCCTAAACGATCATGCTGCTTTGGCAGGTGAGGTGAACGCAGGGCGAGGGTCGGGTGTGCCGGACCGCCCACAAGGGGGCGTTCCGTCGGGGTGGTCGGCATGTCTACGGGTTTCAGATCGCCTGACCTACGAACCGATACATCCGGAGTCATGACCTCAATCTTGTGTCCTATCTTGAGACGCACATACATTCGAAATCAAGAGGGTGCGAGGACGCGAGCATCACAAGCTCCAGCCGGTCAGATGTGTGCGGCCGGTCTGGGATCGACATCGCGACGTACAGCCGCATCGAGCAGGGCCACTCCAGTCCCCTCCTTGACACTCTGATCCGTATCGCGGATGCGAATGGCGTGCCGCCGGCCGATCCGGTTCGGTAAGCGGCCCCCGGCCGGGACCGCTGGTGAATCCGGCCGCGAGGAGCGGACGGTGGGTCATGACGCGGCCGAGGTCGGGCGCGGGGGCGAGCCGTCCAGGGCTGCTACAGGTTCATGGACGGGCGCGCTCTGTCGGCGACTTCTCGGGCACAGCTCGCGACACACGTGGATGTCGGCGCCGGGCCCGCTCGCCCCCGGATTCATGATCACCTCGGCGATCGCCGGGATCAGCGGCCGGTCACATCGAGCGCAGTTCACGTTCCGTCACTTGGCCGGTCAGGGACTCGTAGTGGTCGCACAGGGCCATCACCGAGCGGGCGAGAAGCTGTACGTGCGCGAGGCCCGCGGTCCGGGTCGCGGCGGGCTCTTTGTCGAGCCGCTGCCGTGCGTCCTGGACGCCGACGAGGGCGCAGGCGCTGGGGATGTCGCCCTCGGGGTGCTTGGTCGTCGCCTCCTGGACGGCGGGGATGGCGAGCATGAGGTGGCCTCGCAGGCGGCTGGTGATCAGCTCCAGCTCGTCGTCGGTGACCATGCCCATCTGCCCACCGAGGATCCGTCGGGCGGCGTCGCGCATCGCGTCGAGGTCGAGCGCGCCGCTCACGGCTCGACGTGTGGCGAGCCGGTAGAGCGCGCGGCCGATGTCGCACATGGCCTTCCGCTCCGTGCACTCCTCGCAGACGGGGACGTGGTCCAGCAGTGCTCGGTGCGCGCGGTCCCCGGTGTGTGTGCGGCAGGCGCGGGGGAACCAGTGGACGCCGGTGACCCGCTCGCCGAGGTCGACGGCGCAGTCGCCTGCCAGCGGTTCCTCGTCGCCGTCCCAGACGCAGACCGCGCCGCGGGCCTGGTCCGCCGTGAGCGCGTCGAGCGCAGGGAGGGCAAGCAGTTCGACGGCCGCGGGCGAGATGTTCCGGATCAGGACGCTCATACGGGGGCTCCTCGCTGGAGTGCGTGTGCCAGTCGCACGGCGACATCCGCCCTGACGCGGCCCAGGTTGACGAGCGCGGGGCTCGGTGCGCCCGGGGTGACGGCGAGGGACGGCAGCACTATGCCGACCTGGTCGAGTGCGGCCCGGAGGGACTCCACGGCGGTGAAGGGGTCTACGGCGTCAAGTGCCGGAAGTTCTGGGCCATGAACCGGACGCTAGGGAGCGACACTTGGAAGCAACCAGGCGCCTTTCTTGATTTTTCTCGCCCCGTACCTTGCTTCCCTTGTTTTTTCTCAGGAGGGTGGGAGAAGCACGTAGCCGCAGACTGTCCACGTGGGAATGCTGGGGTGATCAGACCCCGACGGAAGGACCTGCTCATGGCTCGGCGGCTGCGCTTCAACGGCACGGGCAGCGGCGAAGGCAGTTGCCCCGCTGTACACGAAGACCTCGACAGCGACGAGGTCATCGTGCACGGGCCTCGGCTCACAGATCCCGAAGCCCTCGCCCAGCTCCAGCACATCGACGAGGACGAGATCCCGATCGTGGTGCCGCGCAACACGCTGATCGATTTCGGCCCGCGCGACAGGGATACGGAGCCCCGGATCTTCACCCCGGAACAGTTCGCACGGCTCTTCGAGAACTTTCAGCACAGCGCCTGGCACCTTGAGATGCGCCAGCGCTACGCCGTTGACGAGACCACGGACACCTACGCCCAGTTCGCGCGCGGGGAACGGCCAGTCTGGGATCTGGAGACGCCGTGGAGCCGGATGATCCGCGCGAAGACCCAGGGCGGCGTCTACGTCGGCCGGGTTCGTATCGTCGACAATCCGCCAACGACCGGACAGCTCTACCTTCTTGCACACGCCGAGAAGAACGCCGCGCTCGGGGAAGAGGTACAGAACATGTGGCGGACGGACGCCCAGCGCGTGAACCTGCCGAACGAAGACTTCTGGATCTTCGATTCACACATCGTCGCCCTGTGCCTCTTCGATAATGACGACAACCTCACCGGGGCCGAGCTGATCACCGAACCCGCGCGCGTCAACCAGTACAACCGACTGCGCGATGTAGCCCGGCACTACGCAGTCCCCTACGAGCAGTTCAGGTCTCTGGTTCACGCCGAGGAGTAGCAGAAGCGAGGATGAACCGGTGAGCACCGACTACCAGAAGGCGCGCGAGGCGCTCGGGCTACGGCTGCGGGAGCTTCGGCTCACAGCACCAGACGGCCAGCTCACCGGTACAGCACTTGCCCGCGTTCTCGGCTGGCCGAACTCGCGCATCTCCAAGTTGGAGCTGGGCAAGCAGACCGCCACGACCGACGACCTGCGGCAGTGGGCGGAGGCATGCGGCCAGTCCGAGGCATACGAGGAGCTACGGGCCCGCCTCGCCGGCTTCGAGTCGCATATCCGCTCTTGGCGACGGCAGCTCGCCTCTGGCCATCGACCTGTCCAGGACGCGCACAACGAGGCCCAGGCAAGTTCCGCCGTGCTCCGGGCCTGGGAGTCTTCGTGGGTCGTCGGCGTCCTTCAGACACCCGACTACGCTCGCGCCGTCCTCGCCCGGTCCGCCGAACTCCACCGGTCCCCACGGGATATCGAAGCGGCGGTGCGCGCACGCATGAAGCGGCAGGAACTCCTCTACAGCGGGGGCAGGAAGTACCAGATCCTTCTCTGGGAACCGGTCCTCCAGTCCCTCATCTGTCCGCCATCCGTGCTCGCCGTCCAGCTTGACCGCCTCTCCGGCGTCATCGGCTTGGACACCGTGGAGCTGGGGATCGTTCCCCTCACCGCGTCGGTCAAGGTCCCGCCCGGCACCGGCTTCTGGATCTACGGCGAACGCCAGGTTGTCACCGAGATGTGGCACGCCGAGATGTGGCTCGACGACGCCGAGACGGTGACCTTGTACGGGCGGGTGTGGGACACCCTGCGCGAGTCCGCGGTGTACGGGGCGGACGCACAGAACGTGATCAATGCGGCGCGGCGGTCGTTGAACCCGCGCTGACACGACCGAGGGGAAGATTGGCCTTGAACACGCGCACCCAATGGACAGAGAAGATCCGCGACGGCTTTGCCCCGTTACAACGGAAGTCCGTGCCGCGCTACCAGGCAACGGAGCAGTTCCGGGTGTATTCCTCCACGCTGGTCCCCGGCCTGCTACAGATCGAGCAGTACGCGGTCGCCGTGCTACGGATCGCGGCGAGCTTCCGCGGGCGTCCCACCAGTGAGAGCACCGATGCCGCACGAGCGCGAGTTGAACGCTCCCGTGTCATCGACGAGCCGGGCCACCAGTTCGACTTCGTCGTCGAGGAGTCGGTCCTGTACAGCAGAGTGGCTGCCGACGACGTCATGTCGGCGCAGCTGAACCACGTTCTCGCCGCCGGAGACCTCCCCGGCGTCTCCATCGGCATCATCCCCACCGCCACCCGCGAACGCGTACATTGGACAGAAGAGACATTTCATGTCTTCGACGCCAAGATCGTGACCGTCGAACTGGTGTCAGCCGAGCTTGAAGTGACCCAGCCGGACGAGATTGCCTTGTACGTTAGGGCGTTCGACCGGTTGGGGAGTATGGCCGTACATGGGGCGGACGCACGGGCATTGGTCCTGCGGGCCATCGAGGCACTCCACTGACACACCGTTTCCGCGGGTCAGCTCTGGTGTGGGAATCCGTGTAGTTTTATGACCGCGAATCACACACCCCAGGACATGACGAATCGCCCCCTGCACGGCCCGCTCATGGCGGGGCTGTGCAGGGGGCGAGGTGGTTCAACTACGCCGATCATCGGCGTGACCCCCGCTCGTGCGGGGCCTACCTCCTGATCAGCGGAGGAGTGAACGTCTCGACGGGATCACCCCCGCTCGTGCGGGGCCTACTTGCCGGGGCGCAGGCCGATGGAGGCGCCGCGGGGATCACCCCCGCTCGTGCGGGTCTACAGGAGCCCACCTGGGATTTCATCGGCACCCGAACCTGATTTTGCACTTTACCGAACGCCGACCCGGCTGGCTGATCAACGGCCAAGCGCCTGACACGCAGTCAGACTCGGTACGACTCGCTGGTCCTGTCCGCGAACCTGGCCCTGGCACACCCACCACTGTCTGGCCGCGCTCCGACCTCACATGGTCAGGGCCCGCGTCATCCCGACCACCCGCCTCGTGCCCACGCCCAACCTGCACAGGGCGCCGCAGACGCGGCCACAGCCACCGCGATGAAGGCTCCCGCCGACGATGCCACCCACCACGCTCGGGTAGCACGCATGCTGCAAGAGTTCGGTGCCGCCCTGCGCGCCCCGCCACCCGGAGGACCACCGCATGACCACGGCCCCCGCGATCGAACTGCGTACCTTCACCACCGCCGGCCCCGTCCGGGGCGACCTCCTCGACGTCTACGCCGACGTGCGCGCCCCGCTCCTCCACCTGCCGAACTACGCGGTCACCACCTTCGGCGAACGCCTGGACCGCCACGGCACCGAACCGGGCTTCGTCGCCGTCCTCGCCTACGCCGACGACGAACCGGTCGGCTACGCCTACGGCAACACCATCGAACGCGGCGACCGCTACTGGCAGCGCACGACGCCGGAGCCGGCGGAGAAGCACACCCAGAGCGCTGCCTTGGCTCTGAAGGAGATCGATGTCCGACCCTCCTGGCGCAGGACCGACACTGCCCACCGCGTCCACGAGCTCTCCTTGCCGCCCGCGATGAGCCCGTACGTGCCGCCTCATGGGCAACCCGGCCGCTGGCGACGGAAAGATTCACGCGCTTCACAGGTCCTGGAGATACGACGGCATAAGGCATAGCCAGCCATCTCCGGCCTCGCCGGTCCGCACCGGCACCGGCACCGGCCGGGGCCGCCGTGGAACCGTCCGTCCCTCACCGACCCGCGAGGGACGGACGGCGGCTCATGTGCCCGGGGGCGGGCTGTGCGGGGTCCTGGCAGGGCTGGGTGCGGGGGCCGTCTGTCGGGGGATTCTTGAGCACAGCTCGCGACACATGTGGATGTCGGCGCCGGGCCCGCTCGCCCCCGGATTCATGATCACCTCGGCGATTACCGGGATCAGCGGCCGGTCACACCGAGCGCAGTTCACGTTCCGTCACCTGGCCGGTCAGGGACTCGTAGTGGTCGCACAGGGCCATCACCGAGCGGGCGAGAAGCTGTACGTGCGCGACGCCCGCGGTCCGGGTCGCGGCGGGTTCTTTGTCGAGTCGCAGCCGTGCGTCCTGGACGCCGACGAGGGCGCAGGCGCTGGGGATGTCGTCCTCGGGGTGCTTGGTCGTCGCCTCCTGGACGGCGGGGACGGCGAGCATGAGGTGCCCTCGCAGGCGGCTGGTGATCAGCTCCAGCTCGTCGTCGGTGACCATGCCCATCTGCCCACCGAGGATCCGTCGGGCGGCGTCCCGCATCGCGTCGAGGTCGAGCGGGCCGTTCACGGCTCGACGTGTGGCGAGTCGGTAGAGGGCGCGGCCGATGTCGCACATGGCCTTCCGCTCCGTGCATTCGTCGCAGGCGGGGACGTGGTCCAGCAGTGCCCGGTGCGCGCGGTCCCCGGTGTGGGTGCGGCAGGCGCGGGGGAACCAGTGGACGCCGGTGACCCGCTCGCCGAGGTCGACGGCGGACTCGGCGGTGAGAGGGCGCGTCTCGCTGGCATCCCAGACGCAGGTGGCACCGCGTGCCTGGTCGTCCGTGAGCGTGTCCAGGGGAGGCAGGCCCAGCAGGTCGGCTACCCGGGTCTGCGTGCTCCGAACGACGTCGGTTTTGATCACCCGGCTCATCGGACAGCCTCCAGCCCGGCGCGGAGAGCGATTCCGTGCACCAGTCCCAGGGCCTCGGCGAGCTGCGTGAACAGGGTTCGCGCCTCGGTGCGGGAGCAGACCAGGGACACGAAGCCTCGGTGCTCATCGATCTCGTAGAGAGCGACGGGGACCCGGACCTCGCCGGTGACCCGGTCAGCGGTCAGCGACTCCTCGCGGACCAGGGAGGCATGGAGAGGTAACAGCGACACAGTGACCCCGTTCGGTAGGCGGCTGAGTGCGAGCCGTAACCGTAGGGTCGAGAACAAGGAGGAAGGGGGACAGATTGTCCCCCTGTCCCAGGCTGTCCCGGTCAGCCGGTGGACACGCCTACCTTCTCCGCCAGTTCGCCCGCCTCCTTGCGCATCGCACGCGGGGCAGTGCGCCACAACTCGGCGGTGACGTGTCGGGCAGACGGCGTGTAGCTCACGGTCTCGGCCCCGATCTCCTGCGCCATCTGCATGATCTTCAGCGCGGCCGTGCGCTCGCCGCGCTGAAGGTGGCCACGGGCAACCTCCACCCACAGCCGGGCCCGCCGCTCCACCGAGGGCATGATGTCGGGATCGATGTCGTCCGCCAGGCCCAGCGCCTTGGCCGACTTCCACAGGTCGGTGGCCACGGAAATCTCGTGGAAGTCCACGTTCGCGCGGCCGAACACGGTGCTGGGGTGGACGTAGTTGGCGGGCAGCGACTTCGCGACCTGGTCGCCCTTGCCCCAGTAACGCCAGGCGTCACCCTCGCGGCCCTCTCGGGCGGCAGTCACCGCGGCGTGCAGTTGGAGAGCGCCGTAGATGCCGCGCCAGTCGTCTGGCGAACCGTCAAGGTGGGGGCGGAGCAGGTCGGCTGCCTCGTTGACGACGCGCAGGGCCTCCTCCGGGTACGAGGTCTCCCGCAGGATGTTCCCCATGTTCCAGGCCGCGGCGGCGATAGCGGCAGGCTGGTCGGCGTCCTGCGCGGCGGACAGCGCACGGTCGGCGACCACCCATGCGAGTTCGGCGGGCGCTACATAGGCCGTTGCCTGGCCGGTGAGACGATAGACGTCGGAGAGCGCGACCAGGGCGGCCCGGCGGCCAGCGCCGTCGAGGGCACGGACAGCTGCTTCGGCGTCCCGGATCAGGTCCGGCAGAAGCGCACTGACCTCGGTCCGGTTGTGCTGCGAGGTGTGCCACAGGTTCCAACTCTGGTCCACGCGCCCCTGAATGATCGACGGATCGAAGGCACTGGCCGACCTCGGCACCATGGTGCGCTGCATCACGGCGCTCCAGATGCCGGGCATGCCGGGATGGTTCAGCCGTCCGAGCGGCACGGTCGCGGCCGGCCCGTCGTCGTGGCCGGTGATGACAGAGAGATCGTGAATCTGGAGAGCGGCAGCCAGACGGAGCAGCAACCCGTGATTCGTGAGGTCGCGTTCACCGGACTCGATCTTCTTGAGCCAGTCGGGGCCGCGGTTGCAGAGCTGCGCAAGGACGGCCCGCGACAGACCGCGAGACTCGCGTAGCACCTTGATCCGTTCGCCCGTGCTGAGGTCTGCTGACAGGTCCACGCGTGCTCCCTCGGGTGCCGGTGCCGGTATCGCCAGGGTACGGCGGCCGTCAACTGCGGGGCGCAACGAATGCCCGCGCGGGCCGGAGTCCGCCACGGGCTCTCGCCGCTATCGGGTGACGGCCTGACGCGAGCCGGCTCTGTCGGGCGTCGGAGTGACCGCTGCGGCTGCTTCGTCGCCGTCGGGCTCGGCAGCCATGGCCCGGGGAGTGGCCGGCACCGCAGTGGGGCTGTTCCGGCGTGGTATTCCGGACGACGTGCTCGGGGCGTACGGGTGGCTCTGCCGGGCCGGATTCATCAGCCGGGTTCTCCCCACGGGGCCGCCTTGCTATCGGCGCTGACGGTCGGCCAGGCGGGACTCAGGGTCATGCCGTCCAGGTCCGGGCGGACCGTGCCGCCTGGTAGATGTGGGCCACCTGCTGAGGGGTGAGCGTCGGTGCGAGGCCCGAGAGAACGCGGGCCACCTGGTCGACGCCGAGCACGAGCACTGGCGGGTTCGCGTTCTTGACCGTCAGCTTCGCCGCGTCCACCACCGAGATCACGGGGCGGACGGGAACGTCGCTCCCACAGCGACGGGACAGGGCCCGGGATATGCGGCGGGCCTCGGACCTGCTGGTGGCGATGTGCCGGGTCGGCGCCCGATTGACCGTGATGGCGGCATCCCCGTACCAGACCGTCTTGCCCCGATGGCGCTTCGAGTTGATGGCGAAGACCCCCGCCGGACCGATGGCCAGGTGATCTATGTCCGCCCCGGTCGACCATTGCACGGCGTGCAGCACGTACCAGCCGCGCCACCTGAGCCTGTTGATTCTCCTGCCCGTGACGCGCTCCCCGACCAACCCGTCCGACCAACTGCGGATCTCCGAGCCGGGCATCCAACGGCCCACCAGCCGCAGCAACGGATTCGGCTGCAACTCCTCGATCTTCCTCCGCACCGCGTCACCCGGCCGGTTCTGCGCCAAGTCGTCTCCCAGCGGCTGCACACCCTGCCCCCTCCGGTCAGTGCTTCGCCGCCAGATCATCACGGAGGATGATCGCTGCCAAGGCGCGTATCGGTCAGGAACCGTCGTCGCAGGTTCGAGACCTGCCCGCCCAACACCTCGCGCTGCGCAGCAGGGCAGGGCAGGGGAAGGCCCTGCGGGGTGCGGGGTGTGGCGCAGGTCACGGGAAGGCGGGCGGGGGGTCGGACAGCTGTCTCAGGTGAGCACTGAACTGCGCACCCGGATCAGAGCCGGGGATTCGAGCGCGTACGCGGAGCTGTTCGACAGCTATGCGCGTGCGGTGTACAACCACGCCTACCGGCTGACCGCCGACTGGTCGACCGCCGAGGACGTCATGGCCGCCACCTTCCTGGAGGCGTGGAAGCTGCGCGACCGGGTGGATCCGGAAGGAGGGTCGCTACGGCCCTGGCTGCTGGGGATCGCGACCAACACCGCCCGCAACCAGTTCCGGTCCAACCGCCGTTACCGGGCCGCCGCCAACGCCGCCGCTGCCGCCGAGTCGGCGATGCCGGACCATGCCGACGAGGTCGCCGGGCGGATCGACGACCGGCGGCGGCTGGCGACCGTTCTCACCTCGCTGGCCGCGCTGCGCCGCCCCGAGCGGGAGGTCATCGCGCTCTGCCTGGGTGAGGGGCTGGACTACCAGGCCGCGGCCGAGGCGCTCGGCATTCCCGTCGGTACCGTCGCCTCCCGGCTGTCCCGGGCCCGTCGCAAGCTGCGCGCCCTGGCGGAGGCCGAACTCGCCCGACCACCGGGCGCCGCACCCCGCCCGGCGGCCCAAGCACCTCAGGTGACCCAAGCACCTCAAGTGACCCAGGCGGCGCGTCCCGGGCGCGGGACGGCGGAGAAGAAAAGGCGAAGGAAACGGGAATTCGTTCTCCCCCTCAAACAGACAAGAGGCGATCACGAACACGTGGTCCGGCCCGCACAGGAAGGAAACCGATGAACGCGAACCCGTCCCGCCGGCATCCGGCCGACACCGACGAGAGCGCCCAGCTCATGTCCCGTACAGCGCGCGACCTGCCGCCGGGCCGTCACCAGTTCCACAAGGAGCGTCTGATGGCCCAGATCCACGACCTGCAGCAGAACGAAGCCCGTACGGCGACCCCCGCCCCGGCCAGGAGGACCAAGCGGCTGCTGCGTCCGGTGATCGCGCTGCCCGCACTGGCCGCGGCCGTCGCCGGAGTCGTCGTGGCCGCCTCCGTCCTCGACGGCGACGGTGGCGGCGACGGTCTCGCCACCGGGCCCGCCCTCACCACCGAACTCGGCTCCGCCAGCTCCGACGGGCTGCCCCAGCTCCTCGACCGGATCTCGCTCGCCGCCGGTTCCGATACCGCCCATCCGAAGGTCGGGCCCGGCCAGTTCGTCTACATCAAGTCCAAGTTCGCCGACACCTTCGTGAAGACCGTCGACGGCAAGAGCAGCCTCGCCAGCCACTCCCTGTACGACCGGCAGATCTGGAAGTCCGCCGACGGCACCAAGGGCTGGCTCATCGACCCCACCGTCAACGAGGGACCCGAGGGCGAGACCCTGAGCCTGCCCGACGAGCAGGGCAACACCCCCGTGGCCAGCCTGAACGGACCGTCGTACGACTACCTCACCCAGCTCACCACCGACCCGGACGAGCTGCTCGCGAAGATCTACAAGGAGACCGAGGGCCAGGGCAACTCCCCCGACCAGCAAGCCTTCAGCACCATCGGGGACCTCCTCGGCGAGAGCTACCCGCCCGCCGAGCTGTACTCGGCGCTGTTCAAGACCGCCGCGAAGATCCCCGGGGTCGTCGTCGTCAACGACGCCGTCGACGCCGCCGGCCGGTCCGGTATCGCCGTGGCCCGCCTGGACGAGACCAGTGGCTCCCGCGAGGAGTGGATCTTCGACAAGAAGACCCATGTCTTCCTCGGCGAACGGGACGTCCAGGTCAAGGAGGTCAAGGAGGACGGGGTCGTCATCAAGCCCGGCACCGTCAACTACACCAGCGCCATCATGACCCGCGCCGTCGTCGACGGGATGAAGCAGGTCCCGTCCTCGTCCTCGTCCTTGTCCTCGTCCTCCTAGCCCGACCCTCGACGCCCGGGGGGGGCACGGGGGCCAGAAGGCCCGGGGCCGTTCAGTCCGCCTCGGGTGGGTCCAGTACCTGCCTCAGGCCCTGTTCGATCGTCCCGGTGTCGATCGAGCCGTAGCCGAAGACGAGGCCCGGGCGGGTGGAGTGGTCGGCGGCGACCTCCGCCAGGGTGTGGACCGCCACACCGGCCGCCCGCACCCGCGTGGCCCGGGCCGCGAGGGCGGCGGGGTCGGCGAGGTGGCCCCGGGTGAAGGTGGTCACGTGCAGACCCGCGGCGGACGGCACCAACTCGGCCAGGTCCGCGTGCTGGTGGGTGAGCGCGCGGGTGAGGATCCGGTGGCGGTCGGCGTACGTCTGTTGCATCCGGCGGATGTGCCGGGCCAGCAACCCGTCGTCGACGAACCGGGCGAGCGCCGCCTGGGTGGGGACCGTGGTGTGCCAGTCGGCGCTGTACTTGGCGGTGCGCAACGCGGTGCGCAGCGGGGCCGGTGCCACCAGGAAGCCGACGCGCAGGGAGGGCAGCATCACTTTGGAGAACGACCCCACATAGATGACATGTCCGTCCCGGTCGAGGCTCTGGAGCGTCTCGACCGGGCGCCCGCCGTACCGGAACTCGCTGTCGTAGTCGTCCTCGATCACCGCGGCGCCGTGCCGCCGCGCCCACCGCAGCAGCGCCGTCCTGCGCCGCAGGGACATGGGCATACCGAGGGGGAACTGGTGGGCGGGGGTGACGTAGACCGCTCTGGTGTCCGGCGGGATGGCGTCCACGATCAGACCCTCGGCGTCCACGGGTACGCCCACGACGTCGGCGCCCTGCGCCTGGAACGGCAGCCGGGCCGGTGGATAGCCGGGGTCCTCGACGGCCACCCGGTCGCCCGGTCCGAGCAGCACCCGCCCGACGAGGTCCAGGGCCTGTTGCGTACCGGTGGTCACCAGTACGTCCTCCGGGCCGGTCCGCACGCCCCGGGAGAGCCGGATGTGCCGGGCGAGGGCGGCTCGCAGCCCGGCGTGGCCGGCCGGATCGCCGTATCCCACCGCTCCGGCCGCCGAGGGGCGCAGTTCCCGGGCGATCAGGGGGCGCCAGGCGTCGTAGGGGAAGAGGCGGGCGTCCGGCAGGCCCGTACGGAAGTCGTGGGTCACTCCGGTCGGTCCCGTGGCCCGGGGAACCGTCCAGGGGGACAGGCTCTCCCAGAGGGCTCGGGGGCGCAGGGGCGAGACCGTGGTCTGCGGAGGTGCGGGCTGCCGCACGGGGGTGGGCAGGCCCGTCGCGCATACGTAGGTTCCGGAGCCGACCTTGCCGGCCGCGTACCCCTCGGCCACGAGCCGGTCGTACGCGACCCCGACGGTGTTGCGCGCCACCTCCAGGCGGCGGGCGAGCACCCGGGCCGGGGGCAGCGGATCGCCGGGGCGCAGCAGCCCGTCGTGGATCGCGGTGCGCAGCCGGCGGTAGATCTGGCCCGACAGGTCGCGCCGTCCTTCGAGCGTGACGTGCACATCCATCTCGGCTCCCCGTCGCGGTTTTCCGGTCCCGGGCGGGCGGCGGTGCGTCCCCGGTGTCCGGTCCGGTCCGGCTCGCCTGCTTCCGTCTTCGGCTTCCGTCTTCGGCTTCCGTCTTCGGCCCTCGGCCCTCGGCCCTCGGTGCGGTGATTGGCTCAATCGATCGAGCACTCATTGGATCTGGAGCTGATCCACTCGGTGATCTTACGCTCCGGCCATGGACATACGACGACTGGACCGCCAGGCGCTGTCTCTGACGGGGGAGGCGGTCTCCCGGGTGAAACCCGATCACCTGAGGCTGGCGACCCCGTGCGCGGACTGGACCCTGTACGGTCTGCTCCGCCATCTGGTCAGCCAGAACACGGGGTTCGCCGCCTCCGCCCGGGGCGCGGGTGAGTCCTGGGCCGTCTGGCAGGACGGCGACCTCGGTGCCGACCCGACCGCGGCGTTCGAGGCGTCGGCCGCGCAGGTCACCGCGGCGTTCGCCGAGGACGGGGTGCTGGAGCGGCGGTTCGCGCTGCCGGAACTGGGTGCGGGGTTCACCGTCGCCGGACGGACAGCGATCGGCTTCCACCTGCTCGACCATGTGGCGCACGCGTGGGACGTCGCGGTCACGATCGGCGTTCCGTGGGAGCCCACCGACGAACTCACCGGCGTCGCGCTGCGCATCGCCGCCCGGGTCCCGGACGAGGGCCGCGGGGCCGGTGCCGCGTTCCGCCGCGCCGTCGCCGTCCCCGACGGCGCCGCGCCGAAGGAGCGGTTGCTCGCCCTGCTGGGCCGCGACCCGTCCTGGACTCCGGCGCCATGCTGAGGAGCGGCTGGCGTCCGGGACCCGCCGGGGCCCTCCTCGGTGACCTCGCCGCACCGGGCGGCGTCCGCGACGGGGTGCCCGGTCGGCTGAACGGCCCGCTGCTCGTCAGCGTCACCGACTTCACCAGCGACACCTACCGGGCCCTGCCCGGCATCGCGCGTCGTGGCCTGCGGCTCCGGCGCCGGTGGCCGGAGCTGGACCAGGCGGTCGGCATGTGGCTGTGGGCCGTGCCCTCGGCCCGGCGCTGCGGTGCGGTCTCCGTGTGGACCGGGCGGCGGGGCCTGGCCGAGTTCGTACGACTGCCGGAACATGTCGTGATCATGGACGAGTACCGCGGGCGGGGCACGATCAGATCGGTGATCCTGGAGTACGAGAACGTCGACGCGGCGCATATCCGCAGGGACGCGGAGGCTTGGCTGAGGTCGGGCGGGCGCTGAGCCGCCGCCGCAAGACCGCCGGGAGACCGCCAAAAGAGCGCCGGGAGACCGCCGGGAGACCGCCGAAAGGCCATCAGGCCGCGAAAAGACGGCCCCGCGGGCAACCGCTGTGTCGCGGGCGTCAACTCCGCCCGATAGGTTGCTCCTTGAACGTCGGCCGTCCCGATTCGGAGGACATCGCGTGACCGAGATTCCCGCTGCTTCGATCGAGGCACGCAAGCGCATCAAGACCGACCAGCCGCACACGGCCCGGATCTGGAACTACTGGCTCGGCGGCAAGGACAACTACGCGGTCGACCAGGCGGCCGGGGACCAGATCCGTACGCTGCACCCCGGGATCGGTGACTACGCCCGCGCCGACCGGCTGTTCCTCGGGCGAGCCGTGCGGTACCTCGCCGGGGAGTGCGGGACACGGCAGTTCCTCGACATCGGCACCGGCCTGCCCACCGCCGACAACACGCACGAGGTGGCGCAGCGCATCGCGCCGGAGTCCCGGGTGGTCTATGTCGACAACGACCCCATCGTGCTGGCCCACGCCAAGGCCCTGCTGACCAGTACGCCGGAGGGGCGCACGGCCTACCTCGACGAGGATCTGCGGAACGTCGACGCGATCCTGGAACAGGCGGCGCAGACCCTGGACCTCAGTGAGCCGGTGGCGCTGATACTGCTCGGCGTCGTCATCTTCATCAAGGACGACGAGGCCGCCTACGGCACCGTGCGGCGGCTCATGGACGCCCTTCCCTCGGGCAGTCACCTCGTCCTCTCCCACACCATCACCCGCGCCGACATGCCCGACGTCGACTCCGCGGTGGCCTTCTGGAACGAGAACGGCACGCCGAAGCTGACCCAGCGCACCCCGGCCGCCGTCGCCGGGTTCTTCGACGGGCTGGAGCTTCTCGATCCGGGCGTGGTCTCCTGCAATCGCTGGCGGCCCGAGGGCAGCCCGAGCGACCCGGCCGCCGAGGTGGCCATGTTCGGCGGGGTGGGCCGCAAGGCGTGAGGTCCGGGTGCGGCAGGGGTGAGGTCCACGTATGAAGTCCACGTGCGAGGCCCACGTGCGAGGTGCGTGTGTCAGGGCCATGTGCCAGGGCCGCTAGTCCATTCCGCTGGTCCAAGTCCGCTAGTCCAGTCCGCTGGTCCAAGTCCGCTGGTCCAGCGGTGTCCGCGCGCTTCCCGTGTCGATGAGGATCTGGTCGGCCTGAGTCACGTTGTCGGCCCGTACCGCCTGGGCCATCGCGGCGTGCGCGGCCTCGGGCGCGGTGTCCGGGGGGACCACCAGCAGTGAGTAGATGTCCTGGTCACCGCGGGTGATCAGGATGGTGTCGTCCCCCACCGGGTACGAGTCGATGTGCACCACCCGGTCGTCTACGACGATGCGCGTCGGCAGCCCCTCCCAGGCGGCGGTGTCCAGACCGACGCGGGTGAGGGGGCCGAGGTGACGGGTGAGGGCCCTCAGCAGTGCGGGCAGTTCGGCACCGATGGCCCGCGACCGCGGCCACCACGCGCCGTCGAGGACGCCCTCGCGCGCCTCCGTCGTCTCCAGCCTGAGCAGGGCGGATCCGGGCCGTACGGCGTGGTGGACACCGGTGGGCAGATGCCGGGCGTCAGGGGGTGTTTCGGAGCCGGTCATGAGGTCCACCCGCCTTCGGGATCGAGGCGGTCACAGGACACGCCTCGTTCCTCTCACGCTACTCCTCCCGCGCCCGGCGACGATCCACCGCCCGCCTCACGCCCTGCATCCGGATGAACGCGTACCGCTTCGGCCCGTCGTCGGCCGGTACCGGGCGGGCGCCGGAGTAGCGTGCGGGCCGTCCTTCCCCCGCTCTCGCGAAGGCGGTCCGCCATGAATGCGACCGAACTCCTCCCGGTCATCGCCGTCTTCTCCCTCGTGACGGTGGAGTTCGGCGGCCACGCGCTGCTGGGGTTCGTCACCACCCGGCAGGGCGCGCTCACGCCGACGCGCGAGCGGTTCTTCCGGGCCGGTCACGCCCATGCCGGCGTCCTGCTCGTCCTCTCCCTGGTCTACTTCCTCTATCTGCCGCGGGCCGACTTCTCCTCCGTCGTGGAGTGGGTGTTCGGCATCCTTCTGCTGGTCGGGGTGCTCGCCCAGTCCGGCGGGTTCTTCCTGCATCTCGCCGTGGGCACCGAAGGCCGGTCCTCCCCCGGCCTCCTTCTCACCCGCGTCGGCGCCGTCCTCATCGCGGCGGCCCTCGTCGCCCTCGGGGTCGGGCTCGCCCAGCAGCTCTGAGTGTCCGCTCACTCCGTGGTGAGCAGCGTTCCCTCGTAGGCCAGCCACTGGGCGAAGGCGTGCAGGCCCTTCGCCGGTGCCGTCCCCGGCCTCCAGTCGGGTGGGCGGGGGGCGTCGGTGAGGCGGGGGCCGGGGGCCGGGGTGGTCGGGGGCGGGGCGGTCAGGACCGGTACCGGGCGGACGGAGGCGTGGACCGCCTGGGCCAGCGCGGTGACCGTGAGGGGCTTGCGGTCCGCGACGGTCAGGGTGCGGGCCGCCGGCCGGACACGCAGGACCGCTGCCACCGCGTCGGCCAGATCGTCGACGTACACGGGATACACCTCCGCCTCGCCGTCACCCACGACGGTCACCGGCCGGCTGCGCAGGGCGTCCCACACCATGCGGCCGATACGGCTGTGGCGGGAGCACCCGGGACCGTACAACTCGTCCAGCGTCAGGGTGTAGGGGACCGGATCGCCGGCCACCTCGATCCTCAGCGCCGGTCCGTCGGGGGCCTCCTCGGCCAGGGACGTCAGGTCGACGGTCGCCTCCGGGGTCTCCGGGCCCGTCAGGTCGGCCAGGCGCCGGGCCAGGTGCTCGCGCAACGGATCCGGTCCGCCGTGCACGGCCGGGGCGGGACGGTCACGGGGGCGGCGGCGCACGGGTGCGGACCCGGCCGCCTCCCGGCCCGCGGTCACCGCCCGGTGGGCCAGCGCCGCCAGGGTCCCGCGGCGTTCGGCGATCCGTTCCTCGGTGCTCGTGTCGCTGATGCCGCCCGAACCGATCGTCGCGAGCGCCTCCTCGTACACCTCGGTCCGCCCCGCCGCCCCGGGCGCGGTGTCGGGCAGGCCGAGGCGGGCGGCCTCGTGTCCCAGGGCGAGGGCGGTGAGCCAGGTCGCCCGCACGTCCGGCGCGTCCCGCTCGGGGCCGGCCGGCGGCACGAGCAGCGAGGGCGGCAGACCCAGCCCTCGTAGGTACTGGTCGCAGTCCAGGTGCAGCCAGTGTTCGGGGCCCGGCTCCTGGACCCTGACCGCGCAGCGGGCCACCCCGCGCTTGTAGAAGGGGAGCACGCTCAGGCCCGTCAGCCGGTTCCCCTCGTCACCGGGGCGGTCGCCGGGCAGGAAGCAGACCGCCCGCCGCGGCCCCCGGAAGGCGTTGCCCGAGATCGAGCCGCGGTCCTGGTGCTCGGCGAGGCTGGGGACGGAGACGTAGCGGGGCACCGCGTTCTCCCGGAGGAAGCGGTGCATGAGGATGTCGTCGGGCCAGGCCCCCAGCCGCTGCCTGCCGTAGCGGACGTAGCCCTCCGCGACCGCCCGCGGGAGCACGATGGCGACACAGGGGAAGTACTCGTTGACAGCCCCGACCCAGCGGGCGCCGGCCATGGCACCGAGGCGGATCGCGGCGCCGTTGCGGGAGTCCCACAGGGCGAACAGGGCCAGCGCCGCGTCGGGCATCGCGTCGACCGCGAGACGGACCCGCTCGAAGAACGATTCGGACAACGACATGTCGTCCTGGACCACCAGGTGGTGCGTGGCCCCGTCCTCAATGGAGTCCCAGGCGGCCAGAGCCGTACGCAGCACCGAGGGCGTCCCCGTCGGATCCGGGTCCATCACGACACGCAGCGCCCCGGGCGGCGCCTTCAGGGCCAGTTCCTCGGCCGCCTGACGGCGCTTGGGGTGGGTCATCACGACCCCGCTGAGCCGATGACGCATCGAGCGTCCATCCCTTCTGCCCCTTATGGAATGAAACAGGGGGGCGGTGAGCCTGCCGGATCCGGACACTACGGAGTGCCCAACAGCCCTGCAAGAGGGCCGAATTGGCCCCCTAGCGGCGGACCGGACCGCCACGGATGCTTGCTGATCGTGCGCCCTCACTGATCAACACCCCGACACGTCGACTCCTCACCGCCCCGACAGCACGAGAACCCGCCGACCCGCCGATCCCGCGAACCACACTCACCGTCGCCTTCGAAGGGACACGTATGCCCGCCCGACCGCACGTGCCAGGGAACGGAACCAACGCGACCGGTACCGATCCGGGGGAATCCGTCTCCGCCCGGCTGGAGAAACTCCGCGACGCACGTGTCATGGTGACCGGCGGTGGTGGTCTCGTCGGCAGCCGGCTGGTCTCCCTGCTGTGCCGGGCCGGTGCCGAGGTGACGGTCCTGGACCGGATGGACGCCTATCCCGAGTCCGCCCACGAGATGTTCGGGGTGGCGAGATCCGGGGCCAGGCTGGTGGTCGGCGACGTGTGCGACCGGGACACGGTCGCCGAACTGGTCGACGGCAGCGACTTCGTGGTCCACGCCGCCGCCTACGCCGACGTCGCCGCCTGTACCCGCCACCCCGACATCGCGTTCCGCGCCAATGTGCACGGCACCCAGGTCGTCCTCGAACAGGTCGCACAGGCACGCGTCCGGCGCCTGGTGCTGGTCTCCTCGGCGTCCGTGTACGGCGACGGCCCGGCCGGCACCCCCGGCCCGCATGTGTTCCACGAGGACCAGACGCTGTTCCCGCTGTCGGTGTACGCCAACGGCAAGTTATGGGCGGAGCACCAGACCAGGCTGATGCTCGGGGCGTCGTCGGGCACCGAGTACGCGATCGTCCGGTACTTCTCCGTGTACGGGGACCCGCAGGTCCCGAAGCCGGGCAGTCACTCCTGGATGGTGCCGTGGCTCTCCCTCCAGGCCCGGCTCGGCCGCCCCATGCGGCTGAACGGCGGCGGGATCCAGGTGCGGGACATGGTCCATGTCGACGACGTGGCCGAGGCGACCGCACTCGCGCTCATCGAGGAGCGGATGGCGGAGCGGACGGTGAACGTGGGGACCGGGGTGCCCACCTCGGTCCGGGAGATCGCGGATCTGATCACCCCCTACTTCCCCGGCGCCCGCCGGATCGTCACCCCGCGCCCCGAAGGCGACCCGCTGGGCGGGTACGCCGCCACGGAACGGGCCCGGGAACTGCTGCGCTGGCGGGCCCGCGTGGACGTGGCGGACGGGGTGGGCCGATATGTGCGGTGGCTGCTCGCCACGCCGGAGGCCATGCCGCGCTGGCTGGTGGAGGACGGCGCGTGACAGTCTGCGCTCCCGTGGACGTCCGTCACGGCACGGACGGCGGAGAGGGCGGTGCGCGCATGGGCTACGTCGGGTCGTACCTCTGGTCGCTTCGGCAGCAGGTGGGCAGCAGACGGCTGCTGGTGCCGGGCGCGCAGGTGCTGCTGCTCGACCCGGCCGGGCGGGGGCTGTTCCAGCAGCGGGCCGACACGGGCGTGTGGGAGCTGCCCGCGGGCGCCTGCGAGGAGGACGGGGACTTCGCCGACGCGGCCGTACGGGAAGTGGCGGAGGAGACCGGGCTGCGGGTGGCCAGGGAGGACCTGGTCGCCTTCGGTTCGCTGTCCGATCCGGCCGTGCACACGCTGACGTATCCGAACGGGGATGTCACCCACTGCTTCGCGCTGTGCTTCGTGGCCCGGCGGTGGAGCGGGACGCTGCGCCCCGGCGCGGACGAGGTGCGGGCGGCGCAGTTCCGGCCCCTCTCCGATCTGCCGGGGCCCCTGCACCCGCCGACCGGGGTCGTGCTGTCGATGTACGAGGCGTTTCGTGGCGACGGGAGGTTCCAGGCCAAGTGAGCGGGACGAGCCAGACGGGCCGGACAGGCCGGACAGACCAAGTGGGACAGATGGGCCAGAGGGACCAGAGGGGTCAGAGGGGTCAGAGGGGTCAGATGAGCGACGACCGTCCGATACGTGCCACGGTGCCGTGCCGTGCGTGTCTGTCCGGGGAGGATCTGGACTGGCTGGGCGACGGCCGTTCGGTCAGTGTCGCGCTGGACCTGCCGACCACGGTGGAGATACCGGCGCCAAGACAGTCGCCAACGCAGACACAGACGCAGACGCAGGCGCCGGAGGCAGGAGCGGGAGGGGGCGGCTGGCAGGCGGAGGTGTGGGCGTTCCTGCGGGAGCGGGCGCCCGGTCTCGCCGTGCTCCCCCCGCCGGTCCTGACCCGCAGCGAGGCACCGGCCGCGAGCGGTCTGTCCTCGTCCACCGCGTTGATCGTGGGCCTGTTCCAGGCGTTCGCGCGGGCCGGGGCGCCGGTCCTCGGCCAGGTCTCCACCCGGGTGATCACCGAATGGGCCTACGAGTTCGAGTTCGCCCGGTTCAACGGCGGCGGCATGGACCACCTCGCCGTCATCGAGGCGGGTGCGCTGCTGATCGACGGGCGTGAGCGCGGGCTGCCCGTCGTGCTGGAGCGGCTGGAGTTCCCCGACGACTGGCGGATGGTGGTCGTGGACTCGGGCACCCGCAAGGACACCAGCGACCACATCCGGGTGGTGCGGGCGCAGCTCGCCGGGGACGACCCCGCCCTCACGGCGTACCGGCTGACCGCCGATCAGGCGTCCGCCGACGCGTGGGCGGCGCTGCGTGAGCGGGACCACGAGGCGCTGGGCGCGGCGATGAGCCGGGCCCACGAGGCCATGCGGGACCACCAGCGCATGTCGACCCCGCTGCTGGAGGAGTTGCGCGCGCTCGCGCTGCGCGCCGCCGGTCTGCCGCTGAAGCTGAGCGGGGCGGGCGGTGGCGGCGCGCTGGTCGGGGTGAGTCCGGCGGCCGAGGCACCCCTGGTGGTGGAGCGGCTCACGCGGGCGATGCACGGCCGGTATCCGGGGGCCCGGGTGCTGGCGGTCCGGGCGGCTCCGGCGACGCGCGGACGGTCCACGGAGCCCGACCGGGCCACCCTGTGACCTCCGGCCCCTGACCCCCGACCCGCACATCCGGCCCCTGACCTCCGACCCCGGACATGCCACCCCGGACCTCGGTCCCCTGTCCGCCGCCAGGTGACCGGGTGCCCTTCGGCAGGGCACCCGGTTCGCCCCGCGTCACCCGACGCGGGGCGGCCTACAGGAAGGGGTCGTAGTCCTCGGCGTGGGGGACTTCGCCGGTTCCCTGGGCGATGCGCTCCAGTTCCAGGTTGGACGGGTGCCGCGCACAGTGGAAGCGGCAGTCCCGGCTGGGGTCGACGATGCCGCGGTCGGACTTCTGCCAGATGGTGGGCAGGTCGTCGGTGACCGCGTCGCCTATCTTGGCGAGCGGGTTGCCCCGGTGGTAGGCGCAGACGTACACCCCTGACGGGGTGATCAGGGTGCGCAGTTCGGCGACCCGGCAGCGGTGGTACTCCTTGGGCTGGACGGCCCCCGAGTGGCCGCGCAGCGAGGTGAGTGTGGACGAGTTGACGAGCTGGAAGGTGTCGCTCTCCAGCCGGGCGGCCTGCGCGAGTTGCTCGTCCACCGAGTCCAGGATGGACTGGGAGACCTGGATGATGTGGTGGTCGTCGTCGAACATGGCCTTGGTCTCGAAGTAGTCGCAGCCGATGTCGTGGGCGAGTTCGGCGGCGCGCAGCACCTCGGTGTGGTTGCTGACGACCCGGCCGTCGGGCTCCCTGCGGGACATGACGAGGAACGAGTAGCCGAGGGAGCCGGTCTTGGCCTCGGCGAGCAGCCGCATGTTCCCGATGACCTTGTCGAAGACACTGCGGCCCTTGCGGTCGGGCCGGAAGATCCCGTAGGTCTCGCGGGTGCCCGCGTCGATGGAGACGCGGACCCAGGAGGCGTACTGGGCCAGTTCGGTGAGGTTCTGTCCGATCATGGTGCCGTTGGTGACCACGCCCACGGCCAGTCCGGCTTCGCCGAGGATGCGTAAGACCTGGCGGGTTCCCCGGTGGGCGAGCGGCTCACCGCCGCCTATGAGGACGACGGCGCGCACGGACATGGCGACGAGTTCCTCGGCGAGCGCGGCCAGCCGGTCGGGGGTGAAGCGGCCCTGGTTGAGGAGCTTTCCGCTGATGCACTCGGGGCAGGCCAGGTCGCAGAAGGTGGTCGGGTCGAGGTCCACGACGAGTGGTGCGCTGGAGGGTGCGCCTGATGCGGCCTCAAGGACGCGCGGCCAGCCGGAGGGCTGGTGGAGCTTGGCCACGAGATCGAGGCGGTCGTGCGTCACGGATCCTCCTGAGAACGGTGAGTGGGGTACGAGACGCCGCCCGGCGGCCGTGCGGGTGTTGCGGTATGCCGGCGGGGGCTCCGTCTCCTGCGGCAGGGGTCACCCTTTGACCGCGCCGACGGCGAGGCCGGAGGCGATCCTGCGCTGGACGATGAGGAAGAAGACCACGACGGGCAGGGCGGTGAGGGTGGCGCCCGCCATGAGGCCGCCGTAGTCGGTGCCGAAGCTGGTCTGGAAGGAGACCAGCCAGATGCTGACGGTCTGCTTCTCCGGGGTGGACAGCAGGACGTAGACGAGGACGTACTCGTTCCACGCCTGTACGAGGGCGAAGACCGAGGTGGCGACGAGGCCGGGGGCGAGCAGCGGGAGCACCACCCGGCGGAAGGCGCCGAGGCGGGTGCAGCCGTCGACCATGGCCGCCTCCTCCAGTTCCACGGGGACGGCGACGATGAAGCCGCGCAGCATCCACACCGTGAACGGGAGGGTGAAGACGAGGTAGGTGAGGATGACGCCGGTGATGCTGTCGGTCATGCCGACGTCGTTGAGGAGGAGGTAGACGGGGATGATCAGGGCCGCGAGCGGGATCATCTGGACGGTGAGGATCACCAGGACGAACGCCTTGCGGCCGGCGAACCGGAAGCGGGCGAGGGCGAACGCGGCGAGGGTGCCGACGGCGAGCGAGACGACGACGGTGCCCAGTCCGATGACGACGCTGGAGCGGACGTTGGCCCAGAAGGTCTCGGTGCCGAGGGCCCGCGCGAAGTTGTCGAGGGTGGGTCGGCGGGGCCAGAACTCGGGTGGGAGGCTGAGGATCTCGGTGGCGGGCCGGAACGCGGTGAGCACCATCCAGTAGACGGGGAAGCCGATCACCGCGGCGACGAGCAGCCCGAGAAGGTCGTGGTGCAGCCGCGCCTTTCGCTCATGTCGCAGCCGTCCCGTTCGCTCGTGTGGCAGCCGCGCCGTCCGCTCATGTGGCAGCCGTCCCGTCCGCTCATGTCGCGGTCGCGCCGTCCGCTCGTGTCGCGGTCGCGCCGTTCGCTCGTGTGGCAGCCGCGCCGTCCGCTCATGTGGCCGCCGTGCCGTTCGCCTCACTCGATCTCTCCTGTCCTGAGCATCTGACGCAGGTAGACGACGGATCCGGCGAGCAGCAGTACGACGGTGACCAGGGCGATGGCGGCTCCGGTGCTGTAGCGGTTCACGGCGAAGGACTC
The DNA here is from genome assembly GCF_044757045.1 of Streptomyces sp. NPDC091377. Lineage (NCBI taxonomy): Bacteria > Bacillati > Actinomycetota > Actinomycetes > Kitasatosporales > Streptomycetaceae > Streptomyces > Streptomyces sp. NPDC091377. The sequence continues at coordinate 190,989 of NZ_JBIVUE010000006.1, read as the reverse complement.
GATGAAGGAGTAGACGCCGAGCAGGTAGTACTCCCGCTCGGGCTGGCCGCCGCGCATCAGCCAGATCTGGTTGAAGACACCGAAGGTCCAGATGGACATCAGGGTGGTGATCATGACGAACACCGGTTTGATGACGGGGAAGGTGACATGCCGGAAGACCTGGCGGGGCCGGCAGCCGTCGAGGACGGCGGACTCCTCCAGTTCGGGCGGCACCTGGGCGAGGGCCGCCCGCAGGGTGATCGCGGCGAACGGCAGCGAGCCCCACACCACGACGGCGGCGATGACGGCGAACCCCTGCCAGGGGTCGGTGAACCAGTTGTGCCGGGCCAGGTCGAGGCCGGGCAGGGCGGAGAGCGCCCAGTTCACCACGCCGTAGTCGGCGTCGAAGAGCCAGCGGAAGACGGAGGCGGCGACCATGACGGGCATGGCCCATACGGCGACCAGCACACCGGACATGACCGCCCGCACCCAGGGCGAGACACGGTGCATGAGCAGGGCGGTGAACATCCCGCACAGCAGGGTGAGGACGACACACACGACGGTGAAGGCCACCGTGCGGGCCACCACCGTCCAGAAGAACCCGTCGCCGAGGATCGTACGGAACTGGTCCAGTCCCACCCAGGGCGGTGAGGTGCCGCTGAAGAGCTGCTCACGGGTCATGTCCTGGAAGGCCAGGGTGAGCATGTCGAGGAGCGGATAGCCCAGGACGAGCACCAGGGCGAGGGCGGTCGGGCCGATCAGCAGATACGGCAGGAAGGGCAGCCGGCTCCGTCGCCGACCGGACCGGGCCACGGCGAGGTCACGATGCCGGGCGGCGCCCCCGGCACCATCTTTGCGGACCGGTGCCGCAGCCGGGGAACCCCCCGGGACCCCGGCCGTACCCGCGGCCGTGGCGGGGGTGCCGTCCCGGACGGCGCCGGGGACGGCGTCGAGCCCGGTCACCTCCGAGGGGTCGAGTCCGGTCACCTCCGAGGCGTCGGGCCCCACCGGCTGCGGCGCCCGCTCAGCGCTCATTGATCACTTCGTCGATCCGCTCGTCCGCCTCGCGGGTGGCCTCCTGGACGGACGCCTTGCCGGTGGCGATGCGTTCGAGCATCTCGGGGAGGATGTTGGACTTCTCCACCGAGGTCCAGCCCGGGGCGAGGGGGGTGACCCAGCCCCGGGTGGCGGCCTGGGCGGCGGGGCCGTTGATGCCGCCGGCGGCCACGTCGGCGAGCTGGTCGGTGTTGTTGGGCAGGGTGTTGGCCTCGATGAGCTGCTGCTGTGACTGCCGGTCGGTGAAGAGCCGGATCCACTCGGAGGCCAGTTCCCGCTGGGTCGACTTGGCCGGCACGGCGAGGGTGGAGCCGCCGAGGAACGGTGGCAGGAGCTTCCCCGACGGGCCGGGGAAGGCGAAGGTGGCGAACTTGCCCTTCAGTTTCGGGTCCCCGCCCGAGCGGCTGTCGGCGGCGGCCTCGGCCTCCCAGGTGTTGCCGTAGAAGACACCGACCCGGCCCTGGCCCACGACGGCCGGCTGATCGCCGTTGTCCTTGGCGCGATCACCGCGGTAGTAGGTGTCGATCAGCCCTTTCCAGGTGGTGAGGCCGGCGACGGAGGCCGGTTCGGACAGGGCCCCCTTCCAGCGGTCGCCGTCCTTGACCGCCATCTCGCCGCCCGCGTCCTTCACGAAGCCCATGGCCGCGGACCAGTAGCGGCCGGGCAGGTAGAGGGCGGAGAAGTTCGGGTTGTCGGCGCCCAAGGAGTCCTTGAGCCGGTCGAGGGCGGAGATCAGCTCCGGATAGCTGCCCGGGGCCTCGTCTATGCCCGCCTCGGTGAAGTAGTCGGTGCGGTAGACGCCGACCCGGGCGCCCGCGTAGTAGGGCACACAGTAGGTCCGGCCCTCCGACTCGCAGGCGTCGGACAGCGCGGGCAGCCACCGGTCCGACTGCTCGAAGCCGGCCGGGTCGAGCGGGGCGAACGCGCCGTTGATGATGTAGTTGGTGGTCTCGCTGTTGCCCATCTCCACCACATCGGGCACTCCACGCCCGGCGAGCACGGCGTCCAGCTTCTGGTTCTTGGTCGTCCATTGCTGGTACTGGATGTCCACCTCGACCCCGGGATGCTTCTCGGCGAAGCGGTCGTTGACCGAATCCACCAGCTCCGGCCAGCTCTCCCGGGCGTCGACTGCGAGCCACACTGTCAGCTTTCCGTCGTCGCCGGAGCCACCGCCCTGTGTGCCGCCGCCACCGCATCCGGCTGCGGTCACCGACAGCAGGAGCGCCAGAACAGCAGGTCGGCGGGACATGCGAAGGGCCATGGATTCCTCCTGTGGGCTTCGGCGACGGTCAAGTGCCTACCCCGCAGTCACTCGGACCTCGCGGCGACGCGCGCATTCGGCCGGAAGACGCCGGTGGCTGTCCCACGAAGGGCACAGCACCTTGACGCCGGACGAGTGGCACCCGAAGGTTGGGCCTTTGTGTCACCCACACGACCCCCATCGAAGGGCTTGTACGTGACCGAACAGACCACGACCGTGCCCGGTACGACCCCGACCCCGAACCCGGAACGACCCCTGCGGGTCAACGCGTGGAACGGCTGGGACGCCCTGCGCCATGTGATCGTCGGCCGGGCCGAGGGCACGGTGGTCCAGGCACCCGAGCACGCGGTGCGCCGTGACTACCCCTCCGACGGATTCCCGCTGGGCACGTACGGCCCCATGCCGGCGGACATGGTCGCCGAGGCCGAGGAACAGCTCGACGACTTCTCCGAGATGCTGCGCCGCCGCGGTATCCGGGTGGACCGCCCCACCCCGATCGACTTCACCCAGCGGGTGAGCACCCCCGAGTGGACCCAGGACTCGATGTTCGGCTGCATGCCACCGCGCGACCTGCTGCTGACGGTCGGCAACGAGGTCCTGGAAGCCACCATGTCCTACCGCAGCCGCTGGCACGAGTACCTGTGCTACCGGCCCGTGCTGCAGAGCCTGTTCGACGCCGACGAGCGGATGCGCTGGGAGGCGGCGCCCAAGCCGCGGCTCACCGACGCCTCGTACCACACCGGGTTCTGGGACACGTACAACGACCTGCCGACCGAGGAGCAGCTGGCCCGGGTCCGTGACTACGACCTGGTGCTGACGGAGGCGGAGCCGCTCTTCGACGCGGCGGACGTGGCCCGCTTCGGCAAGGACCTGTTCGTCCAGCTCTCGTTCGTCACCAACCGCAGCGGCTACCAGTGGCTCAAGCGCCACTTCCCCGACCACCGGGTGCACGCGGTGACCTCCACCAACACCCATCCGCTGCACATCGACGCGACCTGGGTGCCGCTGCGTCCGGGGCTGGTGCTGCACTGCGGCGAGCGGCTCGCGGACGCCGAGCTGATGGAGTTCTTCAAGCTCAACGACTGGGAGATCATCGAGGCGGTGCAGCCGGCGAGCTGGGACCATCCGCCGAAGCTGTCGTTCTGCAGCCCCTGGCTCGCCGGGAACATGCTGAACCTGGACGAGAACACCCTCTGCATCGAGGAGAAGGAGGTCCGGCTGGCGGAGCAGTTGTCGGCGTACGGCTTCGAGATCGTCCCGGTGCCGTTCCGGGCGGTGGGGCCGTTCGGCGGCGGGCTGCACTGCGCGACCGTCGACATCGAGCGGGAGGGGTCGCTCCAGGACTACTTCCCCCGCCGCTACGGCCGGTACTGAGACCGGGCCGGTGACGGACGCATCCGCCGGGCCGGTGGCCGAGGCGGTCGGGGGGCCGTCGTCCCAGGTCCGGGCCGTCGTCTTCGACTTCTACGGGACGCTGGCCCGGATGGTGGAGCCGCTGCCGCCCGACCATCGTGCGATCTTCGAGCGCCGGGGCCTCACCGCCCAGGCCGCCCGCTGGGGCGACCAGTGGGCGGTGGGGCCCGGCGAGGGCGAGGAGCACACGGCGCACTCGGTCAGCGAGGCGGCGTACACGGGCTGGGAGCGCGACCGGCTGCGCCGCAGGGCACGTGCCTGCGGTGTGCCGGACGCGGCGCTGGACGGTCTGGTCGAGGAGATCGACCACGCCATGAAGGCACTCCGTCTCAGGCTCTACGACGAGGTCCTCGCGGTCCTCGCCGGGCTGCGCGGCGCCGGACTGCTCGTCGGCGTGTGTTCCAACTGGTTCTGGGATCTGGAGGAGTGTCTGACGGAGGTCGGCGTCGGCGCGGCGGTCGATGTGGTGGTCGGCTCGGCACGGGCGGGCGCGCGCAAGCCGCACCCGCTCATCTACCGGACCCTGCTCGACCGGTGCGGGCTGCCGCCCGGGCAGGTGCTGTTCGTCGGCGACATGTGGGAGCCGGACGTACGGGGCCCGCTCGCCGCGGGCATGTCCGCCGCGCATCTGTGCCGGGCGGATCCGGCGGTCCGCGGATCCCGGCCGCCGCTGCCCGCGGGGGCGGCCAGGATCCGTTCACTGACCGAGCTGGGGGAACTGCCCGGACTGAGAGGACTGCCCGGACTGAGGGGACTGGCGAACTGAGGGGACCGGCGAACTGAGGGGACTGGACTGAGGGGACTGCCGCGGATCTGGTTCACGGGGTCGGGGTGCGGTGCCGCAGCCGGTCCAGGAGGTTCCGGGTGACCTGGACGACCGCGGCGTCCTGTTCCTGACCGCACACCACGGGCCAGTCGGTGGTACCGGCCGTGAACACGGTGCCACCGGCGGTGTACAGGCCCATGGTGGCGGCCCGGGGGCTGGTGCTGTCCGGCTCGCGCACCGGGCCGTTCCAGTGGCCCCACTTGAAGTGGTGGAAGTCCTCGTGGACCGGGTCGAGGACATACAGACCGAGGATGAGGAAGGAGGTGGGCGTGCCGTCCGCGCCGGTGGCACGGGCGGTGCCCCGCTCGTCGTGGGCGAAGGCGGCACCGTCGCACTCGTAGCCGATGAGGGCGGTTCCCGCGCCGAGCCGGTCGGGTTCCGTCCCGTCGGATCCGTCGCGCAGTCCGGTGCCGGCGTAGAGCCAGTGGTCGGCGTGCTGGACGGTGTATCCGACCCGTGGGCGGTCGCCGGGCCATTCGGTGCTCGGCCACATTCCGCCGTTGCGGAAACTCACTCCGGTGAGGGAGTTCTCCGGCCGGCCCACTCCGCCGGGCGGCGGCGCCCACCATTGGTCGGTGGCGGGGAGATGCGGATAGTCGTCCCCGACATGGTGGTCGGTGTCGGAGACGAAGGCGGAGTTCTCGTCGGCCGGATGAATCCGCCACCAGCAGGTGTTGGCGCTGAGGAAGGCGATGTTCCCGCCGTCCCGGACGAACCGTTCGGCATGGCCGCGCATGGCGGCGCTCCAGTATTCGTCATGGCCGACACTGAGCAGCAGGTCGTAGTGGGAAAGAAGTTCGGGATCCTCGTGCAGGTCGAGATCGGTGCAGAATTCGACCGGATAGCCGTTGCGTTCCAGCCAGGCGATGAAGGGGGCGTCCCAGTAGGCGAGATCGATGATCCCGCCGGGCCGGTGCAGGCTGACCTTGTGCCCGCGCGGGGAGCCGTCGGCGCCGGGCAGGTACACGGGGTCGTCGTAGAGGCTGGCGCCGCGGGCCCCGCCGGCCCCGCCCGGCCGGTCGGCGCGGTTGTAGGCGTGCCGGGTGTAGGTCGACTTCTTGTACAGGATGCGGGAGCGGCTGCCCGCCCGCCGGGGCCGAACGACGAAGAACTCGCGGGCGGGGCCTTCGAGTCCGGCGGCGTCGAGCACGGGTGCCTCGTCCTCGCCGTCCGGTGGGTCCGCCACGAACTGGACGAGGTGCATGCCGGGCGTCCAGTCCTCGGGGACGGGCAGGGCGAGGGCCGGCCAGCGCCAGTCGTGCGCGGGGGACGCCCGGCCGGGGACGGCGTCGGGGTGCGGGGGCGGAAGGTGCGCCGAACCGGGGAACCAGTCGGTCTCGAAGAGCAGTTCCAGTTCCTCGCCCAACCGGTAGAACCTCAGCCGGAATCGGGCCGCGTCGGTGGAGACATGGACCGTCACCTCTCCCCCGGACACAACGCTTTCCCGGCCAAGATACCCCTCTATCATTCCGCCTCCTGAAATCAGAACCGGCCATTCCGAATGTGTCATTCGAGGCCACTACGGCCGGTCATGTTAGAGACGCAGGGAATGCGCGGGCAATGGTGCCGTGAACCGGCCAATCGGAGCCCCCTTTCGGACAGTGCGCGAGATGGCCGAATTTTTACCCGCTCAGCCGGGTACGGCGGAATTCGGCCTAACCGGCGATCGAATAGGGGCTCGCATGAGCGGTGCATTCCGTGCACGGGAACTGGTACTGGGAATCGAAGGGCTCGCCCTGCTGCGGCACGCCATGGACGCGGACGAGGCGTTCCTGCGACAACGGGTCGCGGACATCCGCCGCTTCGCCTCGGGTGACGACGCGCTGCCGGGCGAGGGCGACACCGTCAGCGAGTTGGACGCCGCCGAGGGCTACGCCTCCTGGTCGACGGTGTACGACTCGCTGCCCAGCTCGTACATCGAGGTGGAGGAACCCGTCGTCCACGCGATCCTGGACACCCTCCCGGTGGGTGACGCCCTCGACGCCGCCTGCGGCACCGGGCGCCAGACCGGTGCCCTGGTCGCGCGCGGACACCGTACGACCGGGGTGGACCAGTCGCCGGAGATGCTGGCCAAGGCCAAGGAGCGGGCTCCGGAGGCGGTGTACCAGGTCGGGCATCTGGAGAGCCTCCCGCTGGACGACGACTCGGTCGACCTCGCCGTCTGCACCCTGGCCATGACCCATCTCGCCGATCTGACGGCGGGGGTGGCCGAGCTGGCCCGGGTGGTGCGGCCGGGCGGGCGGATCGTCGTCTCCGACATGCATCCGTTCGTGATCGCCCTCCAGGGGCAGTGTGTGTTCGTGCACGGCGGTGACCGGCTGGCCTTCGTCCGCAACCATGTGCATCTGCCGGGCCGGTATCTGGAGGCGTTCACGTCGGCGGGGCTGCGGGTGCGGGGCTGCCATGAGCCGCTCTTCAACGGGCGGCTGGCGCCGGGCGGTTACGAGGAGCACATCGCCGACGCCGCCCGCGCGGCCTGGGACGGACTTCCGGCGGTCGTGGTGTGGGACGTCGAGGTCCCCGTGTAGCTGCCAGCCGGGAGCGGAGAAGGAGGAGCCGATGGCCCTGACCGTGCTGACCTATGCGGAACGCCCCGAGCTGTGGGACCGCATGCCCGAGCGGTTCGCGGGCGTCATCCCCGAGTACAACCTGCACGGCGACATCAACGACACCTACTGGGACCGGCTGTTCAAGGACTTCCCGGAGTACCAGTTCGTTCTGTACGACGACGAGAAGGAGGTCGTCACGGGTGCGGGACGCTCACTGCCCCGCACCTGGGACGGCACGGCCGCCGACCTCGGCCCCGGTCTGGACGATTCGATCGACCGGGCCTTCACGGACGCCACCGAGGGGCGGACCCCGGGCGCGCTGGTCGCCCTGGGCATCGAGGTGACGGAGGACCACCAGCGCCGGGGGCTGTCCGCGCTGCTGCTCGGCGGGATGCGCGAGGTGGCGCGGCGGGCGGGGCTCGGCACGGTCCTCGTCCCGGTGCGGCCCACCTGGAAGGACCGCTACCCGCTGGTGCCGATCGAGCGGTACGCGACCTGGACGCGGCCTGACGGGCTCCCCTTCGACCCGTGGATCCGCACCCAGGTCGGTGCCGGGGGCGCGATCGCCGGGGCGTCGGAGCGCTCGTCGCGGATCACCGGGACGGTCGCCGAGTGGGAGAGCTGGACCGACATGGCCTTCCCCGAGGACGGCGCCTACGTCTTCCCTGGCGGCCTCTCCCTGCTCACGGTGGACCGGGGCCGGGACCGGGGCTCCTACTGGGAACCCGCGGTCTGGATCACCCACCCGAGCACCACCTGACCGATCCGTCCGGTCGGCCGGGTCGGCGCGGCCGGCCTGTTCGGCCCGGTCGGCCCGGTCGGCCTGTTCGTCCCGCCTGGCCTGTTCAGCCCGGTCGGCCGGTCGGCCCGGTCGGCCCGGTCGGCCCGGCTGGCCTGTTCGGCCCAGTCAGCCCAGTCGGCCCTGTCAGCCCATTCGGCCCGTTCGGCCCGTTCAGCCCGGTCAGCCCGGTCAGCCCGGTCAGCCCAGTCAGCCCAGTCAGCCCGGCGGGAGGTGTTCCCCCGCGTCGACCGCGGTCCACGCGAGCGCCGACATCAGTCGGACCTCGTCCGGTCCGGCCTCGGGGCGGCGCTCGGGCGGCAGCCCGGCGGGCCCCGCGGTCGAGACCGCGGCGTTCCGCAGCCGGTCGAGGACGTCCCGCGGCACATCGTCCGACGGGGCGGCGGGCGCTCCGCCGGGGGTGTCACCCAGCGCGGCCGGCGCGATGGCCTCGTCCGTGCTCGCGAGCGTCGCACGGGCCGCCGCCGCTCGGTGGCCCAGGAGCAGGCAGTGGATCCACAGTTCCTCGGCGAACTCGGGTCCGAACCGGTCGGCCACGTCGGCCGCGAGGTCCTTCGGCATGCCGTCCGACATCGCGTCCCGTACGGCGTCCTCGGTGAGGCCCGTCGCGGGCAGGGCGTCGGTCCAGCGGTGGTGGCCGCGTCCGCCGTCCGGACCCCGCTCCTGGCCGACGAGCCGCACATACCCCTCGCCGTACCGCATGTACGGGATCCACCCCGGGTCCTCCAGGACGCGGCCCCGGTCGAGCAGGGGCCCGGCGTCCTCGGCGGCCGTGGGGCACACGGCGAGCCGAATGCCCTGCGCGGCATGGCCGTTGATGCTGCTGGTGCCGATGTGCTCCACCACGTTGGGTACGGCGATCAGGCTCATCCGGCCGCGCGCGCGGAAGAAGACCGAGAACTGCTCGTCGTCGTGCCGCTCGGCGCTGCCGGTGGCGAACCGCCGGAACTCCTCGGCCGTCCCGGCCGGCAGGCACACGGCGAGCGACGGGGTGAACTCGTCCGGCACGGCCCGTACCCACGCGGCACCCGCGAGCGCCGCGAGCCGGGCGGCACCGCCGTTGCGGGCATGCCAGTTGGTGTAGAAGACGAGCGCCTCGTCGGGGAAGCGGGCCGCCGCGCGGCCGACGAGTTCCAGCAGGGTCGGCGGGGCGGACACGTCGTCCTGGACGACGAGATGGTGACCGGCCCGGGCGGGGTCCGCCGCCGCCCACGCGACCAGGGCCGTCCGCAGCGCCGAGGGCGGGCCGTCGGGGTCGGGGTCGAGCGCCAGTCCGTCCAGCCGGAGGAGATCGGCCAACTCCCGTGCCTGCGCCAGACGTTTGGGGTGGGTCATGACCGCCGAGCTCACGCGCACTGTCGTCACCAGCACTCCCTCATGATCGGTGTCGCGGCCATGCTGTCAGACGACACGCTCGGCCACGCCCGTGCGACAGGTCTTGGCCGGTTCCCCACGGTCGGGTCAGTACCGCTGGCGGGTTCCCCAGCGGGAGCGGGCGAGCGGCTCCCCGTCGGTCAGATAGCGGACGGCGGCATGACCGCGCGTCCCGGGCCCGCCCGCCTCCACCCCACGGCACCTCGCCCCACCCTGCGCCGCATCGCTCCGCGCCACCCCACCCGGTCCCGCATCGCTCCGCGCCGCCTCGTCGTCCGCGGCCCGGACCAGCGGCCTGACGGCCAGCCAGCACAGGACGGCGAACACCTCCACACCCACCGCGAGGACGAGCGGCAGTGTCTCTCCGACGCCCAGCGCCGTCACCGCCCCCACCCCCACGGGCAGCACCACCAAGCCGACGAGAAGGCGTCCACCCACGCTCATCCTGGCTCCCCACTCGACCGTCGCGCCCGCGACAGCCTTTGCCGCTGTGACGAGTGAACGGCCAAGCCACCTCCGCTGTAACGGCGTAAACGGGTCACACCGCGTCCGGTCCCGGCCGGTCCACCACCTCTTGGCGTCACCGATAACACCTATGGCGCCATTCTCACTCGTAATGGCGCCATACATGTGCCATGATGGCGTAGTCGGCAGCGCCCCGGTGGGGCGCGGTGGCTGGGGCAGGCATCGGAGGGGGCGGGTCATGGAGACGGTGCGGGAAGAGCGGCAGACGGCACCCGGGGCGTTCGTGGCCTTCGCCCGGTTCGTGCTCTGCGGGGGCGGGTTGGGGATCGTCTCCAGCCTCGCCGTCGCGGGACTGGCCGCCCGGGTCCCGTGGATGCTGGCCAACGCGGTGATCACCGTCGTCTCCACGCTCCTCGCCACCGAGCTGCACGCCCGGTTCACTTTCGGGGCGGGCGGACGGGCGACGTGGCGCCAGCATGTGCAGTCGGCGGGCTCGGCGGCAGCCGCGTACGCGGTGACCTCCCTGGCGATGCTGGGCCTGCGGGCGGGGGTGGCGGAGCCCGGCGCGATGCTGGAGCAGACCGTCTACCTGTCCGCCTCCGCGCTCGCCGGGGTGGGACGGTTCGTGGTGCTGCGGCTCCTCGTCTTCGCCCGGAGCCGGGCGGACGGCGCCACCGTACGGCCCGCCCCGTCCGCCCGACCCGTGCCCGCCGGGGTGACGCGCACCCCGGTCACCGGCCCCGCGCTCTGCCGCGCCGCCTGAGCGACGCCGCCCTCACGGGGCCGGCACCATCAGCGGCCGGCGGGCCACCACGCGGGGGTCGCCCGCAGGGTGTTGGTCCCGCAGTGCACCTCACCCTGGCCCTTGTGGTACGTGTGCCAGTCGTCGAGGTACACGGTGGTGAACCCGGCCTTGCGGTACACCTCCTCGACCGCCTTGCCGAAGACATCGCGTCCGCCGATCACCGGACCCCACTGCTTCGCGGCGAGATAGCGGTTGGGGCTCAGCACGACCCCGTTGACCGCCCCCGGCACATAGGCGGACGTCTGGATGGTCGACGGCGCTGCCGCGTCCCGTCCCCGGGGCCCCGACGGCGCCCCGTCCAACTGGCTCTGCCCGTCCCACGTCCCGGGGCCCAGCCGCTGCAGCTCACCGGAGTTGGTCACCGCCGGGTCGCCCGCGTTGCCTTCCTGCGAGGTCCTGCTGTACAGGGACGGTACCCGGACGATCTCGGCGTCGGTGACGCCCGTCTCGCGCTTGATGATCTCCAGATTGGCCTTGATCCGCTCGGCGGCGTGCCGGTTGCCGGCCAGGAACTCCTGGGACCCGAGCACGTCGTCGATGGTGTCCTTGGGGGCGGGCCTGTCGCGCCCCTGGGAGGGGATGGAGAACATCCGCTTCGCCCCGTGCCCCTCACGCTGGGCCTTGCGCAGCAGGTCGAGGCCCGCGTCCGGGTCGGCTATCCCGACGCGCCAGCCGCGCGGGGTGTCGGCGGGCAGGAACTGGATGAACTCGTCGACATGGCCGACCTCAAGCCATGAGGTGTCGAGCAGCAGCGGCGACTGCATGCCCTGGGCCCGCAGGAAGTCGGTCATCTTCTTCGCGGGCTTGGCGCCGGAATCCTTGCGCTGGCCCATGATGATCCGTCCGGCGGGGAAGTCCTTGCCCGCGTGCCGGTGGGGCGGGATCGTCTCCAGGTTGCCCATGGAGTTCAGCGACCATTCCCCGCTCCGGGGGGAGTTCGCGACCTGGACGACCGCCACCCCGGGGCCGCGCAGCTTCTCGTACAGCTCCCGGCCCGCCTCGCGGTCGGGCTGTGCGGAGCGGATCAGCACCCGCATGGTCTGGGGCTTGCCGCCCGGCCCGGGCATGGCGGTGTAGCCGGGCTCGAAGAAGTCCTGCGCCCAGATGTCTCCGTACTTGGTGAACTTGCCCAGCGGCTTGTTGATCCCGGCGGCCCGCACGATCTCGCCGAGCCTCTTGACGAACTTCCGCTGCTCCCGGTCGCCCGCTGTCTCGGTGACCATCACCTGCTTCGCCCGCTGAAGGTGATGGTGGGTGAGGACCGGGGCCACCCGCAGGGTGACCTGGTCGGAGCTGGTGGCACCGTTCTGCGAGACGGCCAGCCGCAGGGTGATCCGGCCGTCCCAGACCGCCGCGTCCCGCATCACGTCCTTGGCCTCCACGCCGAGTTCGACCCCGCGCCGGAGTTCGCCGGCCGTCAGCCGGTCCCCGGCCCGCAGCTGCTTCCAGGCGCCCGAGCGCTTGACGAACACCCGCGCCTTCGACGCGCCGGCGCCCACGGCCTTGACGGTGCCGGTGGCGTTCGCCGCCACGCCGGGCTGCGGGACACTGCGCACCTTGGCGAGATCGCGCGCGTCCGCGGCCCCGTTGACGATGCCGTCGGAGGCGTCGTTGCAGGAGACGAGCCGGGCGTCCGACAGGGGCCGACCCCGGGCGTCGCGGACGGGACAACGCCGTGAGTCGTCGTCGATGTTGGGCAGGGCAACCGCCCCGCGCGACGCCGTCCAGCCGTCCTCCCCGGCCTGGTCGGAATCGCCCCTCACATCCACCCGGCCGTCCCGGTTGACGTCGGCCCTCAGATCGGGCCCCGGGGACGGTGCCGCCGTCGCCCCGGTGATCCCGGTGGTCATCAGCGCCCCGGCCACGGCTGTGGCGACGGCGAGCCCTCTGCGGTTATTGACCTGCACGAACAGTTCCTTCCTCGCGATGACCCCCGTGTGCCCCCCGTCCAGTCCCCGTCCAGTCCCCGTGTGGTCCCCGTGTGATCCACGTGTTGATCCACGTGTTGATCCCGTGTGATCCCGTGTGATCTTTCTGGGACCCCCATGGGCCCCGCGGGACCCCGCCGGAGGGGACGGTGGCCGCAGCCGGCCGCACCCTCCCGGGACGTCCACAAGCGAAGAGGGCAGAAACGCCGGGTCCGTTCAGCGTCATCGCGAAGAAGTCCGGCGCGCTCAGTGCGAAGCCGGTTCACCTACGGGCTGTCTCAGCCCTCCGGCGTACGCAGCGCCAGCAGCGCCACGTCGTCCTCGTTCGCCGACGACCGTACGCGGTGCAGGAGTTGGTCGGTGAACGGGCTCAGGGAGCGGTGGGCGAGGGCGGCGCCGTGCCGGCGCAGCCGGTCCAGGCCCTCGTCCAGGGTGTGGCCCGGGGCCTCGATGAGGCCGTCGGTGTAGAGGACCAGGGTGGAGCCCGGCGGGAGGATCGCCGTGGCGTCGGTGCGGGGCAGTTCCGCGCCGCTGCCCAGGAGGATGTCATGGCCGTCGGTGAGATAGTCGGCGACACCGTCGTGGCTGATCAACAGGGGCGGCGGATGGCCCGCGTTGGTCCAGGAGAGCCGCCAGCAGCCGTCGGCGTCCGGCTCGATCCTGGCGAAGATCATGGTCGCCATGGAGACATCGGTGATGTGCTGGAGCGCCTCGTCGAGGCGGGCGACGATCCGGCTGGGCGGCTCGTCCGCGGACCAGGCGTAGGCGCGCAGCATGTTGCGTATCTGGGCCATGCCCGCCGCGGCCTCCAGGTCGTGCCCCACGACGTCCCCCACGGCCAGCGCGGTCGAGCCGTCGGCCAGCCGGAAGGCGTCGTACCAGTCGCCGCCGACCTGGGAGGCGTCGGGCGCGGCCAGATAGCGGACCGCCATCCGCAGATCCGGTACGCGGGGCATCTGGGGCAGCAGATGCTTCTGCATGGTCTCGGCGACGGTGCGCTGCCGCTGGTAGAGACGGGCGTTGTCCAGGGAGAGCCCGACCCGGCGGGCTATGTCCTCCAGCAGGGAGAGATCCGTGGGCGTGAAGGGGGCCGGGTTGTCGGCCCGGCCCAGGGTCACCGCGCCGAGCACCGCGCGGGTGCTGCGGATCGGTGCGATCGCCGCGGAGTGGATGCCCGTGACGTCGAAGAGCCGGCGCTGTTCGACGGCGAGGCCCGAGTCCGGTGTCCCCCGGTAGGTCTGCGGGCCCGTGAGGGTGGCCGCGACCCCGCGCAGGGCCCGGGAGAGCGGCATCGTGGACTCCTGCGAGACCGGTGGCATCGGCCCCTGGAGGTCCTCGCGGTGCACCACCTCGTCACCGTCGCCGTGGACCACCAGGCTGCGCCACACCTCGTCGCGCTCGGTGATCAGGTCCACGACCGCCCAGTCCGCGAGCCGGGGCACGATCAGCGCCGCCAGCCGGCGCAGCGCCTCGTCCACGTCGAGGGTGGAGGTGAGCTGGGTGGTCGTCTCGGCCAGCAGCGCCAGCCGCTCCAGTTCGGGCAGGGCCTCCTCGGGCGGCTCCGTACCCTCCTCGGCCCGGGGCGCCGGCTCGGGCGCGTGGAAGACGACCAGCGTGCCGGAGGTGCCGTCACCGAACGCGTACGGCGTGACCAGCCACGAGATCCGCAGCAGCGAGCCGTCGCCGCAGGCGAACCAGTCCTCGTCGGCCTGGGCCGTGCCGCCGGTGTGGAAGGGCCGCCGCATGCTGCACTGGGTCCTCGGCAGTTCCTGGCCGTGGGGTCCGCGGTGCAGCAGGTCGTGCGCGTCGTGTCCGACGAGTTCCCCGGCGGAGCGGACCAGCAGCCGCTCGGTCCGCCGGTTGACCGCGAGGATGCAGCCCTGCTCGTCCACCACGTAGGCCCCGGTGCCGATGGCCTCCAGCGCGCAGATCACGTCGGCGGACACTCCCGGCACGGACCGCCCCTGGACGGCACCCATGCTTCCTGAGCCTGCCACGCCCCCGCCCCCTCGTCCATCGGACCGCCCGCCGCCGCTGCTTTCCATCGGTGCCCGGCCCTCCACCCCTGCCGATGACGTCGTACGGTCATGGCCGACGACGTCGTACGCTCACGGAGCGCCGCCGTCCGTATGCTCGGCGCACGGCAGCGTACCCCCGCCCGGCGCCGCGCACGGCACCGATCACGGGACTGGCACACCCGGCCCGGGGACGTCGTCGGGGTACCAGCGCAGTTCGACGGTGTTGCCGTCGGGGTCACGGACGTAGACCGAGGTCGCCTCGCCCCGGGCGCCGAAGCGCCGCACCGGGCCCTCCAGCACGTCCAGGACGCCGGTGGCGATGACCTCCTGCCAGTCCAGGGGGTCGACCACCAGACAGATGTGATCGACGTTCGCGTCCGACCTGGGGCCGCTGACCAGGTCGATGATGGTGCGCGCCGAGACCCGGGCGGAGGGGAAGGGCACTGTGCCGGCCCGCCACGCGTCCACCCGTACCGGCTCCAGTCCGAGCACCCCGCAGTAGAAGTCCAGGGACCGCTCGACCTCCGCGACGTTCAGCACGACGTGATCGAAGTCCCGCACTCGGAAGTGCGCCGGGAGCGTGGGGCGGGGGTTCATGGATCCGACTCCTCATCGTCCGGTCGGCACCGTGGTCGGCACCGTCGCGATGAGCCCCACGATCCCACCCCGGCGGTCCGCGAACCGGCGATCACCTGCTGGGTGACCAGGGTGAAGCTCGTACCGGGGGGGGGAGGGTGAGAGGGACGACGGCGGCCACGGATCCGAGGAGCTGCTGCCACTGCGCGGTACGGGACGGGGGACCGTGTGCCGTCGTGTCCGCGGTGCGTTCAGCCGGCCGCCTTGCGCACCAGCGCGGCGATGGTCTTCTCGTGCGCCGCCGTCAGCTCGGTGACGGCGAAGGCGGTGGGCCACAGGGTGCCGTCGTCGAGCCGGGCCGAGTCGTCGAAGCCCAGGGTGAGGTAGCGGGACTTGAACTTGGCGGCGGCCTGGACGAAGCACAGCACCTTGCCGTTCTTGGCGTAGGCCGGCATGCCGTACCAGAGCTTGGGTGTCAGCTCGGGGGCGTTCTCCTTGATGAGGGTGTGCAGCCGCTCGGCGATGACCCGGTCCTCGTCGGGCATCTCGGCGATCTTCTCCAGGACGGCGGCCTCGGCGTCGGCCTTGGTCCGCCGCTTCCCGGTGCGGGTGGCCTTCAGCTCCTGGGCGTGCTCCTTCATCGCGGCGCGCTCGTCGTCGGTGAACCCGTCGTACGCGCCACCCTTGGCGGCGGCCTTCTTCGCGGCCTTCGGGTCCTTGGTGTCGTCCATGGGGGTGGCCCTTCCGTGGTGACCGGCTGAGAACACCTCCAGGCTAGGGAGCCCCGGCGGCCCCGGCTTCTCGAAAGCTGACCGATCCGCCACCGACCGCCGCAGGCGCCCCGCACGGCCCGGGAACGGTTCCCTCCCAGGTCCGGGCCGACTAGCCCAGCGTCACCCCGAGGATCTGGTCGGCGCCGTCCGGGCGGCCTCCGTTGGCGTCGGCGTTGGTCGTGGTCACCCAGAGCTGCCGCTCGGTGCCCGGCACCTTCTGGACGGTGCGCAGACGGCCGTAAGTGCCGACGTAGTACGCGGTCGCCGCGCCCACGTTCTCCGTGTCGCCGTCGATCGGGACGCGCCACAGCCGCTGTCCGCGCAGGGCGGCCAGGTAGACGACGTTGTCGGCGATGGTGAGGCCGGAGGGGGACGCCTCACCGGTCGTCCAGGTCTTCTTCGGGTTGGTCGTCCCGGCGACCGAGCAGGTGCCCTCGCAGGTGGGCCAGCCGTAGTTCGCGCCGGGCTTGATGAGGTTCAGCTCGTCGAAGCGGGTGTTGCCGAACTCCGCCTCCCACAGCCGCCCGTTGCGGTCGAAGGCCAGCCCCTGGGGGTTGCGGTGGCCGAGGCTGTAGACGTGGTTGCCGAAGGGGTTGCCGGGGGCCGGCGCCCCCGTCCTGGTGAGCCGCAGGATCTTGCCGTTGAGGGAGGTGCGGTCCTGGGCGAGCGCGGTGTTCTGGGCGTCGCCGGTGGAGGCGTAGAGGAGGCCGTCGGGGCCGAAGGCGAGGCGTCCGCCGTTGTGGTAGCGGGCCTTCTGGATGCCCTGGAGGATCACCGTGTACCCGGTCAGCGAGGTGCCGTCGTAGGTCATACGGGCGATGCGGTTGCCCTCGGCGGCGGTGTGCATGAAGTACACCTGGCGGGTGGTGGCCCAGTCGGGGGCGACGGCGACGCCCATCAGTCCGCCCTCGCCGTTGGTCGTCACGGTCTGCGGGACGGTTCCGACCTGGGTCTTCTGACCGCTCGGGGTGACCTTCCAGACCCGGAAGTCGTCCCGTTCGGTGACCAGCGCGTGCGAGCCGTCCGGCAGCCAGCCCACGCCCCAGGGGACGGTCAGGCCGGTGGTGAGGGGGGTGACGCCGGTGGGCACATCGGCCGGGGCGTGGGCGGCGGCGGAGGCCGGGGCGGTGGCGGACGTCAGGGCGGCGGCCAGCAGCACGCCCGCGCACAGCGCCGCCGGGGTCCGTCGTCCGGGCCTGCCCAGGGGGTTCGTCAGGGGTCGCATGGGGCGGTCCTTCAGGTGGGGGGTGGGGGGGCGACGGACCCGGCCGATCATGTTCACATCCATGACCTTGGTCCAGTCCTACGCCCGCTCCAGAATTGCCAATTGAATGAACGCCGTCAATCCCCACCGGCGGCCGGCCCTCGGACCCCGGGCCCCCGTCCTCGGCCCCCGGCCCCCGTCCTCAGACCTCGGCCTCCCGTCCTCAGACCCCGGCCCCCGCCCTCAGGCCCCCAGCACCCCGCGCACCGACTGGGTCAGTTCGCCCACCGCCACCGCCAGCGGGGCCACCGGCTGGGCGAAGGCGGTCAGCCGGTCCAGGGCCCGGCGCAGCACCGTCGGCTGGGGCTCCTCCTCGTCCAGTTCCTCGCGCAGCCGCCGCAGTTCGCGGGAGGTGCCGTCGGGGTCGGCGAGCGCCTCCCGGTGCTCTTCGAGCAACTCCTCGATCCGGTCCAGGAGTTCGGCGGTACGGGCCGCCTCGGCGCCGCCCTGCTGCTGGAAGCCGACGGAGCCGGAGAACGCCTGGGCTCGATGGCCGATCGCCTGGTTGCCGACGTAGTGGGTGCCGCCCTTGATCACCAGGCCGTTGTTGACCGGCGGGTCCTGCCGCCCGTCGTCGCCGCGCCGCCCGTCGTCGCCGTCCATCGCACTCCTCGCTCTTCCTGCTCTTCCTGCTCTTCGCCGACCCGTCTCGCCGACCGCGCCTCGCCGCCCCCGTCCCGCGTCTACGGCCGGGCCCCCGCGCCGGCGGCGTCCGGCGCCCCGGCCGCACCCCCCGGTCCCGCCGCCGTGCCCGCGCCGCCCGGTCCGGGCTGGGCGGGCGGCCGGCCCAGGTTCTGGGTGGCGCTGGCGCCCGACCCGATCGCCTGGTTCCCGATGATGCTCATTCCGCCCTGCTGGATGAGCCCCTGGTTGAGGATGGTCTGCTGCTGGCTGCGGAAGTCGGTGGTGTCGTAGCCGCGGGCGTCCAGGAACTCCCGGATCGCCGCGAGGGTGTGCCGGCCGAGCGCGGCGGTGATCCGGGCGGCGTCCACCACCTGGAAGTAGTTCTGGTACCGCGGGCTGAGGGCCAGTTCGCGCACGCTGACCCGGGCGCCGAAGTCGTAGACCGGATCCTCCTCCAGGGCGGTCAGCTCGTCCAGCATCCGGCGCCGATGACGCTGCTCGAAGTGGTGGTGGCGCCAGGCGTCGGCGGGGGCGCGGTAGAGGGCGCGGCCGGTGCGGGAGAGCGCGGCGAGGGTCAGCCCGCGCCGGCCGGCGGCGCTGAGCGATCCGCGCAGCCGGTCCGCCACGTGGTACTCGGCGGCGACCGGTCCGAGCACATGGTTGTCGCAGCTGACATGGAGGGTGCGGCCGGCGGTCGAGAAGTGCAGGAACACACTGGGCACCACGTCCCCGCCCCACAGCGGCACATGCACGGCCAGGCAGTGGCGGACCGTGCCGGTCGGGTTCAGCATGATCTCCTCGACCGACTCGGGCGTCAGCCGGGCCAGCGGGGCGAGTTGGGTCGGCGCGATGAACCGGCTGTCGTCCCCGATGCCGGTGCCGCTCGCGAAGACCCGGTCCTCGACGGTGAGCGACCGCAGGGTCTCGGCGGCCTCCGGCTCCTCGTCGTCGGGACCGCCGCGCCGGGCGACCGTCCGCAGGTGGTCGCGCAGGTGGTCCACGAGGTCCACGACCGTGAACGGCCGCGGTTCGCCCGGGTCGGCGCGGTCGGCCGCGTCGCCGGTGCCGGTTCCCGCGCCCGACTCGTCGGCGGGCAGCAGCGGGACGGCGAGGGACCAGGTGGAGTCGGTCGACGCGTACCCCTTGAAGGGGACGAAGCCGCTGTAGACGGTGGTGTTCCCGTCCCGCGCCTCCTTCAGGGCCGCCAGCCGGGCCGCGATCCAGGGGCTGGGCGGCACGGGCGGCAGCGGGATCCCGTAGAAGCGCTCGCGGGTCATGGTCGCGCGCAGCGTGCGGTCGGTCTCCAGATCGTGGCGTACGACGGTGACGTACGCGTACCCCGTGGCGCCGAGGGTGACGAGGACCGCCGGGATGCCGCCGAGGTAGGTGCCGAACAGCCAGCTGAAGACGCCGGGCAGCGGGAGCGTGGACAGCGTCACGGCCAGCAGGAAGGCGGCGGCCACCATCGATCCGGCGCGGATCCAGGTGCCCGTCAGGGCCCGGCCCGCCGGGTCATGGCTGCCGCGGGTGGCCCGGCTGGGCAGGGCGCGCCCGGCGCCCGCGGTGACCCCCAGCAGCAGCCGCGGCAGCCACACCCACAGCGGCGCCACCACGGCCACCGCGGCGACGGCCGCGGCCAGCCGCAGGTTCCGGGCGTGCCGGGTCTCCTGGGCGGCGAGGCAGTGATGGGCCACCGCCACCAGGTCCACGTCCGGCGAGGGCGCGATCGCACCGGCCTCGTCCGCGACGACCTCGTCGACGACCCGGCCGGCGAACTCCTCGTCCACGTAGGCGGCGGTGCACAGATACCGGGTGACGTCGCCGGGGACGCGCCCGACCGGCATGTGGGGCTGCGGAGTCGTCATGCCGACGGTTCCCTTCTGCGGGCGGAGCGGTGGCCGGACCGGGAGCCACGACGGCCCGCCGGACGGCACCCGGGGCGCTCCGGCGGTGACCAGGGCGAGCAGGACACCCGCCAGCAGGCCGAAGTCGAGCGCGGAGCCGAGCAGGTGGTCGCGCAGTGCCTCGTCGTACGGCACGAAGTCACTGACGTAGGTGTCGAGCATCAGCCACCGGGACAGGGCCGCCAGTTCGGAGGCGAGCAGTCCCACCCCGAGACAGCGCAGCAGGCCCGAGTCGCCGCGCGCGGTGAACCGGAGGGCGAGGGCGGCGAACACGGCGATCAGCAGGGCCACGCTGACGTCGATGGCGACCAGCGTCTCCGTCCCGGCGTAGCGCTCGGCGGAGACGTCCCACCACACGGCGCCCATCGCTTCGAGCAGCCAGCGCAGGGTGCCGAAGTCCTCGTACTCGCCGTAGAACTCCCAGGCGGCCTCCTGCGCCCAGGGGCTTCCCGCGACGAGGAAGGTCCCGCACAGCACGAGGATCCGCCGCCGGGTGCTCCCGCGGACCGCTCCGGGCGTCCCCCGGCGTCCCGCCCGCGGCACAGACAACGCCATGCGCGTCCCCCTCACCGCTGCTCCCGGTTCCCGGTGCCCTCACTGTACGGCCGGGTCCGGTCATCGCGCGGCGGAACGGGGTGAACTCCCTTGCGTCAGCCGACAGTTGAGCGATCAACGGCCGGGCTGGGGTGTCCCGGCCGCGAGCGGGGGAGGGTCACGGCTTGCGGGCCACTCCCCCGAAGTCGTCCACCTCGGCGGGGGTCCCGCCGTCCGCGGGCCGCCACCGGGTGACCGACACGAGGCCCGGTTCCAGCAGGTCGAGCCCGTCGAAGAACCGGGCGAGCTGCTCGGGGGAGCGGTTGACGCGCGGATTGTCGCCCGCCTCGTTCCACTGCTCGATCATCCGCCGCATCTCCCGCGGGTTGATCACCTCGGTGTCGTCGCAGAGCACGAGGTGGCTCCCGGAGGGCAGGGCGTCCACCAGACGGCCGACGATGCCGTAGGCGGAGTCGTCGACGACATGGGCGGTGATGCCGAGCAGCATCAGGGCGACCGGCCGGTCGAGGTCGAGGGTCCTGGCGGCCTCGCGGAGGATCCCTTCGGGGTCGCGGAGGTCGGCGTCGATGTAGTCGGTCGCGCCCTCGGGTGTGGTGGTGAGCAGCGCCTCGGCGTGGGCCAGCACGACCGGGTCGTGGTCGACGTAGACGATCCGTGTCGTCGGGTCGAGCCGCTGGGCGACCTCGTGGGTGTTGTCGGCGGTGGGCAGCCCGGTCCCGACATCGAGGAACTGCCGGATGCCCGCCCCGCGCACCAGATGCTCGACCGCCCGCACCAGGAACGCCCGCTGTGCCACCGCGATGTCGGTGATCGCCGGGTTCCCGGCCTGGATCTGATCGCCCACCTGCCGGTCGATCTCGTAGCAGTCCTTGCCGCCGAGCCAGTAGTTCCAGATCCGGGCGGAGTGCGGAATGCTGCTGTTGATCATTGCTGGGTCAAGCGGCATGGGATTCCCCTTGTCGACCAGGTGTTCCCACCAACGTAGGGCTTTTCCCCGCCGCGAGCAGCACTCCGGTCACCAGCAGCGAGGCCCCCGCCATGACGGTCACCGCGGTGGCGGGCGCGGTGAGCTGGGCGAGGGTGCCCGCGAGGGCCGCGCTGACGCCCTGGAAGGTGAGCATGCCCGCCGAGTGCAGGCCGAGGGCGTGGCCCGCGAGGGCGTCGGGGGTCAGCGCCATCAGCTGTTCCTGCTGGACGAGACCGGCGGCGAAGCCCACCGAGGCGAGGGTGGCGAGGAGGGCGGTCACGGGCAGCGGCGGACGCAGGAAGAAGACCAGGTACGGGGCGGCCAGCAGGATCAGCAGCGGAGCGGCGAGCCGGGCCCTGCGGGCGGGCCGGATCAGCCGCCCGACCGTGACGTCCCCGATCAGCATGCCGAGCGCCGCGCAGGCGAAGAGGGTGCCCGCGGCGCCGGGGTCGTAGGCGACGAAGAGGGATTCGCAGCCCACCACCAGCCCGTTCGGGATCCACAGCCCGAGGTAGGTGAGGCGGCGCGGCCGGGACGACCACAGCCGGGCGTTGGTCCGCCAGGTCTGCGCGGCGGAGGGGCGGCCCGTCTGCCGCGGTGGGCGGGCCGTCAGTCCGGCCCGCACGATCAGCGCCGACACCAGGTACAGCAGCGCCGACAGGATCAGGGTCGTACGCGCCGACAGCAGGGTCACCAGCAGTCCGCCCGTCGCGAAGCCCGCGATCTGCATCAGGCCGGACATCATGTTGAACACCGAGCGGCCCAGCAGATAGCCGTCCTTGGCGAGGATCTCGTTGAGCAGCCCCCAGCGGACCCCGCCGCCCAGTGACGCGATCAGCCCGGTGACGAGGATGACCGCGAACACCGCCCACAGCGGCAGTCCCGGCAGCGCCAGCACCGCCGTCCCGGCCGCGAAGGCCAGCGAGATACCGGCCAGGGTGGCGCGCGGGGGCAGCCGGTCGGCGCCGGACAGCAGAAAGGTGGCGCCCACGACCTGGGCCAGCGACGGCCCGAACATGCTCACCGCCGACAGCAGCGGTGACCCGGTCGCCCGGTACACCTGGGTGGCCAGGGCCAGACCGCCCACGGTCTGCGCGGCGATCTGCGCCCCCGAGCCGAGGAACAGCGGGGTGAACTCCGGTGTGCGGAAAAGCTCCCTGTAACTGCGCATGCACAGAACCTGCGGTCACCGGCGACCGCCCCGGTAACCTTTCGCGCACACACGAAAGGTGGTGGCCCGGATGGGCTGGTGGCAGGTGAACGCCGACACCCTGGCCCGCAGCCGGTTCGTCCTCTCCCCGCACGCGGAGGCGTTCGCGGCCCTCAAGCTGCTGCACTCCGGGGCCGGGGCGCACCCCGGTGAGCAGTCCTGGCTCCGCGCCCATCTGCCGGGCCACCGCGCCCGGCTGGCCGCCGACCCGGTGACCGCGCTGCTGGTCCGCGCGGGGCTGGGCCGCCACTGGATCGCCGACTTCCTCACCCCCACTCCGAGGGCCGGTGAGACCTTCGAGGACGGCGTCGCCCGGATCCGCGCCACCGCGCCCGCCGACGCCCGCGCCCATCTGCGGGTCTCCCTGGGCGGCGGCCCGCTCCCCGCCGCGCTGGACCGCGACGACCTCCCGGAGCGCGCCGCCGGCCTCCTCACCCAGGTCTGGGAGGAGACCGTACGGCCGACCTGGGAGCGCCGCCGACGGGTCCTGGAGGCCGATGTCGCGGCCCGCACCGCCCAGGTCAGCCAGGGCGGCTGGGCCGCCGCGCTGGACGCCCTGCGCCCCGGGATGCGCTGGCTGGGCGAGAGCCGCCTCCAGGTCAATCAGCACGAGTACCCGCCCCGTGAGATCTCCGGCGCCCAGCTCGTCCTGGTCCCCGTCACCCCCCAGACCGGCTGGGTGGCCTGGGAGGAACCCGATCACTACGCCGTCGTCTACCCCTGCGCGGGCGCCCTGGCCGGGACCCCCGGCCCCACCCCCGCCCCGGCCGCCCTGGGGCCGCTCCTGGGCCACACCCGGGCCAGGATCCTCGTCCTCCTCGCGACCCCCCTGACCACGACCCAGCTCGTGGCCCTGACGGGCCGCCCCCTGGGCTCGGTGGGCGGCCATCTCCGTGTGCTGCGGGAGGCGGGCCTGGTGGAACGCAGGAGGACCGGGAAATCGGTTTGGTACGAACGCACGGCGGCGGGCCGGATCCTGGTGGACGCCGGCCGGCGCTGAAGAGCCACGGCTCCGGCGACCCGCCGAAGGGGCCCGGGGAACCGCGCGGCCGGCCACCCCACGAACCCGCACCACCGCCTACGATCCCCCCATGACACCCCGAATCTCCGTACTGGACGTGGACATCAACGCCCTGGACGGCACCGCAGCCAACCTCCCCCAGTACACCGGCCGCCCCCTCCTCGTCGTCAACGTCGCCTCCCGGTGCGGCCTGACCCCCCAGTACGCCGCCCTGGAACGCCTCCAGCGCCGCTACGAGGACCGCGGCTTCACGGTGCTGGGCGTCCCGTGCAACCAGTTCGCGGGGCAGGAGCCCGGCAGCGCGCAGGAGATCGCCGAGTTCTGCTCGGCCACGTACGGCGTGACCTTCCCGATGACGGAGAAGGTGGAGGTCAACGGGGCGGACCGGCACCCGCTGTACGACCGCCTGACCGGCTTCGCCGACGCGGAGGGGCACACCGGGGACATCCGCTGGAACTTCGAGAAGTTCCTGATCGGCCGGGACGGCCGGGTCGTCGCGCGGTTCGCGCCGCAGACCGACCCGGAGTCCGCGGAGGTGACCGCCGCGCTGGAGGCCCAGCTCGGCTGAGCACCCCCGACCGCGACGGGCCCGCCGGTGCGTCATGCCGCTCGCGCGGATCGCCGGGGTGGTCGAGGCGGGCGGAGCGGGGTGGTCGAGGCGGGCGGAGCGGCAGGGTGGCGGGGTGGCGGGGCACAAGCCGAGCCCCCTCGGCTAGGACGGCGGGCTGGTCGAGAGGGCTCTGTGGTGGTGCTTGTTGAGTTGTGGTCGGTGTGCGGAGGATCAGGAAACCCCTCCCCTTACGCCGTGACCGAGGAGACGAACGCGGTCCACGCGTCCGCCGGGAAGTCGAGGACGGGACCGTCGGACACCTTGGAGTCCCGGACGGCCATAGCCGCCAGGACAGGGGACTTGACCTCGACGCACGCGCCGTTGCCCTGGGAGTAGGACGACTTGACCCATGAGTCCGTCGCGCCCTGAGTGATTGCCATTTTCGCTCCGGTAAGCAGTTGCTGATCAGCTGTCACCGCGACGGCCTCCCGACGCCCGGGGGTGCCTGGAGCGCACGACACGGTTTTACGCCAACGTGGTTGTTTGTTGGCGTGATCGACGCTACTCGCCAACCCGGCTGAGCGGAGCGGGCATTCACTCGTCCGAGGGGCATATTCCAGGGGATACTTCCCTGTTGCCCGGGGGACCGTGTACCGTGCCCACCGCACATTCGGCGGGCACGGTCCTCACCTCAGCGGGCGTAGTCTTTCACCACGTCCGAGATGAACTGACGGGTTTGCTCCACATTCAGGGCCTGCGCCCGCAGATGTTCGTACATCACGCTGTATCGGCCGACATCCTGCGGCTTCTCCAGATACAGATCGCTGGTGACACCCTCGATGTAGACCACGCTGGAGTCGGCCGCGTCGGGGAACTCCAGGATCGCGTACTGACCGCTGACGCCCGGGTGCGCCCCCATGGAGAACGGGATCACCTGCACGGTGACATGCGGCAGCTGCGACATGTCCAGCAGATGCTCCAACTGCTCGATCATCACCTGCCTGCTGCCCACGGCCCGGCGCAGCGCCGCCTCGTCCAGGACCGCCCACAGGCGCAGCGGGTTCTCGGCGGCAGAAATACGTTCCTGCCGACGCAGCCTGACCTGCACCCGCTTGTCGATGTCGGCCGGGGCCGCCTCCGGGAGCGCGCCGGTGATCAGGGACTCGGCGTACCCACGGGTCTGGAGCAGCCCCGGGATGACCTGCGGGTCGTACACGCGCAGGCTGGCGGCGTCGGTCTCCAGACCGATGTAGACGCTGTAGGGGATGTCACCGAAGGAGTGCCACCAGCCCTGCTGACGGGAGTCCTTGGCCATTTGCATCAGCGAGTCGACCATCCGGTGGTCCTCGACCTCGTAGACCCCGCACAGATCACGGACGTCCCGCTGGCTGATGCTGCGCCGCCCGTTCTCCAGGCGGCTGATCTTCGACTGCGAGACCAGCAGCCGCTCGGCCACCTCCTCGGCCGTCATGCCCTTGAGCTCACGGAGCCTGCGCAACTCCTGGCCCAGCCGGCGTCGCCTGACGGTGGGGTTGACATTGGACGCCACGGGACGTGCACCTCCGGCTGCATACCTGAAAAACCGCAACTGACTGCAATGAACTGCAACTATGCGTATCTGCTGTTGAGCAGATTGCCAGCAAGAGGCTTCCTACCGCTGGGAAACGGCGGATATGCAGCGCGGACACACCGGCTTCGCGCCCGGTGCGCCCGACCGGCGTCCGGGCACGGCCGAGCGGGGCGGTGAGGGCATGACGCTCTCACCACCCCGCTCGGACCAGCGGCTCCCGTACCGGGTCTGGGGGCGTACGGCCGGGTCGGCGCGCGTTCCGTGACTGCGGCTCAGTGAGCCACGGCGCGTGCCATGGATCCGCGGCGCGGCTGCACCGGAACCCCGCGTGCGGGTTCCGTCGCGGGCCTGCCGGGTCCGGTCGGCCGGGCGGCCGACGCCGGGCTGCGGCGCGGCTGGGCCGCCACGCCGTTCTGGACGTCCATCACGGCGTGCGCGACGAGACCGCCCATGGGGTCGTGCCGGATCAGATCCCGTAGCCGGGAGCGAGAGGAACGTCCCTCGTTGCCCGGATACAGATGCTTGCCGAGACCCACCGCGTGCGCGAGCGCGGCGAGCGCCGCGGTCCGCGGATCCGGTGGCACACCGGTGCGGATCGCCGAGTCCAGCCGGGCCTTGATCTCCCGGCTGATCGCCGTCTCCGTCGCCTGATAACGCGTCGTCGGCAGCACCCCGCACATCTGGCCCGCCACGGCATGCACCATGCCGCACCGCTCCAGATGCGAGAGGTACGTCTGGCGCAGCCCGAGTCGCGGCCCGCCGATCCAGTGGACCGCGCGCACCGGAGCGCCGCGCCTGCGCAGCAACTCCAACGCGCTGTCCAGCGTCGGATCTCCTGTCGGCCGTGGTACGACCACGGCGATACGATCCCCGTCTGGGGCTATCCGTCCGGCCAGCGCCAGCTCCACTAGCTGTGCTCCGGCCAGACCGAGGTCGAGCGACTGCGGCTGTGCAGTGGTACCCGTGGTCGGGTCCAGTGCCAGCAGCAGAAGCTCCTCCGGAATTGTTCTGCGGCTCCTGCCCATCCATGCCTCCCCGCGTGGATGAATGACAGGGTGACTCCTCTCACATTGGTCTGTCGAGGGTGCGTGACCGGTTCGTAGTGGAACCGGTAGGTATGTCGTTCTCGTCTAGCGCAGGGGGCATGCCCCCACACAGGACACTGGTACATGGTTCGGACAGCACGCGGACAGCGTGCGGCGCACGGAGGAGGCATCGGTGGCGGGCGAGTCCCCCGACAGGTCGAAGCAGCGCGAGTCGTCGGAAGAACCGACGTCGGGGGGGTCGGCCCCGGTTCCCGAGTCCCGCGACCCACGCCTCTCCCTGTCCCACGAGCCGCCCTCAGGGGCGGACACGGCGACCCGGGTCCTCGCGGTCCCCACCACCCAGGGCGACGAACGGCTGCGTGAGGCCGTGGCGGCATGGGTGACAACGGCCGACCGCCCGTCGCCGGAGCCCCCGGACACCGAGGACGAACCCGGGAACGGGGACAACGGGGACAAGACCGACGCGGAGACGGCGACCGGGGTGGAGACGGCGGCGACGGAGCGCGCCGCCGGGAACGACGCCGGTCCCGAGTCCGGGGACGAGACCGAGTCCGGGACCGGGACCGGGGACGAGACCAGGTCCGGGGACGGTGCCGGGACGCTGGGCGACGCCGAGGGCGACCCGGCGGACGACTCCACGGACCCCGACCCCGGGGACAACCCCGAGGGCGGGACCGGGAGCGGGACCGGGAGCGGGAAGAAGACCGACTCCGGGGCCGGAGACGACGCCGGGACGCGAGGCGACGCCGAGGGCGACCCGGCGGACGGCTCCACGGATCCCGGCCCCGGGGGCGACTCGGAGAGCGGAACCGGGAACCTGGAGAAGACCGACTCCGGGGACGACACCGACGCCGTGGTGGGCTCCTCCGAAGGGGCCGAGAAGGCCGAGGAGCCGCAGAGCGCGTCTGAGGCTGTCGCGGAGGCCGGGCCCGCCGGGACCCCGGAGAAGCCCTCCGGGGACGCTGGGGGCCCCTCTGAGGCCGCCCAGGAGGCACCGGAGGCAAAGACTCCGCCTCCCGGTCCGGACCCGGAGACGGAGAACAGCGGGCGGACCGACGCCGGAAAGTCCACGGACACCTCCGCCGACACCTCCGCCGACACGCCGACGGACAAGCCCGCCGACGGCCCCGACGACAAGACCCCCGAGGCCGAGTCCCGCGCCCCGGAACCCGCCGAAGCCGACACCGACACCGACGCTGACACCGACACCGGCACCGACGCCGACGCCGACGACACGGACCCCGAGACCGCCGACGGCACCGCACCCGAAGCCAGCACCGGCACAGGCACCGGCACAGGCACCGGCACCGGCACGGGTGCCGAAGCCGACGCCACCACCGAAGCCGAAGCCGCAGGCGCCCCCGCAGGCGCCCCCGCACGCGGCACCGACGCCAAGCCCGTCGATCAGCCGACCGCCATGCTGAAGCTGCCCCCGGCGCCCGAGGCCGAGCGCACCAGCCAGTTCATCGCTCTCAAGCCGCTCGACCAGCCCCGGCCCCCGGTGCCGCCGGCCGAGGCCACCCGCAATCTCCCGCAGGTCGGACCCGAGCACACCACCCAGCAGCCGCTGCCGCCGAGGCCGCCGCTGGATCTGCTCGCCGAGCTGACCAACACGCCTCCGCCGCCGGAGACGCCGCTGCGCACGGCGGTGCGCCGGGTGAAGATCTGGACGCCGCTGGTCCTGCTGCTGCTGGTCGTGGTCGGGGTCGTGCAGACCGTACGGCCGCTGCCGCAGCCCACGCTGGAGCTGACCGCGAAGGACAGTCACAGCTTCGGCGGCGGGAAGGTCGACATCCCGTGGCCGCAGGACGGACAGGCGGCGCTCGACGTCCAGGGCATCGGTTCCTTCGGTTCCTCCGGTGAGCAGAAGCCCGTGCCGATCGCCAGCGTGGCCAAGGTCATGACGGCGTACATCATCCTGCGCGACCACCCGCTGAAGAGCGGTGCCGAGGGGCCGATGATCGACATCGACCAGCGCGCGGAGAAGGAGTCCGACGCGGGTCAGGAGTCCACGGTGAACGTCACCGCGGGCGACCAGATCTCCGAGCGGGAGGCCATCGAGAGCATCCTGATCGCCTCGGCGAACAACGTGGCCCGGCTGCTGGCCCGTTGGGACGCCGGTTCGGACAAGGCGTTCGTGCAGAAGATGAACGACACCGCCGAGGAACTCGGCATGACGAACAGCACGTACACCGACCCCTCGGGGCTGAACGACTCCACGGTCAGCACCGCCGTGGACCAGGTCAAGCTGGGGAAGGCCGCGATGGAGCTGCCGGTCTTCCGCGAGGTCGCCGCGATGATGTCGTACGACGACTACAAGGGCGTCAACCACTCCAACTGGAACCAGCTCGTCGGCAAGAACGGTGTCATCGGCATCAAGACCGGCACCACCACCTCCGCGCTCGGCAATCTGACGTTCGCCGCGAAGAAGGAGATCGGCGGCGAGACCCGGACCGTCGTCGGCGCGGTGGTGCGTCAGCCCGCGGGCGGCTCCGACAACACCATCCTCCAGGGCGCCCTGTCCGCCGGCGACCAGCTCATGCGGGCGGCGCAGGAGGCGCTGGAGGCCCAGACGATCCTGAAGAAGGGCGAGGTCGTCGGGTATGTGGACGACGGTCTCGGCGGCCGTACCCCGGTGATCGCCACCAAGGACGTCACCGCGGTCGGCTGGTCCGGCCTGGAGGTGAAGCTGGAGTTCGCCGCCGACGAGCTGCCGCGGACCGCGAAGGCCGGGACCAAGGTCGGCGCGCTCACCGTCGGCGACGGAGGCGGAGGCGCGGTGGAGGTGCCGGTGGCGCTCCAGCGGGACCTGGTGGAACCGGGCTGGACGGACAAGCTCACCCGTATCGGCTGACCCCTCCCACCCCGGCCCCGTCGGCGGGCACCCACCCCGGAGCCCGCCCACGGGGTCTCTGCTAGCGTCACGAAACGGGACAGGTCGGCGGTCGCGGCAACGGGGCTGTGGAGCCAGGGGGAACGGGGCGCGGCCGGGAGAAGAAGAGAAGAAGACGGGACACGGGGAGTGCCTCAGGTGGCCACTGCGGAGCCGACACGCGCCGACGACGCCGACGACACGGGTGACACCGGCACGGGTGCGAGAGCGCGTACCCGGCCCCCGGCCTCCCCCGGCACCCCGGACGGTCCGGGCACCCCGGACGGTCCCGGCAGGCGGTCGGCCTGGCGGACCCGGACGACCGCGGCGGCCTCGGTGCTGCGCCGGCATCCGGTGATCACCGCGGCCGTGGTCTCGGGTGTGCTGCACGTCGTCTGGTTCTTCACCTTCGCGAACAGCGGTGGCGATCTCGCGGCGCAGGACGCCTGGGCCGAGTTCGCCGGGCGCCATCCCGACTCGGCGTACAACCTGGCCTGGTACGGCGGGATGCACCCGGTGTCGTACAGCGCGGTGTCGCCGTATCTGATGTCGGTGCTCGGGGTCCGTACGACGATGATGATCGTCGGGACGGTGTCGGCGGGGCTGCTGGCGCTGATCCTGCAACGGGTCAAGGCGGTGCCCGATCCGCTGTGGGCCTCGCTCGCCGGGGTCTTCGCGCTGCTGTGCAACGCGGTGTCGGGGCGGGTGACGTTCGGGCTGGGGATGCTCTTCGGGCTCGGCGCGATCGCGGTGGTGTTCTGCTGGCCGCACCAGTGGCGGTACAAGCGGTGGGCGAAGGCGCTGTGCGCGGCGCCGCTGGCCGCGCTGGCCACCCTGTCCTCGCCGGTGGCGGGGCTGTTCGTGGGGCTGGTCGCGGCGGCCCTGTTCCTCCAGAAGCGGCGGCCGGGCGCGTGGGCGCTGGGACTGGCGCCGAGCGCGGTGGTCGCGGTGTCGGCGTGGCTGTTCCCGTTCTCCGGCACCCAGCCGATGTCGTTCGGCTCGGCGGCGCTGCCGCTGACGTACGCGGTGCTGGTGTATCTGCTGGCGCCGCCGGCGTGGAAGACCGTACGGATCACGTCGGCCGTGTACGCGCTGGCGGTGCTGCTGGTGTGGCTGGTCAGCTCGCAGATCGGGTCCAACATCACCCGGCTGCCGATGCTGTTCGCGGGGGTGGCGCTGGTGGCGGCGCTGCCGTTCACGGTGCCGCGCTCGCGCAAGTGGTACGCGACCGTGGTGGCCGCGGTGGGGTTCTTCGGGTGGATCGGCTACAAGTCGGTGGACGATGTCGTGAACACCACGCCCGCCGCGTCCTGGGCGCGGGAACTGGCTCCGCTGGTGAACGAGTTGCAGGAGGTCGGCGCGGACAAGGGCCGGGTCGAGGTGGTCCCGGCCCGCTCCCACCGCGAGGCGTCCGCGCTGGCCCCGTACGTGAACCTGGCCCGGGGCTGGAACCGGCAGGCCGACATGGAGCGCAACAGGCTCTTCTACGACGACACCCTGAACTCGGCGAACTATCACGAGTGGCTCAAGCGCTGGGCCGTGCACTTCGTGGTGCTGCCGAAGGACAAGCCGGACGGGGACGGCGGTGAGCGGGAGCGGGAGCTGGTCCAGCGCGGGCTGCCGTATCTGACGCAGATCTGGGGCGACGCCAACTGGCAGTTGTTCGCGGTGACCGATCCGACGCCGCTGGCCGATCCGCCGGCCACCGTGGAGCAGGCCGGTCAGGAGGGGTGGACGATCCAGGTCAGCCGGCCGGGCGAGGTGCTGATCAGGATCCCGTACTCGCCGTGGCTGGGGCTGGTGGACGCGGAGGGCAAGGGGGTGGAGTCGCCGAAGGAGACGGAGGCGTCCAAGGACCGGCCCGAGGGCACGCCGAAGTCGTACGACAACGAGAACGGCTGTCTGATGGAGGCGGCGGAGGACGCCGAGGGCGACAAGTGGACGGTGCTGCTGGCGCCGGAGGCCGGGACCTACCGGCTGGGCGCGCCCTATCAGCTGCCGCGCGGGACGCCGTGTCCGGAGGAGCTGCGTGAGGGCGCGACCCTGGACGTGCGGCGCTGAGGTGGGGTCGGCGGTCAGCGGAGCTGGTCCACGTACCGGTCCGTGCCGGGCACGGTCGGGATGAACGGGGCCAGCAGCTCCAGGCGGCCCGCTCCGGTGGCGGCGAGTTCCTCGTCCACGCCGGTGAACAGGGTGTCCCAGCTTTCCCTCGGGTCGCTCTCCAGGAACCAGAGCAGGGTCAGCCGGGTGTCGACGCCCTCGACCTGCTTGACGTAGGTCATCCGGTCGCCGGGCAGCGGGACCGGGCGGAAGACGGTGACCAGGGCGGCGGGTGAGCCCGCGAGGCGCCGGGGCAGCAGGCGGGCGGTGAGCCGGTCGGCGAGGTCGTCGCGCTGTTCGGCGGAGGGGGCGTCGACGACCTGGAGGACCAGGCCCGCGTAGGGGTGGTCGAGGGCGTGGGTGTCCCGGGGTCCGGCGGCGCCGTCGCGGTAGACGGTGGCGATCCGGTCCTGGAACGCGGTGAGGACATGGGTGCGGTCGCGGTAGACGCGGGCGTCGCGGTTGAGCCGTTGGTTGATGGCGACGGTCCATCGCATGTGGTCGGCGTGGCGGCCCTCGGTGATCCAGTAGGTGGAGAGGTAGCAGCCGGCGGTGACGGGGTCGGCGACGGCGGACCGCTCGGGGCGGCGCAGCGCCCGCAGCTCACGGGTGGCGACCCAGCGGCGGCCGGCGAACATCCAGGGCATGGCCATCGCGCCCGCGTAGTAGTGGTCGTCCTCGTACCAGCGGTTGTACGCGTACTCGTGGCCGGGGTGCGGTTCGACCAGGGTGATCAGCGCGTGCCCGGGGCGCACTCCGTAGGGGCCGACGGCGGCCAGGTCGGCGTACAGGTCGCTGTCATGGGTTCCCATCGCGTTCCCCTTTCCTCGACTCGCCCCTACTCTGACGGTCCGTCAGATACAGGTCCAGAGGCAGGAGTCGGCCATGTCGCTGCTGGAGGGAAAGACCGTCGTGGTGTCGGGGGTCGGGGCCGGGCTGGGGCACCGGGTCGCGGCGGCCGTCGTCCGGGACGGGGGGAACGCGGTGCTGGGGGCGCGGACCCGGGAACGGCTGGAGGAGTGCGCGCGGGACATCGACCCGGGCGGCGCGCGCACGGCGCTGCGGGCCACCGACATCACCGACGAGGCGCAGTGCGTGGCCCTGGCGGGGCTGGCGCGGGAGCGGTTCGGGAGGATCGACGCGGTGGTCCATGTGGCGGCCCTGGACGGGTACTTCGGCGGGGTGGAGGACGCGGACCTGGTCACCTGGCAGCAGGTGATCGATGTCAATCTGCTGGGCACCCTGCGGATGACGCGGGCCTGTCTGCCGGCGCTGAAGGAGCGGGGCGGGGCGGTGGTGATCATCGGTACGCAGTCGGCGCTGGCCCCGCCCTCACAGGTGCGGCAGGCGGCGTACGCGGCCTCGAAGGGGGCGCTGACCAGCGCGATGTACTCGATGGCGCAGGAGTGGGGGCCGTCCAGGATCCGGGTGAACACGGTGGTGCCGGGGTGGATGTACGGGCCTCCGGTCCGGGCGTACGTGCGGTTCGCGGCGGAGTCGGAGGGGGTGCCGGAGGAGACGGTGCTGAAGCGGCTGGGCGAGCGGATGGCAC
The DNA here is from genome assembly GCF_044757045.1 of Streptomyces sp. NPDC091377. Taxonomy (NCBI): domain Bacteria; kingdom Bacillati; phylum Actinomycetota; class Actinomycetes; order Kitasatosporales; family Streptomycetaceae; genus Streptomyces; species Streptomyces sp. NPDC091377. The sequence continues at coordinate 157,932 of NZ_JBIVUE010000006.1, read as the reverse complement.
TGCCGGACCTGGCGACGGACGGGGACGTGGCGGAGGCGGCGGTGTTCCTCGCCTCGGACCGGGCAAAGGCGATCACCGGCCAGTCACTCCTGGTCAACGCAGGCGAACTAATGCACTGAGCCCCCTGGACACGGTCACTCACAACGCCGCCCAGGAACACCCCCTAGGGGCGCGGGGAACTGCGCGACCAGCCACGACGCAGCCGCACCCACCCACCCACATCCAGCACCCCACCCCACCCCACCTCACCGAACCCCACCGAACCCAGCGGAGCGACCCGTCATCGGGGGTACCGAGCCAACCACCCCACCGCCCCCCCGGCAGGGCCATGCAGCGCGGGCCCCTGCGTCATCTCCATCGCGAAGTCGTCGGCGAGTTCCAGCACCGTGGGACGCCCCTCCAGCTCGGCCAGCCAGGCCGGCGGCAGGGCCGTCTCGCCGTGCAGCGCGCCGAGCAGCCCCCCGGCGAGCGCGGCGGTCGCGGCGGAGGGTCCGTCCTGGTTCACCGCGAGCCGCAGCCCCTGCCGTACGTCCTCCCCCACCAGCGCGCAGTACAGGGCCGCCGACAGCACCGCCTCCGCCGTACCGGCGTCCGCCAGTTCCCCCACCCGGGCAGGGGTCGGCATGCCCTGGCGGACCGCGCCGAGCGCCTGTTGCAGCGCGTCGGCGACCGGCTCGTGGCCGGGGCGGGCGGAGAGCAGCGCCAGCGCCCGCTGCACGGCGGCGTCCAGGCTGTCGCCCCGGGCCAGCGTGTGCACGATCACCGCGTACGCGCCGGAGGCGAGCGTGGCGACCGGATGGCCGTGGGTCTGCGCGGCGCACTCCACGGCCAGTTGGACCACCAGTTGCGGCTCCCAGCCGACGAGCAGCCCGAACGGCGCCGAGCGGGCGGTCGCCTCGGGGCCCGCCGCGGCCGGGTTCTTGGGGGCGTCCAGGGTGCCCATGGTCTCGTCGCCGAGACCGAGCAGCAGCGGCCGGGTGGGGTCGCGGCGGGCGTACAGCCACTCCTCGCGGGCCAGCCAGCCGTCGTCCTTGCGGCGCTCGTCGGGGCCCCAGTCGCGCTGGGTGGCCGCCCAGCGCAGATAGGCGCGGTGCAGATCGGTCGGCGGATGCCAGGCGCCGGTGTCCCGGCGGACCTGGGCGCGTATCAGCCCGTCCACGGTGAACAGGGTGAGCTGGGTGAGATGGGTGACGGCGCCCCGGCGTCCGTAGGCGGGGGTCAGGTCGACGACGCCCTCGGGGCCGTGCGTCTGCCGGATCTCGTCCAGGTCGAGCCGGTCGACGGGGGCGCCGAACGCGTCGCCGACGGCCAGGCCGAGCAGTGTGCCGCGTACCCGGCTGCGGAAGTCCTGCTGCTCGGCGCGGCCCCACACCGCCCCCGACGCCGTATCCACCCGGACCCCCTTCAGCGCGCTCATCCCGGCACGTCGTACCGTGTTCGTCCGGTCGTGTCGTCGTCACGACAGCTCAGCACTGTATTCGACGGGCAACGGTCGGATCAGGGGTCCGAGCAGGATCGGGGCGGACCTCACGGAGTCGGCGCCCGGGGTGTGTGGGGCGTGTGAGGACTGGAAAGATCCGTGTCATGGCCACTTCCAACCCGCGGGCGCTTCCGCTCGCCGCCGGACTGCTGACCGGCACGCTCGCGCTCCACATCACCCTCGTCGCCGTCGGGAACATCACGGACTTCGGGACGAATCAGCAGTTCGTACAGCATGTTCTCGCGATGGACACCACATTCAAGGACGAGAACCTCATGTGGCGGGCGATCACCAGCAAGGGGATACAGAACACCGCGTACGTCGCGATCATCGTCTGGGAGACGGTGGCCGCGCTGCTGCTGATCGCGGGAACCTGGCTGTGGGCGCGGCGCGATGTCGTCCGTGCACGCCAGATCTCCACCTACGGACTGCTGATGCTGATGCTGCTGTTCGGTGCCGGGTTCATCGCGATCGGCGGTGAGTGGTTCGCGATGTGGCAGTCCTCCGACTGGAACGGGCTGGACGCGGCGACCCGCCTGTTCCTGATGAGCGGGATGGTCCTGCTGGTCAACCAGTTCGCGGGAGGCCGGCGCTCGGACGGCTGAGGCCGGCTCTCATCTCACGACCGTGACCGTCGTCCCCGTCGTGCCGAAGGTCCACAGGGCCGCGCTGTCCGCCGACTTCATGCGGATGCCGCCGGTACGGGCGCCTTCGGCCGGCGGCGGGGGCGAGGAGCCGTCGAGCGCGCTGGAGAAGGCGACGCTGACCCCGGACTCGGCGGCGAAGTAGACGATGTTCTCGATCTCCACCCCGTCGGAGCCGGTGGTGCCGTCGGTGCGCTGGCCCACGGTGTAGCTGCCGGGGTCGGGATCGACCGTTCCCGGCCAGACCCGGAAGGTGCGGCGCGGGGCGTCGCTGGCGTCGACCAGCCAGACCCGGTTCTCGCCGAGGGAGTACACGATCCGCCGCCCGGTGCCGGAGTCGTCCGGCACCCGCACGGAGGCCGGTTCACTCGCCCCGGGCTTGGCGGTCGCCGACGCGCGGGGCTTCGGCTCCCCCGCGGCGGCGATGGGGCGCGGGCCCTCTCTGGCCTGGAGCGCCATGGCGGCGACGGCCACGACGGCACCCGCGGTCAGGCCGGTGACCCAGGTCCACGGGGGAAGCCGGCGAGCGGACACGGACACGCAACTCCTCAGTCTCCGACCCTGGCCCACCCCAGGGTCGGATCATCGTACTGCGCGCCACGGGGAGGCCGAGCCCCTCGACCCCTTCGCGCACCCCAGGGCGGGGCCGCGGCCGATGCCGTGCTCAGTCCACCAGCGGCAGCAGTTCCGGCAGGTGGCCGTCCGAGGCGTGGGCCGCCCGCTGACGCTCCTCGGGGACCTCGCCGTACAGGGTGGTGCGGGGGCGGGCCGGGCGTCCGGCCGCCTCCGCCACGGCGATCAGGTCCTTGACCGACTTGTACGAGCCGTAGGAGGAGCCCGCCATCCGGGAGATGGTCTCCTCCATCAGCGTGCCGCCCAGATCGTTCGCCCCGGAACGGAGCATCTCCGCCGCGCCCTCGGCGCCCAGTTTGACCCAGCTCGTCTGGATGTTGGGGATCCAGGGGTGCAGCAGCAGCCGGGCCATCGCGGTCACCGCGCGGTTGTCGCGGACGGTCGGGCCGGGGCGGGCGATCCCGGCCAGGTAGACGGGCGCGTTGGTGTGGATGAAGGGCAGGGTCACGAACTCCGTGAAACCGCCGGTGCGGCGCTGGATACCGGCCAGGGTGCGCAGATGGCCGAGCCAGTGGCGGGGCTGGTCGACATGGCCGTACATCATGGTGGAGGACGAGCGGATGCCCAGTTCATGGGCGGTGGTGACGACCTCGATCCAGGTGGCGGCGGGCAGTTTGCCCTTGGTGAGGACCCAGCGCACCTCGTCGTCCAGGATCTCCGCCGCCGTGCCCGGGATCGAGTCCAGCCCGGCCTCCTTGGCGGCGGTCAGCCACTCGCGGATCGACAGGCCGGTGCGGGTGGCGCCGTTGACGACCTCCATCGGCGAGAACGCGTGGACATGCATCCCGGGCACCCGCTCCTTCACGGCCCGCGCGATGTCGAAGTACGCCGTCCCCGGCAGGTCCGGATGGATACCGCCCTGCATGCACACCTCGACCGCGCCGACGTCCCACGCCTGCCGGGCCCGGTCGGCGACCTGGTCCAGGGAGAGGGTGTAGGCGTCGGCGTCGGTGCGGCGCTGCGCGAAGGCGCAGAACCGGCAGCCGGTGTAGCAGACATTGGTGAAGTTGATGTTCCGGGTGACGATGTACGTCACCTCGTCGCCGACCACCGAGGCGCGGACGGCGTCGGCGATCGAGCAGAGCGCGTCCAGCGCCGGGCCGTCCGCGTGCAGCAGCGCCAGCGCCTCGTCGTCGGTGAGCCGGGTCGGGTCGTCGGCGGCGGTGGCGAGCGCGGCCCGTACGTCGGTGTCGATCCGGGACGGGACCATGCCGGGGGCGGCCAGATCGCGCAGGGCGCCCCAGTCGCCGTAGACCTCGTCGAAGTCGGTCCGGCGGTCGCCGGTGCGGCCCTCGGTGTCGACGGCGGTGTGCAGATCGGTACGGCCGGAGGCGGTGAACGCCTCGTCGGGCTCCTGCCAGGGACGCCCCTCGACCACGGCGTCGGGTCGGGCGAGTCCGGTCGCCGGGTCGGCGAGCGCCGCCACGTGCGGACGCAGCCGGGGATCCAGCCACGGCTCGCCCCGGGTCACGAACTCCGGGTACACACAGAGACGTTCCCGCAGCTCGAAACCGGCCGCCCGGGACCGTTCGGCGAGTTCCTCGATCCGGGGCCAGGGCCGCTCCGGGTTGACATGGTCGATGGTGACCGGGGAGACCCCGCCCCAGTCGTCGATCCCCGCGCCGATCAGCCGCTCGTACTCGCTGTCGACCAGATTCGGCGGGGCCTGGAGATTGCCGCTCGGGCCCATGATGTGCCGGGCCACGGCCACCGTCGCGACCAGGTCGTCCAGTTCCGCGTCCGGCATCGCGCGCATCGCGGTGTCCGGCTTGGCGCGGAAGTTCTGGATGATCAGCTCCTGGATGCCGTGATAGGTCCGGGCGGTCCTGCGCAGCGCGAACAGCGACTCGGCGCGCTCCTCGTACGTCTCCCCGATCCCGATGAGCAGCCCCGAGGTGAAGGGCACGGAGGACCGGCCCGCGTCCTCCAGGACCCGCAGCCGTACGGCGGGTTCCTTGTCCGGGGAGCCGTGGTGCGGGCCGCCGGGCTCGGACCACAGCCGGGTCGCGGTGGTCTCCAGCATCATCCCCATGGAGGGCGCGACCGGCTTCAGCCGCTGGAAGTCGGTCCAGCTCATGACCCCCGGGTTGAGATGGGGCAGCAGACCGGTCTCCTCCAGGATGCGGATGGAGACGGCCCGCACATAGGCGATGGTGTCGTCATAGCCGTGCGCGTCGAGCCATTCGCGCGCCTCGGGCCAGCGGTCCTCGGGCTTGTCGCCGAGGGTGATGAGGGCTTCCTTGCAGCCGAGGGCCGCGCCCTTGCGGGCGATGTCCAGGACCTCGTCCGGGGACATGAACATCCCGTGCCCGGCGCGGCGCAGCTTGCCGGGGACGGTGACGAAGGTGCAGTAGTGGCACTTGTCGCGGCACAGCCGCGTCAGCGGGACGAAGACGCTCTTCGAGTAGGTGATGACACCGGGGCGGCCCGCCGCCGCCAGGCCCGCGTCCCGGACCCGGGCGGCGGAGGCGGTGAGGTCGTCCAGCGCGGCGCCGCGTGCCTGGAGCAGCACCGCCGCCTCCGACACGTCGAGGGCGACGCCGTCACGGGCGCGTTTGAGGGCGCGACGCAGGGAGTTCTCGGTCGGGCCGGTTCCGGAGGTCGCGGAAGTCGTCATCCTTCGAGCATACGAGCGGGCTCCGCCGGTTCAGCGGGTCGGCCGTCCACCCCGGCCCCGGGTGCGCGGCGCACCCCGTCCCCTACTCGACGTACCGGGCGTATCCGTCCAGCGCCCGCAGGACGTCCGCCTCCCCCGCCGAGGGGAGTTGCACCACCACTTCCCCGATGCCGAGTCCGGCGTAGTGGTCGAGTTTGCCGGGGGTGGGCCGCACCGCGTACGGGACCACCTGGAGCGCCTGCGGGTCGCGGCCCGCGTCCGCCCACGCGGCGCGCAGCACCGGCAGGGACTCACCGAGACCGCGTCCGCCGATCGGCAGCCAGCCGTCCGCAGAGGAGCAGATGTCGGCGAACAGCCGGGGCCCGGCCGCCCCGCCCACCAGGGTGCGCGGCCCGACGGCGGCCCCGCGCGCCGTCCGTACCGGTTTGGGGTGGGCGTGGCTGGCCCGGACCGAGCCGAACTCGCCCTCGTACGCCGTCGGTTCGTCCGCCCACAGCGCGGCCATCAGCCCCATCCGGTCCCGGACGAGGTCCCGCCGGGTCCGCCAGTCCACCCCGTGGTCGTCGGCCTCCTCCACGTTCCAGCCGAAGCCGACGCCGAGGGTGAACCGGCCGCCGGAGAGGTGGTCGAGGGTCGCGATCTGCTTGGCCAGCGCGATCGGGTCGTGCTGGGCGACCAGGGTGACCCCGGTGCCGAGGCCGAGCCGTTCGGTGACGGCGGCGGCCTGACCGAGCGCCACGAAGGGGTCCAGGGTCCTGCCGTACTCCCGGGGCAGCTCACCGCCGCCGGGGTTGGGGGTGGTCCGCTCGACGGGGATGTGCGTGTGCTCCGGCAGATACAGCCCGGCGAACCCCCGTGCCTCCAGCGCGCGGGCGAGCCGGACCGGGGTGATCGTCTCGTCGGTGAGGAAGAGGGTGACGGCGATACGCATGCCCCTTCTCTACCCGGCCGGACGGGAGAAGTCCATACCGACCGGTCGGCACCCACCCCCGTCCGGGGGTCGTCCCAGCTCGCCCAGATGGCGCTCCAGTTCCGCCGCGCCCCTCAGCAGCGCCCGCCCCCGCGCCGCCAGCCGTCCGTGCCAGTCGTCCAGCGCGGCCTCCAGCGGTTCCGGTCCGCCCGCCGCCCGCACCTGGGTCATCAGCGGGGCGATCCGCTCCAGCAGATAGCCGCCGCGCCGCAGTTGATGGACCATGCGGGCCTCCCGTACGGCGGTCTCGTCGTAGACGCGGTAGCCGGTGCGCGGGTCGCGGCGCGGGAGGACCAGTCCGGCCCGTTCCCACGTGCGCAGGGTCGCGGGGCGGACGCCGAGCCGCCGGGCGAGCGGACCGACGAACACCCCGCCCCCCTCGCCGTCGCCCGCCGGTGCTCCGGCCCCGGCCGGTGGCCCGGCGTCGCCGAGGTCCCGGAGGGCGTCCTCCACCGCGCGCAAGGTGCGGCGGTCCTCCAGCAGTTGAGCGTGGCTCTCGTCGACGAGCCGGTACGCCTCCTCCCACCGGTCCTCGTGCACCGCGCGCAGGATCGCCGCGGCCGTCGCGCGGCCATGACCGGGCGCGAGGGCGAGGAAGGTGTCCAGGGCGCTCGCGTGCAGCGGGGTGTAGGAGCGGTATCCGGTGGGGGTGCGGGCGGCGGGCGGGAGGATGCCGGCCTCCTCGTAGTTGCGGACGGCCTGGGTGGACAGACCGTGCCGACGCGCCAGATCGACCGGCCGCAGACGAACCCCGCTTTGAGACTTTCGCGCCATGACCCCGCTGATATCGCACCCAAGTTTCCACCGGAAGTTCAACGATACCGTTGAATCCATGGCTTCCCACAGCGCGCACACCCAGAACGAAGGACAGGGCGAGGGACAGGGCGAAGGGCGGATCGAGGGACAGGGCGAGGGACAGGGCGGGGACGAGGTCCGGGAAGGGGTCGGGGAAGGGGTCGGGGGACGGGTCCGGGAACGGGTCGGGGACGAGGTCCGGGAACGCGTCCGGGCGGTCGCCCGTCCTCTCGACGCCGCCGCCGTCCTGCGGCTGTTCCCCGGTCCGCCGCCCCGCGTCCTCGCCCTCGGTGAGCCCACCCACGGCGAGGATCTCCTCCTCGCCGTCCGCAACGACCTCTTCCGGCAGCTCATCGAGCGGGCGGGCTACCGCACCGTCGCGATCGAGAGCGACTGTCTGGCGGGGCTGGTCGTGGACGACCACATCACCCGGGGCACCGGCACCCTGGACGACGTCATGGCGGGCGGCTTCAGTCACGGCCTCGGGGCGTCCGCCGCCAACCGGGCGCTCGTGGCCTGGCTGCGGGAGTTCAACGAGGGCCGCCCCGCCGCCGACCGGGTCCGCTTCGCCGGTATCGACGCCCCGACGGAGATCACCGGCGCCCCGAGTCCCCGGCGGTCCCTCATGGCGCTCCACTCCTTCCTCGCCGCCGGGGTCGGACCGGACCTGCTCCCCTGCACCGCCGACACCCTCGACCGGCTCCTCGGCGACGACGACCGCTGGCCCGAGCCGGCCGCCATGCGGGACCCCTCCCGGTCGGTGGGCGGCACCCCGGAGGCCGGGCGGCTGCGGCTGCTCGCCGACGACCTGGTGGCGCTCCTGGAGGAACAGGCACCGGGGCTGACCGCCACGACCGGGCGCGAGGAGTGGGACCGGGTCCGGCTGCACGGCCGTACCGCCACCGGACTGCTCGCCTACCACCGCTGGATGGCCGACCCCTCGCCCGCGCGGATCTCCCGGCTGCTGAGCACCCGGGACCGGATGATGGCCGGACATCTGCTCGCACTGGCCGAGCGCGGCCCCGTCCTGGCCTTCGCGCACAACGCCCATCTCCAGCGGCACCGCAGCGAGGTCCGGATGGACGGTGTGCCCTGCCCGTGGTGGGGCGCGGGCGCGCTGGCCGCCACCCGGCTGGGTGCGGCGTACGGCTTTGTGGCCATGGCGGTGGGCACCATCCGGCACCACGGGGCGGACACCCCGGCCCCGGACACCCTCGAAGGGCTGCTGTACGGCCTCCCGGACGACCGGTGCCTGCTGGACGCGCCCCGGCTGGCCGACGCCCTCGCCGCCGCGCCGCCCGCGCCCCGGACGTCCCCGTACCACGGCTACGCCCCCTACGACCCGGACCGTCTCACCGGGACGGACGGCCTCGTGTACGTCCGGGACCTGCCGGAGGGCTGACGTGCTGCGGGTCCCTCTCTGGTACACCGGAGTCCACGCCCTGGTGCGGGCCCAGCCGCCCGGGGGTCAGGCGGCGCGGGCGCGGGCCAGTCGCCTCAACTCGATGACCGTGGCGACCGCGTGCAGCCAGCGCACCAGCATGTCCTCCGTGGCCAGGCCCCCCGCGAGGGAGGCGGCAGCCTGGAGCCAGGTGCGGAGCACCGCCGCCGCCTCCGGCCGGGGCAGCGGCTCGGTGAGTTCGAGTACGGCGGTCAGCCCGGCGGCCCGCAGTGTGCGGGCGAGATAGGCGACGGAGCGGGGCTGGGTGCCGAGCCGGTCCAGGACGACGGCCGCGCCCACGGCCCCGTCCCCGAACAGGGCGGTGCGCAGGGGTGCGGGCTGCCCGACGCTCAGTCCGTAGCGCAGCAGCATCGGGAGGTCGAGGAGGGCGAGTTCGTCGTCGGTGCGGTCGGGGGGTGTGTTCATGGTGGCCGTCCCTCGGGTCAGCTGACGGTGACGGTGTAGGTGATCCGCCGGGGGTCGGGGACGGAGGCGGGCGGTTCGGACGGCTGCGCGCCGGGGGATGGCGTGCCGGGGGACTGCGTGCCGCTCGTGCAGGTGCCCACCGGGCAGTGCAGCAGCACGATCTCGGTGCTTCCGGCGCCGGTCGCCTCGAAGGTGAAGACCCGCTGCCCGCCCGCGCCGGTCATCTCCTCGGCGTCCTCGTCGGCCTCGAAGTCCTCGCCCGCGTCCCGCACCACCGCGGAGTCGGGCTTCGGGGTGGCCAGGTACCAGCGTTCGCCGGTGGACGGGTTCTCGTCCACGACCAGCGTGAACTCCTCGCCGACGGCCGCGTCGACCTCGGTGTCGGAGGTGGGGTGGCTGCGCGGGGAGCCGTCCTCGGAGCCGCAGGCGGCGGCGCCGAGGGTGAGCAGCGCGGCACCGGCCAGGGCGGCGAGCCCACGTCCGGTGCGGGCCGCCCTACTTCGGGAGGTAGACCTCGTCCGCGTCGGTGTAGTCACTGTTCGCCAGCCCGCCCACATTGCCGTTGATGAAATCGTCTTCACTGATCCAGGTGGTGTGGCCCCAGGGGTTGTAGACCTGGAGCATGTCACCTTCTTGCCCGACCACCACGAGGGCGTGGCCGCCGCCGTCGCGTTCGATGGCGATGGGGACGGGCCGGCCCTCGGCCACCGACCGCTGGATGTCCGGGAGGATCTCCCGGCGGTCGTCGTCGCTGTTCATCTCGCGGTAGTCGTAGTCGTCGCCGGTGGCCCGCCCGATGGTGGAGTCCGAGATGGTCTCGTAGCCGTCGGAGTCCATGCCGTTCCAGTCGTCGCCGCCGTCGCCCTCCTCGTGCAGCCGGTGCTGTTCGTCCACCAGGCGCTGCCGGAAGGCACCGGGGTCGTCCTCCTGTCCGGAGGGGCCGCCGGTCAGGGCGAGGGCGTAGACGGGGTCGACCATCGCGCGCGAGGTGAGGACGGAGGACGACACACAGGTGCCCTCGCTGCCGTCGCCGCCCTGGACCCATCCCTGGCCGTTGAACTGGACGCGGTCCTGGTTGACGTTGGAGCCGTCCGGGTTGCGGCCCTCGTCGTTCATCGCGTCGGACTCGGTGACCACCGGCGCGAGGTGCCGCTGGAGCCAATCGGGGCTCTGGCCCTGGATCTTCTCGTGGAAGACGCGGATGTCCTCGATGCTGTTGCCCGCCGCGAGGGCCTTCATCAGGTAGGCACGCTCCTCCGGGCTCGCGGAGCGGCTCAGCATCTCGTCCATCGCGGCCCGCTCCCGCGCGTCGAGCTGGTCCATGCGCCGGCCGGCGCGCTGGAGGTCGCTCGCGGAGAGGATCTCGTTCATCTCCGGGTCGCCGGCGCCGGTGCTGGTGTCGGCGAGCATCAGCCGGTCGGCGGCGGTCAGTCCGTCGGCCTGGAGCTTGCCCGCGCGGGCCTCGCTCGCCCACTTGTTGAGGTCGCGGGCGGCGTCGCGGGCGGCGTCGTCGGCGGTGCAGGCGGCCTGGTGGAGGAGGTCGGCGCCGCTGGTGGCGAGGGCGCGGGCCCGCAGCCGGGCCCCTTCCTCGCCGTCGTCCTCGTGCAGATTGTCGAACCAGCCGTCCCGGCTGCCGAGCATGCCGCGGGCCTCGCGGAGCATGCCCCGCCCGTCGCCGTCCCTGGCCTGGGCCTCGCCGAGCAGGTCGGCCAGGAGCAGCAGGGCCCTGGCGCCGCCCTCGAAGGCTTCCGCCATCTCCTCCGCGGCCCGCCCCGCCGCGGCGACGACATCGGAGGCGAGCACGCTGGTCTCGCCGACCCACGCCTCGGGCAGTCCCTGTTTCGCGACCCGGGCGACCCGTTCCCCGAGCAGCCCGGCGTCGTCCACCTGTTCGGCGTAGCGCTTGCCGAGGCGTTCGATGGTGGCGACGTCGCCGACGGGGGCGGACACCCCGAGGGCGTCGTCGATCCCGCCGATCAGGTCGTTCTTGCTGTCGGCCGAGGAGATCCGGTCCCGCGCTTCGCCGAGCTTGCGGCGGCGGTCGGTGGTGGACTCGATGCCTGACATCGCGCGGCCCCCCCTCAGTAGGTGGAGAGCGCCGAGGGGCGCTCGGCCGCGACGGGCAGGGTGGTGAGCTGCCCGTCGGCCGTCCGCACCCCACTGGCGCGGGTCCGCACCAGGCGGTCGCTGCCGCCGTACGAGCCGTCCGCGGCCTGGACGTTGACGGCCAGTTCCTTCAGCGCGTCCTCCAGCGTGCGGGCCTCGGCGCTCCAGGCCGCCGCGAACGCGTTGAAGGCGGGGCCGGAGGCGGAGCCGCCGAGCACGTCCGAGGTGTGGCACTCGGTGCTGCGGACGGCGGTGCGGATCCTGCCCGCGTCGCCCGAGGCACCCTGAAGTTCCTTGGCCTGTCCAGTCATCGCGCTGGACGTGACCTGGTAGCCCTCCCCCGAGGCCATCGCCGATCCCCCGATCTGTCGCCCGGTCCCTATCAAGCCACGGGGGAACCTAGCAGATGACCGGGGGGCGGTAGCGCGCCCTCACGAAAGGTGCCACACGGCTCGCACACGGTTGGCACACCCTGTCCGCGAAAGGGGAGTTGAGGGGCTCAGTCGGCCGGTGCGCCGGGGTCGGCGCCGTCGCTGAGGTCGGCGGTCACGGCCGCGTGGTCGGACGGCCAGATCCCGCCGACCGGGCTGTCCCCGGCCCGCCGTACGGAGGTCACCCGGCCGAGTCCCCCGGCGCCCGGCGGGGAGACCTGGATGTAGTCGACGCGCGCGGGCGGATGGCCGTACCGGGCGACGTAGGGGTTGGCCGGGTCCCAGGTGGCCGAGGGGGCGGCCGGGTCGGCGTACCGCCAGGCGTCGTGGAAGATCTGGCCGGGGACGGGCGGGTCGGTCAGCACCCCGCCGAAGAGGCGGATCTCGTCGGAGTCGGGGAAGGCGTTGAAGTCCCCGGTGACGACGGCCGGGAACGGGGTGTCCCCGCGATGCGCGGCGATGAACTCCGCGAGTTCTCCGACCTGTTGGACCCGGACGGCGGAGGCGTGCGCGGCGGAGGTCAGGTGGGTGGTGAAGAACGGCACGTCGTACGAGGGGGTCGCGAGCCGCGTGTACAGGGCGAGGCGTCCGTCGTCGAGGTCGGCCGGGGCGGCGAGCGGCAGCACGGCCCGCTCGGTGACGGGCCACCGGCTGAGCACGGCGACGCCCATCCCGACCGCCGGGTCACCGATCTTGCGCTGCCAGCGCTCGGGGGCGGGCGAGGGCGCGTACGCCAGGTGGAGACCGAGTCCGTCGGCCAGCCATCCGGCGAGGTTCTCCCCGTCCCGCTCCCACACCTCCTGGAGTCCTACGACATCGGGCCGCAGGTCGCGCAGGGTGGCGAGGATCGCCGTCCGGCGGGCCTCCCACGGCCCGTAGCGCCACCACAGGTTCCAGGTCACGATCCGCATCGTCCGCAGCCCCCCGCTCCCACCCCGCGCACCCGGGGATCCCGAGGGGGATCATTGCAGCAAGGGTGCGCGCGCGGGGAACAGCGAGGGTCGCCTCGGCAGAGGTTCCGGCGTCTCCGTGCCCGCCCGCCCACCGCACACGGTCACGACAGGAGCCCCGTATGCCGTCCCGTTTCGCCGACCTCAGATTCCGGGCCACGACCACCTTCCAGCGCCATGTGGTCAACCCGCTGGCCCGCAGGATGCCGGGCCAGATCCTGCTGGAGACCACGGGCCGGGTCTCGGGGGTGCCGCGCCGCACCCCGGTGGGCGGGCGGCGGGAGGGCGACGCGTTCTGGCTGGTCTCGGAGTTCGGCGACCGCTCCCAGTACGTCCGCAACATCCGCGCCGACCCCCGGGTCAGGGTCCGGCTGCGGGGCCGCTGGCACGAGGGCACGGCCCACCTCCTGCCCGACGACGACGCACGGGCCCGTCTGCTGCGGCTGCCGCGCGGCAACAGCGCGGCGGTACGGGCGATCGGCACGAACCTGCTGACGGTACGGGTGGACCTGGACAGCTGACGGGTGGGGCACCGATGAGTCCCGGGGTCCGCGGCGGTCTGCACCCACGGACGGCGGTCTGCACCCCACGGACGGCGGACCACGGGCCACGGACGGCGGACGGCGGACCGCGGGCCACGGACGGCGGGCCACGGACGACGGACCGCGGGCCACGGACGGCGGACCACGGGCCACGGACGGCGGACCACGGGCCACGGACCGCGGACCACGGGCCACGGACGGCGGACCACGGGCCACGGACGGCGGACCGCGGGCCACGGACCGCGGACCGCGGACTGCGGACTGCGGGCCACGGACCGCGGACTGCGGGCCACGGACCGCGGGCCTCCGACCGCGGGCCGCGGGCCGCGGGCCACGGGCCGCCGATCACGGCCGCCGATCACGGACCGCCGCGACACGCAAGGAGCACGAATGATGATCATCATCGCCGGGACCCTGTGGGTGGACCCCGCCGACCGCGACGCCTACCTGGCCGGCTGCGCGACAGTGGTCGAGCAGGCGCGGGCCGCCCCCGGCTGCCTCGACTTCGCCCTCTCGGCCGACCTGGTCGAGCCGGGCCGGATCAACGTCCACGAGCGCTGGGAGACCGACGAGCACCTCGCACGGTTCCGTGGCACAGGCCCGGAACCCGAGCAGGTGGCCGACGTGCGCGACGCGAAGGTGAGCCGGTACCGGATCTCCGGGGTGGAGGCACCGTAGCCGGGGCCGCGCTCCCCCACCGGGTCACTCACCCCGGCCACACCAGCGCCTGGACCTCGCTATACGCGTGCAGGGCGTAGCTGCCGACGTCGCGGCCGACGCCGCTGCGCTTGAAGCCGCCGAAGGGGGCCTCCATGTTGCGGCCGACGGTGTTGACGCCGACGCCGCCCGCGCGCAACCGGCGGGCGACCCGGAAGGCGCGGGCGGTGTCGCCGGACCAGACGTAGTCGATGAGGCCGTAGTCGGAGTCGTTGGCGAGGGCGACGCCCTCGTCCTCCTCGTCGAAGGGGATGACGCACACGACCGGGCCGAAGATCTCCTCGCGGGCCACGCGCTGGTCGTTGGTGCAGTCGGCGAGGAGGGTGGGGGCGACATAGAAACCGCGGTCGAGCGCGGGGCGTTCCCCGCCGGTCACCACCACCGCGCCCTCCGCGCGGCCGAGGGCGACGTAGGACTCCACACGGTCGCGGTGGGCGGCGGAGATCACCGGGCCGACCACCGTGCGCGGGTCGGCCGGATCACCAACCCGCAGCCGGGCCGCGTAGGCGGCGAGCCGCTCCACCAGGCGGTCGTACACGCCCCGCTGGGCCAGTACCCGGGTGGGGGCCGTGCAGATCTGCCCGCTGTAGAAGGAGAAGGTGGTGCCGATGCCGGAGACGGCGGCGTCGAGGTCGGCGTCGTCCAGGACGACCGCCGCGCCCTTGCCGCCCAGCTCCATCAACTGGCGGGTCATACGGCGCCCGCAGACCTCGGCGATGCGCTGTCCGACGGCCGTGGAGCCGGTGAAGCTGACCATGTCGACGTCCGGGGAGTCCACGGCCGCCTCCCCCACGGCCACCGACCGCCCCGACACCACGTTGACCACCCCCGGCGGCGCCCCGGCCGCCTCCAGCGCCTCCGCCATCCGGTACACGGACAGGGGGTCCTGCGGGGCGGGTTTGACCACCACCGTGTTGCCCATGGCGAGGGCGGGAGCGACCTTCCCGGCGGGGTTGGCCCAGGGGTTGTTGTACGAGGTGATGCAGCTGACCACCCCGACCGGCTGCCGTACCGCCAGCGCCCCCAGCACCCCGCCCCCGCCCATCGGCCCCGCCTCGGTGATCTGCGGCGCGATCGGCCACTCGGCGGGCTCGACCCGCGCGTACCGGCGAAAACGGGCGGCGGCCACCCCGACCTGCATCGCGCGGGCCGTCCCGGCGGTCGCGCCGGTCTCGGCCCGGGCCAGATCGGCGTAGGGCACCAGCTGCTCCCGGATGATGCCGGCCGCCCGGGACAGCACCGCGGCCCGCTCCTCGGGGGGTGTGCGCGACCACGGTCCGAACGCCTCGCGGGCGGCGGCGCAGGCCGCGTGGACCTGGGCGCGCGAGGCTTCCGGGGCCGCCCCGACGACGTCCTCCGTCGCCGGGTCGATCACCTCGTAGTGGCCGCCGTCCGGCTCCACCCACGCCCCGCCGACGAACAGCGCCTGGGTCACCGGGTGCTCACCGTCCTGGTGTCGCGGCCCGAGCGCAGCACCCGTCCGGGTACGGCCCCGGACACCACGTCGTCGCGGATCGTCTCGACCCCGTTGACCCAGACCGCCCGCACCCCGATCGCCCGGGAGTCCAGACGCGGGCTGTCCCCCGGCAGATCGTGCACCAGCGTCGCGGGTCCGGCGCCGATCCGCTCGGGGTCGAAGAGCACCAGGTCGGCGTGGTGGCCCTCGGCGATCCGGCCCCGTTCCCGCAGCCCGAAGAGCTGGGCGGGGTCGTCGGTCAGCATCTTCACGGCCTGCTCCAGGCCGACCAGCCGGCGGCCCCGCAGACAGTCCCCGAGGAACCGGGTGGTGTACGGCGCCCCGCACATCCGGTCCAGATGGGCGCCCGCGTCGGACCCGCCGAGCAGGACGTCCTCGTGCCGCCAGGTCTCGGCGCGCAGCGCCCAGGAGGCGGGGTCGTTGTCGGGCGGCATGGGCCACAGCACCGTACGCAACCCGTCCGCGGCGCAGATCTCGACCAGACAGGCGAAGGGGTCGAGGCCGCGTTCCGCCGCGATGTCGGCGACGATCCTGCCGGACAGCCCGGCGTTGGCGGCGCTGTAGGTGTCCCCGATGACGTACCGGCCGAAGTCGGTCAGCCGCCGGAAGACGCCCGCTTCCTTGGAGTGGGCCCGGCGCAGCATCTCGGCCCGCACGGCGGGGTCCCGGAGGCGTTCGATGCGCTCGGGCACGGGCAACGCGAGGACCGTTCCCCAGCCGGGTATCAGGTTCAGGGCGCAGAAGGTGCCCAGGGACATGTTCATCGGGGTGAGGATCGGCATGGTGAGCGCGACGACCCGGCCGCCGGCCTTCCGTGCCCGCTCGGCGGCGTGCAGTTGCCGGGGCACCCGCTCGGGCACGGCAGCGTCGATGGTGAGCACGTTCCAGTTGAGCGGGCGGCCGGCCGCCGCGCTCATCCCGGCGAACAGTTCGATCTCGGCGTCGCTGAACTGGTCGAGGCAGCCGGCGACGATCGCCTCGATCTGGGTCCCCTCGTGCTCCCCGACGGCCCGTGCCATCGCGAGCAGTTCCTCGGGGCGGGCGTGCCGGGAGGCGACGGGCTGTCCGTCCCCGTCGGAGTGGGTGCTGGACTGGGTGGTGGAGAATCCCCAGGCGCCCGCGTCCATGGCCTCGTGCAGCAGCCGTACGATCCGCGCGAGCTGTTCCTCGGTGGGCTGCCCGCCGATGGCGTCCGGCCCCATCACATGGCGCCGCAGCGCGCAGTGCCCCACCATGAACCCGGCGTTGACGGCGATCCGCCCCTCCAGGGCGTCGAGATACTCGCCGAACCCGTGCCAGTTCCAGGGCGCCCCCTCCTCCAGGGCCACCAGTGCCATGCCCTCCACCTTGGCCATCATCCGCCGGGTGTAGTCGGCGTCCTGCGGCCGGTCGGGGTTCAGCGGCGCCAGGGTGAAGCCGCAGTTCCCGGCGGCGACGGTGGTGACCCCGTGGTGGAGGGAGGGGGTGGCGTAGGGGTCCCAGAAGAGCTGGGCGTCGTAGTGGGTGTGCGGATCGACGAAGCCGGGGCAGAGCACGAGCCCGGTCGCGTCCTCGGCGGACGCGGCCTCCTCGGTGATGTGCCCGACGGCGGCGATCCGCCCGTCCCGCACCCCGACGTCGGCGACGAACCCGGGCTCTCCGGTGCCGTCCACGACGAGAGCACCTCGAATGACATGATCAAGCACAACCCGTCACCTCTCGGCTGAGGAATCGACAAGGCTTCTCAGGGGCGGCTGGGGGACACGACAAGGCTTTTCAGGGGCGCGGGGAACTGCGCGACCAGCCACGACGCACCCGCACCGCACACCCCACCTCAGCCCCCCTGCCGGAACCGAGAGGTCCGATGCACGGGATCCACGTCGATCCGCGGAATCACGTGTTCCCCGATGAGCCGGATCGTGCGCAGGGTGTCCTCCTTCGGCACCCCCACGGGCAGCCCGAAGGAGATCTGGTCCGCCCCGGCCTGCTCCCAGCGCTTGCACTGCCGCAGCACCTCGTCGGGGTCCCCGCAGATGAGGAGTTCCTCCTCGATCATCATCTCGATGAACTCCTCGGTGTACGGCGGAAGGGTCTCCGGCCACTCGGGGAAGCCCTCGGGGCGGGGGAAGGTGTCGTGGTAGCGGAAGACGAGGGACGGCAGGTAGTGCAGCCCGCCGTCGACGGCGACCCGGACGGCCTCCTCGTGGGTGGGGGCGCAGATGGCGGTGGTCGTCACCATCACGTTGTCGTTGACGAAGTCCCCGATCGGCTCGGCGTCCACGATCGCCGCCTTGTACTGCTCCAGCACCCACTCCATGTCGGAGACCTTCTGCACGCTGAAGCCGAGCACGCCCAGCCCCTTGCGCGCCGCCATGGCGTACGAGGGCGGCGACCCGGCGGCGTACCACATGGCCGGGTGGGAGGCCCCGTACGGCTTGGGCAGCACCTTGCGCGGCGGGAGGGACCAGTGCTTGCCCTGGAAGCCGGGGTACTCGTCCTGGAGCCACATCTTGGGGAACTCGGCGATGGTCTCCTCCCAGATCTCCTTGGTGTGGTTCATGTCGGTGATGCCGGGCAGGAAGCCGAGGATCTCGTGCGATCCGGCCCCCCGCCCGCTGCCGAACTCGAACCGTCCCTCGCTGAGGTGGTCGAGCATGGCGACCTTCTCGGCGACCTTGACCGGGTGGTTGACCTGGGCGAGCGGGTTGAAGATCCCGGAGCCGAGATGGATCCGGTCGGTGGCGTGGGCGAGGTAGCCGAGGAACACGTCGTTGGCGGAGAGGTGCGAGTACTCCTCCAGGAAGTGGTGCTCGGAGGCCCAGGCGTACTTGAATCCGGAGCGGTCCGCCTCGATGACGTACTCGGTCTCCTCCATCAGTGCCTTGTGCTCGGCCAGCGGGTCGGTCTCGGCGCGCTTGCCGACATATCCCTGTACGAAGAGCCCGAATTCCAAGGCCGGTCACCATCCCCTGTGTCCCTGGCAGCCCTGCTCGCGGCGGTTCCTGGCTGCCCCTGCCTGTTTCTGACACACCGTCAGATTGCCTGTGGCCCGACTGTCGCACCACCCGCATACACCGTCAATACCTGACGACCTGTCAGCTGCCGGTGTCGCGGGCGGGCCGCGCGGCCGGGTCAGACCACCGACACCCCCGCCAGCCACCCCCCGTCGATCACGAACGGCTGCCCGGTGATGTACGACGAGTCCCGCGAGGTCAGGAAGAGCGCCAGCCGTGCCACCTCCTCCGGCCGCCCGATCCGCCCGAGCGGCACGAGCCTGCGGTACAGCCGCTCCGAGGACCGGTCCCGCTCCGGGTCCCTCGCCGGCTCCGGGTCCAGCAGGGCCGGGTTGGTCATCGCGGTGTCGATGGCGCCGGGGCACACGGCGTTGACCCGGATCCCGGCGCCGGCCAGTTCCAGCGCCGCCACCCGGGTCAGGCCCAGTACGGCGTGCTTGGTCGCGGTGTACGTCCCCACGGCGGCCATCCCGGTCAGCCCGGTGTAGGACGCGGTGTTGACGATCGTGCCGCCCCCGGCCTCGGTGAGCGCCGCCGCCACCGACTTGATCCCGAGGAAGCAGCCGACCTGATTGACCCGTACCACCTGCATGAACTCGTCGAGCGGGGTGTCGGTGAGGGTGTTGAACCGCAGGATCCCGGCGTTGTTGACCAGCCCGTCCAGCCGTCCGTACGCGGTGCGCGCGGCGGCCACCGCGGCCTGCCAGTCGGCCTCCTCGCCGACGTCCAGATGGACGTACAGCGCCCCGATCTCCTCGGCGACGGCCTTCCCCCGGTCGTCCAGCACATCCGCGACGACCACCTCCGCGCCCTCGGCCCGAAAGAGCCGGGCCTCCTGTTCGCCCTGTCCGCGTGCGGCGCCGGTGACGATCACGACCCGGCCGTCCAGCTTGCCCATGGCGGTGCCTCCCGTACGTCTGCGTCAGTCGAGGTGCGGGGCGACCTCCGCCCCGAACGCGGTCATCTGGTCCACGAGTTCGCCCAGGTCGCGGCAGCGGAACCGCACCTGGATCTGGTCCACCCCCATCGCCGGGTACGCCCGCAGGGACGCGGCGAGTTCCTCCGGCGTCCCGGTGCGGGTCCGCCGGCCCACCTCCCAGCCGGGGCGGCCCACGTAGAGGGGTCCGGTGATCGCGCCGACGGTGAGCGGGGCGTCGACGCCCGCCTCGGCGCGCAGCCGCCGCAGGGTGGCGATCTGTGCGGGCAGCCGGTCGCGCGGGTCGCCCTGGGGCAGCCAGCCGTCCCCCTTGAGGGCGGCCCGGCGCACGGCGGGGGGCGAGGAGCCGCCGACCCAGATCGGCACCCGCGGCTGGGCGGGGCGGGGGAGCTGGCCGAGGCCGCCGAAGTCGTAGAAGGTGCCGTGGTGCTCCGGGTACTCCTCGGGGCCGAGGGCGGCGCGCAGGGCGTCGATCACCTCGTCCAGGACGGCCCCGCGCCGGGCGAAGTCGTGGCCGAGGGCCTCGAACTCCTCGCGGACGTGCCCCGCGCCGACGCCGAGGACCAGCCGGCCGCCGGAGAGGCGGTCGACGGTGGCGTACTGCTTGGCGGTGGCCAGCGGGTGGCGCAGGCCGACGACGGCGACATGGCTGAGGAGCCGGATCCGGGTGGTGACGGCGGCGAGGTGGGCGAGGGTGGCGACGGGGTCGTACCAGACGGTGCCCATGGCGGCGGCGAGCCGGCGCGGCACCCCGACGTGGTCGCAGGTGGCGAGGTAGGCGAAGCCCGCGCGGTCGGCGGCGACGGCGACCGCCCGCAGTTCCTCGGGTCCGGCGTCCGCCTCCCACGGCTCGGCGTAGAGCGTGCTCTGCGACTGGACGGGGAGCTGGATGCCGTACGCGACGCTCACCGGGTGCCGTCCGGTGCCGCCGACCCGGGCCAGCGGCCGTCGGGGGTGAGGCCGAGGAGGTCGATGGCGTTGCCGCGGACGATCCGCTCGACGGTCTCCGGGTCCAGGTGGCCCATCTGCGCCTCGCCGACCTCGCGGGACCTGGGCCAGGTGGAGTCGGAGTGGGGGTAGTCGGTCTCGTAGAGGACGTTGCCGACGCCGATCGCGTCGAGGTTGCGCAGTCCGAAGGCGTCGTCGAAGAAGCAGCCGTAGACATGGCCGGCGAAGAGTTCGGAGGGCGGACGGGTGACCTTGTCGGCGACGCCGCCCCAGCCCCGGTTCTCCTCCCAGACCACGTCGGCGCGCTCCAGGATGTAGGGGATCCAGCCGATCTGGCCCTCGGCGTACATCACCTTGAGGTTCGGGAAGCGTTCGAACTTGCCGCTCATCAACCAGTCGACCATCGAGAAGCAGCAGTTGGCGAAGGTGATGGTGGAGCCGACGGCGGGCGGGGCGTCGGCGGAGGTGGAGGGCATCCGGCTGCTGGAGCCGATGTGCATGGCGACGACGGTGCCGGTCTCGTCGCAGGCGGCGAGGAAGGGGTCCCAGTCGTCGGTGTGGACCGAGGGCAGGCCGAGGTGCGGGGGTATCTCGGAGAAGGCGACGGCCCGTACGCCGCGGGCGGCGTTGCGCCGGACCTCGGCCGCCGCGAGTCCGGCGTCCCACAGGGGGATGAGGGTGAGCGGGACGAGCCGGCCCTCCGCCCGCGGGCCGCACCACTCCTCGACCATCCAGTCGTTGTAGGCGCGCACGCACAGCAGGGCGAGTTCGCGGTCGTCCGCCTCGGTGAAGGTCTGGCCGCAGAAGCGCGGGAAGGTGGGGAAGCACAGGGCGGACTGGACGTGGTTGACGTCCATGTCGGCGAGGCGGGCGGGGACGTCGTAGGAGCCGGGGCGCATCTGTTCGTAGGTGATGACTTCGAGCTTGATCTCGTCGCGGTCGTAGCCGACGGCGGTGTCCAGGCGGGTGAGCGGCCGGCGCAGGTTCTCGTAGATCCACCAGTCGCCGATCGGGCCGTCCTCGCCGGGGGCGCCCATGACCGGTTTGAACCGGCCGCCGAGGAAGCTCATCTCCTTCAGGGGGGCGCGGACGACCCGGGGGCCGGTGTCGGCGTACTTCCTGGGCAGCCGGTCCTGCCAGACGGTCGGGGGTTCGACGGTGTGGTCGTCGACGGAGATGATCCTCGGGAGGGCGCCGGCGGGGACGCGCTCGGGGCCGGTGGCGGGTGCGCGGTCCGGGATGTGGTCGCTGTCCATGAGGGGCACGGTAGCGCCGATCTGACGGACCGTCAGCTATCGGTACGGCCTCGGATGGAACCGGAACACGGCGGCGGGTGTATCTGGAACGGGGTCACGCACTCAGGTCAGGGGGAGGTGCCGACCGGATGGCGAAGCGGGCGGGGAGGGTGTGAGGGACTTGTGATTTACCGCGCGCCGGGCTGTGAGCGCCGTCTCTCACGGCTGACGTATCCGGGCCGGGCAGGGCAAACTGACATGGGTGTTCAGGATGTCTAGGGGGACGGGATGGACGGGCAACCGCCGCGGGTACCGGCACAGCGGCGGCCGGGAGCCGCTGCCGCCGGCGAACCGGCCGGGCTGCGCTTCGGCGTGCTCGGACCGGTGCGCGCCTGGCGCGGCAAGGAACCGATCGGCACCGGCTCCCCCCAGCAGCGCGCCCTGCTGGCCGCGCTGCTGCTGCGCGAGGGGCGTACGGCGACCGCGTCCGAGCTGATCGACGCGCTGTGGGGCGAGGAACCGCCCCTCCAGGCGCTGGCGGCGGTACGGACGTACGCCTCACGGCTGCGCAAGGTGCTCGATCCTGGCGTGCTGGTCAGCGAGTCCGGCGGGTACGCGATCCGGGCGGCCGGCGCCGGGTCCGCCCGGCTGGACCTGGCGGTCGCGCAGGAACTCGCGGCACGGGCGGAGAAGGCGCGGGCCGCCGGGGAGCTGACCCAGGCCCGGGAGATGCTGGGCCGGGCGCTGGCCCTGTGGGAGGGGGAGCCGCTGGCCGGGGTGCCGGGGCCGTACGCGGACGCCCAGCGGGTGCGCCTGGAGGAGTGGCGGCTGCAACTGCTGGAGTCCCGCCTCGACATGGACCTGGAGCAGGGCTGCCACGCCGAGGCGGTCTCGGAGCTGACGGCGCTGACGGCGGCGCACCCGCTGCGTGAACGCCTGCGCGAACTGCTGATGCTGGCGCTGTACCGCAGCGGCCGGCAGGCGGAGGCCCTCGCGGTGTACGCCGACACCCGGCGGCTGCTCGCCGACGAGCTGGGCGTCGATCCGCGGCCGGGGCTGCGGGAGCTTCAGGAGGGCATCCTGCGGGCCGATCCGGCGCTGGCCGAGCCGTCGGCGCCGGTGAGCGGGCCGACGACGGTGGCGGTGCGTCCGGCACAGCTTCCGGCGACGGTCCCGGACTTCACCGGGCGGGCGTCGTTCGTGGCCGAGCTGAGCCAGGTGCTGGGCTCCGCGGAGGGCCGGGTGATGGCGGTCTCGGCGCTCGCGGGCATCGGCGGGGTCGGCAAGACGACCCTGGCGGTGCAGGTCGCGCACCGCGCGCGGGGCGTCTTCCCGGACGGTCAGCTCTACGTCGATCTCCAGGGCGCGGGGTCGCGCGCGGCCGAACCGGAGACGGTCCTCGGCTCGTTCCTGCGCGCGCTGGGCGCGGCGGACCCGGCGATCCCGGACTCGCTGGAGGACCGGGCGGCGCTGTACCGGTCGCTGCTGGACGGGCGGCGGGTGCTGGTGCTGCTGGACAACGCGCGGGACGCGGCGCAGGTACGGCCGCTGCTGCCCGGTACGGAGGGGTGCGCAGCGCTGGTCACCTCCCGGGTCCGCATGGTGGATCTGGCGGGCGCGCATCTGGTCGATCTGGATGTGATGTCGCCCGAGGAGGCGCTGTCGCTGTTCACGAAGATCGTGGGCGCGGAGCGGGTGGGCTCGGAGCGCAAGGCCGCGCTGGACGTGGTCGCCGCCTGCGGTTTCCTGCCGCTGGCCATCCGGATCGCCGCGTCCCGGCTGGCGGCCCGCCGTACCTGGACGGTGTCGGTGCTGGCGGCGAAGCTGGCCGACGGGCGCCGCCGGCTGGACGAGTTGCAGGCCGGCGACCTCGCGGTGAAGGCCACCTTCGAACTCGGCTACGGCCAACTGGAACCGGCCCAGGCGCGCGCGTTCCGGCTGCTCGGTCTCGCCGACGGCCCCGACATCTCCCTGGCGGCGGCAGCGGCGGTCCTGGACCTGTCCTCCCTGGACACGGAGGACCTGCTGGAGTCCCTGGTGGACACGTCCCTCGTGGAGTCCGCGGCGCCGGGCCGCTACCGCCTCCACGATCTCGTACGGCTGTTCGCGCGGGCCTGCGCGGAGCGGGACGAGCCGGAGGAGGAGCGGGAGGCGGCCCTCTCCCGGGGCCTGGACTTCTATCTGGCGACCGCGGCCGGGGTGTACGCCATAGAGCGGCCCGGGGATGTGCTGGTCGAGCATCTGGAGCCGACCGAGTACCCGGGGCTGCGGTTCGCCGAGCGGTCCGTGGCGCTGGACTGGCTGTACACCGAGGCCGGTCCGCTGCTCGCCTGTGTCCGGCAGGCGGCGGGCACGGGGCGGATGCGGCGCGCGGTGGACCTGCTGTGGGCGGCGAAGGACCTCACGGAGTCCGGCGCGGACTCCCGGGCGTACGAGTCCACGGCGACCGCGCTGTGCGAGGCGACGCGGGCGGTGGGCGACACCCGCGCGGAGGGCCGGGCCCGCACCACGCTCACCAATGTGCTGCTGGTGTCGGGGCGGATCCAGGAGGCCGCCGAGGAGGCGCGCAAGGCGATGGAGCTGGGCTCGGCGGCGCGGGACGCGATGGCGATCAGCTGGGCGGCCAACGACCGCGGTCTGACCTGTCTGCACCAGGGCCGCCACCCCGAGGGCAAACCGTTCTTCGAGCAGGCCATCGAGGGCTACGGCGCCATCGGCAACCGTCCGCTGGAGGCGCTGAGCCTGTCCAACCTCTCCCGCGCCCACCTGGGCATGGGCAATGTCGCCGAGGCGGTGGCGATCGCGCTGCGCGCGCTGACCGCGTACACCTCGATAGACCGTACGCTGCGGCTGGCCAACGGCCACTTCACGCTGGGGGTCGCGCTGGCCGCGGCCGGCCGGCACCCGGACGCGCTGAGCCAGTTCTCCGACGCGCTGGGCATCTTCGGGGAGCACCGCCAGCGGCTGTGGGAGGGCACCACCCACTTCCGTATCGCCGAGGTGCATCTGGCCGCGCGGCGGCCCGCGCAGGCGGCCCAGCACTGCGAGCAGGCGCTCGCCCTGGGGTGTATCGGCGGCGACCGGATGCGCGGCACCGTGCTCACCCTGCTGGGCCGCGCCCTCGCCGTCCTCGGCCAGGCGGACCGCGCCAAGGCGTGCTGGCGGGAGGCGCTGAGCCTGCACGAGCAGTTCGGGGGGCGGGAGCAGGTGGACGAGGTACGGGCCCTGCTGGAGCCGGCGACGGCGGTGTGAGTTCTGCGTAAGGGGGCTGACCGGCCCGTTCAGTATTCGTTTATCCCGTCCGTGCACTCTCCTATCCAACGGACCGTCGCATCGGGGGGCAGACGGTCCGACAGGAGCCCCCCAGGTTAGGGTGCGGGCTCCGACGCCGCCCGCCCAGCGACCCCCGGGGGAGTTGCTGGGCGGGCTTCGCACCACCTGTACACAACGGGGAGGAACCACCATGAGCGAGAACAAGAAGCCGAAGAAGGACGATCTCACCCAGCAGGACAACGGCATGCCGAGCGAGCCCGCGGGGGGCGTGGAGGTCACCACGCTCGACAACGGGATGCCGATCGGCCTGGACCTCTCGGACCTTGAGACCAAGGACAACGGCATGCCGGCCCCGCCCGCGCTCGACCTGGAGCGGGACGGCAAGTAGACCAGGGGGAAGCACCACGACGGGGACCGGCCGCGGCGACGACGGAGGGGGTGTCGCCGCGGCCGGAGGTGTGTCCTGGAGCCGCCGCCCGGACCCTCGCCGGAACCATCTCCGGAGTTCCACGGAAGGATCCGCACGATGACCGCACCGCCCGTCGGGCCCGGCACCTCGCTGATCCCGCGACCCGAGCGGACTCCCGCCGCCCTGGCACGGGTCGCCCCGCACCGGCTCGGCGAGATGGAGCGGCAGCAGGACGAGGCCATGGCGCTGGCCGCGCTGACCGACAGTCTCGGGCCCATCACCCGGTTCCTGGAGAACTGGACGGTCGTCGTGGAGATCGCCCGCACCCCGGCCACGGCGGCCCGCCTGCGCGCCGCCGAGCACACGGCACGAAGCCTGGAACCCGCGGACCCCGCCTGGCGCGCCGCCATGGACGACATCCACGCCCTGCACACGACGGCCCGGGAATCCCTGAGCCACGGCTGACCACCCCGCCGGACGCGCCCGCCGCCCACCTCCGCCGTGTGAACGGGCCGGTTCCTCAAGGCAGCGGGGGCAGCGGCACGGGGGCCGGCGGCGCGAACCGATCACGACAGGGCCCGGTTCCGGACCCGGCCGGCGGACACGGGGCGGGTCACCGCCACCCGCTCGCCGCCCCGGCCCACCAGGTACATCTCGATCGTCATGCGCGACCTCCCGCGACGAGCGATCCGCACTTCCGCGCCTGAGTTGCGGAACAAGAATCCGGCCACCCTGGTCGGCTTGGACCCGCCCGGGTCGGGGCGGCGGCATGCTCCTGTTGCACGGCGGCCAAGGCGAAGGCCCGCAGCAGCAGCGTCACCGCCCCCGCAACTCCCCCTTCACCACCTTCCCGCTCGCGTTGCGG
Organism: Streptomyces sp. NPDC091377; assembly: GCF_044757045.1. NCBI lineage: Bacteria > Bacillati > Actinomycetota > Actinomycetes > Kitasatosporales > Streptomycetaceae > Streptomyces > Streptomyces sp. NPDC091377. The sequence continues at coordinate 132,043 of NZ_JBIVUE010000006.1, read as the reverse complement.
GGGAGTTCCGGCAGGAAGCGGACCTCCCTGGGGACCTTGTAGTTGGCCATTTCGCGGCGGGACCAGGCGATGAGGTCGTCCGAGGTGAGGCGGGTGCCGGGGTGGCGGACGACGTAGGCCAGGCCGACCTCGCCGAGGCGGGGGTCGGGGACGCCGACGACGGCGACGTCGCGGACCTCGGGGTGGAGGCCGAGGGTGCGTTCGATCTCGGCGGGGTAGGCGTTGAAGCCGCCGACGATGAACATGTCCTTCAGCCGGTCGGTGATCCGCAGATTGCCGGACGGGTCCAGGACGCCCACGTCGCCGGTGCGCAGCCAGCCGGACGCGTCCAGCACCTCCGCCGTCGCCGCCGGGTCCTCGTAGTAGCCGCGCATGACGTTGAAGCCGCGGACGAGGATCTCGCCGGGGGTGCCGGGAGGGGCGTCGACGCGGACCTCCGTGCCGGGGATCGCGCGGCCCGAGGTCTGTGCGATCAGCGCGGGGTCGTCGCCCCGCCGGCCCATCGTGACGATGCCGCTCGCCTCCGAGAGGCCGTACGCCGTCAGGACCGTCGCCACCCCCAGTTCACCGCGCAGGCGTTCCACCAGCCGCAGCGGGACCACCGCGGCGCCGGTGACCACCAGCCGCAGCGCCGAGAGGTCGTGACTGTCGCGGGCCGGGTGGTCCAGCAGGGACTGGTGGAGGGTGGGCGGGCCCGGGAGGACGGAGACGCGTTCGGCCGCGATGTTCGCCAGCGCCGTGTCCGTACTGAACACCGGCTGCGGGATCATCGTCGCCCCGCGCATCAGACAGGCCAGCACTCCCGCCTTGTAGCCGAAGGTGTGGAAGAACGGGTTCACGATCAGGTAGCGGTCGCCGTGGCGCAGCCCCGCCAGTTCCGCCCAGATGTCGTACGCCCGCAGGCTCTGCGCGTGGGTGATCACCGCGCCCTTGGGGCGGCCCGTCGTACCGGACGTGAAGACGATGTCCGACGGCGCCGAACCCGGGACCGAGGCCATCCGCGCGGCCACCTCCCGCGCGTCCACCGCCTCGCCGCCCGCCAGGAAGTCCTTCCAGGTGCGGTAGTCCGCCGGGGCGTCGTCCGACAGCACCACCACCCGCTCCAGGTCCGGCAGTCCCGGCCCCTGCGCGAGCGCGCGCCGCAGCGCGGCCACGTACGACGTACCGAGGAAGGTGCCGGTCACGAAGAGCAGCCGCGCCCCGCTGCGCCGCAGCACATCCGCCGCCTCGGCGCCCTTGAACCGGGTGTTCAGCGGCACCAGCACCGCCCCCGCCGACACCGCGCCCAGCGCCGCGACGATCCAGTCCAGGCTGTTCGGCGCCCAGATCGCGACCCGGTCGCCGGGGCGGACGCCGTCCGCGAGACAGGCCGCCGCCGACCGCTCGACGCGGGCGCCCAGTTCGGCGTACGACACCCTGGTCCGGCCCTCGACCACCGCCTCGGTCCCCGCGTACCGCACGGCCGCGTCCCGGACCAGCCCGCCGATGCTCCCCCACTCCGTCGCCTCGCCCACCACGGCCTCCCCATCGTGCCCGCGCACCCTAGCTGACGATCCGTCAGATTAGTTGTAACCTGACGCCCTGTCAGCAGCCAGGCCCCGCACGGAGGTGTGCACATGGCCGGACTCAAGGACGCCACCGCCATCGTCGGCATAGGCCAGACCGCCTTCGCCAAGCACCTCCCGGAGGACGAGCGCACCCTCGCCTGCCGGGCCGTCCTCGCCGCCCTGGACGACGCCGGGATCGCCCCCGGCGAGGTCGACGCGCTCGCCTCGTACACGATGGAGGAGACCGACGAGGTCGAACTCGCCAAGGCGCTCGGCCTCGGCGACCTCACCTTCTTCAGCAAGGCCGGCTACGGCGGCGGCGGTTCCTGCGCCACCGTCGCCCATCTCGCCGCCGCCGTCGCGAGCGGCCAGGCGACGGTCGGCGTGGCCTGGCGCTCCCGCAAACGGGGCAGCGGTCCACGGCCCTGGACCAACACGGCCGTCCAACTCCCCACCCCCGCCCAGTGGACCCGGCCCTTCGGGCTGCTGCGGCCGGTGGACGAGATCGCGATGCTCGCCCGCCGCCACATGCACGAGTACGGCACCACCCGCGACCACCTCTTCAACGTCGCCCTCGCCTGCCGCAACCGCGCCAACCAGAACCCCGCCGCGCTCATGTACGACCGCCCGATGACCCGCGAGATGTACATGACGTCCCGCTGGATCAGCGAACCCCTGTGCCTCTACGACAACTGCCTGGAGACGGACGGCGCCCTGGCCTGTGTCGTCGTCAGCGCCGAACGGGCCCGCGACTGCCGCCGCCCGCCCGTCTACGTCCACGCCGCCGCCCAGGGACTGCCCGCCCAGCACCACGGCATGGTCAACTACTGGAACGACGACCCCCTCACCGGCCCCGCCTGGACCGCCGCCCGCCATCTGTGGAAGCACGCCGACCTCACCCCGGACGACATCGACGTCGCCCAGATCTACGACGCCTTCACCCCGCTCGTCCCGCTCTCCCTGGAGGGCTACGGCTTCTGCGGACGCGGCGAGGGCGGCGCGTTCACCGAGGGCGGCGCGCTGGAGATCGGCGGCCGGCTGCCCCTCAACACCGGCGGCGGCGGGCTGAGCGAGGCGTACGTGCACGGCTTCAACCTGATCAACGAGGGCGTGAAGCAACTGCGCGGCACCGGCACCGCCCAGGTGCCGGACGCCGCCACCTGTCTGGTCACCGCCGGGGAGGGCGTCCCCACCTCGGCCCTGCTGCTGAGGAGCTGACCACCCGTGCTGAGCCCGGTCACCGACCCCGACGGCGCCCCCTTCTGGCGCTACGCCGCCCGGGGCGAGCTACGCGTCCAGGAGTGCGCCGACTGCGGTGAACTCCGCTTCCCGCCCCGCCCCTGCTGTCCGCACTGCCAGTCCTTCACGAGCGGCTGGCGGCTCATGTCGGGCCAGGGCCGCATCTGGTCCTACGTCGTCCCGCACCCGCCGCTGCTCCCCGCGTACGCCGCGCGCGCCCCCTACACCGTCATCCTGGTGGAACTGGCCGACGCGCCCCGCGTCCGGATCGTCGGCAATCTGGTCGACGCCCCCGGCGGCGCGCTCGGCTCGGTCCCGGCCGACCGGGTGCGGATCGGCGCCCGGGTGCGGGTGGTCTTCGACGGGGCCGGGCTCCCGCAGTGGGTGACGGCATGAGCCTGCGGGTCTCGGCCGACCAGGACACCGGCGTCGCCGTCGTCACCCTGGACCGGCCGCACCGGCTCAACGCCCTCGATCTCGACACGGCGGCCGAACTCACCTCCGTGTGGCGCACGTTCCGGTACGACGACACCGTACGGGCCGTCGTCCTCACCGGCGCCGGGGAGCGGGCCTTCTGCACCGGCATCGACCGGGACACGGAGGTGCCGCAGCCCCCCTCGCCGTACATGATGGACGATCCGCTGCTCAGGATCGGGCCCAAGGCCAACGACCTGTGGAAGCCGGTGATCGCCGCCGTGGCCGGGATGGCCTGCGGAGGCGCCTTCTACCTGCTCGGGGAGGCCGAGTTCGTCGTCGCGGACGAGACCGCCACGTTCTTCGATCCGCACACGACGTACGGCATGGTCAGCGCCTACGAGTCCATGTACCTGGCCCAGCGGATGCCCGCCGGGGAGGTGGCGCGGCTGGCCCTGATGGGGACGGCCGAGCGGATCGGGGCGCGGCGGGCGTACGAGACCGGGCTGGTGTCGGAGGTGACCGCGCCCGGCGGGGCGCCGGCCGCCGCGCGGGCGTGCGCCGAGGTGATCGCCGCCCAGCCGGCGGAGGCCGTGCAGGGGACGGTGCGGGCGCTGTGGGCGGCCAAGGAGGCGTCGCTGGCCCGCTGTCTCGCGCAGGCGCCGCAGCTGATCGCGCTGGGGAACCTCCCGGCCGACCGCCAGAAGGAGCTGTTCGCGGGGCGGCGGGCCGGGGGGTTCCGGGTGCGGTGAGGACTTCGGACCGCTCGGGTGCCCGGCTTGCCCCCGCTCGCGTTCAGACGCGGGGCGGGCAGCGTGTGCGGGTCCGGCGGTGCGGGCGTAGCGTCTGGTGGGGGAGTGGTGAACACGCCCCTCCCCCAGTGACGGCCGCCGTCCGGGACCCCTTCCGAGTGCCCGGTGCGACGGCCGTCCCCTCCCTGTCGCCGCTCCGGGGCGGCCCGCCTACGCCGTACGGGCCGTGCCCGTGCCCTTCTCCGCGTCCAGCGCGTACACGCAGCGGTCCTTGCTGCACGCGTACACGATGCCGTCCCGTACGACGGGCGAGCCGGTGATCTCGCCGCCCGTGGCGAGCTTCCAGCGCAGCCGGCCGTCGTCGGCCTTGAGGGTGTAGAGGAGATGGTCGGTGGAGCCGAAGTGGATCCGGCCCTCGGCCACCGACGGGGTCCCGACGATGTCGCCGCCCACCTGGAAACGCCATTTGGGGGTGCCGGTGACCGCGTCGAGGGTGTAGAGGCCGGTGCCGCTGCCGACGTGGACATGTCCGCCGGCGACCAGGACCGGCTCGACGGAGGTGCGGGACTCGGTGGCGATGCGCCAGCGGTCGCGGCCGTCGGCGGCGTCGAGGGCGTAGACCGTGCCGAGGTAGTCGGCGAGGTAGACACCGCCGCCGGTGACGGCGGGGCCGGGGGCGAAGGCGGGTGGGGAGAGGAAGACGGCCGGGGCCTCGAAGTGCCACTTCACATGACCGCTCGCCGCGTCGACGGCGAGGACGCGTGTCCCGGCCGAGACATAGACGTAGCCGTCGGGGGCGTGGCTGAGCCGGACCGGCACCCCACCGCAGGAGGCCGCGTCACCGATGGGGTACGACCAGCGCTCGTCGCCGGTGCGGGCGTCCAGGGCGCGCAGCCGGGCGTCCTGCCAGACGTAGGCGGTGCCCTCGTGCAGGGCGGGTCCGGCCTCGGCGGTCTCGAAGTCGCTCTGCGCGCCGGTCAGCTCCCACAGCTTCTGGCCGCCGGACGCCTCCCACGCCTGGACGCCGCCGCCCCTGGTGCCGGTGAGGACGGTGCCGCGCTCGGCCTTGAGGGAGTAGACCCAGGCGTCGGTCTGCACCCGCCACAGGTCGCTGCCCTGGCGGGCGTCGAGGGCGAAGAGGGTGGGTCCGTCGGAGGCGTGCACCCGGCCGTCGGCGACCGCCATGGACCAGGCGACGTCCCGGGTCTTGAAGCGGCGTCGGCCGGTCGCCACATCGAGGGCGTGCACCTCGAAGGAGGTGACGTAGACGAGATCGTCGGCGACGGCGGGGGTGCCCCAGACGTCGTTGGACATCCGGAACCGCCAGGGCCGCCAGCCGGTGGCCGCGGGCTCGGGCGGGGCGACCGTGGGAGGCGGCGGTACGGCGGGGTCGGTGCCGTTGACGAGGGGCCGGGCCCGGGTCCAGGAGGCGGCGAGACCGGCCTCGGGCGGCGGGGCCTGTACGGCGGCGGCGCGGGCGTCGGCGACCCGGGGCCCGGGGCCGATGGGCTTGGCGGCGCCCGCGAGCCGGACCGGGCCGCCGTCGGGGCCGGGGGCCGGGGCGGGCACCGGCGGGGCGGTGACGGGCGGGGCCGGCGGGACGGCGGGGGCGTGGGCGGGCGGCGGCGGCACCGGGTGGCGGCCCCCGACGCTGCGGCCGTGCGAAGGGGTCTTGACGCGGGGTCTCCCGCCGCGGCGGGACTCGATCAGGGAGACCGATTTCTCCGGCAGCCAGGCCGAGGCCGTACCGCTGTCGTCGGAGCCGGAGCCGAAGAGGTGCGGGGCGAGCTGGGACTGGAGGTCAGCCGGGCTGGGGCGGGCCGTGGCCTCCATCTGCATGCAGGACTCGATCAGCGGGCGCAGTTCGTCGGGCAGCCCCTCCAGGTCCGGTCCCTCGCGCAGCAGCATGAAGACCGTCTCGACCGGGTTGGCGCCGTGGAAGGGCGGATGGCCGGTGGCGGCGAAGACGAGGGTGGAGCCGAGCGAGAAGACATCGCTGGCGCCGGTCACGGACCGGGAGTCCTTGGCCTGCTCGGGGGACATGTAGGCGGGGGTACCGACGGCGACGTTCGTCATCGTCAAACGGGTGTTCGAGACACCGGAGGCGATCCCGAAGTCGATCACCCGGGGCCCGTCCTCGACCACGAGCACATTGGACGGCTTGAGGTCGCGGTGGACGAGACCGGCCCCGTGGATGGACTGGAGTGCTTCGGCGACCCCGGCAGCCAGCCAGCGCACCGCCTGGGCCGGCAGGGGCCCGCACTCGTTGATTATCTCCTCCAGCGAGGGGGCGGGGACGTACGCGGTCGCCAGCCATGGCACGGCGGCCCGCGGGTCGGCGTCGACCACGGCGGCCGTGTAGAAGCCGGACACCGCGCGGGCCGCCTCGACCTCACGGGTGAAGCGGACCCGGAAGAGCTGGTCCTCGGCGAGTTCCGTACGCACCGTCTTGATCGCCACCCGGCGGCCCGAGGCCGAGCGCGCGAGATAGACCAGCCCCATGCCACCCGCGCCGAGCCGCCCCAGGACCTCGAACGGACCGATACGCCGCGGATCGTGCTGTGTCAGCTGATCCACCACTTGCCTGCCACCTCCCCGTACGAGCCGCGTCACCCACATCTGGACGCGACCGAAGTGCAGCGTCTCACCACCGCACCGCCGCGGCGGCACGCACCCCGATTCTTCCTGCCCGGCGCGCAGGTTGCGAACCCAGCGACAAATCGGGGTGTCTTGCCTTTTTCACGGAGGCGGGGCAGAGGGGGCCGTGGGGGTTGTGGGGGCCGTGGAGGCCGGGTCAGCGTTCCAGCAGGGCGAACGACGCCCCTTGGTCGTCGCCGACGACGCCGACGGTCCCGTACGACGTCTCGAACGGCTCGACCCGCACCCGGCCGCCGAGCCGGGTCACCCGCTCCAGGCCCGCCGCGCAGTCCGGGACCTGGAAGTGGACGAGGAAGTGCGGCGGCATCCGCTCCGGGAAGACCCCGGCGAGCGGCGCCCGGCCGAAGTCCGGCTCGGCGCCCTGGCCGAAGAGGGCGTCGGTGAACAGCCCGCCGTAGAAGGCGTTGGCCGCCTCGGTGTCCCGGGCGTACAGCTCGGCCCAGACGAAGCTCCCCGGCTCGTGCCGGGTGCCGAAGCCCTGATGGGTGCCGGCCTGCCAGAGTCCGAAGACGGCGCCCTCGGGGTCGGCGGCGAGCGCCCCGGTGCCCAGTTTCCCGGCGGTCACGGTCGGGGAGATCAGCTGCCCCCCGGCGTCCAGGACGCGGCGCCCGAGGGCGTCCAGGTCGGGGGTGGCGAAATGGACCGTCCACACGGTGGGCAGCCGCCCGTCCGCCTTGTGCACCAGCGCGGCCACGGGCTCCCCGTCCAGGTACGCCCAGACCCCCGATCCGTCGGCCCGTTCCTCGAAGGACCACCCGAACAGTTCACCGTAGAACCGCCTGCCCGCGGCGACGTCGGGGAGCTGGGCATCCACCCAGCAGGGAACGCCCTCGACATACGCGGATCCGCTGTTTTCGGCCATAACGCCAAACTAACGGCGACTCACGCACCCCGCCCACCTGGAACGGGGCCCCGGGACCCCCATGCACCCCATTTGCAGTCGGCCGAATCGCGCTCCGATCACCCCTCGGTAAGCTGACGGCATGACAGGACAAGTGCGTACCGTCGACGGCCGCGTGGCCGGCCGGCGTGGGCAGGCGACCCGGCAGAAGCTGCTCGACTGCCTCAGCGAGATGCTCAGCTCCTCCCCTTACCGGGACGTCAAAGTCATCGATGTCGCCCGGAAGGCGGGCACTTCGCCCGCGACGTTCTACCAGTACTTCCCGGACGTCGAAGGCGCCGTCCTGGAGGTGGCCGACCAAATGGCCGCCGAGGGTGCCGGATTGACCGAATTGCTGGAAGGCCGCTCCTGGGTCGGCAAGTCCGGCTGGCAGACGGCGCAGGAACTCGTGGACGGATTCCTGGAGTTCTGGCGCAAGAACGATGCCATTCTGCGGGTCGTCGACCTCGGTGCGGCCGAGGGCGACAAACGTTTCTACAAGATCCGCATGAAGATCCTCAATTCGGTGAACAACTCCCTCGCGGACGCCGTGGCCGAACTCCAGTCCAAGGGCAGGGTCGACAAGGACGTCAACCCCGCCGCCATCGCCGGCTCGGTGGTCGCCATGCTCGCCGCCGTCGCCTCCCATCAGAAGGGCTTCCAGTCCTGGGGGGTGAAGCAGGCGGAACTGAAGCCGAACCTGGCGCTTCTGGTCCACCTGGGCATCACCGGGAAGAAGCCGACCCGGTAGCCGATGCCGGCAGCGCCCGGTCCTTGACCACGTGTTTCATGACCAGCGTGGAAGTCAACCGCTGCACCCCCGGCAAGGTGGCCAGCCGCTCGTCGTAGAGCCGCTGGAACGCCCCCAGGTCAGCGGTGGCGACCCGCAGCAGGTAGTCGGGCTCCCCGAACAGCCGCTGCGCGTCCAGCACGTGCTCCACCTCCCCCACCGCCCGTTCGAACTCGACGACCGTCTCGCGGTCCTCCTGCCGCATGGAGACGAAGACCAGCGCCTCGAAGGTCAGCCCGACGGCGGCCGGTTCCACCACCGCCCGGTAGCCGCTGATCGCCCCCGACCGCTCCAGTTCCCGCAGCCGTCGATGACACGGGGACACACTCAGCCGCACCCGTGCGGCCAGCTCGGTCACGGTCAGCCGCCCGTCCTGCTGTAGCTCGGCAAGAATCTTCCGGTCCACGTCGTCCATGGAGAAGATTCTCCCTCAGATTCCGCGATCCTGGGCAAACTTAAGAAACACTTTCGGGCTATTCCCACCTAATGTCACCACCATGGACTCGGGAACGCTGCTCTCCTTTCTCGCCCTGGACCTGCTCCTGGTCTGTGTGCCGGGCGCCGACTGGGCGTACGCGATCTCGGCCGGACTGCGCGACCGCTCCCCCGTCCCGGCGGTCGCCGGGCTGGTCAGCGGCTACGCGCTGCACACGGTGCTGGCGGCGGCCGGGCTCGCGGTCCTGGTCGCGGGCTCCCCGGTGCTGCTCACCGTGCTGACGGTGGTGGGGGCCGCGTATCTGGTCCAGCTGGGCTGGGGCGTCCTGCGCGCCCCGGGCACTCCGGGCGCCTCCGGCGAAGCGGCCGGGGCCTCCCGGCGCCGGGTCTTCCTGCGCGGCGCCACGATCAGCGGCCTGAACCCGAAGGGCCTGCTCCTCTACCTCTCCGTGCTGCCGCAGTTCCTGGTGGTGGGCGGCGCCGCGGGCCAGGAGGCGCTGCCGGTCCCGGCCCAGACGGCGGTCCTCGGCGCCCTGCACATGGTGTGCTGCGCGGCGGTGTATCTCACGGTGGGCCTGACGGCCCGCACGGTCCTGGGCGCCCGTCCGACGGCGGCCCGCGCGGTCACCCGGACGTCGGGTGCGGCGATGCTGGGGATCGGGGCGTTCCTGCTGGTGCAGAAGCTGGCCACACTGTGAGAGCCGGAGTGTGAACAGCGGGGTGGTGGGTCACTTCCGTACCAGCCGGAACACCCTGATCTCCCGCTCCACCCGCCCCTGGTAGACGGCGTACGGCGGCCAGAGCCCGACCAGCGCCCGCCAGGCCGCCGCCCGCTCCTCCCCGGCCAGGAGCAGCGCGGTGACCGGGATGTCGGTGCCGCGCCAGTTGATCACGGCATCGGGGTGGGCGCGGAGGTTGGCGGTCCAGTCGGGGTGACCGGGGCGGCCGTAGTTGGTGCCGACCAGCAGCCAGGACCGCCCGCCGTCCTCCGGCAGACAGGCGAGCGGGGTCCGCCGCTCCCGCCCGCTGCGCGCGCCCTTCGCGGTGAGGACGAGGCTGGGCAGCAACAGCCCGCTGAGCATCAGCCTGCCCCGGGTGAGCCGGTGCACGCCCCGGTCCAGGACGGGCAGGAGGTGCGGCGCCACCTTGGCGAACCCCCTGGTGGACGACACCTTCTGCACGGCCCGCAGCCCGACGCCCGCCTTGCCGCCACCCGTCATACCGTCACCTGTCCCTTGTGGAGTCCGTGTACTGGCCCCTCGTGGAGTCCGTGGGCCTGCCCCTCGTGGAGTCCGTGGGCCTGCCCCTCGTGGAGTCCGTGTATCTGTCTCTCGTGGGGTCCGTCCCCGAACAGTCCGGACCGTTCCGCGGCCCGGGCGCGCAGCCGGTGCGGGGGCCCGAAGAGCAGTTCGTCGCCGGCGGCCCGTTTGAAGAGGAGATGCGCGTCGTGTTCCCAGGTGAAACCCAGCCCGCCGTGGAACTGGATCGCCTCGGCCGCGGCGGTCCGCAGCGCCTCCAGCGCCTGGGCGAGCGCGAGCGCGCCGACGCTTTCGCCGTGGGCGCAGGCCCAGGCGGCGTAGTAGGCGGCCGAGCGGGCGGCCTGCACACCCACGTACACGTCCGCCAGCCGATGCCGTACCGCCTGGAACGACCCCACGGGCCGCCCGAACTGTTCCCGTTGCCCCACATGCCCGACGGTGGTCTCCAGCGCCCGCGCCGCCGCCCCGACGGCCTCGCAGGCGAGGAAGGCGGCGGCCCGGTCACCGACCTCGGCGAGCGCGGCCGGCAGCCCCGCCCCGTCGTCCGCCCCGACCAACCGCGCCTCGGTGTCGCGGAGTTGGACGCGGGCGAGGGGCCGGGTGGCGTCCAGCGCGGTCCGCCGGGTCCGTACGACGCCCCGCGCGTCGTCGCCGACGAGGAAGAGGAGGGTGCGGGTGCGGGCGAACCCGCCGGTGTGCGCGGGGACCAGCAGCAGTTCGGCGCTGTGTCCGTCGAGCACCTGGTCGGCCTCCCCGTACAGCCGCCACCCCCCGTCCACGGGCCGCGCCTGCATCCCGCCCGCGCGGCCACCGCCCGCCCAGTCGCCGTCGTTGGCGCCGGTGAGCGCGAGGGCGGTGGCCAGGCGCGGTCCGGGGACGGCGAGGGCTGCGGTCAGGGCGCCGGAGGCGATACGGGGCAGCAGTTCGGCGCGCTGTTCCTCGGTGCCGAGGGCGAGCAGCAGGGGGGCGGCGAGGACGGCGGTGGCGAGCAGCGGGGAGGGGGCGAGTGCCCGGCCGGTCTCCTCCCCGACCAGCGCCGCCTCGGTCGCCGAGCAGCCGACACCGCCGTACGCGTCGGGCAGGGCGAGTCCGGGCAGCCCGAGCTGTCCGGCGAGGGCGGCCCAGAGGCCGGGGTCATGGCCGGCCGGGGTGTCGACGGCGGCGCGCACGTCCTGGCTGCCGCAGCGCCGCCGCAGCACCTCGCGCACGCTGCGGCGGATGTCGTCCTGTTCGGCGGTGAAGGCGGCGTCCATACCGGTCCCCCTCGGTGCTCGTCCCTGCGTACCGGAACTGACGGACCGTCATATTAGGCGCCCGGGACGGCACTGCACAGGGCTCCCGCACCTGCCGACGGGTGCGTACCTGATGTACCGTCAGATTCATGGTGGCGTACCCGGGAAAGCGCAGGACCGCGATCGTGGGCGTGGCCCTCTCCGACTGCGGGCGGGTGGACGGGGCGACCCCGTACACCCTGCACGCGCAGGCCGCGCGCCGGGCGCTGGCGGACGCGGGCCTGGACCGCTCGGCCGTGGACGGCTTCGCCTCGGCGGGCACGGGGGTGCTGGCGCCGGTGGCGGTGGCCGAGTACCTGGGCCTGCGTCCGACCTGGGTGGACTCCACCTCGGTCGGCGGCTCCACCTGGGAGGTGATGGCCGCGCACGCGGCGGACGCGATAGCCGCCGGGCACGCGCGGGCCGTCCTGCTCGTCTACGGCTCGACGGCCCGCGCGGACGTGAAGGCGGGCCGCCGCACCGGCGACCTCTCCTTCGGCGCGCGCGGCCCGTTGCAGTTCGAGGTCCCCTACGGCCACACCCTGATCGCCAAGTACGCGATGGCGGCCCGCCGCCACATGATCGAACACGGCACGACCATCGCGCAGTTGGCGGAGGTGGCGGTCCAGGCACGGGCCAACGCCGCCCTGAACCCCGACGCGATGTTCCGCGCGCCGATCACGGTGGACGATGTGCTGTCCGGGCCGATGATCGCCGACCCCTTCACCAAGCTGCACTGCTGTCTGCGCTCGGACGGCGGCGCGGCGGTGCTGCTGGCCGCCGAGGACGTCGTACGGGACTGCCGAACGGAACCGGTCTGGGTGCTCGGCACCGGGGAGCATGTCTCGCACACGACGATGTCCGAGTGGCCCGACTTCACCGTCTCCCCGGCGGCGGTCAGCGGCCGGCTGGCCTTCGGGCGGGCGGGCGTGGGACCCGCGGAGATGGACTTCGCCCAGCTCTACGACGCCTTCACCTACATGACCCTGGTGACCCTGGAGGACCTCGGCTTCTGCGGCAAGGGCGAGGGCGGGGCGTTCGTGGAGAAGGGGCGGCTGCGGGTCGAGGGCGGGGCGCTGCCGGTCAACACCGACGGCGGTGGCCTCTCCGCCCAGCACCCCGGGATGCGCGGGCTGTTCCTGCTGGTGGAGGCGGTACGGCAACTGCGCGGCGAGGCGGGGGCCCGGCAGGTGCGAGGCGCGGACGGGGAGCGCCCGAGACTGGGGGTGGCGTCGGGGACGGGGGGCTGGTTCTGCTCGGCGGGGACGGTGGTGCTGGGGCGGGGGTGAGGGTGGGGGGACTGGGCCAGGCAGGTCATGTGGACCAGGTGGGTCATCTGGTCCGTGTGGGTCATGTGGGTCTGGTGGGTCATGTGGGCCATGTGGGTCGGAACACCGGGGCGTCGGGGGGAGTTGTGAGGGGAGAGACAGTGCTTGCCGAGCAATGACGACGACCCCCTGACCCATCGGAGGCGACCCGTACATGGCCCTGAGCCGCGAAGAGCGTGAACTGTTCCTGGCAGAACCCCATATCGCCGCGCTGTCGGTGGACGCCGGAGCCGGCCGCGCTCCCCTCACCGTCCCGATCTGGTACGGCTACGAGCCGGGTGGTGACGCCTGGATCCTGACGCCGAAGGACTCCCGCAAGGACGAGCTGATCAAAGCGGCCGGACGGTTCACGCTGATGGTCGACCGGGTCGAGCCGACGGTGAAGTACGTGTCGGTGGAGGGCCCGGTGATCGACCACAAGCCGGGCACGACCGAGATCCTCCGCGAGATCTCGACCCGCTATCTGCCGGCGGAGAAGCTGGAGGAGTACATCGAGTTCTCGTTGAACAACCACGGCGAGTCGGTGGTGATCACCATGCGCCCGGAGCGCTGGCTGTCGGCGGACCTCGGGGCGCTGTGAGCCACCGGAGCGGGTGAGCGGCAGGGGGGGCGGGCGAGCGGTGCGCCGGGGGCGGGGCGCGGTCGGGATACTCGGTCCATGGAACCGGATCTCCACGAGTTGCTGAAGTCCCTGCGCGTCTGGGACCCGAGCGTCACCACCCTCCCGCCGCTCACTCCTGACACGGCTCCCGCCACCCCGCTCGCGCTGTTCACGGAGTGGTTCGCGCAGGCGGTGGCGGCGGGTCAGCCCGAGCCGCACACCATGTCCCTGGCCACGACCGACGAGCGGGGCAGGCCCGACGTCCGCACGGTGATGCTGCACGGCGCCGACGCGCGCGGCTGGTCGTTCGCGACCCACGCGACCAGCCGCAAGGGCGTCCAGCTCGCCGCCGCCCCGTACGCCGCCCTCGGCTTCTACTGGTCCGTCCTCGGCCGCCAGGTCAGGATCCGCGGCCCGGTGACACCGGCCGACCCGGCGGAGAGCCAGGCCGATCTGCACGCCCGCTCCACGGGCGCCCTGGCGGCGGCGCTCACCGGCCGCCAGAGCGAGCCCCTGGAGTCCCTGGAGGAGCTGACCCGCGCCTCGGACACCGCGTGGACCCGCGCCCGGGCCGACCCGTCCGCCCCCGCCCCCACCTGGACCCTCTATCGCGTCCGACCGGAAGACGTCGAGTTCTTCCAGGGCGACGCCACCCGCCGCCACGTACGGCTGCGCTACGAGGGTGCGACGTCGGGGCCGGAGCGGGGTGGCTGGGAGAGGCACTTGCTGTGGCCGTGAGGGTGGACGGGGGTTGACACCGGGTCCATGGACATCAGGCGGCCCGCATCCCGGCCCCGTATATCCGCATATCCGCCGCCCCGGACGTACAAGCTGCGACGGCCGTCTCACACCCCCCGCGCGAACGAGGGCACCGTGGCCACGCCACGGCAGCGCGGACAGCGGCAGGGCGGCCAACGCTGCGAGTCGACCACCAGCGGACCAGGACCCGACCGGTACGTCCGTGGCCCTGTCCGGTCGATCCGCTCACCCCCCGGACCGACCCGATACGTCTCGATCGTCATACGCGACTTGCCCGGAGCGGGCGGGGTGCCGGCGTTCACCGTGCCCTCCCGCCACCCTGCCCGTGGCAGCCACAGGCACAGCGCGGGATCAGCGTGACACCCCCGCTGTACGGCAACGGCACGTCGCCGGTCCGGCGGCAGTCGGCGTGCAGGTCCCCGTACTCCCGCCGCGTGGCTGCCAGGGCGCACTCCGCCGACAGGTGACCTTCCCGGGCCGACACGCTCATCGCGCGAACTCCCTCGCACCGATCGCATGCCGGTCGAGGTCGACACCGAAGCCGGCCGCGAGAACCAGAACAACGCGCCGCGGCTGCTGCCGTTCCCGCTCCCGCTCGGCAGCAACCACATACGGCCGCACCAACGCCGTGCCCTCACCGTCCAAGGGCTCACAGAGCCCGTAGGGCGAACGCGGCACGCGCACCCGCGCGGCGTCCGGGCGGGACGTGGAAGTCCCCGGGGCCGAACGTGAACCCGCCCTCCGCCTGCCCGGACCGGGCGCCGAGACTTGTCGCAGCCACGTGGCAACCCGGCGGGCAGTGTCGTGCATGTTGGCGCTCCTTTGCAGCGTCCGACCATGCCCCGGGGCCCTACCGGGCCGCCGGGGTCTTGTCTGAGCCATCGACGCTAGGAGCAAGCGAGTCCGGCAACGGGTAGAGCCGCTACCCCCTTTCGGAGGGGTACATTCTCTCCCCCCGATGTGGGATCACAGATGTGGGATCACATGGGTACGCCCACATCGCGTGCGAGCGCCTGCGCATCATCACGGACCATGCGAGGAGCGGACCTCGCGAGTTCCGGGAGAACCGCGCGGGCGTGCAGGTTGTACATGACCGTCTCGGGCGATTCCTCGTACGCTTTCTTGAGCAGAGAAACCACAGCAACCCGCTCGCCGGACATGCCGTAGGCACGAGCCGTCTCGATCAGGTGATATGACCGGCGGGTGGCCGACGGGATACGGCTGAGGTCAAGTGCCTCCGCGATTTCCAGGGCCTTTGCGGGCTGCACCAAGTCGTTGTGCATCGTGATCGCGTAGGCGTCGACGATGCCTCGCCCGAAGATCAGCCAAGGGTGGGAATAGCTGTCGCCCAACGTTCGCGCCGCGTCGTCGGCCTTGTCCCAGTAGTGCCATGCGTCCCCGGCTTGCCCCGACTTCGCATACGAGAGGGCGACCGCGAGGTACAGAAGTCCCCGGCGCGCCAGGCAATCCGGTTCTTCTCCGTCCGGCAGCAGTGAGACCGCTTGTTCCGCCAGATCCACCCGGGCCTCCGCAGCCTCTCCCGCATCCCGATGAACGTGGTTGACATACCACGCCGCCCCGGCGATTGCCCGCGGGCTATCGGCGTCCAGAGCAGCTGCCATAGCCCGATCACTCACAAGGGCGATCAAGTCCGGAGCCTGCTGGAAAGACAGGAAGAGCTGCGCGAGATGGTACGTCTCGGTGAGGGCGACAAGTGCGCGCCGACGGTCTGCCTCTTCCAGGACGCGCACGCTGTGCCGAGTGTCCGCGAGCAGAGACGGCAGCAGGTTACCCATACGGGTACGGTTCCCCTCCGTCCTTTCCCGGGGGCCTGTGCGCCGATCGGCGGCATGCCAGAGTTTCCACGCTTCGCGTACTCGCGCCTCCAACACCGCGGCCGATTCCGGCTGCCGGTCGGAAGGTTTCAGGCGGACATCGGCCAGCGCGTGCTTGACCGAAGGCAGCGCCGCATGCTCGGCTTTGGCATAGGTGACCGCAGTTACCCGGTCGTCACCGGTGAGTTCGGTGATGTCTTTGACACCGAGGGCGTGAGCAAGACGGATCAGCTTGGGAAGGCGCGGCATTCCGATGCGGCCTGTTTCGATCGCCTTGACCCATTCCGTTGACTGGCCCATGCGGTCGGCGATGATCGGTCGAGTCTTCCCGGCACGTATCCGTGCGCGACGGACGCGTTCCCCAAAGGTGAGTGACGGCGCGGTGTCAGTGGATTCAGACATACTGATCTCCGTTCTGCATCGACACCGGAACGGTACCCCTGGCCAGTTGCAGGGGGAACGGCGATCGGCCCCGCTCGGGCGGAGGCCGAGGTGCTGCGCACGACTCCCCCGTCGGCCCCGCTGAACGCTCGCGCCGTGGCGCCTACGCTGCGCCTACGTCGTCACCAGGACGACGGGCTCTTCGATCGCTTCGCTGCGCACGTCGAAGAACTGTGGTCGCGAGGGCGGCCGGTGTGGGAGGAGCACGGTGGGCAGGCGTGACTACGAGGACGACCCGGCCGCGCCCGAGGCGAACAGCCTGGTACCGGCTGCCTCAACGATCGTGGTGGACGCCGACGGCCGTGTCCTGTTGCAGCGGCGGACCGATAACGGCATGTGGGCTCTGCCCGGTGGGGCCATGAAGATCGGTGAGTCCCTGCCGGACTGCGCGATCCGCGAGACCCGTGAGGAAACCGGTTTCGATGTCGAGATCGTCGGCATCGTGGGCACCTACACGAACCCCCGCCATGTCTTCGCCTATGACGACGGCGAAGTCCGCCAGGAGTTCTCGGTCTGTTTCCTCGCCCGGCCGATCGGCGGGCGGCTGACCGTGTCCGACGAGTCCACCGAAGTGGACTGGTTCCCGCCCTCGGAGGTCGATGGTCTTCCCATGGTCACCAGCATCCGGAAGCGGGTGGACGACTGGCGGAACGGCACGATGCCCGCCCTCCGTTGACCGCCGGGGTCCGGTCGACGGACGGGACGCGGGCCGGAAGCCCGATCGCTCCGACACCGTTGACTCGGTCAACCCGGTTGATCTGGTCGGCCCGGTCGGCCTGGTCAACTCGTGGGGTCGGGGCGGGTCGGTTGACTCGGTCAACACCTCAGTCCCGGTGGGAGTCCCGTAGGCGGAAGACGGGGACGTCGGCCCGGAAGGCCACCTCCAGGTCGGCGTCGGCGTGCAGGTCGGTGGGGTCGCAGTCCACCACCTCGGTCATCATCCGGGGGCCCTCGGCGAGATCCACGACGGCGGCGACGTACGGGGTGCGGTCGCCGAAGGGCGGGAGGTCGTTGCGGTGGACGACGGACCAGGTGTAGAGGGTGGCGCGGCCGGTCGCGGGAGTCCAGACCACGGCCTCGCTCCAGCAGTGCGGGCAGAACTCGCGCGGGTAGTGATGGCTCCGTCCGCAGGTCTCGCAGCGCCGGATCAGCAGCCGGCCCTCCGCCGCCGCGTCCCAGTAGGGGCGGGTGAAGGCATCGGGCTCCGGGAGGTCGTGCCGGGCCGCCCCCGTCACTGGAACCACCCCAGCGCGCCGTCCAGCGACCACGTCTGCCATGCCATCCCGAACAGGGCCACCACCGAGATCAGCGCCATCATCGAGTTCTGCCCCTGCTCGGCCCAGTCGTGGACCATCAGTACGAAGTAGAGGACGTTGAGCAGCAGCGCGCCGACCAGGGCGACCGGCGTCAGGATGCCCAGGATCAGGCCGAGGCCGAGGGCGAGTTCGGCGTACAGGACGAGATACGCCATCGCCTTCGGCCGGGGCCCCACCACCTTCGCGAAGCCGGAACGCACCACCGCCCAGCGGTGTTTCGCCGCCACGTCCGCCGCCCACGCGATCCCCGCGCCCTCGAACCAGGTCTTCTTGTCCTTGTGCCGCCAGCTCTCCAGCCACCACAGCCCGAGCCCGATCCGCAGCACGGCCAGCCACTCCGCCCCGTCGAGCCAGATCGTGTCCATGCGCTCCCCTGCCGCCGAGCCATATCTGACGGTACGTCAGTTCAGCGGATCCGGGGCGGCTCCGCAAGGCCCCCGACCCGCCCCGCGCTCTGGGCATTTCCGGACAACAACCGGAACTCCTCCAGTGCAAACCGCACCATGCGTGATCAACCCGCAATCAATTCCGGTCTTGACCGAGACCCATCAACCCCCGGGGTGATTACGCTCCGAACCATGGCCGACTCCACAGCGTCAACGACCGCCGCGCAGGCCCCGGCGCCGCAGCCCGCCGACCGTGCCGTCGAGCGCGCCGCCGACCGTCCCGTCTATGTCATCGGCGGCGGCCCCGGCGGGCTCTCCGTCGCCCAGGCGCTGCGGGCCCGGGGGGTCCGCGCCGTCGTCCTGGAACGCTCCGACCGTGTCGGCGCCTCCTGCCGGGGCCACTACGACCGGCTGCGGCTGCACACCACCCGCCGCACGTCGGCCCTGCCCGGGCTGCCGATGCCGCGCCGCTTCGGCCGCTGGGTCGCGCGCGACAACGTCGTCCGGTACCTGGAGAAGTACGCCGAGCACCACGCCCTGGAGATCGTCACCGGCGTCGAGGTCTCCCGGGTCGAACCCGCCCCCGACGGCACGGGCTGGCTGCTGCGCGCGACCGGCGGCCGTGAGCTGACCGGCGCCGCCGTGGTCGTCGCCACCGGCTACAACCACACCCCGCACCTGCCCGACTGGCCCGGCCGCGCCGACCACCCCGGCCCCCTGCTGCACGCCGCCGAGTACCGCAACGCCGACCCCTACACCGGCCAGGACGTCCTGGTCGTCGGTGTCGGCAACACCGGTGCCGAGATCGCCGTCGACCTGGTCGAGGGCGGCGCCGCCCGGGTGCGGCTGGCCGTGCGCACCCCGCCGCACATCGTCCGCCGCACCACCGCCGGCTGGCCCGCCCAGTACTCCGGCATCCTCGTCCGCCGCCTCCCCGCCCCTCTGGTCGACCGCCTCGCCCGCCCGCTGGCCCGCCTCGGCGTCCCCGACCTCTCGGCCCACGGGCTGCCCCGCCCCACGACCGGGCTCCTGAGCCGGGCCCGCGAGGGGGCGATCCCGGTGCAGGACATCGGCCTGATCAACGCGGTCCGCAAGGGGAAGGTCGAGATCGTGGCCGCGGTCGAGGGCTTCGCCGACGGGGAAGTGCTCCTGACCGACGGCACCCGGCTGACCCCGGACGCCGTCATCGCCGCCACCGGCTACACCCGGGGCCTGGACGCCCTCCTCGGCCACCTCGACGTCCTCGACCCCCGGGGCCGCCCCAGCACCCGGGGCCCCCGCACCCCCGCGGGCGCCCCCGGCCTCTACTTCACCGGCTACACCAACCCCATCAGCGGCAACCTCCGCGAGATATCCCTGGACGCGGGCAAGATAGCCAAGTCCATCGCGAAGAACCGGACGCTGGGAGCCTCGCGGACGATGACCCCCTGACGGCGACCGACGACCGACAGTCGGCGGTCATCGGTCGGTGGCCAGTGGTCGGCGGTCGGTGGCCGATCAGTCGGTGGCCGATCAGTCGGTGGCCGATCAGTCAGCGGTTGTGTTTGTCGGCCCGTCGCGTGGGCGGGCCGGTGGGCCGGGTGGTGGAGGTGTTCGGACCGGTCGGGTGACCACCCGGCCCGGTGGGCGGCCCGTGCGAGGGCCCGTCGGGATCCTGGGCAGGAGGTGTCGTTGCCGAGGAACGGCGGGCTGGTCATGACGGTCTCCGGGGCGCGGGCCCTGGCGCGCAGGGTGCGGGTGGTCAACCCGCCGATGATCGCGACCATGGTGGTCGCGGGCCTGTTCCTGACGGCCGCGCTGGTGGGGCTGGCCATCGACCCCCGGGAACTCACCGGACAGCCCATCTGGGCGAAGCCCGCCCGGTTCGCCTTCTCCTTCGGGCTGTTCGGCGTCACGCTCATCTGGCTGCTGTCCCTCGTCCGGGGCCACGACCGTGCGGTGCGGGTGATGTCCTGGACGGCGGTGGTCTGTGTGGCCCTGGAGGGGGCCGGAGGCACCTGGGCGGCGGCGGAGGGGACCACGAGCCACTTCAACCTCACCACCACCGTCACCAGCACACGGATCTTCGTCATGCTGACGGCCTCACTGGTACTGCTCGGGATGGGCCTGGCCGCCGTGGCCCTGCTGCTGCGCGAACGGGTCGAGCCGCCGGCCCTGGCCTGGGCCCTGCGGCTGGGCATGGTGGTGATCACCGTGAGCATGGTCGCCGTCTACCTCATGGTGCAGGCCACACCCGCACAGGAGGCCGCGGCGGATCCCCGGCCCGATTCGCCGTACCTCGGCGGAATGCCGTACATCGGCGCGCACACCGTCGGCCCGCCCGACGGCGGACCGGGAATGCCGATCACCAACTTCAGCACCGTCGGCGGTGACTGGCGCGTCCCGCACTTCTTCGGCGTCCACTCCCTCCAGCTCCTCGCCCTGCTCGGCCTGCTCCTCACCCTCGGCCCCCGCATGCTCGGCGAACGCCACCGCACCGCCCTGGTCTGGATCGCCGCCGCCGCGTGCCTCGCCCTGACCGGCATCCTCACCTGGCAGGCCCATCGCGGCCAGCCCTTCACCTCCCCCGACACCGCCACCGTCACCGCGCTGACCGCCCTGGGCGCCGCCACCGTCGCGTTCACGGCAGCCGTCTTCCTGCACGCCCGCGTGACCCGGCGCCGGCCCACGCCCCAGCACCCCGGGTGACCCGACGGCACGGAGCCCGGGCGGGGTCCGGCGCCGCCGGTGGCCGAGGCGGGCCTCTTGTAACTTTGCGCGCACACCTGTTCCTGACGGTCTGTCAGTTCAGTAATCTGACACAGCGTCAGTTGTTCAGCTGTCACAGAGGAGCGGGCGGACCGATGCTTGGATCAACCCACGGCACCCTCACCACCGACTCCCGCCGGGCGGCCCGGGTCATCGCCTGCGGTGAGCAGCGACCCGGCCCCGCCGTCCACGGCCGTACGGCCGACGCGGACGACCTCGATGTCAGCGGACGCCCGCTCTACGCGGATGCCCCCGATCTGGACCGCCTCTTCCGGCCCGAGTCGGTGGCGGTCATCGGCGCCTCGGACACCGAGGGGCGCCCGAACGCCGGTATCACCCGGCAGTTGATCGGCTGGGCCGACCGGGTCGGCGCCCGGCTGTACCCGGTGCACCCCACCCGCGACTCCGTCTTCGGCATCCCCTGCACCCCTTCCGTCACCGGCCTGCCCGAACAGGTCGATCTCGCCGTGCTGCTGGTCTCCGACCCCCTTCCCGTGGTGGAGGAACTCGCCGAGGCCAAGGCCAAGTACGCCGTCGCCTTCGCGTCCGGGTTCGCCGAGACCGGGGCGGAGGGCGCCGCCGCCCAGGCCCGGCTGGCGGCAGCCGTGCGCCGCTCCGGCATCCGGCTGCTCGGCCCGAACACCAACCTCAACGCCTTCGAGCGGTTCCGCGACGACCTCGACGGCCCGGCGATCGCCCTGATCACCCAGTCCGGGCACCAGGGCCGCCCGGTCTTCGCCCTCCAGGAACTCGGCGTACGGCTCTCGCACTGGGCGCCGACCGGCAACGAGGCCGACCTGGAGACCGCCGACTTCCTCTCCTACTTCGCCGAGCGCCCCGAGGTCGGGGCCATCGCCTGCTACGTCGAGGGCCTCAAGGACGGCCGGTCCTTTCTGCTCGCCGCCGACCGCGCCGCCCGCCGCAAGGTGCCGGTCGTCGCCGTCAAGGTGGGCCGCACCGAGACCGGCGCCCGCACCGCCGCCTCACACACCGGCAAGCTCACCGGTGCGGACGCGGTGGTGGACGCGGCGATGCGGCAGTACGGGGTGATCCGCGTCGACGGCCTGGACGAACTCCAGGACACCGCCACCCTGCTGGCCCGCGCCCGCCCGCCCCGCGCGGACGGCGTCGTCGTCTATTCGATCTCGGGCGGCACGGGCGCGCACGTCGCCGATCTGGCGACCACCGCCGGGCTGCGGCTGCCGGAGCTGTCCGAGGCGCGGCAGGACGAACTGCACCAGTGGATACCGCCGTATCTCAGCGTCGCCAACCCGGTCGACAACGGCGGGCACCCGGTGGGCGACTGGCGCGGGCGGAGGATCATCGACTCGCTCCTCGCCGACCCGGCCGTGGGCGTGCTGATCTGCCCGGTGACCGGGCCCTTCCCGCCGCTCAGCGACCGGCTCGTGCGCGACCTGGTCGACGCGGCGGAGGCGTCGGACAAGCTGGTGTGCGTGGTCTGGGGCTCGCCGGCCGGGACCGAACCGGCCTACCGCGAGGTGCTGCTGGGCTCCTCGCGCGTGGCGACCTTCCGCACGGTCGGCAACTGCCTCACCGCCGTCCGCGCCTACCTCGACCACCATCGCTTCGCCGCCGACTACCACTCCCCCTTCGACGAGGCACCCCGCGTCCCCTCCCCCTCGTACCGCAAGGCCCGGGAGCTGTTCCGGCCCGGGCAGCAGCTCAGCGAGCACGCGGCCAAGCAACTGCTGCGGACGTACGGCATCCGCGTGCCGCGCGAGCAGCTGGTGACCAGCGCCGCGGCGGCCGTCCGCGCGGCCGGGCTGGTGGGGTATCCGGTGGTGATGAAGGCGTCCGGCGCGCGGATCGCGCACAAGACGGAGCTGGGGCTGGTCAAGGTCGGGCTCACCTCGGCGGCGCAGGTCCGCGACGCGTACCGCGAGCTGACCGACATCGCGCGCTGCGAGGAGGTCGACCTGGACGGCGTCCTGGTCTGCCAGATGGTGGAGCAGGGGGTCGAGATGGTCGTCGGGATCTCGCACGACGACCTGTTCGGGCCGACCGTGACCGTGGGGCTCGGCGGGGTGCTCGTGGAGGTCCTGCGGGACACCGCCGTACGCGTGCCGCCGTTCGGTGAGGAGCAGGCGCGGGACCTGCTCACGGAGCTGCGGGGGCGGGCCCTGCTGGACGGGGTCAGGGGACGGCCGCCGGCCGATGTGGACGCGCTGGTGGAAGTGGTCCTGCGGGTCCAGCGCATGGCACTCGAACTCGGTGACGACCTCGCCGAGTTGGACATCAACCCGCTGATGGTGCTGCCCCAGGGACAGGGCGCGGTCGCCCTCGACGCCCTGGCGGTGTGCCGTCCGACGGCGGACCAAGCGCCGTAGCCCCCATGGGCGCCCGCACCAACGGAACAACTCCCGAAACGACCTCATCGATCCGATCCCCTCTCCCCTCTCCCCCTTCACGGCCCGGCACCCTTCCCCGGCCCGTCACCGACTTCTTACGACAGGTCCCTGACTGCGCGCTTACGTCCACGGAGCCCCAAGTGCCGGAAAACTCCGCTGCGTCATTGGTACATCACCCCACTGACAATCACGTCTCCCTGATCACCCTCAACCGCCCCGAGACCCTCAACGCCATCACCCCTGACCTGCGAGAACAACTGATCTCGCTGCTCGCCGACGCCTCCGCCGACCCCGAGGTGCGGGCGGTCGTCCTCACCGGGACGGGCCGCGGGTTCTGCGCGGGCGCGGATCTACGCGGCGCGAGGACGAGCACCGGCACGGAGAAGGGGAAGGGGAAAGGTGCCGGGGGCGGTGAGGCGATACCCGGCGACGTGGCCCGTACCCTGCGCCTCGGTGCCCAGCGGCTCATCGCGGCCGTCCTGGACTGCGAGAAACCGGTGATCGCGGCCGTGAACGGAACGGCGGCCGGGCTCGGCGCGCATCTCGCCCTCGCCTGTGATCTGGTCCTCGCCGCCGAATCGGCGCGGTTCATCGAGGTGTTCGTGCGCAGAGGTCTGGTGCCGGACGCGGGCGGCGCCTATCTGCTGCCCCGGCTGGTGGGGCCGCAGCGGGCCAAGGAGTTGATGTTCTTCGGCGACGCGCTCAGCGCCCCCGACGCCGAACGCCTCGGCCTGGTCAACCGGGTGGTCCCCGACGCCGACCTCACCAGTACGGCCCACGCCTGGGCCGACCGCCTCGCCGCCGGCCCCACCCGGGCCCTCGCCCTCACCAAGCAACTCGTCAACGCCTCCCTCGACTCCGACCGCGCCACCGCCTTCGCCGCCGAGGCCACCGCCCAGGAGATCAACATGACGACCCGGGACGCCCGGGAGGGCCTGGCGAGCTTCATGGAGCGGAGGAGCACGGTCTTCGAGGGGCGATGAGGGGCGGGGGGCGGCAGAAGGACCGCACAAGGGCGGCAGAAGAGCGGCAGAAAGGCCGCAAGAAAGGCGGCGGGAGGGAGGCAGAAGGGCGGCGTAGGCCCCTCAGCCCTCAACCCGCCTGCGCCTCAGCTTCTCTGCACCTCAGCTTCTCTGCACCTCTGCACCTCTGCACCCCAGCCCCTCCACCTCGCTCTCCATTCAGCGCCCGGTCTCGGCCTCCGTGCCCGCCGTCCTCGCCGCGTCGATCTCCCCGCGTGCCGTACGGCCCAGTCGGCCAGCGCGGACAGGGGGCAAGCAGGGAGCGGCCCAGCGGGGTCAGGCTGTACTCGACGCTGGGCGGCACGGTCGGAAACACCTCACGCCGTACGAGACCGTCGGCCTCCAGCGTGCGCAGGGGTGCGGGTCAGCATGCGCTGGCTGATGCCCTCGACAGCGCGGTGCAACTCGTTGTAGCGGTGCGGGCGTCCGCCCAGCAGGATCACCAGCAGCATGCTCCACTTGTCGCCCACCCACCGGAAGACGTCCCCGACCGGGCACGCGGCGAGTTCGTCGGCCGGTATCGGACGGGGCAGCTCATGGGCGAGGACGGAGGGCACGGTGGCGACCCCGGAGGGCACATCGATGTTCGTACCGGACATGAAACGCTTATGGAGGACACCGTGCCGGGCCAACCGCGGAAGACCGTGATCGTCAGCGGCGGGACCGACGGCATGGCACGGGAGACCGCCCTGGCCCGGCTCGCGCGCGGCGACCGGGTCACCGTCATCGGCAGCAGCGAGGCCAAGGGGCGGGCCCTGCTCGACCGGGCGGCGAGCCCGGATCTGACCTTCCTGTACGGCCGGTAGTCCGGTGGATCGACCGGCCCCCTGCGGAGGCGCTCACCGCGGTCGACCGGGGCAAACCGGTCCCGATGTCCCTCAAGACCCTGGACCCCGGGGCCGCTGCCCGCCTCGCCGCGTACACGGAGGAACTGCTCAGCGACAGGGACGGCGGCGACGGCCCCGCACGACCGCTGACCTGACCGATGGCGTCCCGCCGCCCCGGGGCTTCCTATCTGACGGGTCGTCAGTTTCAATGGGGAGCGTGATGGGACATGTAGGAATGGCCGCAGCAGCCGTCCGCTATCTCAGGGCACCGCACCTGCCCCCCGCGCGCGTAGAGCCGCTGCCGCGCCCCGAACTCCGGTGTGTCGGCGAGGACGAGCGCGCGCCGGTCGATCAGGCGGAGTTCCGCCGTGTGCTGGGGAACTTCGCCACCGGCGTGACCGTTGTCACAGCACCGGCACCGGAACAATCGCCGACTCCGGCACCGACACCACCGCCCGCTACCACCCCTGCCCCCACTCCCGCTCCCGCCCCCGCAGCGGACGGCCCCGCCGGTTTCGCCTGCCAGTCCTTCAGCTCGCTCTCCCTCGACCCGCCCCTCGTCGTCTTCCTGGTGGGCCGTACGTCCACGACCTGGCCGCGCATCGCCCGCGCGGGCGTCTTCTGCGTGAATGTGCTCAGCGCCGGGCAGGCCGAGCTGTGCCGGGGGTTCGCGGTGCGCGGCGGCGACAAGTTCGCCGGGGTCGACCACACCCCGGCGCCGGTCTCCGGCTCACCCCGGCTGACCGGGGCGCTCGCCTGGATCGACTGCACGATCCACGCGGTGCATCCCGGCGGGGACCATCTCATCGTCGTCGGCCGGGTCGAGGCCCTGGGGACCGGCGCGGACGACGCGTCCCCGCTGCTCTTCCACCGGGGCCGCTTCACCTGAGGCCCCCGACCTCCACCCCCGACCCCGTCCCCCGTCCCCCGTCCGGATCACCATGTCGGCCCCCTAGCGGGGTGACGTACGCCTTCGGGTCGCGGATCACTACTGCCGTGCTCATGCTGGCTTGCCTCCACGTCATTGGGGGTCCGTGGTGCTCTGGTCACGTCGCCCACCCCTGCACTTGGGACACAGACATGGCGGCATCAGGCCAGTTGCGAGGGGTTCGCCGCCCTCACCCTCGTACAGGGTTCGTGGCCTCGTCCGAGTGCCGTCGGCTCTCACCGTGTAAGCGCTGATGCGGATGGACATGCCGACCATGTTCCGGATTGATCACGACCATTGCGGCGACGTTCGAGGCGTCTCTCGGGCGTCATGTCGGCGTCACCCCGAGGGCGTCAAACCGGTGTCATGGGAGGCGTGACGTGGCTACCCTCGGATCATGACGACTACGGGCGAAGGCGAAGCGGTTCACCGGCCGTACCCCTGAGTCGCTGGGGTTCGCGATCCCGATGGCACGCGTCCACTCGGACGGGGCAGGAGGCCACGACATGGAGGCCGGCGAAGTCGGCACGGCTGACGCTGCCACAAGCCCGGTTCCAGATCCGCAGAGCGAGTACACGGGCATCTGGCTCTCCCGGTACGAGTTCTACTCGTCCAGCCGTGACGAGACGTTCGACTGCAAGCATCATGTCGTGATCGTCCAGCACGGCAACCGGCTGACAGCCCAGAGCCTGCCCGAAGCGTCGACCAACCCGGACAGCCCACTGTCCCTGGATCTCACCGTTGATCGGAACGTCGTCACCGGTACGTGGACCGAACAGACGGCGGCTCACGGGTACTACCAGGGCGCCCGGTACCACGGTGCGATTCAGTTGCTCATCGAGCCGACAGGCCGACGCATGGCAGGCAAGTGGGTCGGGTTCGGCAAGGACTTCGATGTGAACACGGGCCCGTGGGAGCTGCGCCTGCTCGACCGATCGACAGGCCGCGCGAGCATCAAGCGGTACTCGACCACACCGGAGTGAGGGATCGGTGCGCTCCCCCGTGGGACCGCCCCGTACCGGTGCCTTGCCCCAGGTTCCACCCGGACCGGTGGGAACGGGCAGGGACGCGAAACGCTTTCAGCTTCCCCGAAGCGCTACCAGCCTTCCAGTGGCCCGAAGGACAGCATTCGGCACGGCCGAGTCGATGCGGCAGCACCTCCGGGCGGCGCTGGGCGTGACCCCGACGACGTACCGCAGGACGACGTACCGCACGACGTTCCGCGCGGGCACCGCCCCCGCCCCCGCCCCCTCTCCCGCCCCCTCCTAGCGACGGCTGCGGCGGGGCTCAGAACACCACCACCCCCCGCGCCACCCGCCCCGCCTCCGCGTCCCGCATCGCCTCCCCGAACCTCTCCACCGGGTACGTCCGCGTCACCAGTTCGTCCAGGAGCAGCGCCCCCGTGCGGTACATCTCCGCGTACAGGGCGATGTCATGTTGCGGCCGGGAGGATCCGTAGCGGCAGCCCAGGACGGACTTGTCGAGGTACAGGGACGACACCCGGAACGCCGCCTCGGCGTCGGCCGGCGGGACGCCCAGCAGGACGGCCTGGCCGTGCCGGTCGAGCAGGTCGACGGCCTGCCGGATCAGCTCCACCCGCCCCACGCACTCGAACGCGTGGTCCACCCCGGTCGGCAGCAGATCGCGCACGCCCTCGGTGGAGGTGAGGAAGTCGGTCGCCCCGAACCGCCGCGCCGCCGTCTCCTTCGCCGGGTTGGCGTCCACGGCCACGATCCGCAGGGCGCCCGCGATCCGCGCGCCCTGGATGACGTTGAGGCCGACCCCGCCGGTACCGATGACCAGCACCGTGTCTCCGCGGTCGACCCGCGCGCGATGGAGCACCGCCCCGACCCCGGTCAGCACCCCGCAGCCGATGAGCGCGGCGGACGGCAGCGGGATGTCGTCGGGGATCCGCACGGCCTGCACCGCCTTGACGACGGTCCGTTCGGCGAAGGCCGAGTTGGCGGCGAACTGGTGCACCCGCTCGCCTCCCGCGCGCGTGAAGGGCCGCCCCGGGCGCCCTATGGCCCGGCGGCACATGGTCGGCCGCCCCCGGTCGCACTCGGCGCAGGTGCCGCAGTTGGCGAGGGTGGAGAGCGCCACATGGTCACCGGGCACGACATGGGTGACGCCCGCGCCGACCCTCTCCACCACACCCGCGCCCTCGTGGCCGAGGACCACGGGCACCGGGAAGGGAATGGTGCCGTCCACCACCGACAGATCGCTGTG
The DNA here is from genome assembly GCF_044757045.1 of Streptomyces sp. NPDC091377. NCBI lineage: Bacteria > Bacillati > Actinomycetota > Actinomycetes > Kitasatosporales > Streptomycetaceae > Streptomyces > Streptomyces sp. NPDC091377. Next base: position 104,009 of record NZ_JBIVUE010000006.1, on the reverse strand, counting down.
GCACAGCCCGGCCGCCCGGATCGCGACCAGCACCTCCCCCGGCCCCGGATCCCGTACGTCCAGGTCGTCCACGACCTCGACGCGCTTCCCGTCGAACAGCACACCTCGCATGGCGGCGGCCCCCTCAGCCCTTGGGTTCCCGTGGCAGGCCGAGCACCCGCCCGGCGATGATGTCGCGCTGGATCTGGTCGGAACCGCCGTAGACGGTGTCCGCCCGGGAGAACAGGAACAGGTGCTGCGCCGCGTCCAGTTCGTACGACGCCGTCGGCGACCAGTCCGCCGGTCCCACGCCCGCCTCCGCGCCGCGCACCGCCATGGCGAGCTCGCCGAGCCGCTGGTGCCAGCCGCCCCACAGCAGCTTGGCCACGCTCGGGGCGCCCCCGTCGCCCGCGCCGCCGAGGGTGCGCAGGGCGTGCCAGCGCATGGTGCGCAGTTCGGCCCACTGCCGTACCAGCCGCTCCCTCACGACGGGGTCCTCGGCGGCGCCGGTGTCGACCGCCGTGCGCACGACCCGGCCCAGTTCCGCGGCGAAGCCGATCTGCTGGGCGAGGGTGGACACACCGCGTTCAAAGCCGAGCAGGCTCATCGCGACGCGCCAGCCGTCGCCCGCGCGGCCCACGACATGCTCCGCGCGGGCGTGGGCACCGTCGAAGAAGACCTCGTTGAAGTCGCTGGTGCCGGTGAGCTGGCGGATCGGGCGGACCTCGACGCGGCCGGGCTGGTCCATGGGCACCAGCAGGAAGCTCAGCCCGTGGTGGCGGCGGGAGCCGGGCTCGGTCCGGGCCAGGACGAAGCACCAGTCGGCCTCGTGGGCGAGGGAGGTCCAGATCTTCTGGCCGGTGATCCGGTAGCCGTCGGCGCCGAGGTCGGCCCTGGTCCGCACACTCGCCAGGTCGGAGCCCGCGCCGGGTTCGCTGTAGCCCTGGCACCACAGCTCGTCCCCGGCCGCGATCGGCGGCAAGAAACGGGCCTTCTGCTCGTCGGTGCCGTGGGCGATCAGGGTCGGGGCGAGCAGGTTCTCGCCGATGTGCCCGGAGCGCGGCGGCGCGCCCGAGCGGGCGTACTCCTCGGCCCAGACGACCTGCTGGGTGAGGGTGGCCCGCCGGTTGCCGTACCCGCCCTCGGCCCACCCGAGCCCGATCCACCCGCCCTTGCCCAGCACCCGCTCCCAACCCCGCCGGTCCCGGCCGCCCGGCGCACCCGCCTCCAGGTCCGGGCCCGCCCCCGCCCCCGCCCCCACCGGCGCCTCCGCCCCTGCCCCTGCCCCTGCCCCTGCACCTGCACCTGCCCGTGGCACTCCCCCGCCCGCCTCCCCCCGCGCGGCCAGCCAGTCACGTGCCTCCGCGCGGAACTCCTCGTCCTCGCGCGCGAACCCGAACTCCACAACCGCCTCCCGCAGTCCCGCATCCCCGAACTCCCGGCCCCGCGGGCCTCCGCCCGCCCCGGCCCCGTCACGCGTTGGGCCGCGCCCCCTCCCGCGCCGCCCGCGCCATCTCCTCCAGCCGTGCCAGCATCGGCATCGGATCCGTCCCGACCGTCCCCGGCAGCAGGTCGGCGATCCGCTCCGGGGTCCAGGAGCCCTCGGCGTACGCGGCCCGCAGCTCCCGCGGCTGCGCCCATACGGCGATCTTGGGCCCGGCGACGGTGTAGACCTGCCCGGTGACCTGCTGCTCCCTGGCCCAGTCGGACAGCAGGTAGACCACGAAGGCGGCCACGTCCTCCGGCTCACCGATCTCGGCCAGCTCCGTCGGAACGTTCGCCGACATCCGGGTACGGGCCACCGGCGCCACCGCGTTGGCGGTCACGCCGTACTTGTGCAGCCCGAGGGCGGCGCTGCGCACCAGCGAGATGATCCCGCCCTTGGCGGCGCTGTAGTTGGCCTGCGCCACGGAGCCCTGGTGGTTGCCGCTGGTGAAGCCGACGAGGGTGCCGGAGCGCTGCTCGCGCATCACGGCCGCCGCCGCGCGGAACACGGTGAAGGTGCCCTTGAGATGGGTGGCGAGGACCGGGTCCCACTCGTCCTCGGTCATGTTGAACAGCATCCGCTCCCGCAGGATCCCGGCGACGCACACCACCCCGTCGAGCCGCCCGTAGGACGCCAGGGCCGTGTCCACGACCCGCTGTCCGCCGGCCATCGTGGAGATGTCGTCGGCGACCGCAACGGCCTCGCCGCCGGCCGCCTCGATCTCCTTGACCACGGCGTCGGCGACCTCGCTGGTGGGTGCCGTGCCGTCGGCGGCCACCCCGTGGTCGTTGACGACGACCCGCGCGCCCTGCGCCGCCGCGGCGAGCGCCACCGCGCGGCCGATGCCCCGCCCGGCGCCCGTGACGGCGACGGCCTTGCCTGCCAAGAAGCTCCCCACGTCCGGCCCCTTCCCGTGGAATCTGACGGACCGTTAGATTTTATGACCCGTCAGACGGGCGAGGACAACCCCCGGGGAGGGACCGATGTCACTGCCGGACGCGTTCCACGAGATCGCCGGACGCGTGAACAACTGGGGCCGCTGGGGGGCGGACGACGAGATCGGCACCCTCAACCTGATCACCGACGGGGTGGTCCGCGAGGCCGCGGCCTGTGTACGCACCGGCCGGCGTGTCCCGCTCGCGCTGCCGCTGCGGGAGGGCGGGGTGCAGACCGGGCTGATCCCCGGCCGGGTCGACCCGCTGCACGTGATGGTGCAGATCAACCAGGAGATCTTCGGCCCCGGCACGGTGGCGTGCAGCGACGACGCCGTGACCATGGGCCTCCAGGCGGGCACCCACTGGGACGCCCTGACCCATGTCTCCCACTCCGGCCGCCTCTACAACGGCCGCCCCACGAGCACCATCACCGCCCACGGCCGCGCCGCGTTCTCCGGTATCGACAAGGCCCGTACGGTCGTCTCGCGCGGGGTGCTGCTCGACGTGGCCCGCGCGCGGGGCGTCGAACGCCTGGACGGCGGCCACCCGGTGGGCCCGGAGGACCTGGAGGCGGCCGAGACCCTCGCCGGCACCCGGGTGCGCGCGGGCGACATCGTGCTCGTACGGACCGGTCAGATACGGGTGCTGCTCGCCGGGGACAAGCACGCCTACGGCCATCCGAGCCCGGGGCTGTCGATCCGTGCGCCGGAGTGGTTCCACGCCCGCGATGTGGCCGCGGTCGCCAACGACACGCTGACCTTCGAGATCTTCCCGCCCGAGATCGAGGACCTGTGGCTGCCGGTGCACGCGCTGCACCTGGTGGAGATGGGGATGATGCAGGGCCAGAACTGGAATCTGGAGGAGTTGTCCACAGCCTGTGGAGAAACCGGGCGCTACGCCTTCCTGCTCTCCGCGATGCCCGAGCCGTTCACCGGCGGCACCGGATCCCCCGTCGCCCCCGTGGCCATCCTCTGACCCGCGCCCGCACCTGTACCTCTACGCCCCCACGCCCCCACGCCCCTGCCCGTACGGCCGGACGGCGGCGCCCGGCCTCGCGCGCCGCCGTCCGGCCTCCGGCGCTCCCGCCCCCGGTTCCCCACAGCCCTGAGGGAACCGGCGCCGCGTCACGATCCACACTCGCCGAGGGCTTCCGTCACCGACACCCTCGCCGTCCCCTCACAGCGAATCGCTGTCCATAAGCGTGATCAAACGGACACCATGCGTCAACACCCGATCGGGGATTTATTACTTACGCCCGTTTCTCTTCGGCCGCGCACAGAAGCACACCAGGGCGCACAGACCATCGACAGGCGGGTGGCTCACGGCACACCGACCGCTCCCGGCACGCCGACCACTCACGGCACACCGACCGCTCACGGCCCCCGTCGCCCTACACCGCCTCGTACGCCAGCCCCTCGAATCCTTCGAGGCCCTCCAGACCCTGGATCCCCTGGAGCCCCTCGCAGTCCTCGTAGGGGATCCCGCCTCCGCACGCCCGGGCCCTCTGGGCGCGTTCGCAGCGGTCGAGTTCGCACCAGATGCGCTTCCCGGCGCCCTCACGGCTCCAGCCCCAGCGGTCGGCGAGTCCGTCCACCAGGGCGAGTCCGCGACCGCCGGTCTGCTCGCCGTCCGGGTGCCGCGGCACCGGCGCCCGATCGCTGCTGTCGGCCACCTCCAGGCGGACGGTGGCCGAGTCGGCGGCGGCCCCGCACGGCAGGGAGAGCCGCAGCACAGCGGTACGGCCTGTGTGCACCACGGCGTTGGTGACCAGCTCGGAGACGAGCAGGACGAGGGTCTCGGCGAGCGGCTCGTCGGCCTCTATCCCCGACCGCGCGAGTCGAGCCCGGGCCCACCTCCGCGCTCGTCCCACCTCCGCGGGGTCGGGACGGACCTCCAGTTGCACTTGAAGCACCTGCACCGCTCACACCATCCGAACCGGCGGACACTTGGCTCACGCCTCACGAGGGCCACGATCGTAGCCATTTTCCGCATGCGCAGAACAATGAACTTGAGCAAGGTTCACGGAACGTGAATCCCTTACGAGACAGCTTGATTGACCTTCAGTCACTTCAACAAGCGCATTGGGCATATTCCAGCGTGAAGGAGTACCCGTGCGGCATACTGTGCGACGTCCTGCCCGGTCATGGGCCATTCCAGACATCGCACGGTGACGATCCGTCCCGGCGGGTGTGTGCGGAACCGCTCGCATCTGTCCCAAGGTACCCGAGGCGATCATCCCGTTCGGGCACGACGGCCGTTCCGCAGGACACAACCCGATATCGACGCTCCGTGACACCTGAGTGCCACGATCGGCGACATCCAGTGCCATCCAGGCCGGGGCCGGGGCGAGTCCGAACCGGCCCGGGCCGAATCCGAACCGGTCCAGGGCAAGTCCGAACTGGTCCAGGGCGGGTCCGAACTGGTCCAGGGCAAGTCCGAACCGGTCCGGGCGTTCGGCCCGACGGCACGACTCAGTGGGGCGAAGATCCCGCGGCGAGCGGATTCGCGGTGAGCGGATTCGCGGTGAGCGGATCCCCGGCCAGCAGATCCCCGGCGAGCGCTTCCGCCCCCGCCACGCCGCCGCCGGCCCTCCGTTCCCTCACCCAGGCCCGTTTGAGGTGCAGATGGACCTCCGACTCCCAGGTGAACCCCATGCCGCCGTGCACCTGGAGGCAGTCCCGGGCGCCGCGCACGGCGGCCTCGTCGGCGAGGAGCCGGGCCGCCGCGATGTCCACCGGGTCGGCGGTCACGGCCGCCGCGTACACCGCCGCGCGGGCCACCTCGACCCGCACCAGCAGGTCGGCGCAGAGGTGCTGCACCGCCTGGAAGGCGCCGACAGGCCGCCCGAACTGTTCCCTGACACGGGCGTGTTGCACGGCCAGCTCACCGGTGCGCCCCGCGCTGCCGAGCTGCTCGGCGGCGGTCAGCAGCGAGGCCACCGTCCCGCTGACGCCCCCGTCCTCCGCCGCCCGCGCGCCCGGCAGGCGGTGCAGCGGCGTCAGCGGATCCACCGACCGCACGGGCACCGCCCCCGCCGCCGTACGCCACCCGTCCGCGGGCTCCTCGCCCACCGAGTCGGCCGCCGCCAGCCACTCCACGAACCCCTCGTCGGCCGCGGTGACGACCGTCGCGCCCTGCGCCGCCCCCGGCACCGTCCCCGCCGCCAGATGCGTGGCGATCAGCGGTCCGGGCAGCAGGGCCCGCCCGGCCTCCTCGAAGGCCAACACCGTCTCCGGGAGGCCCAGTCCGACCCCGCCGTCGGACTCGGGCAGGCGCAGGGCGAAGAACCCGGCGTCGCCCAGGGCCCGCCACAGCTCCCGGTCGAGGCGGCCCGACGCCACGGCGGCCCACAGGGCGTCGCGTCCGAAGCGGCGTTCGAGAAGCCCCCGTACGCCGTTCCGCAACGCGCGCTGGTCCTCGGTCGGTTGGAATCTCATCCGCGCCTCACCGCCCCTTCGGCAGCCCCAGGATCCGCTCGGCCACGATGTTCCGCTGGATCTGCGACGTGCCCGCCGCGATCGTGTACGACAGGGCGGACAGCCGGTCCAGCGTCCAGGGCCGGTCCAGATCGAGGGCGTCCGGGCCGAGGACCTCCGCCGCCGTGTCGTAGAGCCGCTGCCGGGCGTGCGAGTAGCGCAGCTTGAAGACCGAGCCGCCCACCCCCGGCACTCCGCGCGAGGACGCCTCCGCCTCGCTGACGTTCCACTGGGTCAGCCGCCACAGCGCGCGGAACTCGGCGTTCAGCGTCCCGAGCCGGCGCCGCAGCCCGGGGTCGTCCCAGCGGCCGTTGGCGCGGGCCTCGCGGGCCAGTTCGGTCAGCACTCGGCGGCAGGCGACGACCTCGCCCACGAACGCGGTGCCCCGTTCGAAGGAGAGCGTCACCATGGTCACCCGCCAGCCGTCGTGCTCGGCGCCGACCCGGTGGGCCACCGGCACCCGCACCTCGTCCAGGAACACCTCGGCGAACTCCGCCGAACCGGCCAGCGTCCGCAGCGGCCGTACGGTGATGCCGGGCGCGTCCATGGGCAGCGCCAGCCAGCTGATCCCCCGGTGCCGGGGGGCGTCCGGATCGGTCCGCACGAGCAGTTCGCACCAGTCGGCGACCTCGGCGTGCGAGGTCCAGATCTTGGAGCCGGTCACCACGTAGGTGTCGCCGTCGCGGTGCGCGCGGGTCCGCAGCGCGGCGAGGTCCGACCCGGCGTCCGGTTCGCTGAACCCCTGGCACCACACCTCCTCGCCCCGCAGGATCGGCCCGAGCCAGCGGGCCCGCTGCTCGGGGGTGCCCTCGGCGGCGATGGTGGGCCCGGCGTGCAGCAGCCCGACGAAGTTGGCGCCGACGTAGGGGGCGCCCGCGATCTCGGTCTCCTCCAGGAAGATCAGCCGGGTGGTCGGTGAGGCGTCCCAGTGCACCTCCCCGTACCCGGCGTCGTGGAGCCTGCGCTGCCAGCCGAGGTCGTAGGCGCGCCGGGCGGGCCAGTCGTCCGGTGACGGCTTGGGCGGCAGGGCGGGCAGCACCCGCGCGAGCCAGGACCGCAGCCGGGCCCGGAACTCCTTCTCCTCGGCCGTGTGCTCCAGGTCCACTACCGCCCCCGGCCCCTGTCCCCGGCCCCGTCCAGGTGGAAGTCCGGGTCCAGGTCCAGGTCCAGTCCGAGCATCCGGATGGCGTTGCCCCGCATCAGCTTGTAGACGGTCTCGTCGTCCAGCCCCTTCACATGGTCGAGAGCGACCTCCTTGGTGTGCGGGAAGGTCGAGTCGACGTGCGGGTAGTCGGTCTCGAAGGTGGCGTTGTCCCGGCCGACGACGTCGATCGAGGCGACCCCGTGCTTGTCGCGGAAGAAGCAGCAGTAGATCTGCCGGTAGTAGTACGTGGACGGCGGCTCGGGGATCAGATCGCGGACCCCGCCCCACGCGCGGTGCTCCTCCCACACGTCGTCCGCGCGTTCGAGGGCGTAGGGGACCCAGCCCATCTGGCCCTCGGAGTAGGCGAGTTTCAGCCGGGGGAACCTCACCAGGACGCCGCTGAAGAGGAAGTCCATCATCGAGGCCATGGCGTTGTTGAAGGAGAGCGCGGCCTGGACGGCGGGCGGGGCGTCCGGGGAGGCGGCGGGCATCTGGGACGAGGACCCGATGTGCATGTTGACGACCGTGCCGGTCTCCTCGCAGACCGCGAAGAAGGGGTCCCAGTACCCGGAGTGGATCGACGGCAGCCCGAGGTGGGTGGGGATCTCGGAGAACGTCACCGCGCGCACGCCCCGCGCCGCGTTGCGGCGGATCTCGGCGACGGCGAGTCCCACGTCCCACAGGGGGACCAGGCAGAGCGGGATCAGCCGGCCGCCGCTGTCGCCGCACCACTCCTCGACCATCCAGTCGTTGTAGGCGCGCACACAGGCGAGGGCGACCTCCTTGTCGTGGGCCTCGGCGAAGGTCTGGCCGCAGAAGCGCGGGAAGGTGGGGAAGCAGAGCGACGCCTCGACATGGTTGAGGTCCATGTCCTTGAGCCGCTCGGCGGGGTCCCAGCACCCGGGGCGCATCTCGGGGCGGGTGATGCCCTCCAGGGTCATCTCGTCGCGGTCGAAGCCGACGGCGGCGATATTGCGTTTGTAGGGGAACTTGAGGTCCTCGTAGATCCACCAGTCGGTGGGCTGGCCGTGCGGGTCCATGGTGATCTGGTACTTGCCGCCGACGTAGGCGAGTTCCCCGATCCCGGCGGTCAGCGGGCGCGGACCGCGGTCGTGGTACTTGCGCGGCAGCCAGGTCTCGAAGAGATGCGCGGGTTCGATCACGTGATCGTCGACGCTGATGATGCGGGGCAGTTCGCTCGCCATGGGTCCCCTCCGCCGGGCAAGTCGTCCGATGGGCGTCTGATGACATCCCGCTGCTATCTGATGGACCGTCAGATACGGCTCCTCCAGCAGGCTAGTCCCGCACCCCTGGACCGACAAGGCGCGGACCCTTACGCTCACGGCAATATCTGATGAGCCGTCAGTTCAGGGTGCGGCGCCCGCCACGACCCGGACACCCAGGGGGTTCCCGTGACCGTGAACGTGACCGCGACGACCGGCACCGCACACGCGCTGGCCGCCTCCCGCACCCTGTGGTCCCTGATCAGCCGCCGCGCCGCCACCACCCCCGACCACCCCGCCCTGCTCCAGGAGGACCGCGCCCTGACCTTCGGCGCCCTGTGCGAGCGCGCCGAGCGGGTGGCGGCCGGGCTCCACGGCACGGGAATCGGCCCCGGCACGGTGGTGGCCTGGCAGCTGCCCACCCGGATCGAGACGGTGCTGCTCTCCTGCGCGCTGGCCCGGCTGGGGGCCGTGCAGTCGCCGGTGATCCCGTTCCACCGGGACCGCGAGGTCGGCTTCGCGCTGCGCGCCTCGAAGGCGCAGTACTTCGCGGTGCCGGGCACCTGGCGCGGCCACGACCACACGGCGATGGCCCGCCGCCTGGGCGCCGACGGGGTCTTCGAGGCGTACGACACCCTGCCCGACGGCGATCCCGCCGTACTGCCCCCGCCGCCCTCCGACGGCACCGCCGTGCGCTGGATCCACTGGACCTCGGGGACCACCGCCGACCCCAAGGGCGTGCTGCACACCGACCGCTCGCTGATCGCGGCCGGGGCCTGCCTCGGCCACGCGCTGCGCCCGCGCCCCTCCGACGTCGGCTCGATCGCCTTCCCGTACGCCCATATCGGCGGCCCCGACTATCTGGTGATGATGCTGCTGTACGGGTTCCCTGCGGTGCTGTTCGAGCAGTTCGCGCTGCCGGAGGCGCTGGCGGAGTACCGGCGGCACGGGGTGACGGTGGCGGGCGGTTCCACGGCGTTCTACGCGATGTTCCTGGCCGAGCAGCGCAAGCGGCCCGGGGAGAAGGTGATCCCGACGCTGCGGCTGCTGGCGGGCGGCGGGGCGCCCAAGCCGCCGGAGCTGTACCACGAGGTGGTCCGTGAGCTGGGGGTGCGGCTCACCCACGGCTACGGGATGACCGAGGTGCCGATGATCACCATGGGGGACCCGGACGACACCCCCGAGAACCTGGCGACGACGGAGGGCAGACCTCCCGCGGGCATGGAGATCCGGATCGTGGACGGCGAGGTGCGGCTGCGCGGCGAAGCGGTCTGCCAGGGCTATCTGGACCCGGAGCAGACGGCCCGCGCGTTCGACGCGGACGGGTTTCTGCGCACCGGTGACCTGGGACATCTCACGGACAGCGGGCATCTGGTGCTGACCGGGCGACTGAAGGACATGATCATCCGCAAGGGCGAGAACATCTCGGCCCAGGAGATCGAGGACCTGCTGCACGGCCGTCCGGGTGTCGGCGACGTGGCCGTGATCGGGCTGCCGGACCGGGAGCGCGGGGAACTGGTGTGCGCGGTGGTCGAGCGGGCGCCGGGGGCGCCGCCCCCGACACTGGCGGCGGTGACGGCGTATCTGCGCGCGGAAGGGCTGGCGGTGCACAAGCTGCCGGAGCGGCTTGAGGTGGTCGACGCCCTTCCGCGCAACGAGACACTGCGCAAGGTGCTCAAGCACCGGTTGCGCGAGCGGTTCGGAGCCGCCGGGCAGGTGCCCGGGGAGGTGCGGCCCCCGGCTACTCCGGGACCGTGAAGTAGCGGGCGAAGGCGAGGACGATCTCCTCCTCGCCGACCCGGCCGTCACCGTCGGTGTCCAGCGCGGCGGCGGCCGTACGGCAGATGTCGTCCTGGACACCCAGGATGCGCAGGACGCGCATGGTGTCGGTGACCGTGGCCGCGCCGGCGCCGTCGGTGTCGGCGACCGCGAGGGCCGCGTGCAGGAAGGGCCGGGCGATCTCGGCGAACCGGGAGGGGTTGTCGCGCAGCCGCTTGACCGCGCTGTTCACGAACTCCTCGCGGCTGATCCGCTGATCACCGTCGCGGTCCGCTATCCCGGCCATGCCCTGCCAGAACGCCTCCGCACCGCTGTACAGGGCCTGGCCCTGGTCGGAGCGGGCCGCCGTGCCGAACTCCGCGAGCAGCGCCTTGGCCGCCCCGCTGAAGTCCTCACGGTCGATATAGCCGTTGCCGTCCTGGTCGAAGGTGGCGAATCGGGCCGCGATCCTGCGCTCGTACTCGCTGCTGACCATGTCTTTTCGTGCCTGCCTCACGTCTGTCCTACGCGCCTGTGGGGTGCATCCGTGCTGGAGCGTACGACGTCGGCGGCGCTCGCGCAGACGGAAAACGACGGTTGTGCCAAGACCGGGGAAAATTTGGGACAACGGTGTGCCGTTCAGGCCGACAGACGGCTCGGCTCCCCGGGTCGGGCACCCCGCCCGGCACCACGCCCCGCACCCCCGTCGCCGACCCGCTCGACACCTCGATCGACACCCCGTTCGACACCTCGATCGACACCCCGCTCGGCGTCACTCCCGGTGACGTCCTGGGTGACGGCCGAGGTGAGATCGGGCTGGACGTCGAAGAGCCGTCGTACCCCGAGGGCGTTGATCACCCGGTTCACATGGGAGCCGGACCCGGAGCCGGTGCCGGCGTCCTCGGCGCCGTGCGCGGGCAGCACCATGCGCAGCCGGCCCTGACAGGAGCGCAGCAGCCGGCGGGCGCCGATCAGCACCCCGACCCCGCTGGAGTCGCAGAAGAAGACATCGGAGAGGTCGATCACCACCCGGTGGCGCCCCTCGGCGACCGCGTCGTGCACCCGCTGCCGCAGCGTCGGGGAGGTCATCAGGTCCAGCTCGCCGGAGACCCGGAGGACGGTCCACTCACCGTGCTCCTCGCCGGTCACTTTGAACGCCACCACCATGCCCTTCGTCCGCCGGATCCACGAACCCCCGTGACCGCCCGCAACCGGAGCCAGTTCCTACGCTTCCCTTCAGCGCGGCTGCCCAGCCGCCGTTCCCCGAAACGCTCTCGTGAAAACGAAAAGCGGTCGATAAAGGCTTGTTTCAGTCGCCTTTGATCCTGTTCGATCGTATTTCAAGTGGGTCTGATCATTCGAAGGGTGGGTAGGCGCGACAGAAGCCGTGAGGTGTAGCAAAGGTCGCCTGACCGTACCCGGCCCGCCGAGGGCGTGCGTCGCCACAAAGGGGCGTGCGTCGTAAGACGTGCGGACTAGATTCGGGAACAAGGCGGGCGCACGCTGATCACCGGACCGACACCAGCACGGGGAGGGAGCCGCATGGCGCAGCAGGGCACACCGCCGCGAGGGGACCGCAAGATGCAGCAGCGGCTCGCGCGTGGCGAGGCCGCCGCCCTCGGTGAGCTGTACGACCGCTTCGCCTCCCTCGTGCACGGTCTGGCCCACCGCGTGCTCGGCGACGAACAGGCCGCCGACGCCGTCACCCGCGAGGTCTTCGCCCACGTCTGGGAGCGCCCGGACACCTACGACCCCAGACAGGGCCCGCTGCGCTCCTGGCTGGCCACGCTCACCCACCGCCGCGCGGTGGCACGGCTGCGCACCAGCGAGAGCGCCGCCCTCGCCATCGGCGGCGGCACCACCGAGGACCTGGAGCGCACGGTCCGCCGCGCCGCCGTGGGCGCCCGCGCCGACTACATCGTCCAGTCCATGCCCGCGCCCCTGCGCGCCGCCCTGGAGCTGGCCTACTTCCAGCGGCACGACTACCGCCGCACCGCCGTGGACCTCGGTGTCACCGAGGACGAGGCCCGGCGCCGGCTGCGCCTGGGCCTCCAGCTCCTCGCCACCGCCCACGACACCGGCACGCCCGGCGGCACACCCGGCGGCCCGCCCGGCTACGGAGGTGCCGTGTGAACGCGCACGACGGGCGCGACCACCCGGACGACGGGGAGGGCGACCAGCCGGGCCCCCAGGGGGCGAGACACGGGGACGGGCCCGGCGGCGGACGCCGGGACCGGACCCGGGGCACCTTCGCGTGCGAGGGACCGGGCGGGCGCGCGATGTCGCCGGCCGGGTACGGCGGTGAGGTGGCCGGCCGGGTCGCGCGGCAGCCGCGGATACCGCTGCCCCGCGGCTCCGTCGAGGACGGGGAGCTGCCGTCGCCGGACCTCGCGCCGCCGCCGACGCCGGGCCTGGATCACCAGGTGCTGAGGTCGCTGCTGGGTGCCTGGGCGCTGGCCGCGTGTTCGCCGGAGGAGGCGGGTGCCGTCGAGGAGCACCTCGGCAGCTGCGCCGGGTGCGCCGACGAGGCGCTGCGGCTGCGGGCGGCGGTCGGGCTGCTGCATCCGCCGGAGACCCTGGACCTGGACCCCGCTCTGCGCACCCGCGTCCTGGAGCACTGTCTGGGCCGGCGCCCGCCGCGCATCCCGGTCCCCGTCTGGGCCCGGTCGTACGACGCGGAGACCGCCCGGCTGGACGCGCTGCTCCAGGACTTCGGGGACGCCGAGTGGGACGCGCCGGTGCGGCTGCGCTGGTTCGACGGCGCGGCGGCGACGAGCCGGCCCACCACGGTCGGCGGGGTGATCGGCCATCTGCTCGCGGTGGACGGGCTGATCGCCCTCGCGCTGGGCCTGGCCGACCCGCTCGGCGAACCGCCGCCCGACGGAACCGGCCCGGCGGGGCGTACGGAGACGTACTGGCGCACCGGGCACGGGCCGCCGGCGCACGCGGTGCGCGGGCCCTGGCGGGACCAGGTGCACGACATCGTGCGGACGGCGTCGTTCACGGGCAGCGGCGCCGGGAAACTGCCGGTGTCCTACGGCGAGTTCACGCTTCCGCTGCACGACGCGCTGACGGACCGGGCGTTCGAGTGCTGGGTGCACGCGGAGGACATCGCGGACGCGGTGGACTACCCGTACGATCCGCCGTCCCCGCGCCATCTGCACCACATGATCGACCTGGCGGCGCGGACCCTGCCGACGGCGCTGGCGGCCCGCCGTCAGGCGGGGCTCGCGCGGCCGGCCGAGACCCGCCATCTGGTCACGGCCGGCGGGCCGGGCCGCAGCGTCCGGCTGGAGATCGAGGGTTCGGGCGGTGGTGAGTGGCTGATCCCGCTCGACTCCCCGGCGGCGGTCGGCTCCGCCGACCACGAGGTGGCCCATGTCGCCCTGGACGGCATCGAGTTCTGCCATCTGGCGGCCGGTCGCGTCCCGCCCGAGGAGGCGGTGGCGGGCCAGCTCGGCGACCGCACCGCGATCCGCGAGATCCTGCTCGCGACGGCGACACTGAGCCGCCTGTGAGAAGGATCCGGGGCGTCCGAGGCACCCAGGACTTCCATTGGCTCCGGGACGCCGGGATGATCCGAACGGCAGGCCCTAGGCGAAGACGACCGTCCGGCGGCCGTTGAGGAGGATCCTGCGCTCGGCGTGCCACTTCACGGCGCGGGCCAGCGCCTGGCACTCCACGTCGCGGCCCACGGCGACCAGGCCCTCCGGGGTGACGTCGTGGCCGACCCGCTCGACCTCCTGCTCGATGATCGGTCCCTCGTCGAGGTCGGCCGTGACGTAGTGCGCCGTGGCTCCGATCACCTTCACACCGCGGGCGTGAGCCTGGTGGTACGGCTTCGCGCCCTTGAAGCTCGGCAGGAAGGAGTGGTGGATGTTGATGATCCGGCCGTTGAGCTGCTTGCACAGATCGTCCGAGAGCACCTGCATGTACCGGGCGAGCACGACCAGCTCGACGTCCTGCTCCCGCACCAGCTCCAGCAGCCGCGCCTCCGCCTCGGCCTTGGTGTCCCGCGTCACCGGAATGTGGTGGAAGGGAATGCCGTAGGAGGCCACCAGCTCGGCGAAGTCGGTGTGGTTGGACACCACCGCGGCGATCTCCACCGGCAGCGCCCCGGTCCGGGCGCGGAACAGCAGGTCGTTCAGGCAGTGCCCGAACTTGCTGACCATCAGGACGACCCGCATCCTGTCCTCGGCCCGATGGATCTGCCAGTCCATCTGGAACGAGTCCCCGATCGCCGCGAAGCTGGCCCGCAGCTTCTCCACGGTCACCGGCGACTCCGCCGAGAAGTGGACCCGCATGAAGAACAGTCCCGTGTCGTGGTCACCGAACTGCTGGCTGTCCTCGATGTTGCAGCCGGTCATGAAGAGGTAACTCGACACGGCGTGCACGATGCCCTGCTTGTCGGGGCAGGAAAGGATGAGGACGTACTGCTCGGCGGGGGCCGCGGCGCTACCGGTGGGCTGATCGTTCATGCACCACAGGGTGACACACCCCCGCCGGGTTCACGCGGATCGCGTGAGGATGTGCAGCACCTCCAGGGTCCGCGGCGGCTCGTCCGGGTCCTCGCCGTCACTGACGGCCATCCGCACATGGGCGTCACGCGCCGCCCGGATCGCCTCCGGCCAGGACGCGTGCTGGATGTACGAGGAGACGGCGGCGTCCGGGCCCACCTGGTGCATGATCCGCAGCACCCGCAGGACGGCGGTGTCCACGAGGGCCGCCTCCTGGGAGTCCCGGAAGATCGTGCCGACGTATTTCTCGGCCGACCAGTTGTCCAGCCAGGTGTCCTCGACCAGCCGGTACACGGCGTCGGTGACGTCCCCGTAGCCCTCGGCGCCGGCCAGCCAGACGTCCCGCTGGAACGCCGGATCGGAGAGCATGTGCAGCGCGGAGCGCACATTGCTGCGCCAGCGCCACCACGGCATGTCGTTGAGTGGCATGCCGCCCATGGTGGAGGAGCGACGGCCGCGACGGGAAGAGTTCTCCGAACCTTGCACGGTCACCGATCGTACGTTCCTCACCCCGCGCCCCGCAGCGCCCCCCGTAATTCACCCGGGCGTCACCGCGTATTGACCAAGGGTCACGCTCGGGTTAGGGATGTGGCGGAATCGTGCGGACCCATGACCGGCAGGCGCCTCACCCGAAGCACTTTCCCCTCCGCCGTACACGCCTCTTCCCCGGCCGACGGTTCCCCCGCCCCGTCCCGGCCCCCGGTGAGAGCCGGGATCCGCGCGACGGCCGCCCTCGTGGCGTGCGCCGCGCTCACCGTCGGCTGCGGGGCCGTCACCGGGCTGCCCGGCGGCGACGGGACCTCCGCGATCACCGTGATGACCTGGGCCCCGGAGAAGACCGACGCCACCAACAAACCCGGCATGCCGGCCTTCGCCCGCGCCTACGCGCGCGGGATCAACGCCAAGGGCGGGCTCGGCGGCCGGAAGCTGCGCGTACTGACCTGCAACGACAACAACTCCAGCGTGGGCGCGGCCAAGTGCGCCGAGCGCGCGGTGAAGGAGCGGGCGGTCGCCGTCGTCGGCTCCTACAGCCAGCACGCCACCTCCTTCTTCCCCATCCTGGAGAGCGCCGGCATCCCCTACATAGGGGGTTCCGGCACCACAAGCGCCGAGTTCACCTCCCCGCTGTCCTACCCCGTCAACGGCGGACAGCCGGCGCTGCTCGCCGGGCTCGGCAAGGAACTGGCCGCCGAGTGCGGCACGGCGGTGCTGGTACGGCCCGACACCATCGCGGGCGACGAACTGCCCGCCCTGTTCAACGCGGGCCTGGCGGCGGGCGGCGGCAAGGCGGCCGGTGATCTGCGGGCCCCCGAGGACGCCACCGCGTACACCGGCCCCTCGCAGCAGGCCCTGGAGCGGGCGACCGCCGACCCGCTCACCGACGGCGCCTGTGTGGTCCCTGCCCTCGGCGACCGCACCAGCACCTTCATGGACTCCTTCCGCCGGGTCCGCGAGGACTACCAGCACGTCCGCACCGGTACGGTGCTCGGCAGCGTCGACCAGACCGCCATCGACGCCTCCGGCGGCCGGTCCGGCCCGTACGAGGGGTCGTACGTCACCGGCTGGTACCCGGTGGCGACGGACGCGCGCTGGGACCCGATGAAGAAGGTGATCAGCGAGCAGGCGTTCACCGACACCCGGATCGACCCGGGCGACGCGGGGGTGCAGACCACCTGGATCGCCTACACCGTGTTCGAGGCCGCCGTCGACAGCCTCGGCGGCGGCGACGTGAACGCCGACACCGTACGGCGTGCCCTGGACTCCGGGATGAGGATCGACACCGGCGGTCTCACCCCCGACCTGCGCTGGGAGTTCTCCGGCGCCCTGGGCTCCGTCGGCTACCCCCGGCTGGTCAACGCCAACGTCACCCTCCAACTGGTGCGCGAGGGCCAACTGGTCGCCGCGGGCGACGGGTTCCTCGATGTGACGCGGACCCTGGCCGACGCGGACACCTGAGCGCGGGCCGCCCCCACCGCGTGGGGGCGGCACCCGTGCCGGTCACAGCTGGGTGGGGGTCCGCTCCGTCAGCCCGTGCTGCTTGGCGATCGGGTTCCACAGCCGCGCCGCCTTCTCCTTCTCGGCGGTCGCGGTGCCGCTCTGCCGGTTGCCGGACCGGGTGCTCCCGGTCGCCTTCGCCTCGCCCTTGCGGCAGGACTTCTTGTTGCCCGCCACCTCGTCCGCCCAGGCCGCGTAGTGGTCGTCGGCCGCCGCGGACGCCTGCCACGCCTTGGTGAGCGCGGTCGTCAGCTCGGTCGTGTCCGGCAGCTTGTCGACGGTGAGACCCGACAGCCGGGTCACCAGGTCGTTGCGCTGCTTCGCCGCGCCCCGCAGATCCTCGGCCGCCTGGCCGAGGTTCTTGCAGGACTTCACGTCCGCCACCGCGTTGATCACGGTCGTCCGGCTGTTCCCGCTGTCGGCGAGCAGCTTGTCCAGCTCCACGGCCTGCGCCCGCACCGGGTCCACGCTCGGCGACGGCGACGCCTCCTCGCTGGGCGCCGGCGCCTCGGCCGACACGGTCTTCGGCTCGTCCTTGTCGCCGCCCCCGCCGCCCATCAGCGCGCCCGTGCCGACCCCGACGACCGCGATCCCGACGCCGATCGCCGCGAGCAACGGCACCCGCGAACCGCCCCGGCCGCCACGCCGCCCAACGTTGTCATCGCGGCCCGCGCGATGCCCCCGTCCACCGGATCCCGCGTACGGGGCACCCGCCCGGGGCGTCTGCCGCGGCCCCGTCCCCGGGCCGTCGGGCCCCGGCTGCGGGAAGCGCGGCATCTGCTGGGTGGAGGCGGCCGGGCTCTCCCCGGGCTCCTCACGGAACAGCCCGGCGAACTCGGCGGGCGGCCCGCTCCGGCCGGGCGCGGCACCCGGGGCTCCCCCGGTCACCGGCGGGATGAACTGGGTGGCCTCGGAGTCCGACCCGCCGCCCGGCGCGGGCCGCTGCGGGGCCCGCCCGAGGAATGTCGTCGTCACCGCGGTCCCCGCACCGGCACCGCCCTGCGGCACCTCGGGCGGCAGCGCGCCGGGCCCGACGGGCGGCAGCAACTGCGTCGCGCCCTCGTCCGCCGCGGGCATCTGCCGCGGCAGCCCGGCGGACGGGAGGTACTGCGTCGCCTCGGCCGCCGACTCCGGGGCCGGGCCCGCGGGAACCGGCGGGATGAACTGGGTGGCGGCCTCGTCGACCGGCCGCGGGGCCGCGTGTGCGCCCCCGTGCGCGGGTTGACCGGGCATCGGACCGGCGTGCGCCGGGGGCAGCGGACCGCCGTGGGTCTGCGCCGGCGGGGCCGGGAGGTCCTGCACCGGCGGCAGATACTGCGTCGCCGGATCGGCCGCGCCCTGCGGGGCGGGCGGGAAGCCCTGGTGAGGGCCTTGAGCGTGATGCTGGTGCTGGTGCTGACCGTAGGGGCTCTGTGCCTGTGCCTGTGCCTGTGCCGGGGGCAGGGGGGCCGACGGGGCGGGGGCGCCGTAGGGCTGGGGGGTGTCGTACGGGGCCGCGGTCCCGGTCCCGGTCCCGTTCCCGGCCGGGCGCTGGGCGCCGTACGGATTCGAGGTGTCGTAAGGCTGCGGGGTGTCGTACGGGTTCGGGGTGTCGTACGTCGGCGCGTCGCCGTACGGCTGTCGGGCCGTCTCCGGGGGGAGCGGGCCCGGGCCGGGGTGCGAGGGCGGCGGGTCCGTCCAGGGGGCGGGCTCCTGCTGGGCCGGGGCCCACGGCCGGTCCTGGGCGGCCTGCCAGGGCTGGTCGGCGGGCGGGGCCGCGGGCTGGTCCGGGCCCCACGGCTGGTCCCACGCCTGCGCGCCCGGCGGTGCCGCGGGCGGTGACGTACCGCGCGGTACGCCGGACACCGCGCCGCCTTGTATCGCGCCGCCTGGTGGCGGACCTCCGGACAGGGCGCCGCCGGGCGGCACCGGTCCGGCGCCGCCCTGGTTCAGCGCGCCCGGCAGCAGGGGCTCACCGCCGTCGGAAGGCAGCACAATGCCTTCGCGCGCGGGTCGCGAGGGCTCCTCGCCCTGTCCACTCTGCGTCACCGGGACTCCTACGAATGGGGGACCTTCGGAATCGTCGGCTCACGCTACCGGGTCATCCGAGCGCGATGCCACGCCGCACAGAACAAGACGTCTTGCCCTGTGACCGGCGTAACGAAACCGGCCCGCCCTTCGCTGCTGATGTCACCTCCCGTTCCTCGCCCTTCGTGTTCTCCACGGGTTCACCCCGCGTCCGAGCGGGCGTTCACGCCGCCGGCTGAAGATCCAGCCGCGCCCCGAACTCCCGTACCACCGGCTCCTCCTGGTACGGCTCCAGCCGCTGCTGGAAGTCCTCCAGGTACTCGGCGCCCCGGTTGGAGCGCAGGGATCCGAGGAGTTCCACGGCCTTCAGCCCGGTACTGCACGCCTCCTCGATCTCCCGTTTCTGCACCTGTGCCGTGGCGAGCAGCACATAGCCGATGGCCCGCCTGCGCGCCCGGGTCTCCGGGTGCCCGGCGAGGGACTCCTGGGCGCACCGGGCCGCCGCGTCGGCCTGGCCGAGGTCGCGATGGCAGTGGGCCAACTCGTCGGCGAGGTACGCCCCGTCGAAGTGGGCGATCCACACCGGGTCGTCGCCGGAGTCCGGATCGGCCCGGTCCATCGCGCCGACCGCCCGCGAGGACGCCAGTTGGGCCGAGCGCGCGTCGCCGAGGAGGGCGTGTCCGCGCGCCTCCGCCGCGTGGAACATCGCCTCCGCCCGGGGCGTGACCTGTCCGCGCGCCCCTTCCTGCGCCGCGCGCGCCAACTGGGCGATCTCCCGGGGGTTTCCGAGCTGCGCGGCGAGATGGCTCATGGACGCGGCCAGCACATAGCCGCCGTACCCGCGGTCGCCCGCGGCCTGGGCGAGGCGCAGCGCCTGGATGTAGTAGCGCTGGGCGAGGCCGGGCTGTCCGGTGTCGACGGCCATGTAGCCGGCCAGTTCGGTGAGCCGGGCCACCGCGGCGAACAGATCGCGTCCGATCGCCTCCCGGTAGGAGCCGGCGAGCAGCCCGGAGACCACGCTGTTGAGGTAGTGCACGACGACCGGGCGCACATGCCCGCTGCCGTACTGGTGGTCGAGGTCCACGAGCGCCTGGGTCATGGCCCGTACGGCGGCCACGTCGGACTGGCCGACGCGCGGCCCCGCCGAGCGGGCGACCTGGGTGTCCGGGGAGGAGATCAGCCAGTCCCGGCTGGGCTCCACCAGCGCGGAGGCGGCGACGGACGAGCCGGACAGGAAGTCCCGGCGCCCGACGTCGCTGCGCCACAGCTCGCAGACCTGCTCGATGGCTCCCAGCACCGTCGGCGAGAACTGGAGCCCGACGCCCGAGGCGAGGTTCTTGCCGTTGGCCATGCCGATCTCGTCGATCGTGACCGTACGGCCGAGCTTGCGGCCGAGGGCCTCGGCAATGATCGCCGGGGCGCGTCCGCGTGGCTGCTGTCCGCGCAGCCAGCGCGCCACGGACGTCTTGTCGTAGCGCAGATCGAGTCCGTGCTCGGCGCCGCACATGTTGACCCGCCGGGCCAGCCCTGCGTTCGAGCAGCCCGCTTCCTGGATGAGCGCCTGCAGCCGTTCATTGGGCTGCCGCGCGACGAGTGGCCTAGCGGCCATGGGCTTACCCCCTGCTTTCTGGCGGACGCCTAGGGTGACCCTTCGGCCGACCGCCGTATGACAACGGTGCGTGCCCGCGCACCGAGTTGACGTGACTTCCCGGCCGGGGCTCCCGTTGTCCCCCTTTCGGTCCGTCGGAATCGCTCGGTCCGTCGGGGCCGTGCGGTCCGTCGGGGCCGTGCGGGTTCCTTATGGTTCCGTCGGGTTCCGTCGGGTTCCGTCCGGTCCCGTCAGGTTCCATCCGGGCCCGTTTGGTCATTCCGGTCCGTCTGGGTCCGTCTGGTTCCGTGGGTTCCGTGGGTTCCGTGGGTTCCGTGGGTTCCGTGGGTTCCGTGGGTTCCGTCGGGCCCCTTCCGGGCCTTCCGGCCCTTGCGGGACCTCTGGTCCTTCCGGGACCGCCGGTCCGTCCGGTCCGTCCGGTCCGTCCGGGACTTCTGGTCCGTCCGGTCCTCCGGTTGGGTTCCTCCGGTTCGGGTCCCTTCCGGTTCCTCCGGTTCGGTCCTTCGGGTTCGGTCCTTCCGGTTCCTCCGGATCCCGGGGGCACTTCCGGTCCCTTGTGGGTTCCGGTCGTTTCCTTCTGGGTTCCGTACGGTTCCTTCCGGGAGAGGGTCGAAAAGATCCGGCCGGGGAGATCATTGCCCCGTGGACATACCGCTAATGCGAGACATTCGAGGATTGCCGGGGTAAAGGCGGATGGCGCCCCCACACGTGGCTACCCAGGTCCCGCCACGGATCCTCCCGCGCGCCCCCGCACATGCATCCATGCGCCCCGGAGCCAGGAGCGATGCCCCTCCCCGGCGCGCGCCGCGCCCGTAACCCGGGATTGGCCTGGGAGTTGTGTTCAGCGTGAAAGAGACGATCCCGGGCACCGAGGCCGGACAGATTCCGCAGCAGCGCGGGGAATCCCTGCTGGAGACAGCCGTACGTTATGCCGAGGAGCGCCACTGGGACGTGGTCCCCGGCACCTGGCTGGAAGCCGTCGACGGCGGGCGGCGCTGCTCCTGCGCGGATCCGGCGTGCGATGCGCCCGGTGCGCACCCCGCGCGCCCCGACTGGGCGACCCAGGCGACCGGGAGCGCGACCGTCGCACGGCGGATGTGGCAGCGGCAGCCGACCGCGTCGATCCTGCTGCCGACGGGGCGGACCTTCGACGCGATCTCCGTCCCGGAGACGGCCGGGTTCCTGGCGTTGGCGCGGATGGAGCGGATGGGGCTCACGCCGGGTCCCGTGACCTCGGCGCCGGACCGGCGGATGAGCTTCTTCGTCCTGCCGGGCGGGGCGGCCAAGGTGCCGGATCTGGTGCGGAAGCTGGGGTGGACGCCGGGGTCCCTCGATCTCGTGGTGCTGGGGGAGGGCGGGTTCGTGGCGGCGCCGCCGACGCGTTTCCTGTCACGGGGGGCCGTGCAGTGGGCCTGCCGGCCCACGCCTGCGAACCGGTGGCTGCCGGATGCGGAGGAGTTGGTGTCGGCGTTGGCGTACGCGTGTGGGCGGGATCGCTGACGCGGTGCGTCCCGGGCGCGACGGGTTTTCTGTCTCCGGCCCCGTAGGACTCGGCTTTTTCGCAGGTCAGGTAGGGGCGCGTAAAGTTCGCGTATGACCTCTGCTGTTCGTATTGGTGGGCTCTGGAAGCGGTTTGGTGATCAGGTCGCCGTCGGGGGGATCGATCTCGATCTGCCGGCGGGGAAGTTCATCGGGCTGGTGGGGCCCAATGGCGCCGGGAAGACCACGACGTTGTCGATGGTGACCGGGCTGCTGCGGCCCGATCAGGGGTCCGTCGAGGTCGTCGGGTACGACGTGTGGCGGGACCCGGTGGAGGTCAAGGCGCGGATCGGGGTGCTGCCGGAGGGACTGCGGCTCTTCGAGCGGCTGTCGGGGCGGGAACTGCTCGCCTACACGGGGCGGCTGCGCGGACTGCCGGGGGACGAGGTCGACAAGCGGGCCACGCAACTGCTCGACGTACTCGATCTCGCGGGGGCGCAGCACAAGCTGGTCGTGGACTACTCGACCGGGATGCGCAAGAAAATCGGGCTGGCCTCCGCGCTGCTGCACAACCCCGAGGTGCTGTTCCTGGACGAGCCGTTCGAGGGGGTCGACCCGGTCTCCGCGCAGACCATCCGGGGGGTCCTGGAGCGGTACACCGCCTCGGGCGCGACCGTGGTGTTCTCCTCCCATGTGATGGAGCTGGTGGAGTCGCTGTGCGACTGGGTCGCGGTGATGGCGGCCGGGCGGATCCGCGCGCACGGGACGCTGGCGGAGGTCCGCGGCGACGCCCCGACCCTTCAGCAGGCGTTCCTCACCCTGGTGGGCGCGGGCGGCCGGGACACCGGTTCGGACCTGGACTGGCTGGGCGGTACGCGATGAACGACGCCCCGGGCACACAGGGCACGCCGCCGGACGCCGCGGGTACGCAGGGCACTTCGGGCGCCGCGGGTACGCAGGGCACTTTGGGCGCCGCGAACACACCGGGCACGCCGAACACGACGGGCGCACCGGGCTCCGCGAACACACCGGGCACACCGGGCACACCGAGCCCTCCGAGCACCCCGAGCACCCCGCGTCACCCGGTCGCCGCCGCTGGTCTGACCGCCACCTTCGTGCGGTTGAAGCTCTCGCTGCTGCGCAACGGGCTGCGCCAGTCCGGTGGGCGGCGGTTCGCCTTCATCTCGTCGGCCGTGGTCGTCCTGCTCTTCGCCGCGCTCCAACTGCTCGGGCTGATCGCCCTGCGGGGGCACGAGCACGCCGGCGCGGTGATCGTGCCGCTGGTCGCCGTGCTGGCACTGGGCTGGGCGGTGATGCCGCTGTTCTTCCCCGGCGGGGACGAGACGCTGGACCCGACCCGGCTGGTGATGCTGCCGCTGCGGCCCCGGCCGCTGGTGCGGGCGCTGCTGGTGGCGTCGCTGGTGGGCATCGGGCCGGTGTTCACGCTGTGTCTGCTGGTCGGTTCGGTGATCGCGGTGGCGCACGGTACGGCGGCGTTCGTCGTCGGCCTGGTCGCGATCGTACTGGCGCTACTGGTGTGCGTGGCGCTCGCGCGGGCCGTGGCCGCCGCCAACATCCGGCTGCTGACCAGCCGCAAGGGCCGTGATCTCGCGGTGCTCAGCGGACTGGTGATCGCGGTCGGCGCGCAGTTCGTGAACTTCGGGGTGCAGCGGCTCGGCTCCTCCGGGCTCGGCCAGCTCGAACCGGCCGCGGAGGTGCTGCGCTGGCTGCCGCCCGCGTCGGCGCTCGGTGCCGTGGAGTCGGTGAGCGAGGGGGCGTACGGCATCGCCGTGGCACAGCTCGCGGCGAGCGTGGCGGCGCTGGCCGGGCTGCTCGCCCTGTGGGCGCGGCATCTGGACCGGCTGATGATCTCGCCGGACGGCTCGACCCTCCAGGCCGCCGGGGACTCCTCCGTACGGGACCCTTCGGCGCGCGGGCTCGCGCGGCTGCTGCCGGGCGGGCGGACCGGGACGGTGATGGAGCGCAGTCTGCGCTATGTGTGGCGGGACCCGAAGACCAAGGCGGCCTGGGTGACCTCGCTGGCCATCGGTCTGATCGTGCCGGTGTTCAACGCGCTCCAGGGCACGGGCTCGGTCTACTTCGCGTGCTTCGCGGCGGGGATGCTCGGCATCCAGATGTACAACCAGTTCGGGCAGGACACCTCGGCGTTCTGGATCGTCGCCATGACCGTGTCCTCGACCCGGGACGCGTATGTGGAGCTGCGGGCGCGGGCGTTCGCCCTGCTGGTGATCACCCTGCCGTACGCCACGCTCGTCACGGTGCTGACCACGGCGCTGCTCGGCGAGTGGGAGCGGCTGCCGCAGGTGCTGGGGCTGTCCTTCGCGCTGCTGGGCGCGATGCTGGCGACCGGCGCGTGGACCTCGGCCCGCTACCCGTACTCCATCCCGCAGGAGGGCTACAAGAACGTGGCCCCCGGTCAGAGCGGGCTCGCCTTCCTGTCGATCTTCGGCGGCATGGTCGCGGCGGCCCTGCTGTGCTCCCCGGTGATCGTCCTGACGGTCCTGCTCAACACCGGTGCGGGCGGCGACGAGTGGACCTGGCTCCTGTTCCCCTTCGGCACGGCCTACGGCGTCGTCCTGGCCTATCTGGGCCTGAAGCTCGCGGCCCCGAGGACGGCGGGCAGTCTGCCGGAGATCCTCACGGCGGTCAGCAAGGGGTAGCGGCGCCGCCCGAGCGCCGCCGGGATCCAGGTCGGGTCGGGTCGGGTTGCGCCGGGTCGCTTCGGGTCGGGGTCCGGGCCGGGGTCCGGGCCGGGGTCCGGGTCCGGGCCGGGGTCCGGGTCCGGGCCGGGGTCCGGGTCCGGGCCGGGCTCCGGGTCCGGGTCGGGCTCCGGGTCCGGGTCCGGGTCGGGCTCCGGGTCCGGGTCGGGGGCCGGGTCGGGCTCCGGGTCCGGGTCGGGGTCGGGGTCCGGGTCAGCCCATCCGGTCGAGGAACGGTCCGATCGCGCCCCGCCAGGCCCCCGGCTGGTCGTAGTGGACGAGATGCCCGGCGTCCGCCACCTCCGCGTACTCCCCGAGGGGCAGCACCCGGACCATCTCCTGGGCCTCGGCCCGGCCCAGTTCCCCGTCCAGGCCGCGCAGCACCAGCGTCGGGCAGCGGACCTGCGCCAGCTCGTCCCAGTGGGCGTCGTGCACCCAGGTCTCCCGGGTCCTCAGCATCTGCTCGGGGTCGAACACGGGACGCCAGCCGTCGGGGGACTCCTGCATGACCTCGGCGTAGAACGCGCCGCGCGCGGGGTTGGGCCGCTCCACCCAGGGGTCGTCCTCGCCGAACCACTTGCGTACGTCGGCCAGGGTCGCGAACGGCAGCGGCCAGGACGTGAACCACTCGGCCCACTCCCGCTGGGACGCGGCGCCGAGCGCGGAGGCCCGCATGTCGCAGATGACCAGGCCCCGCACCAGATCGGGGCGGCGGGCGGCGAGCTGCCAGGAGGTGAGCGCTCCCATGGCGTGGCCGATGAGGACGACGGGGGCGAGTCCGAGCTGTTCGAGCGCGGCCTCCGCGTCGTCGACGTACG
This sequence comes from Streptomyces sp. NPDC091377, assembly GCF_044757045.1. Taxonomy (NCBI): domain Bacteria; kingdom Bacillati; phylum Actinomycetota; class Actinomycetes; order Kitasatosporales; family Streptomycetaceae; genus Streptomyces; species Streptomyces sp. NPDC091377. The sequence goes on along the minus strand of NZ_JBIVUE010000006.1, from coordinate 78,863 downwards.
CCTCGCGGGTGAACGCGGCATGGGGCGGCTTCTCGCTCTGCCCGTGGCCGCGCTGGTCGAGCGCGACGGCCCGGTGGCGCTCGGAGAGCCAGCGGGCGGTGGGGGCCCAGTGGGAGGCCCTGCCCATCAGACCGTGGAGTAAGAGCACTCCGGGCGAGCCGTCGCCCGTCTCGCCCGCCCGGTCCGGCTTGGGCGGGTCGCCGAATTCCCAGGCGGCCAGCCGCACGCCGTCCGTCCCGGTCACGTCGATGCGCCGCATCATCGGTTCTGGTACCCCCAAGCTTCGCGCGGCCCGCCCCTCCCGGGGGGAGGGACCGGCCCGCTCACCGCGTCCTGCCTGCCGTAGTACCGCTGTGCCGCTTCGCTGTTCCGCGCCGATCGGCCCTTGCCGTCCGACGACGCTGTCGGCCCAGCCTATCGAACGCGCATTCGAAATTGCTGCTTCCGCGGACAACACCCCTCGTTCGAGTGACCCCCTACCAGGAATGATCGCCTCAGCCCAGGGGAGACCTTCTGCGGGAGGCGGACCGCTCGGGGAAATCGGTCCGCGGGGACGACCTTGAGAGCTCGGGGCTCCAGGTCGGAACAGGGGAGGACAGGCCCCGGCGCCGCGCGGCGCCGGGGCCCTCCACTCGCCGGGCCCCACCCGTCCGCGCGCACACCTGCCCACGGCACATCCGCCACCCCCTGCCGGTCATATGCCTCACGCGACAGCGTGACACGGGACGCGCCCCGGCGCTGCCCTTCGGCGCCGCCGGACCGGGATTTGACACAACGATGGGGCAGCAATGGCCGAGCCGTCGACAAGCCGTGCGCGATGCACGGCAACTGCCGCCCGGGGGCGGTGAGTTGACGGGCCCCTTCCGGTTCCCCGCCGGACCCGCTCCGGGCTCCTTCCGGACTCCTTCCGGGTTCCCTCCGGCCTTCGACGGGCCTCTCCCCGACCTCTCCCCGGCTGCCGTGCTGTCCGGTGCCGGGGGGTCAGCGCTTGGCGACGAACACGTGGGACGCGACGTCCGACACCAGCTCGGCCGCCTCGCCGCCGCTGCCGACCAGGACCCCGCCGGCCGCCTCCGTGACGCTCACCACCGAGCCGGGCTGCACGCCCGCGCGCCGCAGGGTGTACATCAGCTGCGCGTCCGTCTGGATCGGCTCGCCGATCCGGCGCACGACGACCGTCTTGCCCTCCGCGCCCGGGTCGAGGTCGGCCAGCGAGACCATGCCCTCGTCCAGGAACGGGTCGGCGCCGTCCTTCTCGCCCAGCTCCTCCAGACCCGGGATCGGGTTGCCGTACGGCGACTCGGTCGGGTGGCGCAGCAGTTCGAGGACGCGGCGCTCCACGGCCTCGCTCATCACGTGTTCCCAGCGACACGCCTCGGCGTGCACCTGCTCCCACTCCAGCCCGATCACGTCCACCAGCAGGCACTCGGCCAGGCGGTGCTTGCGCATCACCCGGGTGGCCAGCCGACGGCCCTCGTCGGTCAGCTCAAGATGGCGGTCGCTCGCCACGGACACCAGTCCGTCACGCTCCATACGGGCCACCGTCTGGCTGACCGTCGGCCCGCTCTGGTCGAGCCGCTCGGCGATCCGGGCGCGCATGGGGACCACACCTTCCTCTTCGAGTTCGAGGATGGTGCGGAGATACATCTCCGTGGTGTCGATCAGTCCGGACATACGTGCCCCTCGATTAGCTCTTCCGGAGGCTCGACGGCTCTCCGGCGCGTGCGCTGGCCCTGGATCCAATTCTGACGCATACCACTGACAACCGGGCCCTGCCGGGAAAACGGCGGCTCGCGCGCAGGGAAATGCCCGCACACGCGACGACTGCGACCACCGTACGCCCACGCCTTTCAACGCCGTATTGACAGCACAATGGTCCAGACCGCACCGTGATCCGCGACACAGAGGTCATGCACTGAAGGGCGAAGGGGCTCTGCATGGGTGACGGCAAGCTGGCCGACCAGTATTTCGACGCCGCGATCGAGTTGCTGCGAAGGGTCCGGGACGAGGACGCCGAGGCGATCGAGGCCGCCGGCACACTGATCGCCGACACCGTCGCCGCAGGTGGGCGACTGTTCGCTTTCGGTGCCGGCCATTCCTCGCTCGCCGCGCAGGACATCGTCTACCGGGCGGGCGGACTGGCCCTGATGAATCTGCTCACCGTACCGGGGGTCGTCGGGGTCGATGTGATGCCCGCCACACTCGGTTCGGCGCTGGAGCGGGTGGACGGACTGGCCGCCGCGGTACTGGACTCCTCCCCGCTGCGGTCCGGGGACCTACTGGTGATCATCTCGCTGTCCGGGCGCAACGCCCTGCCCGTCGAGATGGCCACGAACGCCCGCGCGCTCGGGGTGCGGGTGATCGGCGTGACCTCGGTCGCCTACGCCGGGCAGACCGCGTCCCGGCACGCCTCCGGGACGTACCTCAAGGACCACTGCGATCTGGTGCTCGACTCGAAGATCCCGGTCGGGGACGCCGAGCTGAGCCTGGAGAGCGTGCCGGCGCCGTTCGCTCCCGCGTCCACGGTCGTCACCACCGCCCTGCTCCAGTCGGTGATGGCCACCGCCGCCGGCCGGCTCGTCGAACGCGGCATCGAGCCACCCCTGCTGCGCTCGGGCAACGTGGACGGCGGCCTGGAGTGGAACGCGGAGGTCATGCGGGAGTACGGGGACCGGATCTTCTACCGGCGCTGAGGCGCCGCCGGGGTCGGGTCGTACGGCCGGGGTCGGGTCGTACGGCCGGGGTCCGGGGTCGGGTCGTACGGGGGGATGGGGTCGTACGGGGGGGGTGGGGGCGGTCGCTCGCGGTCGCCCCCTCTTGCCCCTGACGCCGCCTCCCGCTATCTCCCGGCGCCACCGGCGCCTCCGTCGATGCCGTCGCGTTCCGTCGTCCCGGTCGCCTCCGCCAGGTCCAGGGCCGTCGCTATCCGTACGGCGACATCCTCGGCGTAGGTGCTGTCGGACCGCTCGAACTGGTTGCGCCCCGCGCCCCGCAGAAACGTCACGACACCGAGCGTCCGCCCGCGGCTGCGCAGCACCGCGCACAGCACGTGGACGGTGTCCGCGGGCCACTGCCGGGACTGCGCCCAGCCGCGCGCCTGCTCCGGCGGGACCGCCCCGGCACTCGCCCGCACCGAGCCCACCCGCTCCACGCACTGGAGCGCCGGATGCCCCGGCGCGTACCGGGCGGGCAGCCCCGCCTGGCCGCCGAACCTGCTCGGGCCCGGCGTGCCGGTGGGCGTCTCGGCGACCCGCACCAGCCGCACCGGCCCCGGAGCGCCGTCGGCCAGCGGGCCGCCCGCGACCCGGTCGATCAGCGCGTGGTCGGCGAAACCGGCCAGCGCGAAGTCCAGATGGACGGTCGCCGCCTCCGCCGGGTCCTCGCACTCCGCGGCGGCCCGCGCCGCCCGGTGCAGCTGATTGGCGCGGAAGCGCAGCAGCGCCGCCTCCTGCTCGCCCTGCTTGGCCTCCGTCACGTCCTGGAACAGCCAGCCCACCCCGAGCGGCACCGGCTCCTCCGCGAGCGGCGAGGCGAGCCGCAGGAAGCCGCTGCGCCAGCAGCGCCGCCGTTCCTTGCCGTCGGGCAGCCGCACGGTCACCCACAGCTCGGCGGGCGCGGGCGGCGCCCCCTCGGCCAGGACGTGCGTCAGCGCGCTCTCCAGCTCCTCGGAGCCGGTCGCCAGCAGCTCACCCAGCGGACGGCCCAGCAGGGTCGTACGGCCGCTGCCCAGGGCGCGGGCGGCGTACCCGTTGACGACGGCGGGGCGCAGATCGACGTCCACGAGGACGACACCCCAGCTCGCGTCCTCGAAAAGGGCCTCGCTCAGCGCGATGGACCGCTCCAGGTCGATCTGGGCGTGCACCTCGCTGAAGGCGCAGTACACCCCGGCGGGCCTGCCGTCGGGGCCGCGTACCGCCGCGGACTGGGTGCGCACCAGCACCCGGCCGCCGTCCTTGGTCAGCAGCGCGAACTCGTTCACCTGCCGGCCCGGCGCCCGCATGGCCGCCATCAGCCGGGCCTCGACCTCGTCGGCGTCCGCGCTGCGCACCGCCCAGCCGGCCAGCCCCTGCCGCCCCACCGCCTCCTGGGCGCTCCAGCCGAGGATCCGCTCGGCCTCGCGGTTCCAGTGGGTGACGACCCCGTCGGCGTCGAACGCGCACAGGGCCGCGTCCATGCCGTCGAGGAGGGCCGCGAGCAGATCCGGGCCACGGGTGCCGCCGGGACCGGAACGGGACGCGTCAGGGCCGCCAGGACCCTCGGACCCGCCCGGGCCGCCGGTGCCACCGGTGCCACCGGGACCGTCAGGGCCGTCGGGGCCGATCTCGTCCGTGGCCCCGCTACGCCGGGAAGCACTCACCTGGACCCCCTGCACGTTGGCGTCCGCACGAACGGCGCGTCGGTTCGCTCACTTGCAATCATTCAACTCGAACGTGACGCAGCCCACATCTGGTTCCCACAAGATTGCGGGGAATCGTTGTATCCGGCACATCAGCGCCCCGGCCCGTCCCACGCTCATCGCCCGGCGTCGAACAGCCCGCATCGCCCGCCCCCGTCCCGCCCTCATCGCCCGGCCTCCGTCAGCAGCAGGTCGACCCATTCGTCGCGCTCCCCCGGCAGCACATAGCGCTCGGTCTCCGTGAAGCCCCGCGCGGCGGCGAACCGCAGTCCGTCGGTGTTGGCCGCGAGGACCACCGTCCCAAGGGCCCGGGCGCCCTGTCCGCGCGCGTGGGCGACGCCGTCCTCGTAGAGGGCCCGCCCGATGCCGCGGCCCCGGAACTCGGGCAGCACGCGCGCGATGACCGTCGCCACGCCCTCGCCGTCCGGCGGGCGGACCGTCGAGCAGCCCACCAGCAGCTCACCGAGGTAGGCGTTGACCAGGCGGTACCGTCCGGCCCGCTCGCGCACCTCGGCCGGGGTGAGGGCGGCCGGCGGCACGATCTCGTTGTGCACCCGGCGCCACTGCTCCAGCCGGGTGTCCCCGTCGGCCGCCTCGACCCGCAGGTCCCGGGCGGGGCCGCGCCGCGCGTACGCCTCGATCTCGATCCGCATCCGTTCGTCCGCGAGGCCGCACACCGCCATCGTCGCCGCCGGACGCACCTCGCCGAAGGCCGCCCGCAGCGCCGGCCAGCACGGTTCGAAGTCCTCGCGCGCGGGCAGCAGGTAGCGCACCCGCACCACGTCGGCGAAGGTGCAGCCGGCCTCGGCCAGCGCCGCGCCGATGTTGCGCAGGCACTGCTCGGCCTGTTCCACGACGTCGTCGGAGAGCGTCATGGTGGTGTAGTCGTAGCCGGTGGTCCCGGAGACATGCACCCAGTCCCCGTCCACCACGGCACGCGCGTAGCCGATCCGCTCCTCGAACGTCGAGCCGCTGAGAATCGCCCGCCGCGCCGTCTCCCGCACGGGCCTGTCGTCGCTGGACCTGTTGTCGCTGGGCCTGTCGTCGCTGGGCCTGTCGTCGCGTGGCTTTTCGTCGCGTGGCCTGTCTTCGCGTGGCCTGTCTTCGTCGGACCTGTCCTCCATGGGCCCGACGCTAGATGATCAAGCCGCTGTGCCACAGACCCCGTCAAAGAAATCAAAAAACAGTTGATGGCCGGGCGGTGTGGTTCCTAATGTGTCGAGCACACGAGAAGGGAGGTGGTTCGGCAGATGTATGAGAACCGGACGCGTGAGGTGACTGCGGGCTAGCGGCTCGCCACCACACTCAGTGCGGTGCCGGACCAGCACATGAAGGATGTGTGCAGCCGGCCCAATCCCAGCAGTCACCCGACCCGCGAGTCGCCGGTACGTCCGGCCGGCTCCTCTCCGGAGGGACCAGACTCGCGGGTCGTCTGCGTGTATGGACCGTGCGTGTACGGACCGTGCGGGACGCCCGTCGGGCTCAGTGCCCCAGGTCGGCCCAGCCGTCGATCTCGCGCGGGTCGCGGGTGCCGGGGCCGGTGTAGCGGGCCGAGGGGCGGACCAGCCGGCCGGTGCGCTTCTGCTCCAGGATGTGCGCGGACCAGCCCGCGGTACGGGCGCAGGTGAACATGGATGTGAACATGTGCGCCGGGACCTCGGCGAAGTCCAGGACGATGGCCGCCCAGAATTCCACGTTGGTGGCGAGGACCCGGTCCGGGCGCCGGTGGTGCAGTTCCGCCAGGGCCGCCTTCTCCAGCGCCTCGGCGACCTCGTAGCGCGGGGCGTCCAGATCGCGGGCGGTGCGGCGCAGGACGCGGGCGCGCGGGTCCTCGGCGCGGTAGACCCGATGCCCGAAGCCCATCAGACGCTCGCCCTGGTCCAGGGTCCGCCGGACGTACGCCCCGGCGTCTCCGGTGCGCTCGATCTCCTCGATCATGTGCAGGACCCGGGAGGGGGCGCCGCCGTGCAGCGGGCCGGACATGGCGCCGACGCGCCTACTGGACCTCCGCCGCCGAGCACGGCATGAACGCCTCCACCTTCACCGCCCGCGTCATCGCCTCCACCGGCGCCGATGTGGCCGCCGCCCTCTCCGGGGCCCCGAGGTGTAGGCAGTCTGCCAATGGCATCTGGCCGCTCGGCTGTCATTTCGCGGCCACCAGGGGAAGGTTCTCAGCGCTTTGAATGCGGTCTGCACACGCTGGGGCGGCCTACCGCAGCTGGTTCAGGTGGGCAGTCGCCATTGCGGCCCGTCGGGGTCGCCCAGCCAGACGATCTGGTCCCAGTCGTTCACGGTCATGCCGAATGCGGTCTGATCGGGAGCGCCGGCCTGCTGCCACACGTCGAGCGCGGCCTCGACCTGGTCCCAGAGGCGCAGCGGGCCGTCCTGGTGGACCGTCCAGCTCCAGCCGCCGCTGCCGGATTCCGTCCACGCCTGGGATCCAGTGGCGACGTCGATCAGTGCGACGTCGGATCCGATGCTGATCAGTTCGGCGGAGGGAGCCGCGAGCTGGGCGACGAATTTTGCGACACCGCGACCCAGGAGATCGGGGGACACTTCGGTCTGCCGTACGGAGCCGGGACGCTGGTAGAAGGTGGGTCGAGGCGGGCGTTCGTGGGGTCGGGCGAGCATGTAGGAGATCTGGTCACCGGTGAACCGCCCCCGGGCCATGCCTTCGTCGTCCAGGGTGAGGCGGATGAGGCCGGAGCCGGCCATCCACCCGTTGAGGGTGGTGACGATGCTCCCGCCGTCCTTGAGCTGCCACACCCAGGGTGGTGGAACGGAGCGGACGGCGCAGGTCGCGATCACCGTGGAGTACTCAGCACCCTCGTGGTGTCCGTCCAGGCCGTCACCGACAACGAGGTTCGGTGAGTAGCCCGCGGCGGCGAGGTGCTGCGCGGCGGCTGCGGCCACGTCCTTGTCGTACTCCACCGAGCACACCGAAGCGTTGCCGAGCCGGTGGCACAGGATGGCCGTCGAGTAGCCGGTTCCCGTGCCGATTTCCAGAACCTTGTCGCCTTCACCCAGGTCGGCCAACTCCAGCATGCGTACGACATGGGAGGGCAGGGTACTGGACGAGGTCGGATGCCCGGAGATGGCGCCCTGGGCGTGCTGGGCGCCGATTCCGTCGACCTGGGTGACCCAAGTGGTGTCCTGGTACGTCAGGCGCTGCCACGCGTCATCGCCGACGCTCGCACGGCTGACGGGCTCCCAGAGGGTGCCGTCGGGGCGGAACACCGTGTCGCCGAGGAAGAGTTCCCGGGGGACGTGTTCGACGGCCGCGCGCCATGCCGGGTCGGTCAGGTGGCCCTTCGCGGCCAGAGCGTCGGCAAGGCCGTGGCGGAGGGGGGAAGACGTCATCGGGGACCTCGGTGCGGTTGCTGGAGCTGGTCGGCGATCGCGTGGACGATCCGGGTGGTGATGTGGTCAGGGAACCAGGCGAACTGGCCGTTGGGATTGCATTCGTAGAAGTGCCAGCCACCGGTCGGATCGAGCCCGAAGTCGAAGGCCCCGAAGGTCAGACGGAAGTGCGTGAGATACGCCTGGACGGCCTTCGCAATTTCTGGTGGTGTCTCGATCAGGGTGTAGCGGAGCGCATCGTAGTGGCGGCGCCAGTCGAGACCGGGGGATCCGTCGATCCGGACGGCGAACAGGTTGTCGCCGACTGCGGTGAGCCGAACATCCGCGACCTTCTCCACACGCTGCTGGAAGAGGTGCAGGGTGACTGCGACACCGGCATTCAGCTCGTCCGGGGTGATCTCTTCGACCCACACCGTCAGAGCGCGGCCGTCCTCATCGGCGTAGTCACTGTTGTAGAGCGGCTTGTAGACGACGCGGCCGTACTCTTCCGTGAAGTCGCGTGCCGCGCGCGGGTCGTTCGTCAGTAGCGTCGGCGGTACGCGGAATCCACCGCCGGCAGCAGCGGTGAGCTGCGCGGGCTTCTGCTCCGCGGCCCGGTTCGCCCAAGGGTGGTTCACGTAATGCGACTCCGGGAGAAGGGCTGCGAGGATGCCGCCGAGGCCGTACCGGGCCTGTTCGGCGCACCACTCGCTTTCCGGGCTGTCGAGTCCCGGCGGGCCCGCGTACGGTCGGGGGCGCCGCCAGTACACCGAGCGCACATGGTCCAGCGCCAGGGATCTCGTGGTGGTGCGGAGGGTGCCGCCGAGCCCGGATTCACCCAGGTCGGCCCTCACCGTGACCTCGCTGGGGAAGTCTCCCGGATCAAGCCTGACCACGGGCACCCGGCGCCGCGCCAGCTCACTGATCACGAGATCGGCGGTGGGATCGTCCAGGCAGGTCACGACGACGACGGGTGACGGCGGGGTCAATCCTGTTCTCCCTGCTGATCGCTGCCCTCGTCGGGAGTGCTGTCCAGCGAGGTCTGCGTGCGCGTCTCCTTGACCGTCTGGCTCCTCTTGTGCCGGTCCAGGGTCGGCAGGCCATGCGCATCAGTCCCGGTCCAGATTGCGGTCTGGGTGTCCGGGTCGAGTACCGCCGTGGCCGCTTCCTCCGTCGCAGTCGATCCGGGGAATGGCTTCATACGGGTGAGGCCATAGGGTTTCACCGTTCCAATTTCCATGGTTTTGCCTCCAGATCGTGGGGGTGCTCAGCTTCGTGGTTCGGTCGCCTGCTTGAGTAGAGCAAGTCCAGACAGATCGGCGCTGCTCAGTGCTGGTGGCTCGTCCGGTCCTGGGGGCCGCCAAGGGGTCTCTTGTGGTGTGGTGCAGAGGGCCGCGACACCGCCGACTGTGTCGCGGCCCCACCAGCGCCGTCCGCTGGCCTAGGGCTGAGGTCACACGAGCACGTCGTAGGCTCGGGCCCGCCGTAACTCAGGTCGGCGGTACCGCCGGTTCGGTAGGCGCGCAGGGTTGCCTGGATCCGCTTATAGGCGTGCCCTTCGGCGAAGTTGCCGATTTCATCGCGGGCGATCCAGCGCCACTCGCCGTACCCGCCGGTGTTCGTGACTGCGGGCTCGACGCCGGGGGGCAGCTCCACGTGGTAGACGAACACGGTGCCCTCCGGGTACGTGCCCTGGGGGACGTAGTCGACGGCCAGCAGGCGCCCGATGATCGCCTGGGCACCCAGCCGCGTGTCGAGGGCGTGGCCGAGAGCGAGGCTGGGTGGGGTGTTCGCGGGGGCGTGGCCGCCGGGAAGGCTCCAGCGTTCTTCTCCCAGGTATGGGCGCGTGACCATGCCGATGGCCAGATCGCGTGTGATCAGGGCCTGGACGCCCATCCGGCGTGGTGGGGGCGTGGTGTACCGGGCGAGGCTGTTCGCGGTGTCACTGGTCATGTCACTCTCCTTTGTGGACGGGGTGTGTGATGTCCCGGCGTGGGTCGGGCGTTGCGTCGGGGGTGGCGTCTGCCCGGCGGCCGGAGTGCTCACGAGGCGGCCCCGGCCGTGAGGCGTCCAGCAAGTGCGGTGGCCTGGAGGCACGACAGGGTGACTGCTATCTCGTCCGCTTGGTGCGGGCTCTCCCGTACGGCCTGGGCCGCGACACGGGCCCCGGTGACGCCGGTCAGGAGCCACGACAATCGCTCGGCCATCCTGTGCAGATCGTCCGTGCGCTCCAGCTTGAGGTCGTCGTCCAGTCCTGGCGCTTCCAGCAGGCATGCGAGGAGCTGCGCGGTGTCCAGCTCGGCGCTGTCGCGGAGCCGGAGCTGCACCCGGAGCCGACCCAGGACGTCGATGCCCGGAAGGGCGTGGGGGGCCAGGGCCTCACACAGGGCGATGGCCGCGGCGCGGGTCCGGGCATGCGCGGTGAGCAGGATCTCCGTGAGGCGCTCCGCGGCCTGCGCGGTCGGCAGGTCGATGGCGGGCAGATCCGCCAGGTCGTCCAGTCGTACCGTCGCGAGGCCGGGGGCCTCCCGCCCCAGCCATGCCTCGGCCTCGGGCACGCTGGCGAACGGGGACTCGCATTGATAGATGATCATGGACATGGCGGTGTCGCCGGGGGCGGGCTCGATCCGCACCCGGAGGTCGGCCTCATCGAGCCGCTCCGCCAGATCATGGCGCAGGGCCGTGATCGCGGGATCCTCCGCTGACTCCAGGTGGAGAAGCCGGGCGGGCAGGGCACTGGTCATCGGAAACGTCCTTTCTGGTGGCGGGTCAGGACCAAGAGGTGCTGGCGGGCACGGACCGGGTTTCCGTAAGACGGCACGTCGCCGCGGCGGTCCAGACGCGAAGAGAGTCGTACGAGGCGCATCAGGTGGCCGCGAAGGCGCCCGCCGAGCACCTCGGACTCGTCCTTGCCGGGCATGTAGTCGTCAAGCACGACAGCCAGGTCCGCGAGCAGCAGGCCGTCGATGTACGGCGCCCACGTTTGGACTTTCGACCGGAGCCGCGCCAGGCCCTCCGCGTCGAAGCCCAGCTCGGCAGCGCACTCGGCAGCGCGTAAGCCCGCGATGGCGGGCGCCGCCGTCACTGGGCGGCCTGTTGAATGGGCACGGCGAGTTGGCACCACGTCTGGGCACCAGATTCCGAGACCCCCCAGGTTCCGCCGTGGTCCTCGGCCACGCTCTGCACGATCAACAGGCCGCGCCCGGACTCGGAGGTCACCGCCGCCGGCGTGATGGGCGTCGCCTTCCCGGGCATCCCGTCGATGACAACCACGGTGAGGAAGCCGTCTTGGACATCCAGCACCAGGCGGATCTCGCACGTACCGCTATGGCGTAGCGCGTTCGTCACCATCTCGGACACGACGAGCCCGACCGAATCGATCAACTCCCCCAGCCCGGCGTGCCGGAGCCTGGCGGCGGCAGTCCGGCGCAGGATGCCTACGCGGTGCGCGTCCTCTGCTGGGACCGGAGTTCCTCGGTCTCGTGGCTCGACCGCGATCCGCTCGTCCATCACAGTCCCGGGGCGGTGCGGAACCGCGCGAGAGCCTACGACTGTTGTCTTCATCGCGTCCTCTGAAGGCAGAAGAGGGGGGAGCGCCAGGGGAGGGTCGGCCCTTGGCTGCGCTTGCAAGAAGCCAACAGGTACGGATCGGGGATGTGTATGGCGTATTGCCGGTGACTCGCTTGCAGACCAGTGTCGTTTTCACCTTCCCTTTACTTTCTGTCCGACCGCAAGCCTTAACGTTCTGTCATGGTGGAGACACGGAACGAGATGCTCGGTGAGTGGCTTGAGGACCACGGAATGAAGGTCAGAGAGCTGGCCGCCAAGGTCAACACCGAGATCGGCGACCTGACAGGGCGGCCCGGAGCGGTTGAGCCGAGCCACATCTACAAGCTGCTCCGAGGTGAACACCGGTCACCGAACTCCGTGCTGAGGACTGCTTTAGAGAGAGTGACCGGTCGAACGTATGTTGAGTTAGGGTTCGTCCCGCGGGGGAGGATAGAGACAAACTCTCTACCTCCAGAGGATGATCCCTTGTACCGACGAACTCTCATGACCGCGGCTGCCGCCGCCGTTATTCCGGGCAGGGCAGAGCCGCGCCGCAACCGCCTAAGCTCCGACGATGTGGCGGGGTTCCAAGCCGCTCTCTCGGCATGGGTCGTAGAGGACGACAGGTATGGCGGCACTCCTGAGATAGAGCAGCACTCAGCAGACCTCGCGCGCAAAGTGGTTGAACTCCAGAAGGCCCATACCGCATCAGCACGCATTCGCTCTGAGCTGTACATGCTGGCCGCCGCATTCGCCAACAACGCCATGTGGGCCGCCATCGACGGCCGCAGACTCGATGTGGCCGAACAGCACATGGACAAGACGATCCGCCTCGCCGGCCTGTCCGGTGACGCTGCCACCGAGTTTCGGGTCTGGAGCCACGCCTGCGTCCTCTACATCCAACTGGACCGTCCGACAGACGCCCTCGCAGCGGCCGAGCGGTGCAAAGTGACATCTATCACCCGAAGCGATCCGCTGTTCGCGTCACAGGCCATGGCGCGGCTCGCGGTGGCTCACGCAGGGCTCCGGGATGTCACCAACACCAGGCGCTATCTGGACCTCGCCCAGAAGGCACTGAATCGCGCGCCCGAGAAGCGTCGTCCAAGCTGGTTCGACTACTACGACCAAGCAGAACTCGACCATCTCGCCATGCGCGCCCATATGATCCTGGAGCAGTGGCCCGAGGCCGAAAGGCACGCGCACCGAAGCCTGTCATTCCTACGCCCAGCCATGCGGCGCAACCATGCATTGGTCGCGTCGAATCTTGCCACAGCTCAACTCCACCAAGGGGAACTCGAACAGGCTGTGGCCACTGCGCAGGCCATCCCGGACGAGATGCTGCGGCGCCCCCGTATCCGCAGGCTCATTGACCCTTTCACCAGCCTGGCCAGCACCGCGGCCCCCACCAGCCCCGAGGTCTGCGACTGGCAGGCCCGTTATCGAACGGCAGTCATATGACGGAGTCCAAATCACTGATGCTGCTGCGCACCAGTGACGTAGAGAAGTACCGGCAACTCTTCCTGAACGTCCACGCGGAAGTCCGGGGCGATTTCGGATTGATGAACCAGTCGTTCAACGCAGTGGACAGATTTGACGAGCGGCTGTCTCGCTACGCCTCCCGACCTGGCTGGGAGGCCGTCATCGCCTTCCACGGCGACGAGCCGGCCGGATACGTCTTCGGAGTCCCACTCGCTCCCGGCTCGTTGTGGTGGTCAACCATGCACCAGGCGCCGACGGAGGAGTTCACAACAGAGACGGGGAGCCGGACCTTCGCTGTCAACGAAGTCCTTGTACGGGAGGCACACCGAGGTACTGCTGGCAGAGGCGCATCCCGCGCGCTGCATGAGAAGCTACTGGCCGAGCGCACTGAGGCACGTGCCACGCTACTTGTAGATCCCGGCAGCTCCGGCGGCCGAGTGAAAGCGGTGTACGAGTCCTGGGGGTACCGGGACATCGGCCCCCAGCAGCCGTTCGACGACTCACCGACCTTCGCGACAATGCTGCGGGATCCCTTGCACCGGTAGCCGGTCCTCGCCCGGAGTGCACGGGCAGCGGGAACGGCTCGGCGGGCGGCAGACCGGGGTCGAAGGCGCCGTCGACGAGCAGGCCCCAGACATTGCCGAAGGACACCTGGCCGACCAGGTCCTCGATATCCACACCGCGGTACCGCAGGGCACCGCCTTCCTTGTCCGGTTCGGCGATCTCCGTCTCGAACGCGACGACTCCTTCGAGTCCGGGCACGAAACCGGGTACGAAACCGGGTACGACTTCGGACATCAGACGGCTCCTTGGGATGCGTACGGGCGGTGACTCGGGGTGGGTACGGCGGTGACTCGGGGTGGGTACGGCGGATGGGAAGCGGCGGGGCCCGGAGGCCGGCGGCCGGCAGGCCGGGACGGGTGCGTCGGACGGATCCACGGTCCTCGGGACTCGCGGTCCTGGGCGTCACCCTGGTGATGCCCGTGCGGGCGGCGGTCATCCGACCGGACGGCACCCAGCACGATAGTCGTGAGTGCCATCTTTGGGGAGAGGGCGCGGCACTGAGTGCCATGTGGTGATCAAGGCCACTCCGACGCATCGGGCGCCGACCGATGCGGCAAGATACCCGCGTGACCGATCGCGATCTCGATCCCACCGCTCCCGATCCCGCCTCGATGCGTATGCAGTACCGGGCCGAGGGCCTGGCCGAGGGGGACCTGGCGGCCACGCCGGTGGAGCAGTTCGCGCGCTGGTTCCGGCAGGCGGCGACCGAGGCGCGGCTCTTCGAGCCGAACGCGATGGTGGTGTCCACGGCGGACGCCGAGGGCCGGCCCAGCTCCCGCACAGTGCTGCTGAAGCACTTCGACGCGCGGGGCTTCGTCTTCTACACCAACTACGACTCCCGCAAGGGCCGCGACCTGACCGCGAACCCCTACGTCTCCCTGCTCTTCCCCTGGCATCCGATGGCCCGGCAGGTCATCGTCTCGGGCACGGCCGAGCGCACCGGGCGGGACGAGACCGCCGCGTACTTCCGCTCCCGCCCGCACGGCTCCCGGCTCGGCGCCTGGGCCAGCCCCCAGTCCTCGGTGGTCGCGGACCGCGCCGAACTCGACGCCTCGTACGCCGCGTTGGCGACCCGCTACCCGGAGGGCGAGCAGGTGCCGGTGCCGCCGCACTGGGGCGGGTTCCGGGTGGTGCCGGGGACGGTGGAGTTCTGGCAGGGCCGCGAGAACCGGCTCCACGACCGGCTGCGGTACGTGGCCCGGCCGGACGGGGCGTGGGAAGTGGAGCGGCTGGCTCCCTGAGGGAGGAACGCGCGAGGGTCGGCTCAGCTCAGCTCCCGTTCCACCATCTCCCCCCACTGGGCCACCACCCGCTCGCGGCGGGCCGCGTCATCGGTGAGGAGATTGGCGAGGCCGAGGCCGCGGGCCATGTCCAGGAGGCCCTGGACGGTCTCGCGGACGCCGGGGCGGGTCTCGTCGGCGGCGAGGAGTTCGACCGCGATGCGATGGGTCTCGCGGCCGACGCGGGCCTCCAGCTCGGTGACCCGGACGCGCAACTGCTCCTCGTCGGACGCGGCGACCCACAGGTGCAGGGCCGCGCGGAACAGCGGGCCCGTGTAGAGGTCCACCAGCGCGGCGACCACCGCGCGCCGGTCGTCGGCCGCGCCGTCGGGGAACAGGGCGCGCAGGGCGGTCGAGCGTTCCTCGGCGACGTACTCGACGGCCGCGGTGAACAGGTCCTCGCGGGTCGGGAAGTGGTGCTGCGCGGCGCCCCGGGAGACGCCCGCGCGTTCGGCGACGGCGGAGACCGTGGAGCCCGCCCAGCCGTGCTCGGCGAGACAGGCCACGGCGGCCTCCAGGAGCCGCTGCCGGGTGGCGCGGCTGCGGTCCTGCTTGGGTGCGCGGTCGACCGTGCCCGTACCGCCCATGCCGGTCACCTCCGCACCCGCCTCACGTCACTCGTGCTCACGTCATCTGCGCTCACAGCACCTGCGCTCACGTCATCTGCGCTCACAGCACCCATCGCGGATCCCGTCGTTCCAGGAAGGCCGTCATCCCCTCGCGGGCCTGCGGGGAGGCGAACAGCCGGGCCGAGAGCGCGGTCAGGGCGTCCGCGTCCCGGTCGAAGGACTCCAGCACCCTAGCCGTGAGGAGTCGTTTGGTCTCGGTCAGGGCGCGCGGCTCGGCGGCGCGCAGCCCGTCGAGGACGGGGGCGAGTACGGCGTCCACGTCCGGGCCCGAGGCCGTGACCAGGCCGATCCGGGTGGCCTCGGCGGCGTCGAAGCGTTCCCCGGTGAGGTAGTAGCGGGCGAGGGCGCGCGGGTCGGTACGGTCCAGCAGGGGCAGGGAGATCACGGCCGGGGCGACCCCGACGCGGACCTCGGTGAAGGCGAAGCTCGCGGTGTCGGCGGCGGCGGCGAGATCGCAGGCGGCCAGCAGACCGAGGCCGCCCGCGCGGGCATGTCCGGTCACCCGGGCGACGACCGGCTTCGGCAGCTCCACCAGGGCCCGCAGCAGACCGACGAGGGCCTCGGGCGCGGGCGGGTTCCGCAGATCCGCGCCCGCGCTGAAGGTGGTGCCGGTGTGGGTGAGGACGACCGCGCGGACCCCGTCGTCCCCGCCGCAGTCGGCGAGCGCGCCGGCCAGTTCGGCGACCAGGGCGGCCGACAGGGCGTTGCGGTTGTCCGGCGAGTCGAGGGCCAGTGTCTCGACGCCCCTTGCGCGCGTACGGCCGATCAAGGCCATGGTCATGGCTTCTTCCCCCTCTGCCCTCACGGCCGCTCCCGCAGTTCGCGCAGTTCGCGCAGTTCGCGCAGTTCGCGCCGGAGTATCTTCCCGGAGGCCGCCCGGGGCACCCCGTCGATGAACGTCACCCGCCGCACCCGCTTGTACGGGGAGACGCGCTCGGCGACATACGTCATCACCTCGTCCTCGGTGAGGTCGGCGGCGGACGGCTGGCGGACGACGTAGGCGTGCGGGACCTCGTTGCCGTCGTCGTCGTGGCCGCCGATGACGGCCGCGTCGGCGATGCCGGGGTGGGTCAGGAGCAGGGCCTCCAGTTCGGCGGGGGCCACCTGGAACCCCTTGTACTTGATCAGCTCCTTGACCCGGTCCACGACGAACAGCCAGCCGTCCTCGTCCACCCGCCCGACGTCCCCGGTGTGCAGCCAGCCGTCCGGGTCGATCATCTCGGCGGTGGCCTCGGGGCGGCCGAGGTAGCCCTTCATCACCTGGGGGCCGCGGATGAGGATCTCGCCGCGCTCACCGGGGCCGAGGTCCCGGCCGGGGTCGTCCAGGGAGACGATCCGCATCTCGGTGCCGGGGATCAGTCGGCCGACCGTGCCGGACGGCGCCTCGCGCATCGCGGCCAGGGGCACGACGTGGGTCCCCGGGGAGAGTTCGGTCATGCCGTACGCCTGACCCACCGGCGGCAGGTTCAGCCGGCGCGAGCAGGCCGTGGCGAGGGTCGCGTCCAGCGGGGCGGCGGCGCTGATGATGTACCGCAGGCAGGACAGGTCGTAGCGCGCGACCGCCGGGTGCTTGGCGAGGGCGAGGACGATCGGCGGGGCGACGTACAGCCCGGTGATGCGGTGGTTCTGGATGGCCGCGAGGAAGGTCTCCAGCTCGAAGCGGGGCAGCACCACGACGGTGGCGCCCTGCTTCAGCGGGGCGTTCATCAGGGCGGTCAGCCCGTAGATGTGGAAGAACGGCAGGACGGCGAGGATGCGGTCGCCGGGGCCCGAGGGCATCACGGAGGTCGTGAGCTGGGCGAGGTTGGTGGCGATCTGCCGATGGGTGAGCATCACGCCCTTGGGGGTGCCGGTGGTGCCCGAGGAGTACGGCAGCACGGCCACGTCGTCGACCGGGTCGAGGTCGACGGCCGGCTCGGGCCCGGTACCGGCGAGCAGGTCGGCGAGGGAGCGATGGCCGGGCGCGCTGTCGCAGACGAAGATCTCCCGCACTCCCCCGGCGAGTTCCGCCGCGCGGCGGGCCGACGCCAGCAGCGGGGACACGGTGACGATCCAGCGGGCGGCGGAGTCGGTGAGCTGCTTCGCGAACTCCTCGGGCGTGGCGAGCGGATGCACGGTGGTGACCGAGGCGCCCGCGCGGGTGGCGGCGTAGAACGCGGTCGGGAACGCCACGGTGTTCGGGCTGTGCAGCGCGAGCACGTCCCCCTTGCGGACGCCCGCCTCCGCGAGTCCGGCGGCGACGCGCCGGTGGAAGCGGTCTACCTGCGCGTAGGTGAGGGTGGTGCCGTCCGTGCCGTCGATCAGCGCGGGCGCGTCGCCGAACTCGGCGGCACGGCCCAGCACGGCGTCGTGGATGGGCAGGTCGACCGGGGGGACATCCGCGTACTGGCTCCGGAACATCGTTCCTCCTCGCACGACGCTGTGCTGGGTCGGAAGAGCTGTGCTGGATCGGGAGAGCTGCCTGGATCGGGGAAGCTGTGTCGGATCGAGAGAGCTGTGCCGGATCGGGGAAGCTGGGCTGGATCAGGAGAGCTGTGCCGGCCGGTGTTTCAGGGGGCTCAGTAGGACTTGGGCAGGCCCAGGGATTGGTGCGAGACGTAGTTCAGGATCATTTCCCGGCTCACCGGTGCGATACGCGCCACCCGTGCGGCCGTGATCAGGGAGGCGAGCCCGTACTCGCGGGTCAGGCCGTTGCCGCCGAGGGTGTGCACGGACTGGTCGACGGCCTTCACGCAGGCTTCTCCGGCCGCGTACTTGGCCATGTTGGCGGCCTCGCCCGCACCGGCGTCGTCGCCCGCGTCGTACAGCGCCGCCGCCCGCTGCATCATCAGGCGGGCCAGTTCCAGTTCGATGTGGGACTGGGCGAGCGGGTGGGCGATGGCCTGGTGGGCGCCGATGGGGGCTTGCCAGACGGTGCGTTCACGCGCGTAGGCGACCGCCCGGGACAGCGCGTACCGTCCCATGCCGATGGCGAACGCGGCGGTCATGACGCGCTCCGGGTTGAGTCCGGCGAACAGCTGCAGCAGCCCGGCGTCCTCGTCGCCGACCAGCGCCTCCGACGGCAGCCGTACGTCGTCCAGGACCAGCTCGAACTGCTTCTCGAAGGCGTGCAGTTCCATGTCGATCGGGTGACGGGTGAAGCCCGGCGCGTCGCGCGGGACGATGAAGAGACAGGGCTTGAGGCGGCCCGTGCGGGCGTCCTCGGTGCGGCCGACGACGAGCGTCGCGTCGGCTATGTCGACGCCGGAGATGAAGACCTTGCGGCCGGCCAGGAGCCAGTCGGCGCCGTCGCGGCGGGCGGTGGTGGTGATGCGGTGGGAGTTGGAGCCGGCGTCCGGCTCGGTGATCCCGAACGCCATCGTCCGGGTGCCGTCCGCGAGGCCGGGCAGCCAGGCGCGTTTCTGGTCCTCGGTGCCGAAGCGGGCGATGACCGTGCCGCAGATGGCCGGGGAGACGACCAGCATGAGCAGGGGGCAGCCCGCGGCGCCGAGTTCTTCGAGGACGATGGAGAGTTCGGTGATGCCGCCCCCGCCTCCGCCGTGTTCCTCCGGAAGGTTGACGCCGAGGTAGCCGAGCTTCCCGGCCTCCGACCAGAGGTGCCGGCGGTTGTGGTCGCGGCCGTGGCGGGCGCCTAGGGCCGCGACGGCGGATCGTAGGGCCTGGTGTTCCTCGGACTCTGTGCTGGTGGGCATGAGGGCTCCGTCCGGGTACGGGTTCGATGGGGCTGGTCGCGCAGTTCCCCGCGCCCCTTCAGGTGGGTCGCACCACCGCCAGCAGCGCGGCGAGGTTCACCTGTTGGCCAGGGGTCACGTTCAGGGCGGTCAGGGTTCCTGTCACCGGGGCCGTGATCCGGTGCTCCATCTTCATCGCCTCCAGCCACAGCAGCGGCTGCCCGGCCTTCACCTCGGCCCCCTCCGCCAGCCCCTCCGCCACCCGGATCACCGTGCCGGGCATGGGGGCGAGGAGGGAGCCGGGGGCGTGCTGGGCGGTGGGGTCGGGGAAGCGGGGGACGGGGGTCAGGGGGGTGTTGTCGACGTAGACCCGGTCATCGCCGTAGCGCGCGACCGCGAATGTGCGGCGCAGCCCGCCCGCTTCCAGGACGACCCGGTCCGCGGCCACCTCCAGAACCCGTACCCCGTCCGCCTCCAGGCCGCCCGCGCGCGTGTGGCGGTACCGGGCCTCGTGTTCCTCGCCCGCCATCACATACCGCTTGGACGCGGGCCGGGAGGGGACGTTGCGCCAGCCGCCGAAGCGGGAGCGGCCGTGGCTGTCGGCGAGGGCGGCGGCCAGCGGGGCGAGCGGGTCGGCGGCGGGGACGGTCAGGTCGGCGAGGTGGCGGTCGTAGAAGCCGGTGTCCATACGGGCGGCCGTGAACTCCTCGTGGCGCAGGGAGCGGACGAGGAGGTCCCGGTTGGTGGCCGGGCCGTGGACGGCCGTGCGGTCCAGGGCGCCGGACAGCTTGCGCAGGGCCTCCGCGCGGGTGGGGGCGTGGGCGACGACCTTGGCGATCATCGGGTCGTAGTGGACGCCGATGGTGTCGCCGTCGGTGTAGCCGGTGTCCAGGCGGACGCCGTCGGGGGCGGCGAGGCGGTGCAGGGTGCCGGTCTGCGGGGTCCAGTCGCGGGCCGGGTCCTCGGCGTACAGGCGGGCCTCGACGGCGTGGCCGCGCGGGGGCGGCGGCTCGGCGGGCAGGGCGTGGCCCTCGGCGATCCGGAGCTGTTCGGCGACCAGGTCGATGCCGAAGACGGCCTCGGTGACGGGGTGTTCGACCTGGAGGCGGGTGTTCATCTCCAGGAAGTGGGCCCGGCCGTCGGCGACGAGGAACTCGACGGTTCCCGCGCCGACGTACTCCACCCGGCGCGCGGCCCGCTCGGCGAGGGTGTACAGCTCCTCCGTCAGCCCCGGGGGCAGGCCCGGCGCCGGGGCCTCCTCCACGACCTTCTGGTGGCGCCGCTGGAGGGAGCAGTCCCGGGTGCCGAGGGTCCACACGGTGCCGTGGGTGTCGGCGAGGACCTGCACCTCGACATGACGGCCGTGCTCGACGTACGGCTCCACGAAGACCTCGCCGTCGCCGAACGCGCTCGCCGCCTCGGCGCGGGCCGCCGCCAGGGCGTCGGGGAGCCGGTCCAGGTCCCGGACGATCCGCATCCCGCGTCCGCCGCCGCCCGCCGCCGCCTTCACCAGGACAGGGAGGTCGGCCTCGGTGACCTCGCCGAGGGGGGCGAGCCCCATCAGTTCCTTGGCGCGGGTCTTGGACGCCATCGCCTCGATCGCCTCGGGCGGCGGTCCGATCCAGCGCAGTCCGGCGTCCCGCACCGCGCGCGCGAAACCGGCGTTCTCGGAGAGGAAGCCGTAGCCGGGGTGGACGGCGTCGGCCCCGGCGGCCAGCGCCGCCCTCACGATCAGGTCACCGCGCAGATAGGTGTCCGCGGGCGCGGAGCCCGGCAGTCGTACGGCGGTGTCGGCCGTGCGCGTGTGGAGCGCGCCCTCGTCCGCGTCGGAGTGGACGGCGACGGTCCGGACACCCAGGTCGCGGCAGGTGCGGAAGATCCGGACGGCGATCTCGCCCCGGTTGGCGACCAGCAGGGTGGAGATCGGGAACGCCGGAGGGGGTGTGGGGGTCGTGGAAGTCCCAGGGGTCACGGGGTGCACGGGGTTCAGGGGGTTTACGGGGTTCAGGGGGCTCTTGGGAGTCACGGGGGTCATCCGCCTCACATCCGGAAGACGCCGAAGCCGCCGCGCACGCCGTCGTAGGGCGCGGTGTGCAGGGCGGAGAGACACAGGCCGAGGACCGTACGGGTGTCGCGCGGGTCGATGACGCCGTCGTCGTACAGCCGCCCGGACAGGAACATCGGCAGCGACTCCGACTCGATCTGCCCCTCGACCATCGCGCGCAGGGCGGCGTCGGCCTCCTCGTCGTAGGGCTGTCCCTTGGCCGCCGCCGACTGCCGGGCGACGATCGACAGGACGCCCGCGAGTTGCTGCGGGCCCATCACGGCCGACTTGGCACTCGGCCAGGCGAACAGGAAGCGCGGGTCGTAGGCCCGGCCGCACATGCCGTAGTGGCCGGCGCCGTAGGACGCGCCCATGAGGACGGAGAGGTGGGGGACCCGGCTGTTGCTGACGGCGTTGATCATCATGGCGCCGTGTTTGATGATGCCGCCCTGCTCGTACTCCTTGCCGACCATGTAGCCGGTGGTGTTGTGGAGGAAGAGCAGCGGGATGTTCCGCTGGTTGGCGAGCTGGATGAACTGGGCCGCCTTCTGCGACTCCGCGCTGAAGATCACGCCTTGGGCGTTGGCGAGGATGCCGACGGGGTAGCCGTGCAGCCGGGCCCAGCCGGTCGCCAGGCTCGTCCCGTACAGCGGTTTGAACTCGTCGAAGTCGGAGCCGTCGACGATCCGGGCGATCACCTCGCGCGGGTCGAAGGGGACCTTGAGATCGCCGGGGACGATGCCGAGCAGTTCCTCGAGGTCGTACTTGGGCGGCTCCGCCGGGCCCGGATCGTCGTACGCCTTGCGGTGGTTGAGGCGGGCGACCACCCGGCGGGCCTGGCGCAGGGCGTCGGGCTCGTCCACCGCGAAGTGGTCGGCGAGGCCGGAGGTGCGGGCGTGCATCTCGGCGCCGCCGAGCGACTCGTCGTCGCTCTCCTCGCCGGTCGCCATCTTCACCAGCGGCGGACCGCCGAGGAAGACCTTGGCCCGCTCCTTGACCATGATGACGTGGTCCGACATGCCGGGGATGTACGCGCCCCCGGCGGTGGAGTTGCCGAAGACGACGGCGACGGTGGGGATCCCGGCCGCCGATAGCCGGGTGAGATCGCGGAAGACGGCGCCGCCCGGGATGAAGATCTCCTTCTGGGACGGCAGGTCGGCGCCGCCGGACTCCACCAGGCTGATGCAGGGCAGCCGGTTGGCGAGCGCGATGTCGTTGGCGCGCAGCGCCTTCCGCAGGCTCCACGGGTTGCTGGCACCGCCGCGCACGGTCGGGTCGTTGGCCGTGATCAGACACTCCACGCCGGACACCACACCGATCCCGGTGACGAGCGAGGCGCCCACCGGGTACTCGCTGCCCCAGGCGGCCAGCGGCGACAGTTCCAGGAACGGGGTGTCCGGGTCGAGCAGCAGTTCGACGCGCTCGCGGGCGAGGAGCTTGCCGCGCCCCCGGTGCCGCGCCACATACTTCTCGCCGCCGCCCGCCAGCGCCTTGCCGTGCTCGGCGTCCAGCGCGTCGAGCTTGGCGAGCATGGCCTCACGGTGGGCCCGGTGGTCGGGGTCGGCGGGGTCGAGCGCTGTCTTCAGCACGGTCACAGCAGGGCCTCCGGGATGTCCAGGTGGCGGGAGCGCAGCCATTCGCCGAGCGCCTTCGCCTGCGGGTCGAAACGGGCCTGCGCGGCGACGCCCTCGCCGAGGATCCCCTCCACGACGAAGTTCAGGGCCCGCAGCCGGGGCAGCGCGTGGCGGCTGACGGGGAGGTCGCGGCTGTCCGGGATCAGTTCCCTGAACCGCGCCACGGTCAGCTCGTGCGCCAGCCATCGCCAGGCGTCCTCCGACCGCGCCCACACGCCGACGTTGGCATTCCCGCCCTTGTCCCCGCTCCGGGCCCCGGCGACCAGCCCGAGCGGCACCCGCCGGGTCGCCCCCACCGGGAACGGTTCGGGGAGGCCGGAGGGTTCGTGGGGGCGGCCGTCGGGCTCGGGGAGTGGTTCGAGTACGAGGGTCTCGGCGGGCGGGGTCACCGGCACGCGGCGGCCGTCGGGCAGGACGGCGATGTGGTCGACGCGGGACTGGGGGACGTACGCCTCCTCGAACACCCCGTAGGGCGAGCCCTTCCCCGGCGGGGCCAGTACATGGAACCCGGGGTAACTCCCCAGGGCCAGTTCCACGGCCGCCCCGCTCAGCGCCCGCCCGACCTTCGTCTCGTCGGGATCCCGTACGACGAGCCGCAGCAGCGCGCTCGCGGTCTCCTCGGTGTCGGCGTCGGGCCGGTCGGTCCTGACCAGGTCCCAGCGGACCTCCGCCGGTGGCGACGTGGCCAGCGCGTCCTGCAACTGCGCCCGCACCAGCGCCGCCTTGGCCTCGATGTCGAGGCCGGTGAGCACAAAGGCAACCTCGTTGCGGAACCCGCCGAGCCGGTTGAGCCCGACCTTGAGCGTGGGCGGCGGGGCCTCACCGCGCACCCCCTCGATCCGCACCCGGTCCGGCCCGTCCTGCCCGAGCCGTACGGTGTCCAGCCGCGCGGTGACATCGGGCCCGGCGTACCGGGCCCCGCCGGTCTCGTACAGCAGTTGCGCGGTGACGGTGCCGACGTCCACGACACCGCCGGTACCGGGGTGCTTGGTGATCACGGAGCTGCCGTCGGCGTGGATCTCGGCGAGCGGGAAGCCGGGCCGCCGCAGCAGCAGCGCGCTCGGTCCTGCCCCTTCGGCTCCGAGGCCGGTTCCGAGGCCGGTTCCGAGCGGGCTTCCGAGCGCGCTTCCGAGGCTGGTGAAGAAGGCGTAGTTGCCGCCGGTGGCCTGGGTGCCGCACTCCAGGACATGCCCGGCGACCACGGCCCCCGCCAGCCGGTCGTGGTCGGTGGGGGCCCAGCCGAAGTGCGCGGCGGCGGGGCCGGTGACCAGCGCCGCGTCCGTCACCCGCCCGGTCACCACGATCTCGGCGCCCGCGCGCAGACAGGCCGCGATACCGAAGCCGCCGAGGTAGGCGTGGGCGGCGAGGCTGCCGGGGTGGTCGGCGGTGCGGTCGTCGCCCTCGACATGGGCGACCCGTACCGGGATCCCCAGCCGGTCCGCGAGCCCCCGCACGGCGTCGGCGAGCCCCGCCGGGTTGAGCCCCCCGGCGTTGGTCACGATCCGCACGCCCCGCTCCTGGGCCAGCCCCAGGCACTCCTCCAACTGCCGCAGGAACGTGCGCGCGTACCCGGCCCCCGGGTCCTTCAGCCGGTCCCGCCCCAGGATCAGCATGGTCAGCTCGGCGAGGTAGTCCCCGGTCAGCACATCCAGCTCACCGCCGGTGAGCATGTCCTTCATCGCGTCGAAGCGATCGCCGTAGAAGCCGGAGGCGTTCCCGATGCGCAGTGGCTCCGGTCGTGGGCGCCCCGGTGGTTCCGGGGCGGCGTTCACGCGCCGTCCGCCTTCGGCGCGCGCCCGGCGCCGGGCGGGCCCGCGAACGCCTGCGCGATGTCCAGCCACCGGTCGGCGTCCGGCCCCTCGGCACGCAGCCCGAGGTCGGCGCGGTGGGCCCGCTGGGTGACGAGGAGGCAGAAGTCGAGGGCGGGCCCGGTGACCCGCTGCCCGGCGTCCTCGGGCCCGTACGCCCACGGCTCACCGGACGGGGCGGTCAGTTCCACCCGGAACTCGTCCTCCGGCGCGGTCAGCCCACGCGTCCCGAACGCGAAGTCCCGGGTGCGCACCCCGATCCGGGCCACATGCCGCAGCCGGTCCGTCGGCTCCCGTACGACGCCGAGCGCGTCCGCGATGTCCTGGCCGTGCGCCCAGGTCTCCATGAGCCGGCCCGTGGCCACCGCCCCGGCGGACATCGGCGGCCCGTACCAGGGATAGCGGGCGCCGGACGGCGCGGCCCGCAGCGCCGCGTCCAACGCGGCCCGCCCCTCCCGCCAGCGCGCGAGCACTTCGGCGGGCGGCAGCGCGGCCCCCTCCTGCGCCCCCTCGTCCACGAACGTCTCCGGCGACGCCATCGCCTTCTCCACCAGCGCCGCGAACCCGTCCTGGTCCGTCACCGCCAGCAGCGCCGAACGGTCGGTCCACGCCAGGTGGGCGATCTGATGGGCGACGGTCCAGCGTGGCGCGGGGGTCGGCAGCGCCCAGCGCTCCGGCCCCAACTCCCCCACCATCCGGTCGAGTTCAGCGCTCTCGGCACACAGGTCAGCAAAGACGGGCGTCGGATCGGCCATGCGCACGAGGGTGTCAGCGCCCCCGGAACAAATCAAGCACGCTTGCCTGATTTTCTTATGGAGGGACTGTGACCGCGACGGCCACCGGGTGGGGCGAGAAGGGCCGGGCCGGTCAGGCAGCGGGGCGACGACCCCGGCGACCGGTCAGTCAGCGGGTCCGGCCGACCCCTCGTCCGCTCCCTCGGCACCTCTCGACTCCCTCCCCGCCCTCGGCGTTCTCCCGCCCTTCGGCTCCTTCCCCGCCCTAGGCGTTCTCCCGCCCCCCGGCTTCCTCCCGCCCACCTGGGTCCGTACCGCGCCCATGCTCGCCGCGATCACCAGGGCGATGGCGGCGGACTCGGCGGCGGAGAGGGCCTGGTTGAGGACGAGGAAGCCGGCGAGGGCGGCGATGGCGGGTTCCAGGCTCATCAGGACGGCGAAGGTGGGGGCGGGCAGGCGGCGCAGCGCCAGCAGCTCAAGGGTGTACGGCAGCACCGACGACAGCACCGCGACCGCACCGCCCAGCAGGAGGATCTCCGGGTCCAGCAGCTTCGTACCGGACTCGGCGACGCCCAGCGGCAGGAACAGCACCGCCGCCACCGCCATCGCCAGCGCGAGCCCGTCCGCCTGCGGGAAGCGTCTGCCGGTCCGCGCGCTGAACACGATGTACGCCGCCCACATCACCCCCGCCGACAGCGCGAAGGCCGCGCCCGCCGGATCGAGGGTGTCGAAGCCTCCGCCGCCCAGCAGGAAGACCCCGGCCAGGGCGAGGCCCGCCCAGACGAGGTTGATCGCCCGGCGGGAGGCGATGACCGACAGGGCCAGCGGCCCGAGCACCTCCAGGGTGACGGCGGGGCCCAGCGGGATACGGGCCACGGCCTGGTAGAAGAGGCCGTTCATCGCGGCCATCGTGAGGCCGAAGACCAGCACCGTGCCCCAGTCCGTGCGGGAGTGGCCGCGCAGCCGGGGGCGGCAGATGAGCAGCAGGACGATCGCCGCCACCGCCAGCCGCAGTGTGACGATCCCGAGCGCCCCGGCCCGGGGCATCAGGCTGACCGCCAGCGCCCCGCCGAACTGCACCGACAGCCCGCCCGCCAGCACCAGCCCGACGGGGCCGAGCGAGCCACGGCGGCCCGGGCTGCCCCCGTCGGGGGAGGCGGCGGACGAGGCGGCTGCCACGGCCTCGGGCGCCGACGTCGGCGCGGACGGGGGCGTCGACGTCGGTGTGAGGGCGGAGTCGGGGGTGGTCACAGGGCGTTCCAGGGGGCTCGGGCGGGGCTGCGGGCGTTCACTGGCATGCACCCGGCGTTCATTAGCATGCACTTTCCAGTCCAGGGTAGTGGACTGGGTCAGGCGTGTGAACCAGGAATGCCACTGACATCCGTGTCATCCTCCTCACGTCCCTCCACCAGCCCGTCCGCGAGCACCTCCGCCAGATGGCGGCCTGTCACCTGGGCGAGCTGGTCCAGTTGGGTGCGGCAGGAGTAGCCGTCCGCCAGGACCACGGCGTCGTCGGGCGCCGACCGGACCGACGGGAGGAGCTGTTCCTCCGCGCAGGCGCGGGACACTTCGCCGTGGCCGCGTTCGAAACCGAAGTTCCCGGCGAGGCCGCAGCAGCCGCCGGACAGGGTGCCGGTGAGTCCGGCCGCCTCGCGGAGCCGGCGCTCGGCCGCGTCGCCGAGCACGGCGTGCTGGTGGCAGTGGGTCTGTCCGGCCACGGGCCGGTCGAGCCGGGGTGGTCTCCACTGCGGGGCGTACCGCTCCAGGGCCTGTGCGAAGGTCAGCACCCGGGAGGCGAGGCGGGCGGCGCGCGGGTCGTCGGGCAGCAGTTCGGGAAGGTCGGTGCGCAGCGCGGCGGCGCAACTGGGCTCCAGGACGACGACCGCTGTCGGTGTCTCCAGCACCGGGCCCATCAGATCGAGGGTCCGGCGCAGCACCGCGCGGGCCCGGTCCAGTTGCCCCGTCGAGGTGTACGTCAGTCCGCAGCAGACGCGGCCCCGTCCCCGCAGGACGGACATCGGGTCCATGGCGACCGACACTCCGTCCCCGACCGGCGGGCGCTTCAGATGCAGAGTGGGCGGCAGTCCGACGCGCAGCCCGGCCGCCTCCAGCACCCGCACGGCGGCCTGTCCGACGGAGGGCGAGAGGTGTTCGGTGAAGGTGTCGGGCCAGAGGATGACCAACTCGGCGTCGGCCCGCCCCGGCGCCCCACCCGCTCGGGCAGGCGCCCCGCCCGCTCGCACGGGTGGCCCGTCTGCTCGCACGGGTGGCCCGTCCGCTCGCCCAGGTGGCCCGCCCGCTCGCGCAGGCGACCCGTTCGCTCGCACGGGTGGCCCATCCGCTCGCGCAGGCGACCCGCCCGTTCGCCTCGGCGACCGGTCCGCTCGCGCAGCCACCCCGTCCGTTCCCACGGGTGACCCCTCCGCTCTCACCAGCGCCCTCCCGCGCCGGTCCTCCCACCACCGGCTGAAGGTCCGGGTGGCCAGCCGGGGGAGCGCCCGGTCCCGGTCGATCCCGGCGAGCCGCTTCCCGAGGCGGGCGAGGGGACCCACGGCGGCGAGCGCGTTGATCAGCCGGGCGGTGCGGGTCCGGCTGATCCAGCGCAGCCAGGTCGGGAGCCGGCCCAGCGCGTAGTGGGCGGCGGGGCGGCGGCGCCCGGCGTAGTGGTGGTGCAGGAACTCCGCCTTGTAGGTGGCCATGTCGACGCCGACCGGGCAGTCGGAGCGGCAGCCCTTGCAGGACAGGCACAGATCCAGCGCGTCCCGTACCTCGGTCGAGCGCCAGCCGTCGGTCACCAGCTCACCGGCGAGCATCTCGTGCAGCAGCCGGGCGCGCCCCCGGGTGGAGTGGGCCTCCTCGCCGGTCGCGCGGAAGGACGGGCACATGACGTCGGCCCCGGCGGGGGTGGTCGTACGGCATTTGGCGACTCCGACGCAGCGGCGGACGGCGGCGGAGAAGTCGCCGTCGTCGGCGGGGTAGCCGAAGGCCACGTCCACGGGGGTGCGGGGCAGGACGGCGAAGCGGAGGTCGGCGTCGAGCGGGGCGGGGCGGACCAGGACACCGGGGTTGAGCAGGCCGTCGGGGTCCCAGACGTCCTTGACCCGCTCGAACAGGCCGACCAGGTCCGGCCCGTACATCTTCGGCAGCAGTTCGGCGCGGGCCTGTCCGTCGCCGTGCTCCCCGGAGAGCGAGCCGCCGTGTGCCACCACCAGCTCCGCCTGCTCCTGCGAGAAGCGGCGGAACCGGGCGACGCCCGCCTCGCTGAGCAGGTCGAAGTCGATGCGGACATGGATGCAGCCGTCGCCGAAGTGGCCGTACGGCGTTCCGCGCAGTCCGTGCGCCGACAGCAGGGCGCGGAAGTCCCGCAGATAGGGGCCGAGTCGGGCCGGGGGCACCGCGCAGTCCTCCCAGCCGGGCCATGCCTCGCTGCCGTCGGGCATACGGGTCGCCGTACCGGCCGCGTCCTCGCGGATGCGCCACAGTGCGCGGCGGACCACCGGGTCGGTCACCACGAGCGCGTCGAGCGCGTCGGCGGCGCGGACGACGGCGTCGGCCGCCGCGCGTGCCTGCGCCTCCGTCTCCCCGCCCGTCTCCACGAACAGCCACGCGCCGCCGCGCGGCAGCCCCGTGCGGTCCGGCACCAGGTCGGCCGCCATGCCCTCGACCGTCAGCGGCCCGTACGGCAGCAGGCCCGGGGCGGCCTCGGCGGCGGCGCTCTCGTCGGCGTACCCGAGGACGGCCAGGGCTTGGGCGGGCGGGGCCTCGACCAGTCGTACGACGGCCTCCGTGAGCACGCCGAGGGTGCCTTCGGAGCCGCAGAAGGAGCGGGCGACGTCGGTGCCGTGCTCGGGGAGCAGGGCGTCGAGGGCGTAGCCGGAGATACGGCGGGGGAGGTCGGGGAAGCCGTTGCGCAACCGCTCCGCCTCCCCCTCCACCAGGGCGCGCAGCCCGTCGGGCGCCCCGGACCACCCTCGTCCCGGCGACCACCCTCGTCCCGGCCGGAGCCGCTCCCCCCGGGCGGTGAGCACGGTCAGCTCCCGTACGTTGTCCGCCGTCGTCCCCCAGGCCACCGAGTGGGAGCCGCAGGAGTTGTTGGCGATCATCCCGCCCAGGGTGCAGCGGCTGTGGGTGGCCGGATCAGGGCCGAAGCGCAGGCCGTGCGGGGCGGCGGCCTCCTGGAGGCGGTCGAGGACGAGCCCCGGCTGGACCACGGCGGTCCGTGACTCGGGGTCCAGGGACACGAGGCCGTTCATATGGCGGGTGAAGTCGAGCACGACACCCTTGCCGGTCGCCTGCCCGGCGATCGACGTACCGCCGCCGCGCGGCACCACGGGCACACCGCGCGCCCGGCACACCGCGAGCACCGCCGCCACGTCGTCGGCGTCCCGGGGGGCCACCACGCCCCGGGGGACGTGGCGGTAGTTGGACGCGTCCATGGTGACCAGTGCGCGCGAGGTGATGTCGAAGCCGACCTCGCCCCGGACGGCGGCGCGTAGCTCCGCTTCGAGACCCGTGTGATCCGTCATGGGTCCAGGATGCACGTGCTCACGGACAGTGACGTCGAGTTGTCCACAGGGGCGCGGCAATTGTCGTACTGTCACACCCATTACCCCCTCACTAAACAACTCGTTTAAAACAATCCATTGACATCAACCCGCACACGAGTGCACCCTTGAGGCATGGACGACGCCACAGACCCCTTCACTCCCCCGCACCCCGAACAGGCGCGCGCGCAGCGGGTGTACGCCTCCCTCATGCGGGTCGCGGAGCGCCACGCTGCGACCGACGACCAGCGGCGACGCCAGACGCACCCCGCCTTCCTCGGACCGCATGAGGCCGTACGGCTGGTGTCCTTCCTGCTCAGCGGCGCGGCGCTGCGGGAGGAGGGGGAGCCGGAGGTGGACCAGGCGGACATCACCGCCGCGCTGACCCTCGTACCGCTGGTGCGCGGCGAGATGGACGAGTTGGAGACCGGGCTGCTCCAGATGGCGCGGGGGCGCGGGATGACCTGGCAGGAGATCGCGTTCGGGCTGGGACTGGGGACCCCGCAGGCGGCCCGGCAGCG
Organism: Streptomyces sp. NPDC091377; assembly: GCF_044757045.1. NCBI lineage: Bacteria > Bacillati > Actinomycetota > Actinomycetes > Kitasatosporales > Streptomycetaceae > Streptomyces > Streptomyces sp. NPDC091377. The sequence continues at coordinate 48,671 of NZ_JBIVUE010000006.1, read as the reverse complement.
GTACGAGCGGCTGGCGAGCCGGACGTCGGACGGGGAGACCCCGAGCTGACGGGGAGACCCCGAGTCAGAGCCCGCCGGGATCGGGTTGTCGGGATCGGGTTGTCGGGACCCACAAGTCCGCGACCCGGGCGAGCTGTCTCATCGGACGGACACGGTTCCGCCCGGTTTGGCCCAGCCGATACCCTCCGGCTCGTGGCCGACATCCAGATTCCCGCTGACATCAAGCCCGCCGACGGTCGATTCGGCGCTGGCCCCTCCAAGGTGCGTGTCGAGGCGCTGGACGCCCTCGCCGCCACCGGTACGTCCCTGCTCGGCACCTCCCACCGCCAGGCTCCGGTGAAGAACCTGGTCGGCAAGGTGCGCGAGGGCATCCGCGAACTGTTCCAGCTCCCCGACGGCTACGAGGTGATCCTCGGCAACGGCGGCTCCACGGCGTTCTGGGACATCGCCACGCACGGTGTGATCGAGAACAAGTCCCAGCACCTCAACTTCGGTGAGTTCAGCTCCAAGTTCGCGAAGGCGGCGAAGCTGGCGCCGTGGCTGGCCGAGCCGGACGTCATCGCCTCCGACCCCGGTACGCACCCCGAGCCGGTGGCGACGGCGGGCGTCGACGTCTACGCGTTCACGCACAACGAGACCTCGACCGGTGTCGCGATGCCGATCAAGCGGGTCGCGGGCGCGGACGAGGGCGCGCTGGTACTGGTGGACGCCACCTCGGGCGCCGGCGGTCTGCCGGTGGACGTGGCCGAGACGGATGTGTACTACTTCGCCCCGCAGAAGTCGTTCGCGTCGGACGGCGGTCTGTGGATCGGGGTGTTCTCCCCGGCCGCGATCGAGCGGGCGGAGCGCGTCCACGCGTCGGGCCGCCACATCCCGGAGTTCTTCTCCCTGCCCACCGCGATCGACAACTCCCGCAAGAACCAGACGTACAACACGCCGGCGCTGGCCACCCTGTTCCTCCTCAACGAGCAGCTTGAGTGGATCAACGGCCAGGGCGGTCTGGACTGGTCGGTACGGCGTACGGCCGCCTCCGCGCGGACGCTGTACGGCTGGGCGGAGAGCGTGAAGTTCGCCGACCCGTTCGTCACCGACCCGGCGAAGCGCTCGCAGGTCATCGGCACGATCGACTTCACCGACGAGGTGGACGCCACCGCCGTCGCCAAGGTCCTGCGCGCCAACGGCATCGTCGACACCGAGCCCTACCGCAAGCTCGGCCGCAACCAGCTCCGCGTCGCGATGTTCCCGGCCATCGACCCGGCGGACGTCGAGGCCCTCACCAAGTGCGTGGACTACGTCATCGACCAGCTCTGACCTGAACTCCCCCAGTCGCACGAGGCGACCGACAACGCCCGTACGACAAGGAGAACGCACGACGACAAGAACGTACGACGACAAGAACGTACGACAACGTACGACCACGAGAACGCCCCGCGGATTCCGATCCGCGGGGCGTTCTTCATCCGTGCCTCAGTCGTCCCCGGTGCCGCCCTCCGCGAACAGCTCCTCGGCGCTCGTCACACTCAGGGACCGGTCGAACCACTCCCCCAGCACCTCCAGGTCGACGCAGCTCGTGATGCGCTCCCGGTCGGCGTCGGAGACATCGATCCCGCGTACGCCGAGAATGTGCAGGATGTCCCCCGCACGCCCCTTGGCCATACCTTCCGCGCGGCCCGCGAGCCACGCTTCCTCGACGACCGTCCCGCTGCCGGGGAAGTTCGGGCTCCACGTGCGCATCAGCTGCCTCCAGAGGTCTCGGGCCGGGCCCTCACCCAGACCGATCTCGACCTTTCCCGTGAGGGCTCGCAAGGGGGTTGTGGGTTACGCGAACTGGCGTATGAAGGCGGCCCAGACCGGGGCCGAGATGGTGACGCGGGGGCCGTGGGGCTGCTTGCTGTCGCGTAGGGCCCGGCCACCGGATCGGGTTTCGGCCACTTCGACGCAGTTGTTCTCCTGCCCCGAGTACGACGACTTCCGGAAGGGGCTTATGGCCTCGGTCACGGTGTGTTTTCCTTCACGCTCCGCAGCACGCCCCGGATGAACCTCGCGCTCGCGGCCGGCGTCAACGCTGACGATCGTAGTAGGTCGTATGCATTGGCGTAAGCGGCAAGGTCCTCGGGTCCTTCCAGCACCGATGTGCCTCGGAGGTTGTCCATCGTGACCGCCTCCACCGTCGGTTCCTGGCCGAAGCTGAAGGACGAGAACGCGGAGGTGTATCCAGCCAATCCGCCCGCGCTGAACGGCAGCACCTGCACCGTGACGTTCTTGCGTTTCGCGATGTCGAGAATGGCCGAGAGCTGCTCCCGGTGGATCTCCACGCTCTCCAGCGGGTGCGCCACCACCGCCTCCCAGAGGATCGCCGTGTACGACGCCCCGCCCTCCTCGATCTTCGCCTGCCGGCCCACCCTCACCTTCACCAACTGAGCCACCCGCTCAGGGTCGATGTAGTGCGGACCGCCCGCGATCGCCGCCTGCGCGTACGCCGGGGTCTGCAACAGGCCCGGCACCATCACCGGCTGCCACTCCCGGATGTAGGTCGCGTCGTCCTCCAGGGCGATGTGGTCCACGTAGTCCGGCCGCAGATGCGCCGCGTGCTCCAGCCACCAGCCCCGGTTCCTGGAGTGCTTGGCCAGCTCCTCCAGTTGGGCCCGCTCCTCCGGGTCGTCCACGCCGTACGCGTCCAGCAGCAGCCGTACCTCGATGACCCGCGCCGTGACATGCCCGCTCTCCAGACGGCTGATCCTCGCCTGGCTCGCCGCGATCACCTCGGCGGCGGTCGGCTGGTCGAGACCGGCGACATGCCGGTGCTGCCTCAGCGCCGTGCCCAGCCGCCTGCTGCGCACCGTCGGCCGTCCACCTGCGGGCATGGGACCTCCCTTTCCTCGGGCACGATCCCACAGCCCATGAGACGTCCCAGGTCTCTGAGCTGCCATCACTCGATCGAGTGGACGAGTGAATACATTCACCCGACGGTCATGCACCCGACGCAAGAGGAGGAGCAGAGGGAGGGGGAGGGGGAGGAGGAGGGGGACCCGGACAGGGGCAGGGGCAGGGGCAGGGAGTATCGACGCGTAGGCTCCCCAGCCGGTTCTTCGGCTGGGGAGCCTATCCCCGTCACCACCCGTGCCCCGTCTACGCCGTCACCGGCTCAGCCGCTGGAACCTCCGTACCGCCAGCGGCAGGAAGATCGCCGTCAGGATCAGCGGCCACAGCCCGGACATCAGCAGCGCGTTCTGCTCGATCCAGGAGTCCCCGCCGCCGACCGGCGTCCCGAACAGGTCCCGGGTCGCCGCCGCCGTGGAGGAGATGGGGTTCCACGCGGCCACCCAGCCGAGCCAGTCGGGCATGAGCTGGGGGGCGACGAAGATGCTGGAGATCATCGTCAGCGGGAACGCCACCGCGAACAGCCCGCCCGCCGCCTCCGGGTTGGGGACCATCAGGCCGAGCCAGACACCGATCCAGATCAGCGCGAAGCGCAGCCACAGCAGCAGTCCGAACGCCGCCAGGAAGCCCACTCCGCCGTCCGGGCGCCAGCCCATCGCCATCGCGGTCAGCATCATGATGGCCAGTTCGGCGCAGGCGATGATCAGGTCCGTCACCCCGCGCCCGGCCACCACCGCGGACGACGACATCGGCATGGAACGGAACCGGTCGATGACCCCCTTCGTGGCGTCGTACACCACCACCGTTGCCGTGTTGATGAACCCGAAGGCCATCGTCATCACGAACATGCCCGGCATCAGGAAGTCCTTGTAGTCCCCGCCGCCCGGCACCTGCATCGCGCTGCCGAAGACATAGCCGTAGAGGAGGACGGACAGGATGGGGAAGCCGAGTTGCCAGGCGATGTTGACCGGCTGGCGCTGGTAGTGGGTCAGTCCGCGCCGGACGATGTTCCAGACGTCCGAGAGCAGCCAGTACGTCTGCCCCCGCGAGGGCGGCCCGGTCAGGTCGGCGGACTTCAGGTCGGCGGTCGTCGTCACACCGCCACCTCCTCTTTCTTCTGCTCCGGGCTGCCCGGGGCGCCGCCCTCGCTCGTCGTGTCCGTCTTCTCCGCCCGGTGCCCCGTCAGCCGCAGGAAGACATCGTCCAGGCTCGGCCTGCGCAGGCCGATGTCCTCCACCTGGACGCCCTCGTCCTGAAGGGTGCGGGCCACCTCCGTGAGGGCGGCCACCCGGTCGGTGACCGGCGCGTGCACCCGCAACTCCGCCTCGTCCGCCTCGGGTTCGCCGTTCGAGACCCGGGAGACGACCCGCACCGCCCGCGCGAGGTCCGCGCGCTCGGCGAGCACGACCTCGACCCGGTCACCGCCGATGAGGTCCTTCAGTCCGTCCGGGGTGTCGTCGGCGATGGCCCGGCCCTGGTCGATCACGGTGATCCGGGACGCCAGCTTGTCGGCCTCCTCCAGATACTGCGTGGTCAGCAGGACCGTCGTACCGCCCGCGACCAGCGCCCGCACCGACTCCCACACCTCACCGCGGCTGCGCGGGTCGAGCCCGGTCGTCGGCTCGTCCAGGAACAGCACCGCCGGCGCGAGGATCATCGACGCCGCGAGGTCCAGCCGGCGCCGCATGCCCCCGCTGTAGCCGTCGGCGCCCTTGTCGGCCGCGTCCGTCAGATCGAACTGCTCCAGCAACTCGACGGCCCGGCTCTTCGCCCGCCGTCCGCCCAGATGGAAGAGGCGGCCGAACATCTCCAGGTTCTGCCGACCGGTGAGCACCTCGTCCACCGCCGCGTACTGGCCGGTGAGCCCGATCCGCGCCCGTACCTCGCGCGGCCGTCGGCCCACATCGTGCCCGGCCACCACGGCGTGTCCGCCGTCCAGCTTGACCAGCGTGGACAGGATGCGGACCGCGGTGGTCTTGCCCGCCCCGTTCGGCCCGAGCAACCCGTGCACGGTGCCCTCGCGCACCATGAGGTCGAAGCCGTCCAGTGCCCGTTTCTCGCCGTACCGCTTCTCCAGCCCCTCGGCCTTCACCGCGAATCCATCCATGGCAGTGCCCCTCCGTCGGCCCGCTTCCAAGTAACCGAGTACAGCGTACCCGATTACGCGTACGACGTACTCAATTTACTTTCCGCCGTTTAAACTGAGCGCCATGACGACCGGGATGACGAGCGGCAAGAACGTCGACGGCAGCACCGAGACGAGCGGCGCCGGTGACATCACCCGCACCCTCGAACTGCTGTGGGACACCGGTCGGCGACCGAGCCGCGGCCCCAAACCGGGGCTCACCCTGGACCGGATCGTGGCAGCGGCCATCCAGGTGGCGGACGCCGAGGGGCTGACGGGACTCTCCATGCGCCGCGTCGCCGCCGAACTCGGCACCGGCGCGATGTCCCTCTACCGCTACGTCCCCGGCAAGGCCGAACTCCTCGACCTGATGCTCGACCGCGTCCAGCGCCCCTCGGAGGACCCCGCGGACCTCGGCGACGGCACCTGGCGCTCAGCCCTGGAGGCCATGGGGCGCGAAACCCTCGCCCTCTACCGCCGCCACCCCTGGCTGCTCCACGTCAACCAGTCCCGGCCGATCCTCGGGCCCGGGGCCATGAACGGCATGGAGAAGGTGCTCAGCCGCATCAAGCAGATGGGCCTGACCGATCCCGAACTGATCGGCGTGATCGTCCTGGTCGACAGCTATGTCGTCGGCGCCGCGCGCACCCAGGTCCACCAGGAGGAGGTGGAGCGCCGGACCGGCCTCACCGACATGGAGTTCTGGGAGGCCCAGGTGCCGATCCTGGAGCAGGTCCTGGCCACCGGCCGCTTCCCCCTCATGGCCTCCCTCGCCGAGGACACCTGGGGCACCGAGTTCGACCACTTCGAGTTCGGCCTCCAGCGCATCCTCGACGGCCTGGAGGCACAGGTGGAACAGCGGGCCGAAGCCGGATCGGAGGCCGCGCCCAAACCCGGGAAGAGGGCCTGCCCCCCGCCCACCGACCCCCAGTAGGCCATCGGCCGTCACCTTCCGGGGCCGGCGGGCAGCCCCCATCCGACGTCACCGGTCAGCTCAGCCGTCAGCGGTCAACCCCGGCATCATCGGTCACCTCAGCCGTCAGCCCCGCCGTCAGGCGTCACCTCCGCCGTGAGCGGTCACCTCAGCCGTCAGCCCCGCCGTGACCGGTCAGCCGTCAGCCAAACGCCATCCGCCATCCGCCATCCGCCGTCCTCCGTCCTCCGTCCTCCGTCCGCCATCCGCCGCGCTACCGCCGCCGCCTCCGCCGCGCCCCCAGCAGCAGCGCCGCCGCCACGACCACCGCGAGCGCCCCGGCCCCGACCGAGAGACTGCGGCCCTCCCCCAACGCCCCCGAACCGGAGTCCGAACCCGAACCGGAGTCCGAGCCCGAGCCCGAGCCGCCGGAGCCCCCGCTCCCGCCGCCCGGCGGGTCCTCGGGCAGCACCTGACTGCCCTTCCCCTCCGCGCCGTACATCAGCTTCGTCCCGTCGGCCGTGTACGTGACCGACTCCCCCTGCACGAACCCGGTCGGCACGTTCAGCCGCTCCAGCCGCTTGAGCTTCCCGTCGTTCCACTCGTAGGCGAGGGCACCGAAGTAGCTGCGGACGACGAGATGACCGGCGTCCGGGGCGAGGGCCGCGTCGGTGGCCTCCAGGTCCGGGACGGCGGCGAGGGGCTTGAACACATTCATGCCGGACGTGGACAGCTCGGCCGGCCCCTCGTACAGGTGCCCGCCCTCGCTGTTCTTGTCGACGATGTAGACCCGCCCGGTCGTGGGATGCACGACCAGCGACTCGGCGTCCCGCGCCCCGTCGGAGTACTGGACGTCGTACTGCGTGGCCCGGATCGTCCGGTCCTTCAACTCCTTGGGCTCCGGCAGCCGGTAGATCCAGACGTGGTCCCAGGTGCCGCCGAGGTTGTCGCCGATGTCGCCCACATAGATCTGGTCGTCCGGGCCGATGGAGATCGCCTCGACGTCCCGCGGGGTGCCGACGCCGGCGAGGGTGACGGTGGCGACCGTCTCGCCCGTCGCGCTGTCCACGGCGTAGAGGAACGCCCCGTCGTCACTGTCGTTGTGGGTCCAGTAGATCCCCGGGTGCTGCCGGGACGCCGTGAGCCCGCTGGACTCGGTGATCCGCGGGTCCTTGATCGTGAAGCCCCGGTGCTCGTCCTCCCCGTCGGCGGCGACGGCGGGCGGCACGGTGAGTGCGGCCGTGAACAGGGCGGCGGCAAGGAGGACCACGGATCGGCGCATGTCCCCAAGACTGCCATCACCACCGGCCCCCCGAGGCCCGGCCCCCCGAGGCCCGACCCCCCGCGCCGATCGTTCATCATGAGCGAATGCTCAGGTTCATGCCCGTAGGCGACTCCATGACCATCGGCAGCGCGGGCGACCACACCTGGCGTCACCGCCTGTGGCGGCATCTGTGCACCACCTACGGCGGCCCGTTCACCCTGGTCGGCCCGCGCGAGACGCTCCACGACAAGACGGCCGACGCGCCCACCTCGTACGCCTACGCCGAACCCGACTTCCCGCGCGGGCATCTGGCCGGCTGGGGCGAGGGCTGGCTGCACATGGCGCCGCTGATCGGCGAGGCGGTGCGCACGACCCGGGCCGATGTGCTGCTGGTCTCCCTCGGCCTGATCGACCTGGGCTTCTACACCGGCCCCCGGCAGACGGCGGACAACGTCCGCGCCTTCGTGGCCAACGCCCGCGAGGCCCGGCCGCGCGTCGCCATGGTGGTGCTGCCGGTGACCCCCAACATCCGGGCCGCCTCGGACGCCGCCTTCGCCGCCCAGGTGGCCACGTTCAACGAACTCCTCGCCAAGACGGTGGCCGACCTGGACGAGCCGCGCTCACCGCTGCTGGTGGCCTCGCCGCCGACGTCGTACGACATCGACACGGACACCTACGACGGCACCCACCCCAACGCCCTCGGCGAGCACAAGATAGCGGCGGCCTTCGCGGAGGCGCTGTACCAAGGGTGGGATCTGGGCGGGGAGTACACCGAGGAACACCCCTGAACCGACCGGCCCGGCCACCGTCTTCGCGGGTCGGTCACCATCCCCCCCGGCCCCAGGCCCCCAGGCCACACCCCGTACGTCTACGCCCCCCGCCGAGCCTCCTCGATCGCCGCCGCCAGCGCCTCCGCCGCCCCCCGCGCCCCCTCCGGCGCAGGCACCCGCACCGGCACCCGCACGCCCCCGACCCGCTCCCCCCGCTCCCCCCGATACCCGTCCCGCGCCCACTCCAGCACCGGCCGGTGCTCGGCCGGGAGGCGTTCGAGGGCCCAGTCGGCGGCGGCGTCCTTGGAGCGGATGGCGCCGGTGGTGAGGGTGGTCCAGATGCGGGCGAGGGTGAGCAGGACGTTCCGGGTGTCGGTGTCGACCTCGGCCATCAGATCGGGGACCCCGGCGACGATCGCCCGCCGCAGATCGGCGTGCGGCACCTCGGGAAGCAGCGCGGCGGGCGGCGGACCGTACAGCGAGGTGTCGCCGTCGCGGGTCATGACGATCAGCGGGGCGAGGTCGGGCATCGGCTCGGGCCGCGGCACGTACCCCCGCTCGTACTCCTCCCGCAGCCACTCCCCGTACAGGAACTCGCAGCGCGGCGGATAGCGCCATGGGCTGATCTCGCCGCGCACCACGACGATCAGCTCCACCGGCCGCCGCTCGGGATCGCCGGGGGCACCGGAGACCCGCAGCAACTCCCGGACCAGTTCCCGGCGTCGCTCCTCGTCCAGTGGCCGTTCCACGACCACCAGCAGATCGAGGTCGCTGTCCGGCCGCAGCCCGGCCAGCACGGCGGAGCCGTGGAGATGGATGGCGCGGATGTCGTCGCCGAGGACGCGATGGAGCAGGCCCACGAGAGGAAGGAGGGAATCGTGGACGGAATCGGTGAGGGGGGTCGGCATGATCGGCACTATCGCCGTTGCTCACTCCCCGTGTCCAAAGCTTTAACTTGCCTGGAGTCCGCTCCAGGCCGTTGGCTGGTGGCCCATGGAGTACACGCAGCTCGGACGCACAGGACTCAAGGTCAGCCGGCTGGTGCTCGGCACCATGAACTTCGGCCCGCAGACCGACGAGCCGCACAGCCACGCGATCATGGACGCGGCGCTGGACGCGGGCATCAACTTCTTCGACACGGCGAACGTCTACGGCTGGGGCGAGAACAAGGGCCGTACGGAGTCGATCATCGGAAGCTGGTTCGCCAAGGGCGGCGGCCGGCGCGAGAAGGTCGTCCTCGCCACCAAGGTCTACGGCAACATGGGCGCCGAGGGCGAACCGTGGCCCAACGAGGACAAGCTCTCCGCGCTGAACATCCGCCGCGCGGTGGACGCCTCCCTCAAACGGCTCCAGACCGACCACATCGACCTCTACCAGTTCCACCACATCGACCGGTCGACCCCCTTCGAGGAGATCTGGCAGGCCATCGACGTACTGGTGGGCCAGGGCAAGATCCTCTACGTCGGCTCCAGCAACTTCCCCGGCTACAAGATCGCCCAGGCCAATGAGATCGCCGCCCGCCGCGACGGCACGATCGGGCTGGTCAGCGAGCAGTGCCTCTACAACCTGGCCGAGCGCCGCGCCGAGATGGAGGTCATCCCGGCCGCGCAGGAGTACGGCCTCGGCGTCATCCCCTGGTCCCCGCTGCACGGCGGGCTGCTCGGCGGCATCATCAAGAAGCAGGTCGAGGGAGGCCGCCGCGCCTCGGGCCGCGCCGCCGACGCCCTCAAGGACCCGGCGCTGCGCTCCCGGATCCAGTCGTACGAGGATCTCCTCGACAAGCACCACCTGGAACCCGGCGAGACCGCACTGGCCTGGCTCCTCACCCGCCCCGGCGTCACCGGCCCGATCGTCGGCCCCCGTACGACGGAACAGCTGGAGTCCGCCCTGCGGGCGGTGGAGCTGGAGCTGCCGGAGAGCCTTCTGACCGACCTGGACGAGCTGTTCCCGGGTACGGGCCCGTCCCCCGAGGCGTTCGCCTGGTAAGGCCCCCACGGCCTCCACGGCCCCCACGGCCCCCATGGCGCCCACGGCCCGCGCCGCTCCACGCCGGGAAGGGGCACGGGGCGCGGGGCACGGGGCGCGGGGCGCGGGGAGCCGCGCCCCACCTACCTCCCCACGGCAGAAGCCATGGCGACAACCACAAACATCAGTACGAGCGCACCGGCCATGATCCGGTTCCGGGTCTTCGGGTCCACCCCCCGAGCCTAACCGTCGCTCCCGAGCGCCCAACGCCCGACCACCTCGTACCGCGGCTGCTCCCCCGCCACCCCGGACACCGGCAACCGGCTGCGGACCAGTGTCAGCTCGTCCACCGCCCACTCCCGCCCGGCGAACAGGTCCAGCACCCGCACGTACTCGGCCACCTCCCACGCGGCGCGGCTCCGGGCCAGCGTGAGGTGCGCCCGGTACCGCCGGTGTTCCTCCATCGCCACCCCGGCCTTGCGCCCGGCCGCGTCCGCGCGCCCGGCGAGCAGCCGCAGCGCCGCGAGGTCCCCGGCGGCCCCGGCCCACAGCGCCCGCCCGCGCCCGAACTGGCCTCCGCCGCGTACGGCCAGCGCGAACGGGGCCGTACGCCGGGCCGCCCGCGCCAGCCGCTCCGACAGTTCCGGTACGACGTCGTCGGCGACCTCTCCGTAGAACGCGAGGGTGAAGTGCCACCCGGACGGCTCGGTCCAGCGCAGCCCCTCCCCACCGGGCAGGGCGCGCAGCGCGTCGACCGAGGCGGCGAGTTCCGCGACGACGGGTGCGGGTGGCAGCACGGCGGCGAACAGTCTCATCGGCACCTCACACCACCCGCGCCAGTGTCGTCCCGGGCTCCCCGTCAGGAGTCGTGGCGCCGCGCTGCCGGGGCACGAATCCCACCCGGGGATGGCCGGCGTGCCAGCCCATCGACAGCCGCAGTCCGCCCGCGCGGGCCACGATGACGCCTATGACGGCCGCCGCCAGCGCGGCGATCGCGCCACCGGCCGCGAGGCCGACCCGGGCGCCGTACGCGTCCGTGACCCATCCCACGATCGGGGCTCCGACGGGCGCCCCGCCGAGGAAGACCATCATGTAGAGGGCCATGACCCGGCCGCGCATGGCGGGGTCGGTGGCCATCTGGATGCTGGTGTTGGCGGTGACGTTCACCGTCATGCCGAAGATCCCGACCGGGATCATCATCAGCGCGAACATCCACAGCGACGGCGTCACCGCGGTCACGATCTCCACCAGGCCGAACAGCAGCGCGGCCCCGCTGAGCAGCCGCAGCCGCGCGGTGCCCCGGCGGGCGGCGAGCAGCGCTCCGGTGACGGAGCCGACGGCCATCAGGGTGTTGAAGAGGCTGTAGGCGCCGGCACCGCCGTGGAAGACGTCGGCCGCGAAGGCCGACAGGTAGACCGGGAAGTTGAAGGAGAACGTGCCGATGAACCCCACCAGCACGATCGGCCAGACCAGCTCGGGCCGTCCGGCGACATAGCGCAGTCCTTCCCTGAGCTGGCCCTTGCCGCGCGGGGCGCGTTCGACGGAGTGCAGCTCACGGGTGCGCATCAGCAGCAGACCGGTGATGGGCGCGATGAAGGAGACGCCGTTGAGCAGGAACGCCCAGCCCGTGCCCACGCCGGTGATCAGCAGACCGGCGACGGCGGGGCCGACCAGCCGGGCGGACTGGAAGTTCGCGGAGTTCAGGCTGACGGCGTTCTGGAGCTGGTCGGGGCCGACCATCTCGGTGACGAAGGACTGCCGGGCCGGGTTGTCCAGCACGGTCGCGAGACCGGCGACGAACGCGGCGAGGTAGACATGCCAGACCTGGACCTGCCCGGTGAGGGTCAGCGCGGCGAGCGCGAGACCGGTGAGGGCCATGGCGGTCTGGGTGGCGAGCAGGGTGGGCCGCTTGGGGAGCCGGTCGACCAGGACTCCGCCGTAGAGGCCGAAGAGGAGCATCGGCAGGAACTGGAGGGCCGTGGTGACACCGACGGCCGTGGCGGAGCCGGTGAGGCTGAGCACCAGCCAGTCCTGGGCGATGCGCTGCATCCAGGTGCCGGTGTTGGAGACGGCCTGCCCGAGGAAGAAGAGCCGGTAGTTGCGGACCTTCAGCGAGGCGAACATGGAGCTGCTGCTGTTGTTGTTCTTGGTGTTGCCCTTGGCGTTCTTAGTGTTGCCGTTGTTGTTCTTAGTGTTGGCGTTGGTGTTGTCGTCGGCTTGTGGTGCGGGTGCGGAGTCTGCTCCGGGTCCCGAACTCAAAGACGCTCCCCTCCTTGGGACGTGGTGATCTCCTGCTACGGCCGCTGCGCTCGGCGCGGCTCACAGATGCGCGAGCTTCTCCAGCACGGGGGCGGCGGCGCGGAGTTTCGCCCACTCGTCCTCGTCCAGACCCTCGGCCAGCGTGGCGAGGAAGGCGTTCCGCTTGGTGCGGCTCTCTTCGAGCATCGCCTCGGCCTGTTCGGTCGGGGTGACCACCTTCTGCCTGCGGTCCTCGTGGTGCGGCTCCAGCCGGACCAGGCCCTTGGCCTCCAGCAGCGCGACGATGCGGGTCATCGACGGCGGCTGGACATGCTCCTTGCGGGCCAGTTCGCCCGGGGTGGCGGAACCACAGCGGGCGAGGGTGCCCAGCACCGACATCTCGGTGGGGCTCAGCGACTCGTCGACCCGCTGGTGCTTGAGCCGACGGGACAGCCGCATCACGGCGGAGCGCAGGGCGTTCACGGCGGCGGCATCGCCGGCATAGGTGAGGTCCGACATGTCCTTAGCGTAACTCATTACTCTCGCTAAAGACCACCCGGAAACGCTGTGATTCCCATGATGCTCGCCGGGGAAACCGAACCGTCACCCGAACGAGTGAGTCGACTGCGGAAAGTGACACGTCGGGCGCCTGCGCGGGGTGACCCTCGTGCCCATGGGGACCAGCGTGCTCAGCCTGCGGATAGACGGGGAGCTGTACGAACAGCTCCGGCGCCATGCGGCGAAAAGAGGAATGAGCGTCCAGGACTATGTGATCCGGACGCTCATGCGGGACGACTTCGACCAGCGCTTCAAGACGGCGGTGGAGGAGACGGAGAGGTTCTACGGGGTCACCTGACCCCGGGCAGCCGGGCCGGACCCAGACCCGGGCCCAGCCCCGGGCTCAGACCCAGACCCAGCCCCGGGCTCAGACCCAAGACCCAGACCCGACCCAGGCCCAGGTGAGGCCCAGGTCAGGTCAGGCTCGACCCAGACCGGCTCGGGCCCAGGCTCGGGCTCAGGTCAGTCCCAACGCCGGCATCAGGTAGTAGAAGCCGAACACCGCCGCGACCGCGTACATCGCCACCGGCACCTCCTTCGCGCGCCCGGCCGCGACGCGCAGCACCACGAAGGTGAGGAAGCCCATGCCGATGCCGTTGGTGATGGAGTAGGTGAACGGCATCATCAGCATGGTCACGAAGGCCGGGACGGCGATCGTGTAGTCCGCCCAGTCGATCTCCTTGATCGACCCGGCGAGGATCAGGAAGCCGACCGCGACCAGCGCCGGGGTGGCCGCCTGGGACGGGACCATGGTGGCGAGCGGGGTCAGGAACAGGGCGACGGTGAACAGACCGCCGGTGACCAGGTTGGCGAAGCCGGTGCGGGCGCCCTCACCGACCCCCGCCGTGGACTCCACGAAGCAGGTCGTCGCCGAGGAGGAACTCGCGCCACCGGCCGCGACCGCGATGCCGTCCACGAAGAGCACCTTGTTGATGCCGGGCATCTGGCCCTCGCCGTCGGTCAGCTTGGCCTCGTCGCTGACGCCCATGATCGTGCCCATGGCGTCGAAGAAGCAGGACAGCAGCACGGTGAAGACGAAGAGGACGCCGGTCAGGATGCCGACCTTCTCGAACCCGCCGAAGAGGCTGACCTCGCCGAGCAGCCCGAAGTCGGGCGAGGAGACCGGGTTGCCGGGCCACTTCGGGCTGGTCAGCCCCCAGGAGGGGACCTTCGCGACCGCGTCGATGATCATCGCTACGACGGTCATGGCGACGATCGAGATGAGGATCGCGCCGGGCACCTTGCGCACGATCAGCGCGAGGGTCAGCAGCACCCCGAGCACGAAGACCAGCACGGGCCAGCCGTTGAGGTGGCCGTCGCCGCCGAGCTGGAGCGGCACGGTGGTGTGGGCGGCGTCCGGGATCCGGGAGACGAACCCGGCGTCGACCAGACCGATCAGCATGATGAAGAGGCCGATACCGATGGCGATGGCCTTGCGCAGCCCGTAGGGCACGGCGGACATCACGCGCTCGCGCAGACCGGTGGCGACCAGCAGCATCACCACGAAACCGGCCAGCACCACCATGCCCATCGCGTCCGGCCAGGACATCCGGGGCGCGAGCTGGAGCGCGACGACGGAGTTGACGCCGAGGCCGGCGGCGAGCGCGATCGGGACATTGCCGATGACACCCATGAGCAGGGTGGTGAACGCCGCCGTCAGCGCCGTGGCCGTGACGAGCTGCCCGTTGTCGAGCTGGTGGCCGTACATGTCCTTCGCGCTGCCGAGGATGATCGGGTTCAGCACGATGATGTAGGCCATCGCGAAGAAGGTGGCGAAACCGCCACGGACCTCCCGGGGCAGGCTGCTGCCCCGCTCGGAGATCTTGAAGTAGCGGTCGAGAGCGCCGTTCATCTTATGTGGGTTCCTACGAATATAAGTGGCCAGTAAGAAACGGTTTCAGTATGAACATATGAGGGAGGGATAAGCCATCTCCGCGCGTAGATGAGCGGGGCGCCCGGGGAGGGAAGGGCGGGGGCGGGTGGCTCGTAAGCTGTCCCCATGGCGAAGTGGACACCGAAGCACGAGGCGCCGGAGCCCCTGGAGGGCCCCGTGGTCGGCACCATCACGGGCGGCACGATCCTCTGGTTCGTCCTCTTCCTGGTGCAGCTGCCGTTCTACGGCTGGTTCGACGAGCACGGGCACACCTGGTGGGTGTGGACCTGCCTGGCGGGCGCCGGGCTCGGACTGATCGGCATCTGGTACGTCCGCAAGCGCGACCAGGCGATCAAGCGGGCGTCGGCCACCGCCACCGAGGGATAGCCGGCCGACCAGCCCCACCACTCCCCCCACCCACCACTTCCCCACTCCACCGCCACCCCCCCCACCCCGACCCGTACGACCCCGGAACCACAGGTGTCCTCCCCTGGTCGGATCTTCGCGGGCTCGGCGGGTGAACGCCCGGTGCGGCACGTAACGTCGGTGCCATGACGCACACCGACGCGGGCGCCGAACTCGATCCTGTGCACCCCCTGCCCGTGCCGAAGGGCGCGACCGGGCTGACGGCCGCCGAGGTGGCCGAGCGGGTGTCGCGCGGGCAGGTCAACGACGTACCGGTGCGCAGCAGCAGATCCCTGGGCGACATCGTCCGGGCCAATGTCTTCACCCGCTTCAACGCGATCATCGGCGTGCTGTGGGTGATCATGTTGTTCGTCGCGCCGATCCAGGACAGCCTGTTCGGGTTCGTGATCCTCGCGAACACCGGTATCGGGATCATCCAGGAGTGGCGGGCGAAGAAGACCCTGGACTCGCTGGCGCTGATCGGCGAGGTCCGTCCGACGGTGCGGCGGGACGGTGCCGCCACCGAGGTGCCGACGTCCGGGATCGTGCTGGACGACGTACTGGAGATCGGGCCCGGCGACAAGATCGCGGTCGACGGGGTGTGCGCCGAGACGGACGGGCTGGAGATCGACGAGTCGCTGCTGACCGGTGAGGCCGACCCGGTGGTCAAGCGGCCGGGCGACCCGGTGATGTCGGGCAGTTTCGTGGTGGCCGGCGGTGGGGCGTTCCGGGCGACGAAGGTGGGGCGTGAGGCGTACGCGGCGCAACTCGCCGAGGAGGCGTCCCGTTTCACGCTGGTCCACTCCGAACTGCGTTCGGGCATCTCCACGATCCTCAAGTATGTGACGTGGATGATGATCCCGACGGCGATCGGTCTGATCATCAGCCAGCTGGTGGTCAAGGAGAACGCGTTCAAGGACTCGGTGGCCCGGACGGTCGGCGGCATCGTCCCGATGGTCCCGGAGGGGCTGGTCCTGCTGACCTCGGTCGCCTTCGCGATCGGGGTGATCCGGCTGGGCCGCAAGCAGTGCCTGGTGCAGGAGCTGCCCGCGATCGAGGGGCTGGCCCGCGTCGACACGGTCTGCCTGGACAAGACGGGGACGCTGACCGAGGGCGGTATGGACGTCACCGAGCTGCGCCCGCTGGGCGGGGCGGAGGAGACGTACGTACGCATGGTGCTCGGTGCGCTCGGCGAGTCGGACCCGCGCCCGAACGCCTCCCTCAAGGCGATCATCGACGCCTACCCCGACAGCGAGGAGTGGCGCTGCACGGAGTCGCTGCCCTTTTCCTCCGCGCGCAAGTACAGCGGGGCGTCCTTCAGCGAGGGGGACGGGGAGTCGAGTACGTGGCTGCTGGGCGCCCCCGATGTGCTGCTGAGCGCGGAGGACCCGGCGCTCGCGGAGACCGAGCGGCTCAATGAGCGGGGGCTGCGGGTGCTGCTGCTGGCGCGGGCGGTGCGGGAGCTGGACGACGCGGAGGTGGCGTCGGGGGCGGAGCCGGTGGCGCTGGTGGTGCTGGAACAGCGGCTGCGCCCGGACGCGGCGGACACGCTCCGCTACTTCGCCGAGCAGGACGTGCGGGCGAAGGTGATCTCCGGCGACAACGCGGTGTCGGTGGGGGCGGTGGCCGGGAAGCTGGGTCTGTCCGGCACGGTCGTGGACGCCCGCCGGCTGCCGTCCGAGCCGGACGGGATGGCGGGGGCGCTGGACGAGGGCACGGTGTTCGGGCGGGTCACCCCGCAGCAGAAGCGGGACATGGTGGGCGCGTTGCAGTCACGCGGCCACACGGTCGCGATGACCGGTGACGGGGTGAACGACGTCCTGGCGCTGAAGGACGCCGACATCGGTGTGGCGATGGGGTCCGGCTCGGAGGCGACGCGGGCGGTGGCGCAGATCGTGCTGCTGAACAACAGCTTCGCGACGCTGCCGTCCGTGGTGGCCGAGGGGCGCCGGGTGATCGGCAACATCACGCGCGTGGCGACGCTGTTCCTGGTCAAGACGGTCTACTCGGTGCTGCTGGCGATCCTGGTGGTGTGCTGGCAGGTCGAGTACCCGTTCCTGCCGCGCCATCTCACCCTCCTGTCCACGCTGACGATCGGTGTCCCGGCCTTCTTCCTCGCCCTGGCCCCGAACAAGGAGCGGGCGAAACCGCACTTCGTCCGCAGGGTGATGCGCTACTCGATCCCCGGCGGCGTCCTGGCGGCCCTGGCCACCTTCGCGACCTATCTGACCGCCCGCCACTACTACACGGGCCCCGGTTCCCTGGAGGCGGAGACCAGCGCGGCGACGCTGACGCTGTTCCTGATCTCGATGTGGGTGCTGGTGATCATCGCCCGCCCGTACACCTGGTGGCGGGTGGCCCTGGTGGCGTCGATGGGCGCGGCCTTCCTGATCGTCCTCGTCGTCCCCTGGCTCCAGACCTTCTTCGCGCTGAAGCTGGTCGGCACGACGATGCCGTGGATCGCGGTCGGGGTCGCGGCGGGGGCGGCGGCGGTACTGGAACTGCTGTGGCGGTGGGTGGACCGCCGGTTCCCGGCGTGAAGCCCGCGGAACACGAGACCGGGCCGCCTCTGGAGGAGACGGCCCGGCTGCGCAGGTGAGGTGTACTGCTGTTCTGTACTACTTCACGTCGATGTAGTCACCGGTGGCGTTGACGGCCGGGGTGGTGCTGGTCCCGGCGAAGGCGTACCGGAAGTGCCCGTCCTGGGACGCCTTGACGGTCGTCTTCAGCTCACCCTTGGAGTTGGTCTTGACCGTCTTGACCGTGGTGTAGCTGCTGGCGTTCTTCTTACGGAACTGCAGCTTCACCGACTGCGACGCGTACCCGGCGTAGCTGCCGGTCTCCCAGTTGGCCCGCGACAGCTTCCCGGTGACCGTGATCGTCTTGCCCTTCTTCACGGGCTCGGGGGAGGCGTTGACGGTCAGCTTGGAGTTGCGCTGGACCAGCGTGGTGCCGAGGGCGCCCTTGTCGGCGTCCTGGGTCTCGTCCTCGTTGAACGAGATCGCCCCGCCCCGCCAGGTGCCGGCGTCGGAGTTGATCAGGTTGTAGGTCGGGTCGATGTCGATCGCGGCGCTGCAGTTGGCGGTGGTCGCCGAGGTGTAGGTGCAGTCCGCGGCGTAGAACGAGGGGATGATGTGGTCGGGGAAGTCGAAGTCACCCTTGTAGAGGTACGGGTTGGTGAGGAAGTCCACGCCCTCGATGAGGTCCGCACTGTGGGTGATCTTGTAGCTGACCGTCGTGGAGACCACGGCGGTCGTGCCGACCTTGATCGCCTTGGCGACCTTGTAGTTCGAGTACGTGATGTCCAGCGGCGCCGCGGCGGCCGAGGAACGGAGCGTGCTCTGGGCGTCGGCGGACGTGCCGCGCACGGCGTCCGCGGTCTTCGCGGAGATCTTCGAGCCGGTGGGCTCGCCGTCGGCCTGCGCGGCCGGGACGGCGAGGACGGACAGGGCCAGGGCGCCGCTGACGACGACACCGAGAGTGACCCGCTTGTGCATGTGCTTCCCCCAGAAGCATGGGGGTCCCGCCGGTCGCGATGCCTGTGGCGCGCGGTCACGCGCGGGACCCGAGATGATCAAAGAGCCTGTTGACTCACCGAGTGAGATTCGTGACACGCGTGAATGGTTGTACGAGAAAATGAAGATTCTGCGACCGGTTTTCGACAGGGCGCTGTGGCCACTGCCTGCGTGCCTTGGCGGCAGGGGGGCCGCCAAGGCGTAGGGAATGAGCCGCCCGTGAAAGATCACGGACGGTGGGCGGCTCGCGTCAGTCGAACCAGCGGTCCCGGGCCAGTTCCTGGGTGCGGGACGGGTCCTCCAGGAGGGCTGCCACCTCGAAGCGGCGGGGCCATTGGGCGGCGGCCCAGGAGAGGCCGGCGGCGACGCCCTCCAGGGTCGCGGCGTGGAGGGTGCCGTCGGGGGTCAGGCGCCAGTCGAGTTCCCGGCCGTCCACGAAGAGTTCCTCGTGCTCGATGTACGAGGCGGGGGTGGCCGGGCCCAGCAGGACGCGGACCGGGTCGGGGACCTCGTGTTCGACGCCCTCCGTGTCGATCGCGGCCGTCACGGACTCGCTGAGGCGGCGGACCTGGAAGAGGTCCGCCAGTTCGGCGGCCCGGGCGGGCCGGACCGGCAGGAGGGGGATGCCGTCGGTGAAGGGGAGGAGGTCCGGGGAGTCGACCACCATCGCGTCCGACGCGTCGACCACCTTCACCTCGCCGTCCACCACCGCCCGCACCTCGTCCGGCAGGGTCACCTGATCCGGGTCCAGGTCCGCCAACGCCCCGTACAGGGCGTGCAATTGCGCGCCGGTGACCTCGCGGTCGGGGTCGGCGAGACGGTCCAGCAGTTCCGCCGCTCCGCCCGGTTCGTCCAGGAGGGCGGCGACGGAGGTGCGGACACCCAGGGCGCGCAGGACCTGTTCGTCGTCGAAGCCGGTCGCGTCGGCCTCGTCGTAGAGGCCGCGCAGCAGCGGGTCCCCGCCGCTCGCCAGCAGGCCCGCCGGGCGGCGGCCGTCCAGGACGGGGTGGCCGCGCAGCCACCAGGCCGTGTATGGGCGGACGACGTCGTGCGTGCCGTCGGGCAGGAGGACGCGGACCGGCTGCGTCAGGGCGTCCCGCAGCGGCGGGCGGGCCAGGAGCCGGAGGGCCTGGGGCCACTTCTCGTCGTCCACCAGGTCCAGGTCCCGTACGGCGATCAGTTCCGTCGCCACCGGCGGGACCGGCGAGTCGGGGAAGCGGTCGAGGATGTCCTCGGACCAGACGTCGACGGCGTCCAGCAGGCCCGCGTCGTCCGGCTCCGCGTAGTCCCCCTCCCTCGGCTCCAACTCGTCGGGGTCCAGGACCACGTCCGTCGCGCGGACCAGCGCGAAGTCGGCGAGGACTCCGCACGCCGCCAGCGGGGACCCGCCCCACTTCGCCGCCAGTTCCGCGTCCACGAAGGCGAGTTCGTCCGGGCGCATGACCTCCGCGAAGGCGCTGCCGGGCAGGACCAGTTCACCCGCCGGGGCCAGTTCGCCCTCCTCGTCGGGGAGGGCCAGGGCGCCCAGCCACGGTTCGTCGCCGGGCTCCAGTCCCGCCGCCCGCACCAGGGTCAGCACGGTGTCCGCCAGTTCCTCCGCGTCCGGCGTCTCCCGCTCCCAGTCCAGCGCGGCGCCGTCGTCGTCCAGGGACGCGGCGACCGCCGCCCGCACCTGCGGGGTGGTCAGCACCGCGCGCGGCGTCGCGGGCAGCGCGCCGAGCTTCTCCAGGAGCGGGTGGGCCGCGTCCGGGTGGGCGACCTTCAGGCCGAGCCGGGCCAGGCTCTCCGGGTCCAGGCCCGCCGCGTCCGGGCTCGGCAGCAGCACCTGGCGCGGCCCGATCGTCGTACGGCCGTCCGCGAGCGGGACGGGGAGGCCGGACAGCCGGTCGGGGTCGACGCCCGCCAGGCTGTCGTACAGACGGCGCCACCAGTCCGGTTCCTTCTCCAGCCCGGCGAGGCGGTCGATCGCGTCCGTCAGGGGGACGCGGGCCACGCCCAGGGTGCGCAGTTCGACCCGGCGTTCCAGGCCCGCCGGGAGCAGGGTCGGCAGCACCTCCGCCAGCACCCGTACCGTGTCCGCGCCCGCGCCCTCGGCCACCTCGGCGTCGCGGGGGCGCAGGGCCTCGGGGTCGTCCTCCTCCACGGGCCGTGCGGCGGGAGGCAGGAAGGCCGTACGGGGAAGGCGGTCGAGGATGGCCCCACGCAGGGCGCCGTCGAGTTCGCCCCTGCCGAGCGGGCCGGGGACGAGGCCGATGAGACCGTCGCTGACCGGGCGCCAGTCGGCGAGGAGTTCGGCGTACGTGTCGGCCGCCCGCTGCACCAGGAAGTCGGTGAGGGGGCCGGGCGCGGTGTGGCGGCGGGTGGTGTCCTGCGGGAAGGACGCGATGAGCAGCGCGGGCACGCCGAGGGGCTCGTCGCTGGGGGTGGGGGCGTGGACGACGGGGCTGGTGCGGGGGGTGGCCGGGGCGCCGTCCGGGTCCACCGGCACGGCCCACGTCACGGACCAGTGGGGCCGCAGCCGCTCCTCCACGGGCCGGTCGGCGAGCAGGTCGGCCGTCAGGGGCCCGTGCGCGGCGGCCGTCCGCCACCGTGTGGTCCCGTCCCGGGAGTCGTCCACGACGATCAGCGCGCCGTCCGCGCCGCGCCGCAGCGTACGCGGCTCCCCGGCCCCCACCTCCACCACGACCTCTTCCAGGCCGGGCAGGGCGAGGAGCAGGGCGTCGTCCACGGCGGCGAGCAGCCGTTCGGCGAGGTCGGCGGCGGCGGTGTCGCGCAGCGGCAGGATGACGGCGGTGTCGTACGGGTCGGGCGCGGTGCCCTCGGCGGGCAGGGGGAGCCGCAGGAGCGGGACATGGCCGTCGCGGCGGCGGATCTCGTCCCCGAGGCCGGCGCTGCCGTCACCGTCCCGGCCCGCCGTCCCCCCGGCCGCGGGCCCCCGGCCCGCCGCTGTCCCGGCCGCCAGTTCCCGGGCCTCGGCGAGCGACCAGCGCACCCCGCCGTGGCGGCCGACGACGGCGGGCTCGTCGGTGACGGCCAGCACGGCGGCGAAGCCGACCCCGAAGCGTCCGACGGCCACCGTCCCGTCGCTGCCCGAGGGCTCGGACGCGGAGTCCCGCTTCGCGGACGCCCGCAGGGTGGACAGGGACTCCACCCCGGCCTCGTCCAGCGGGGCCCCGGTGTTGGCGGCGACGAGGACATCGTCGCGGAGGGTGAGCCGGAGCCGGCCCGGCACTCCGGCGCGGGCGGCGGCGTCGGCCGCGTTCTGCGCCAGCTCGATCACCAGCCGGTCCCGGTAGCCGCCGAGGACCAGGTCTTCCTCGGCGTTGGCGTCCTCCCGGAACCGGGCCGGGCTGGTGGCCCAGGCGTCGAGCACCCCGCGCCGCAGCCGGGCCGTCCCGAACGGGTCGGCACCCTCGGCCGCGGGCCGCACGTACTTGCTGGTCACGTTCACACTCCTCGTCGGCGAGAGCACGAAGGTACCGCCCATGGGGAGAGCCGGGTGAGCAGCGCCAGGGCGCCGAGCAGCGGCACGGGCAGCGGCGGCACCGCGAACCCGCCGGTCAGCGACGCGCAGACGGTCAGCAGCAGGGTCATCGCCAGCAGGACGGAGAGCGGGGGCCACGGCGGGAAAAGTGCCGGGCGACCCGAATTCCAGTGACCGATCTTCCCCATTCTCTGCCTCCATTCGGAAAACCCCCCAGCGCCCCATCCCCCGAATGGTCTGGAGGGCTTCGGCGGGCTTTTCATCAGCAGATCAGACGGCCCGGAAGAGGCGGGAGGGCTCACGAGGGGGCTCACAAATCGAGGGGGACGCTCACGTCAACTCCCCCTGGCTATCCTGGCGTCAGAGCGTCGACGGGGCCCTCGGAGGAGGAGGCGCACATGACCGCAGCGGCCGTGCCGGGAAGGAATTCCCGGCCCCAGCGGAACATCCGACTGGAAAGCATGATCGAGGAATCCGGGATGAGCCACAAGAGGCTCGCCCACCGCCTCAACCAGATCTGCGGGTCGAACGGAATCACCAGCGATTACACCCACACCTCCGTGGCCAACTGGTGCCGTCGCGGGGTCCACCCGCGCTGGCCGGTGCCCCGGCATCTGTGCGAGGTCCTGTCCGAGGGACTGGGCAGGCCGGTGGGGCTGGGCGAGATCGGCATGGAGCGGCCCGGCCGGCTGGACCAGGACTCCGGTCTGGGCTTCCCGAGGGGCCAGCGCGACGCGATCACCGAAGCATCGTCGTATTGGAGCACCTTGAACCGGCGGACCTTCCTCGCCTCCTCGCCCTTCGTCGTCTCGGCCTTCACGGAGCCCGTGACCCGGTGGCTGATCAACCCGACCGAACCCGTCACCCCGCCCTCCGGGCGGATCTCGGTGGGCCCGTCGCACATCCAGGAGCTACGGGCGGCGGCCGACTCGGCCCGCGTGTGGGACTCCCGGTTCGGCGGGGCGACCTGGAAGTCCCAGTCGCTCACCGCCTACCTCTACGAACGGGTGACCCCCCTGCTGGGCGGCCGGTACACCGAGCGCGACGGCCGGGAACTCTTCTCGGTGACCGCCGAGATGGCCCGGCTGGCCGGCTGGACCGCCTTCGACGCGGGTCAGCACCAGGTGGCGCAGCGCCACTTCATCCAGGCGCTGCGGCTGGCGAAGGCGGGCAGCGACGTCCACCTCGGTTCGTACGTGCTGAGCACGATGGCGATGCAGGCGCTGATGCGGGGCTTCGTCTCGCAGGCGATCGACATGGCCCAGGGCGCGTACGAGCGGGTCCCGACGGCCGATCCCCGGGTGCTGGGCTTCGCGAAGCTCATCGAGGCCCGCGCCCACGCCCGGCAGCGGGACGCCCGCTCGGCGGCGGCCTGTCTCTCCCTGGCGGAACGCCTCCAGGAGCGGGGCACGGCGGAGGGGGCCGGGGAACGGACCTGGATCGAGTTCTTCTCCCGGCAGCGGATCGTCACCGACGCGACGGAGATCTTCCGTGATCTGGGCAGCCCCAGGGCCACGTTCGACTGGCACGCGCTGGGTGCGATGCCGGGTGACGCGTACGCCCGCTCGCGCGGCATCCGGCTCTCCGTGCTGGCCACGGCCCACGCGCAGGCCGGGGAACTGGACCACTCCCTGCGCCTCGGCGGCGAGTCCCTGCGCCTGTTCTCCCGCCTCCAGAGCGTGCGGGGCCTGGACTATCTGAAGATCTACACCGATTCCCTGGCACCGTGGCGCCGCGAGCCGACGGTGACGGCGTACGTCCATGAGGTGCGGGGCCTTGCCAGGGAGTTGGCGACGGCGGCGTGACCCGCGCGCGGGTGCGCGCCCCACCCACGACCCGTCCGACCCGGCTCGGCTCGGCTCGGATCGGATCGGATTGATCGGGACTGACTCGGCTCGGATTGACCGGAATTGGATCGGCTCGGATTGATCCGGATTGGCTCGGCTCGGCTCGGCTCGACAGGCTTGCGATCGGAGGTCAGCGATGCACCGTCCGGACCGCCGGGGCATCCTCTCGGCGGCGGGCGGCGGCGCCATGGCCGCCGCGCTCCCCCCGCCACCCCAGTCGCCTCCGTCGTGGGGTCGCCGTGAGGTGAGCCGGGAGGAGACGGCGGCGCTGCACCGGGCGGTGGCCGCCGTCCGGCACGCCGACTCCCGCCACGGCGGCGGCAGCGACCAGGCCCAGGCGGCGGCACATCTCCTCGACCAGTGGGTACGACCCCTGCTGGGCCGGGCCCTGACGGAGTCGCGGGAGCGCGAACTGTGCGCGGTGAGCGCGGAGTTGGCCCGTCTCGCGGGCTGGGCGGCGCTGGACACGGGCCATCACACCACCGCCCGCCGCCACCTCGACCGGGCCCTGTTCTGGGCCCGCGCGGCGGACGACCCCGACCTGATGACGTACGTCCTGACGACCACCGCCCTGCACACCACGCTCTACGGCCGTCCGCGCGCCGCCCTCGCCCTGACCGCCGCCGCGCTGGACGCGGGCCGCCACCGCGCCCACCCCCGGGTACGGGGGTTCGCGAAGCTGGTGGAGGCCCGCGCGCACGCCCGTGACGGAGACGCCGGTGCCGCGGGACGGTCCCTGAGCGCCGCCGAACGCCTGCTGGACCAGCCCAGTGCCCACGGCACCCCGGAGTGGATCGACTTCTTCACCCGCCCCCGGCTCGCCGCCGACGCCGCCGAGATCCACCGGGATCTGGGGAACGTCCGCGCGTGTCTGTCCTGGCACGAACAGGCGTCCGCGATGGCGCCCAACGCGTTCACCCGTTCGGTGGGCCTGCGCCTGACCGTTGTCGCCACGGCCCATCTCCAGGCGCGTGACCTGGAGCAGAGTCTCGCCGCGGGTCATCGGGCCCTGGACATCCTGCGGGACGTCGATTCCCGCCGGGCCCGGGACTATGTACGACGCCTCTCGACCGGCCTCGCCCCGCACCGGGCACTCGGCGCGGTGGACGGGTTCCTGGCCCGGCTGCAACAGGAGTTCGCCCCGGCGGCCCGTACGGCACCGGTCCCGTAACCTCCCCCGCATGAGCCGACCTCCGAGCCTCGCGTTGCCGCCCCGCACCCGTGCGTGCCGGATGGAAACGGACCGAGGCGTTTTCGCCGCCCTGGACAGCGCGCCGCCGCGGGATGTGCCGTACGCGGGGTCGGTGCTGCTGGTCCCGGGCTTCCTCAGCAGCAAGGAGGACTATCTCCCTCTGCTCGAACCGCTGAGTGCGGGCGGGTACCGGGTGGTGGCGGTGGACGGCCGGGGTCAGCACGAGTCGGCGGGCCCGGCGGACGAATCGGCGTATGCCCAGGCCGGGTTGGCAGCGGATGTCCTGGCCTGGACGACGGCCCTGGACGACGGTCCCGTCCATCTGGTGGGCCACTCCATGGGGGCGCTGATCGCCAGGGCGGCGGTGCTGGCGTGCGCTGCGCCGTACCCGTGGGCGTCCCTGACCTTGATGGGCTCGGGCCCCGCCGCGATCCAGCCGAGTCAGCAGAAGCGGATCCAGTTGTTGATCGAGTGGCTGCCTGTGCTGGGCAAGGAAGCGGTGTGGGAGGAGATCCGCAAGGAGGAGACCCGGGACGCGGATCTGCCTCCGGCGATCACGGAGTTCCTGCGGCGCCGGTGGATGAACACGAGGACGGAGCAGATCACGGCGACCGGCCGCCAGTTGCTCTCCGAGCCGGACCGGGTGGCGGAACTGGCCGCCGCCGAGTTGCCCAAGCTGGTGGTGGCCGGCCGCGGGGACTATGCGTGGCCGGTGGAGTGGCAGACCGACATGGCCGTCCGTCTCGGCGCCGATCAGGTGGTGATCGAGGGCGCCGACCACTCCCCGAACGTGGAACGCCCCGGGGAGACGGCCGACGCGCTGCTTCAGTTCTGGGCGTAACCCACGAAGACGCCCCAGGCGGCGGGGGTGAGGGTGAGCCGGGGGCCGTGGGTCTGCTTGGAGTCACGGATGTGGATGGTGGCGGGGGTGCGGGCGATCTCTATGCAGGAGTCGATCTCACTACTGCTGCTGTAGCTGCTCTTCCACCAGTCCAGGGCGACTTCGACGCAATCATTGCCGTCACCGCTGCTGCTGTAGCTGCTCTTGAACCAGCTCAAGGCGACCTCGACGCAGGAGTCGCCTTCACTGCCGCTGCTGTAGCTGCTCTTGAACCACGTCAGGTCCGACGCGTTCCCAGCCGATGAACTGTGGATCATGCATCCCCCCGGGATGGCCGACGTGGTGATTCAGTTCCGGGCATAGCTGACGAAGACGGCCCAGGCAGTGGGGACGAGCCTGAGCCGAGGGCCGTCGGTCTGCTTGGAGTCGCGGACGTGGATGGCGGTGAGTGTGCGGGCGACTTCTACGCAATCGTTGGGGTTGCTGGTGTCGCTGTAGCTGCTCTTGAACCACATCGGATCCGTGTTCCCAGCCGATGGACTGTGAATCATTCTTCCCCCAGCAGATGCTTGATGAGGTTGTGGCCTCACGGTGACCGAGGGCGCCGACGGTCCCCCGGGAACCCCCGGAGGACAGCCGACGCGATGCTCAAGCCTGGGCGTAACCCACGAAGACGCCCCAGGCGGTGGGAGTAAGGGCGAGCTGAGGTCCGTGGGTCTGCTTGGAGTCACGGACGTGGATGGCGGCGGGGCTATGGGCGACCTCGACGCAGGAGTCACCGTCAGGGCCACCGCTGTAGCTGCTCTTGAACCACATCAGTTCGGAAGCGTTTCCGATTGTGGACTCGCGGATCATGTCTCTCCCAGCAGTTGATCGATAAAGGCCAGCGACTCTTCGGGAGGAAGAGCCTGCGCCCGGATCGTGCCATAACGCAGCTCCAAGATCCTCAGCTGCCTCAGATCGCCGACTGGACGACCGCTGAAAGCCCCGTCAGAGCGTCCAACGCCTGTCCCATCAGCGAACTTCAGCAACTCGATCCTTCCACCCATGCCTGAGTGCGCCCCGCTGTCCATGGGCATCACCTGGAGTGTGACGTTGTTCAACCTGCCTAGCTCCAGAAGGCGTTCGAACTGTTGTCGCCTCACCATTGTGCCGCCAACCCGTCGCCGGAGCGTCGCCTCTTCCAGGACGAATCCGAGAGCGGGCGCGGGTGCCCGATCAAACACGCACTGCCGGGCCACGCGAGCCGCCACTCGTCGCTCCAAGTCTTTCGGCGAGTAGGCGGGCAGCCACGATTCCAGCAGCACCCGTGCATGGTCAGGCGTCTGCAACAGCCCCGCAATGTGGCTGCACTCGTACACCCCTATCTCAACCGCCCGGCTCTCCATCGCCGCCAAGTCTCTTACGGTCTTGGGGTACCGGACTTTCGCCACGTCCTCCTTCATGGCGGAGATAAGGCCCTCGGCACCAAGCTCCTCGTCCGCCTTGTCCAGATACTCCGGCCGGGGGATCCGCTTCCCGCTCTCGACCTTGTAGATGAGGTCGTCCCCGTACCCGATCGCCTTGCCGAAGTCGGGCACCTTCATTCCTACGGCCTCACGCCTGAGACGCAACTGCCGCCCCACCGCAGCGATGACAGCGACACCCCAGTCATCGTCCGGATCGACATCCCACCCCGACTCGTCCGCTTCGGCCACTTCGACCGACATCGCGCACCTCCCGACAGATTCGACATGCCCGGACAAGCGCCGGACAGTGACTCTACGCACATCTACGGTCACTGTTCACCGTACGCACGCCTCGCCACTCTGGGTCACGTGAATGAACAAACCGCGGGCACCGGATTCGCCCTCATCCCCCCTTTCCGCAACTTCAGCATGCGGCTTCCCACCACGCCTCGGGGCGCTCACCTGGCACGACGGGCTGCCGTCGGTCAACTCCGCCTCTGGGAGGTGCCGTTGGATCCGGCTTGCGCGATCGTCGCCGAGCTGGCGGCAAATGCGGCGACGCATGGGCGGGTGACGGGGCGTGACTTCCGTATGACCCTGTTCATCGTGCGGGAGACGCTCCGGATCGAGCTGACGGACACACAAGGTCACCTGCTGCCGAAGCTCGACACGGCGGCGGAGGACGCCGAGTCGGGGCGCGGGCTGATGCTCGTGGACGCGCTGGCGACCCGGTGGGGGGTGTCGTCGGCGCCGTATCCGAAGAAGACGGTGTGGGCGGAGGTGGTCGTAGGGACTGTCGGCGGGCACCCGGCGTCGGCACAATCGCGCGTATGACGATCACAGAGGACGGGCCGGTGGTACGCAAGGCCGGTCCCGCCGGGCAGGCGCGGGGGTTCGTGACGGCCGGGGTGACGGGGGCGACCCTGGCGGCGCTGGTCCTCGGCACGGTCGTCGAGAACGTGCCGCTGTTCGTGGCGGGGCTCGTCCTGCCGCTCGCCTACGGGGCGCTGCTGGTGGTCGCCGGGAAGCCGGCGCGGGCCCGGGAGGCGGCGGTGGAACGCCGTACCACCCTGGCGCGGGTCGAGAGCGTGCGGGCGGTCGGGGAGGGGGCCGGCGACGTACCGGTGCGGTTCGATCTGACGGTCGTACCGGACGACGGGCGGCCCTACCGGGTGGCGATCAGGGAACAGGTGAACCTGGTCGACCTGCCGGACTACCGCCCGGGTCGGATCGTGGTGGTCGAGTACGCGCCGGAGCGGTTGTGGCGGGTGGCGTTGGTGCGGCGGCCGTCGGCGGAGTGGGAGGAGCGGGCTGCGGGGGCGGGAATCGACTCGGCGCCGGAGTCGGAGTGGGTGCGCGAGCCGTCGCGGGGCGGGGTGTTCTGGCCGGTCGGGATCGCCGGCTTCGTGGTGGGGGCGGCGGTCGTGATCGGGCTGGTGCGGGGGGAGTTGTCCGACGGGGAGAGCCGGCCGGACTGGGACGGGACACCCTCGTACAGCACGTCGGTGTCGTCGTCGTCCGCGACGCTCACCGTGGAACGGGACGCGTCGCTGCGGGACGAGGGTGAGTTGCGGTGGGCGGTGGAGTCGCTGGCCGAGGCGGTGGAAGGGCCGCAGCGCCGGGCGACCAGTGTCGTCGTGCAGGAGCACACCGTGGCGATCCTGTACGCCGCCGCGGGGACGAAGGCCCCGGGTTTCGACCCGTACGCGCTGCCCTTCGACCGCATACCGGCACTGGTGGAGGAGGCCGGGACGTCGCTGGGAACGGGCTCGCCGGAGAGCTGGCAGCTCACGGCGGACGGTCTCACCGAGGCGTTGAAGATCCGGGTCTCGGTGACCGGCCCGAAGGGCGCGGCATCGCTGGAGGCGGACGAGCGGGGCGAGGTCGTACGGCGTGATCCGGTGCGTTGACGGGGTGGCCGCGCTGACCGGGTGACTGCGGCGACCGGGTGCGCGCGGGGGTCAGCCACCCTGACCGATGCCGCCGAGGGGGCCGACCGTCACGGAGGAGCCGCCGCCTTCGGTGACGGGCAGCGTGGCGGAGCCCGGCCAGTCGAGGGTGACCGACTTCGTCTCGTTCGGCGGGGTCACGACCAGCCCGGTGATCCGGACGCCGGAGCCGCCCGACTCGTTGAGCGGGTACTGGACGCCGAAGTGCACCTCCTCGCCGTCCTTGAGGACGACCGGGGTGGTCTCCTCGCCGCTGCGCTCGGCGGACAGCGTTCCCTCGCTGGTCTCCAGGTCGACACCCGCGTACCCGGAGAGCGAGCACTCCCGGCCGCCGCCGTTCTTGAAGGTGACGCCGACGGTGCCTTCCTCATCGCCGCCGATGGTGCTGTCCGTCGCCGTGATCTCCAGCTCGTCGGTACGGCAGTCGCCGGACGCGGCATCGTTGTCGCCGGAGTCCGTCCCGGACGCCGTGCCCTGGCCGTCGGAGCCGTTCGCGGCGGCGTCCTTGCCGTTGCTCTGCTCCGAGGAGTCCTTGGCGGCGGAGGTCTGCCGGTCGTTGCCTCCGACGGCCATGTCGTCGTTCTGGCAGGCGGTGAGCGAGAGGCCCGCGACGACGGCCAGGGCGACGACGGTGAGCTTGCGAACGCGCATGGTTTTTCTCTTCCCTCGGTATCGGTCGGTGGTGCCGGTCGACTCGGCCGCTCGGTCCTGATCTGAACGGCGGGTCAATACGAGCGACCGTTTCTGAACACCAGGACCGCCCCGACCCGGCAGGCCGTTCCGCCCCACCAGCCCCTAATACCTCGCTGTTACACGTATGACCGGGGCATCGGGCGGAACGGCTGGGCGGGCCACCGTTCCCACCCCGTTCCGCGGGTGTGCGCGGCTCAGCGGCGCTGGAACAGAGCCGTGACCCTTCGAGCCTTGACCAGTGGCATGCCCTCTTCACCTCCACACCCTCTTCACCCTCCTCCCGTGCGGGACCGCACGCTCACTCGACTGCCGTCCGTCCACCGAGCAAGCCGGCCACAGGGAACCCGGCCGGGCGTGATCCCGTGCTACAGGGTGAGGGGGGTCTGCGCAGCGGACGTACACGCGGACGTACATGCGGACATACACGCGGACGTACACGCGGACGCCGCTCGCGGTACGTGCGCCACCGGCCACCCCGGCCACCGGTCCAGGTCCGGGCCGGGAGACAGGAGAGAGAGCCCCATGCCCGGTACGTTCCCGAACGCCGGCCGCCGCTCAGCCGCCCTGGATCGGCGTCGGCTGCTCCTCGGGCTTCTCCCGGTCACCGCCGCACTGGCAGGTTGCGGCCGATCGGAGGGGGACGAGCGAAGCGAACGGCCGCCCCTCGCCCTGGTCTACGGCGGCCCCCAGGGCTGCCCCGACTGCCCGTCGTCGATCGCCACCGTGCTGCGCCGGGCGCCCCAGCCCTTCCGGGTCACCTACGTGGGCCCCGGCACCGACGTCGCGCTGACCGCCGACGCGCTGGCCGAGGCGCGGCTGTACGTCCAGCCCGGCGGCGGCTCCGACCTGGAGGGCGCCTGGCGGGACCTGCGCGGCTCGGCCGGGATGCTGCGTGACTGGGTCGGGGAGGGCGGCAGCTACCTGGGCCTGTGCTTCGGCGCCTACCTCGCCGGACGCGACCCCGGGTTCGACCTGCTGCCCGGCGACACGGACGGATACATCGACCTCCCCGACACCACGATCCACGACGCGCGGGACACCGTCGTACCGGTGCGATGGGGTGGCAGACGGCGGCACATGTATTTCCAGGACGGCCCGGCGTTCCTCCTCGACAAGGGCGCCGACGCCGACGTCCTCGCGACCTACCCCAACGGCTCCGCCGCCGTCGTCGTCGCCCCCTACGGCAAGGGCCGGGTCGGCGTCAGCGGCCCCCACCCGGAAGCCGACCGCACCTGGTACGAGAACGCGGACCTGGAGAACCCCGACGGCATCCGCTTCGACCTGGCCCAGGAACTGATCGCCAAGACCGTCGCCAAGACCGTCGCGAAGACCGCCGCCAAGACCGCCGCGAAGACCGTCGGATCACGTTGAGACCTGGGCCGACCCGGCAACGGGGGGGGGCGTCGCTCAGCCGAGTCGGGGGAAGACTTCGGCGGCGGTCCATTCCAGGGCCTCTTCCACCCGGTCCGCCGCGATCGGGAGCCACAGGGTGATGTCGGTGAGGCCCGCCTCGGCGAGGCGGCCGAGGGCGTCGGTGACGCTCTCGGGAGTGGGCTCGGGGCCACCGAGGGGCCGGCCGGGGGTACCTACGGCGGCGGGGATGCCGGGTGGGGTGAAGAACGCCATCGAGGCGAGGGTGAGGCGGTCGGCGTCGCCGGTGGGGTCCAGGTCGCGCAGGCGGCGGTGGATGTCGGTGACCGTGGCGGGGTCGGCGCCGGTGCCGTACCAGCCGTCGCCGAAGCGCAGCACCCGGCGCAGGGCGGCGTCGCTGTGGCCGCCGATCCAGACGGGTGGGCCGCCGGGGGTGAGCGGGGGGACGCCGAGGGTCGCGGAGCGCAGGGTGGTGAAGGGGCCGTCGAAGTCGGCGGGACGCTGCGTCCACAGGGCCTTCGCGGCGCCCAGGTGGTCGTCGGTGCGGGCACCGCGCTCACGGGCGGAGATGCCGAGGGCGGTGAACTCGTCCGGATTCCAACCGGTGCCGACGCCCAGGACGAGGCGCCCGCCGGAGATCACGTCGAGCGTGGCGGCCTGGTTGGCGAGGACGAGGGCGGGGTAGTACGGCGCGACCAGGACCGAGGTCAGCAGTCGTAGCCGGGTGGTGGCTCCCGCGACGGCGGACAGCAGCACGAAAGGGTCCGTGTCGAGACCGGAGCCGCTGTCCAGGACGCGGTTGCCGACCGCCACATGGTCGAACCCCAGTTCCTCGGCTCGTCGCGCCGCTCTCAGCGCACCCGCCCCGTCGTCGAGCGGCCAACGCGGCTGGAGGGAGACACCGAGGCGAGGCAGGGGCATGAGGATGCCTTTCGGGAGCGGCCCACGGAGCGGACGGACACCACCAACTGAGCTGCCCCGCAGGCTAGTACGCCCTCCGAGATCGTTCGTCCCGCATCGACCGGAACAGGTCGCCCGGCCGTGGGGCGCGGCGTGCGGTCGATGGCCTCGTACGCCCGAACACGCGGGTGATCCGCCGCCCTGCGAGGCAGGGCACCCGGGCTCCGGGTGCCCCGCCCTTCGCGCAGACGGCTTCTACTTTCGGAGAACGCCCCGGAAAGCCCGGAGAGTTCAGGGGGTCCAAGGAGTCGAGGGGGTCCAGGGAGTCGAAGAGGTCCAGGGAGTCAGGGGGTTCAGAGAATTGAGGACGTTCAGAAAGTGAGGACTATTTTGCCTCGGGCGTGGCCGGTCCCGCTCAACTCGTGGGCCTCGGCCGCCCGCTCGACGGGGAAGGCCGCGGCGACCGGCACGGTGAGGCGGCCCTGTTCCGCGAGGGCGGCGGCCTCGGCGAGGCCGTGCACCGCCGGCAGGTCCCCTCCGGGGCCCGCCGAGCGTGACAGATGCACCCCGTGCCGCGGCGCCTCCGGGTCGGCGATGCTCACCACCCGGTCCGGGCTTCCGGCGAGGCTCACCAGTTCGGGCAGCGAGCCGGAGCCCGCGCAGTCCAGCACGGCGTCGACGCCGTCCGGTGCCAGGGCGGTGACCCGCTCGCCCAGCCCGGGGCCGTAGGTGGTCGGTGTCGCCCCCAGCCCCGCGAGGAACGCGTGGTTGTGCGGGCCCGCGGTACCGATGACGGTCGCGCCGCGTGCCGCCGCGAGCTGGACGGCGATCGTGCCGACGCCGCCGGCCGCGCCCTCGATCAGCAGGGTCGTGCCGGTGCCGACCTCCAGCCGGTCGAGCACTCGTGTGGCGGTCTCGACGTTGCCCGCCGCCCCGCCCGCCTGCTCCCAGCTCAGCGCGTCCGGTTTCGGCGCCCAGTCGGCCAGGACGGCGTACTCGGCGTTCGCGCCGCCGTGCTTCGCGAGGTCGACCAGGCCGAAGACCGCGTCACCAGGCCGCACACCGAGCACCCCTGGGCCGACCTCGTCGACCACGCCCGCCGCATCCACGCCGAGCACATGGGGCAGCGGCACCGGCAGCAGGTCGCGGAACCGGCCCGAGCGCAGATACCGGTCGGCGGGAGTGACCCCCGAGGCCCTGACCGCCACCCGGATCTGACCCGGCCCGGCGTGCGGTGCGGGCACCTCGGCGATCTCAAGGACGCTCACGGGACCGTACGCGCTGAATTGCAGTGCTTTCATGGCCCGGGACGCTAACGGAACACCCCGTCCGTTTAGCTAAAGTGAGAGCGGTGACCCACGATCTGTCTCACTCCCCGCGCTCCGACGCCCGGGACAACCGGAAACGCATCCTCGCCGTGGCCCGTACTGCCTTCGCCGAGCAGGGGCTGGACGTGGCGATGCGGGAGATCGCGCGCCGGGCCGAGGTCGGCCCCGCGACCGTCTACCGGCACTTCCCCACCAAGGAGGCGCTGCTCACCGAGGTCTTCACCGAGCAGATGGGGGCCTGTGCCGCCGTCGTCAAGGAGGGGCTGGCCCATCCGGATCCCTGGCTCGGCTTCTGCCTGGTCATCGAGAAGTTCTGCGCGATGCACGCGGGGGACCGGGGTTTCGCCGCGGCGTTCGTCTCGACCTTCCCGGTGCCGGTCGACTTCGCCGTCGCCCGTGACCGGACCCTGGGCCACATCGCCGAACTCGCCCGCCGGGCCAAGGCCGCGGGCGGTCTGCGCCCGGATTTCGTCCTGGAGGACCTGGTCATGGTGCTCATGGCCAACGGCGGCATCCGCACCACCTCGCCGACCACGGCGGTGGCCGCCGCCCGGCGTTTCGCCGCGCTGCTGATCCAGGGCATGCGGGCCGAGCCCGCCGCCGTCGCGCCGCTGCCCCCGGCGGTCCGGCTGCCGCTGCCGGTGGTGATCTAGCCGCGTGATCTAGCCGCTGGTTCAGGCGCCGGCGGGCCGGGCATGCAGCGGGGAACGGGTGGCCGCCCGGCGACCCTCAAGGGGGGAGGACGCTTGATGAAGGTCGGAGCGGGGCTGCTGTTCCTGTTCTGCTACGTCGATGTCATCGCGGTTCTCGCGATCGGGGACTGGATGTCCGAGGTCGGGCCGCCCCTGCTGTACGGCGGCCCGGTCGCCTTCGTCGCCGGGCTCTTCGCCCCCGGTCTGCACGACGCGTATCTCCGTGCCAGGGACCAGAACACCGACCGCCCCTGACACAGGCGGTCCCTTCCTCAGGAATGTCCCAGTTCCGCCGACTCGTCGTCCGACGCCGTCTCCGGGACGGAGCCGGAGGCGTGGGGCGGGTGGAGGGGGAGTTCGTCGACCCTGGTCTCGTCCAGGACGGGGGGCGGCGGCTGCGGGGGCCTCGGCATGATCGCGGCCTCCGAGTGGCCGCCGCAGCCGTAGGCCAGGGACACCAGACGGCCGTCCGCCGGGGAGAACTCGTTGGCGCAGGCACCGAACGCCTGTCCCAGGGAACCCCCGATCGGGACCAGGAAACCGCAGCTCACGCAGGTCGCCGGGGCCGCCTGGGCCATCGGGGTCTGAGCGCCGTACGCCTCCTCCCAGCGGTCCGCGGCCACATCGCGGCCGTAGCGGGACAGGACCCGCGCCCGGCCCAGGCCCAGTTCCTCGGCCGTCGCCGCGATCGAGCCCCGGGACGGCGGCACCGGCAGATGCGCGGGAACACCCCGCGTCACCTCGGCGTCCTCCGCCTCCACCAGTTCGGCCATCTCCTCGGACACCGCCGAGTCCGGCGGCGGCTCCTCCTCGGCGCTGAAGCCGGGCTCCAGGCGGAGATCCTCCGCGTCCGTGGGCAGGAGATCGCCCGGACCCATGTCGCCGGGGCGCAGCCGTTCGCTCCACGGAACCCATTCGGGTGCCAGCAGCGCGTCACGGCCGGGGAGCAGTACGACCTCGTCGAGCGTCACCACCTTCGCCCGGGACGCCCGCGCCACTGTCACCGCCCAGCGCCAGCCCCGGTACCCGGGCTCCTTGCAGGCGAAGAAGTGCGTGACAACGCGGTCGCCCTCCGAGACCAGCCCGTCATGCTCCCCCACGACCCCGGGTGCCGCAGCCTCCTCGGCGGCGGAACGGGCGAGGTCGACGGCCTCGGCACACAGGCGGTCGGGGGTACGGCTTCGCGTTGTCGCTGCGCTCACAGGTATCGCTTCTCTCCTACGCCCGTCGCTCAGATGCGCCTTTCCTCCGGCGGTGGCGCGGACGGAGCGGACCTCTGGGCCGCGTCGACGTCCGAGTCCTGTCGCGCTCGGGCACATCTCCGTCAACCATTCTGCCTGTTCGTCGGCGCTTGGCCTACACCGGTGTCCTTTTCGGCGCTTCGCGCCGATCATTTCGCACTCCGGACCCGATGCCGTACACCCCCCGACGCCAGGCCGTACGACCGCCGGTCCCGGGCCGTACACCCCCCGACGCCAGGCCGTACGACCGCCGGTCCCGGGCCGTACGCCCCCCAGCCCCCCACGCCCCCAAGCCGTACGGGCCCCGGCCCCGCCCCGCTCCGCCCGCGTCCCGCCTACCCGGCCCCTTCTCGGGGCACTATGAACGGCGTGGCAACCGCAGGCAGGCGGAAAGGCGGCGGTTCAGGGCCGTGGCGTCCTGTCCGCGCGGTCGGGCGCGCCCTGCGCAGCCCCTTCACCGGGACCGCCCGGGGAATCCGCAGGGCGACCCACGCGCACGGGGCCGGCGAGTCGGGGCTCGGCAAGCTGATCGAACTCCACGGCGTCAACGGCGCCGGGGACATGATGATCACGGTCGCGCTGGCGTCGACCGTGTTCTTCTCCGTCCCCACCGACGAGGCCCGCGGACGGGTCGCCCTCTATCTCGCCATCACCATGGCACCCTTCGCCCTCCTCGCCCCCGTCATCGGCCCGCTCCTCGACCGGGTCCCGCACGGCCGGCGCGCCGCCATGGCCTGCGCGATGCTCGCCCGCGCCCTGCTCGCCCTGGTGCTGTCCACCGCGGTGATCACCGGCGGGATCGAGCTGTACCCGGCCGCGCTGGGGGTGCTGGTCGCGTCCAAGGCGTACGGGGTGGTCCGCAGCGCCGTGGTGCCCCGGCTGCTGCCGCCCAGGTTCTCGCTGGTCAAGGCCAATTCCCGGGTCACGCTCGGCGGGCTGCTCGCCACCGGGGTCGCCGCGCCCGTCGGGGCCGGGCTCCAGTTCATCGGGCCACGCTGGCCGCTCTACGGCGCGTTCGTCATCTTCGTGGCGGGAACCGTCCTCTCCTTCACGCTGCCGCCCAAGGTCGACTCGGCCAAGGGCGAGGACCGGGCGCTGCTCGCGGCCGACGCCGAGCATCTGCGTGGGCCGCGGAGCGGGCGGGTGAAGCGGCCCGGGCTGCGCACCGTCGGGATCGCCGTCACCCACGCGCTCGGCGCCAACGCCGCCCTGCGCTGTCTGTCCGGGTTCCTGATCTTCTTCCTGGCGTTCCTGCTGCGCGAGCATCCGCTGACCGGGCAGAGCGCCGCCGTCTCCCTGGGCACGGTCGCGGTCGCCGCGGGCGCGGGCAACGCCTGCGGTACGGCCGTGGGGGCGTGGCTGCGGTCGCGGGCGCCGGAGGTCATCATCGTGACCGTGGTGGCGGGTGTGCTGGCGGCCGTCATCATCGCCGCGGTGTTCTTCGGGGCGTTCCTGGTGGCCTGTCTCGCGGCCGTCGCCGGGTTCGCGCAGGCGCTGGCCAAGCTGTCCCTGGACGCGCTGATCCAGCGGGACGTGCCCGAGCAGGTCCGCACGTCGGCGTTCGCCCGTTCGGAGACCCTCCTTCAGATGGCCTGGGTGCTGGGCGGCGCCATCGGGATCGCGCTGCCGCTGAACGGGCCCTTCGGGCTCTCCGTCGCCGCGGTGATCGTCGCCGTCGGGTGGCTGGGCACCGTACGCGGGCTGCTGCTGTCCGCCCGGCGCGGCGGACGGACCCACCCGCGCGTCGCCTGACGCCCCCTCGCCCGGCCCCGTACGGGTGGGCCGACCCGCGGCACGGCCGCCACCCTCGTGGGGGCGGGGGGCCGTCGGCCCGATAATCTTCCGCCATGACCACGATGCCCCGCGGCGCAGCCGCCCCTGTGCTCCGCGCTGTGCGACGCCGCCGCGCCGTCGTCGCCGCCGGTGCCGTCTCCGCCGGACTTTTCGCCCTGACGGCCTGCGAGAAGCCGTCCCCGATGGCCACCCTCACCGTCGGCACCGACTCGGTCAGCTCGGAGGCGAGCTGCTACAACGACGGCAAGCCCGTGCCCTCGGCCGAGCTGACGGCCTGCCTGAAGGACGCGGACGTCAAGACGATCAGCGTGGACCCGGACGAGACCGTCCGCTTCGGTGTCGACCCGAAGATCGCGGACAAGGGCTGGACCATCCTGATGAACGGTCAGCCGCTGACCGACCCGAGCACCAAGACCTACCGGACCATCCCGGGCAGTGTCTTCTTCAACGCCCAGTACGGGGCCAGCGGCAACACCACCACGGTCTCCGTCAAGGAGGGCGAGGGAGAGGCCGTCGGGCTGTGGTCCTTCAAGCTCAAGAAGGACGCCTGATCACGCGCCCCGCGCCGCGCGTCCTGGTCGCCACCGCCGTCCCCGCCGAGCGGGACGCGGTGGCACGCGCGTTTCCCGGACACCTCGTCTCCGAGGTGCCCCCGCCCCACGGCTCCACCGCCCCCGGCTCCCCTGCCGCCCCGCTGCTGCGGCTCCCTCTGCTGCGGGTCGCGGGCGGTGGCCCCGATCTGCTCGCCGTCGGGGTCGGCCCGGCCCTCGCCGCCGCCGCCACGGCCACCGCGCTGACCACCGCCGCCCTCACCGGCACCGCCTACGACCTCGTCGTCAGCGCCGGGATCGCCGGCGGGTTCGCGCCCCGGGCGCCCGTCGGCTCGCTCGTCGTCGCCGCCGCGATCACCGCCGCCGACCTGGGCGCCGAGACCACCGAGGGCTTCCTCCCGGTCACCGACCTCGGCTTCGGTACCGTCACCCACCGGCCGCCCCCGGCCCTGGTCGCCGCCGTGGCCGCCGCCACCGGTGCCCGCACCGGCACCGTCCTCACCGTCTCCACCGTCACCGGCACCGCGTCCCGCGCCGAGGCGCTGCGCGCCGCCCACCCGGACGCGCTCGCCGAGGCCATGGAGGGCTTCGGGGTCGCCGAGGCCGCCGCCGCGCACGGCGTACCGGTGCTGGAACTGCGGGCCGTGTCCAACCCGGTCGGCCCGCGCGACCGGGCCGCCTGGCGCATTCCCGACGCCCTCGCGGCCCTCACCGCCGGATTCGGGAAGCTCCCGCCCGCCCTGGAGAGTTGGAACCGACATGACCATCGACCTGACCGGTGACCAGCCGGGCGACGCCGACTCCGCCGGCCCGCTGAGGATCGCGTACTCCCCCTGTCCCAACGACACCTTCGTCTTCGACGCCCTCGCCCACGGCCGGGTGCCGGGCGCCCCCGCGCTCGACGTGACCTTCGCCGACATCGACCTCACCAACGGCATGGCCGAGCGCGGCGAACTCGATGTGCTGAAGGTGTCGTACGCCGTCCTGCCCTACGTCCTGGACGCGTACGCCCTGCTGCCCTGCGGCGGGGCGCTGGGGCGGGGCTGCGGGCCGCTGGTGCTCACTCGGGAGCCGGAGGCCGGGGGCGGCGCCCACGCCTCGGGCGGTGGCGGACTGGCCGGGCGGACGGTGGCGGTGCCAAGCGAGAAGTCGACGGCGTACCTGCTGTTCCGGCTGTGGGCCGCCGAGGTGCTGCCGGGCGGGGTCGGGGAGATCGTGGTGATGCCGTTCCACGAGATCATGCCCGCCGTACGGGACGGGAAGGTGGACGGCGGTCTCGTCATCCACGAGGCGCGCTTCACGTACCGGAACTACGGGCTGCACAAGCTCGCCGACCTGGGCGAGCACTGGGAGCGGACCACCGGGCTGCCGATCCCGCTCGGCGCGATCATCGCCCGGCGGACGCTGGGGGACACGACCCTGCACGCGCTCGCCGACGCGATCCGGGCCTCCGTACGGGCCGCCTGGGACGACCCCGAGGCTTCCCGGCCGTATGTCATGGAGCACGCCCAGGAGATGGACCCGGCGGTCGCGGACCAGCACATCGGGCTGTACGTCAATGAATTCACCGCCGGCCTCGGCGAGGAGGGGTACGCGGCGGTGCGCGGACTGCTCACCCGCGCGGCGGCCGAGGGGCTGGTACCGCCCCTCGGCCCTCATGCGCTGGATTTCCCGTGACGGGAGGTACGGCGACGGCCGCGGTGGCGGCTGCGTCAGTGGATGCCGTGGTGGATGGCGCGGTGGATGACGTGGTGGATTCGGTGGTGGCTACGGCAGAGGCGAGGGGCGGGGGCGGCGGGGCGGTGGCTATACGTCGAGCTGGTCGGCGACCGCGCGCAGCAGGCCGGCCACCTGCTTGCCGGCCGTCTTGTCGGGGTAGCGGCCCCGCTCCAGGGTCTGGGTGACGTTCTCCAGCAAGGTCGTCAGATCCTGCACGATCGAGGCCAGCTCGTCCGGCTTCTTGCGCTGGGCGGCGGCGACCGACGGGGTCGGGTCCAGGATCGTCACCGAAAGGGCCTGGTCGCCGCGTTGCCCCGCGACGACGCCGAACTCCACCCGCTGTCCCGGCTTGAGCGCCTCGACTCCGGCGGGGAGAACCGAGGAATGGACGAAGACGTCACCGCCGTCGTCGCGGGAGAGAAAGCCGAAGCCCTTCTCGCTGTTGAACCATTTGACCTTGCCGGTAGGCACGTCTGTCCTCGTCCTCGTACTTGTCGGAAAACTGCTTCGGAAACGGCTCGTGAACGGCCCTTGATAGCACTGCGGCGGGTCGACCGTGACCCGCCGCTACCAGGCTAATGGTCCCGGGTCGGGTGACAAGACGTCGCCCGGCTGTTCACCCGGCCGTTCTGGGCCGTTCTGGTCGGTCCTTCGCCCGGTCCGCCGCGTCGGTCATTGCGTCGGCCCATTGCGTCGGCCCGTCGCATCGATCCATTGCATCGATCCGTCGCATCGGTCCATGGCGTCGGTCCATGGCTTCGGTCCTTTGCGCTGGGAACTACCCTGGTCGGGTGCGTGACAAAACCCAAGCGAATTCCGCCGCGCCCGGCGACCGGCTGATCCAGGCCGGTGCCGTGGTGTTCATCATCGGCGCGGTGGCCACCCTGGTCACCGTGGCCCCGCTGTTCCTCGGTACGACGCCGTTCCCGACGTACATGTTCGTGCTGAGCATGCTCATGGGCGTCGGCTTCGCCATGGCCGGGGCCGGGGTGCTGCAGTCGGCCGCCGCCGGGCGGCGTCAGGCGCGGGCCGCGTCCGGGGCGGAGTCGGGGGTGCCGTCCAGGTAGGCGGCCAGCCAGGCCGGGAACTCGGTGAGGTCCGTCAGGACGACGTCCGCCCCGGCGCCGCGCAGTTCGTGGGTGCCGCAGGGCCCGGTCGGCACCGTGACGGACAGGGCACCGGCCGCGCGGGCGCCCCGGACATCGCCGACGTGGTCACCGACGTAGACCGAGGCACCGTGCTCGCGCAGGGCCCCCGCCTTGGCCTCGGCCCACAGGTCACCGACCACCACGTCCGGCTCGATGCCCAGGTGGGAGAGGTGCAGCTTGGCGTTCGGCTCGTACTTCGCCGTGACGACGATCGCCCGCCCACCGGCCGCCCGTACGGCCGTCACCGCCTCGTGGGCGCCGGGCAGCGCGGGGGTCGCCTCGATGGCCATCGCCGGATACATCGAGCGGTACAGGTCGGCCATCGCGGGCACGTCCTTCGCCGGGAACCAGTTGCTCAGCTCCTGCGTCAGCGGCGGTCCGAGGCGGGTGATGGTCAGATCGGCGTCGATGTACGTCCCGGTCCGCTCGGCCAGCGCCCGGTAGCAGGCGTGAATTCCGGGCCGGGAGTCGATCAGCGTCATGTCGAGGTCGAACCCGACGGTGGGCGGCTTGGGCGGGGTGGCCGGGGCGGACGTCATGGGTCCATTGTGCCGACCGCCCGACGGGGCCCCTGGGCCGGTTCCTAGCGCGGGCGCTGGGAGCGCCAGACCAGGAACGCCGCCGAGGCCACGGCCGCGCCGCGCAGGACCCAGGGCCAGGTGTCGTTGAGGACGTCGTCCATCGTGCCCTCGGGGATGGGCTCGCCCCAGCGGCCGTCGGTCCGGCCCCAGAGCCAGACCACGGCCGCCGCCACGGCCAGCGCGGGCAGCCCGATCACGGCCGTCTTCATCTCCGCGCGGGTGAGCCGGCGACTGGCCCAGGCGATGAGCCAGCCCAGCGCGAGGGGCAGCAGATTGCCGAGGACCGCGCCCGTGACGAGCAGGGCGGCGGCGAGGAGGAGAAGGGGGTTGTTCCACTCCCTCGCGGCGGGCAAGTGCAGCCGGCGGCGGCTCGCGGACCCCTCGCCCTCCGTCTCCACGCCGGGTTCCGCGCCGGCCGCGTCGTCCCCATCCCCCTCGGCGCCCTCGGTGCCTTCGTGGTCCCCGTCCCCGTCCCCGCCGTCGTCGCCGTCGTCGCGCTTCTTCGGCGGGGGTTTGAGGAGTTCGGGGATCTCCACACCGCCGACGAATCCGGGGACCTGGTCGCCGGGGCCGAAGGGGGTGTTGTCGGTGCGCCACCAGTCGGGCTGGGCGGAGGGGTCGCCCAGCTCGTGGGTGGGGGCGAAGTGCGGGGAGGACGGCCCCTCGAAAGGGGCGGGGGGTGGCGCGGCCTCGGCGGGGCGGGGCTTGGGGATGACCCGGCGCAGCCGTTTGCGGGCGGCGGCCTTCAGGTCGGTACGGTCCTCGCCGCCGTCGCGGTCCTGGCCGGGATCCCGGCCCCGGCGGTGGTCGCGGCCCCGGCGGTTGTCCTGGCTCTCGCGCTGGACGGGGACCGCCGCGGTCGGGGTGTCGGGGGCGACGGGGGTGCCGCCCGCCCTGGCGACCACCTCGTCCGGGGTGCCGAGGCGGGTCAGGATGCGGCGCACCGCCGCCGGACTGTCGACCGGGGTCTTGGCCCGCCGCGCGTCGATCTCGTCCCGCAGATGCGCCACCAGCCGCATGCGCGTCGCCGAGGGCAGTTGCTGCTGCTGCGCCACGTCGCCGACGCGGCTCAGATACTCGTAGACGACCTGGTCGCTCTCGATCCCCACGCTGTCCCCTCACGGGTCCCGGACTGCCCGTGCCACGACGGTAGCGCAGCCGCTCATATCGGCCCGCATCCGCCGGAGTTCTCCCTCCCGGCGTGCTGACGGCAGGGGCGGGGCGGGTGTCGCGGCGGGGCGGGGCCATTGTCGTGACGTGCCGGGGGTCGCTGTCACAACCGGCCCGGTGGCGCGGTCAGGACGGGCCCGCTGTCAGGGGGACCCGCTAACGTTGAGCGGATGAGCGACGAGAAGCCGGCCGCACCTCGTTCCCTCGCGGAGGCGCTCCGCGGCAGGGACGACGCCTCCCTGGCCGCGCTGCTGCGCGCCCGTCCGGACCTCATCACCCCCGTACCCACCGATCTCACCCAGCTCGCGACCCGTGCGGGCACCCGTGCCTCCGTGCTGCGGGCGCTGGAGCGCCTGGACCGGTTCAGCCAGCAGACCGCGCAGGCCCTGGCGGTGGCCAGGGATCCGGCGTCGTACGACGAACTGCTCGGGCTCATGGCGGGCGACGCGCGCGATCCGGTGACCGCGGCGGCACTGCCCCGGGCGCTGGCCGGGCTGCGCGAGCAGGCGCTCGTGTGGGGCGCGGACAACCGGCTGCGGCTGGTGCGCACCGCCCGTGAGCTGCTCGCGCCCTCGGCCCAGCATCCGTCGCCGACCGGGCTCGGGCCGACCGTGCGGGAGGCGACGGCCGGGATG
Organism: Streptomyces sp. NPDC091377; assembly: GCF_044757045.1. Lineage (NCBI taxonomy): Bacteria > Bacillati > Actinomycetota > Actinomycetes > Kitasatosporales > Streptomycetaceae > Streptomyces > Streptomyces sp. NPDC091377. Next base: position 5,581 of record NZ_JBIVUE010000006.1, on the reverse strand, counting down.
TCGCCGGGGCGGATCCAGGAGATCGTCACGGCGGCGGGGCTCGGCGGCACGCCCGACGCGGTGTCGGCGGCGGCGCGGCTGACGATGCTGTTCAGCGACCGCAAACGGCTGGGGAGGCTGCTCGCCAAGGCCCCGGCGGAGTCCCTCGACGTGCTCGACCGGCTGGTGTGGGGGCCGCCGTACGGTCAGGTCACGGCCGAGCCGGCGGCCCGGCTGCGCTGGCTCCTCGACCGGGGGCTGCTGCTGCCGACCGCGCCGGGCACGGTCGTGCTGCCGCGGGAGGTGGCCCTGCATATGCGGGCGGGGCACGCGCACCGGACCGTCGAGCCGGTGCCGCCCGCCGTCGTCCCGGCCGCCACGCACCATCCACAGGTTGTGGACGCGACGGCCGCCGGGCAGGCGCTCGGCGCGCTGGCGACGGTCGACGAACTGCTGAAGGACTGGGACGAGGGCGGACCGGCGGTGCTGCGCGCGGGCGGCCTGGCCGTGCGGGATCTGAAGCGAACGGCGGTGGCGCTCGACGTCTCCGAGCCCGTCGCCGCGTTCTGGGTCGAACTGGCCTACGCGGCGGGGCTGATCGCCTCCGACGGCGAGGCGGCCGAGCGGTACGCGGCGACGCCGCTGTACGACGAGTGGCGGGAGCGTCCGGCGGCCGAGCGCTGGGCGCTGCTCGCGGAGACCTGGCTGACCGCGACGCGTACGCCGGGGCTGGTGGGCGGCCGGGACGGCAAGGACCGTACCCTCGCCGCGCTCGGCCCCGGCCTGGACCGCTCGGCGGCGCCCGAGGTACGGCACCGGGTGCTGACCCTGCTCGCCGCCCTCCCGGCGGGCGCGGCGGCGGACCGGCAGGCGGTGCTGGACCGGCTGCGGTGGGAGCGCCCGCCCCGCCGGGAGGACGATCTGCGGGCCCGCCTGGCGGGCTGGACCCTGACCGAGGCGGAACTGCTGGGCGTGACCGGCCGCGGAGCCCTCGCGGGACACGGCCGGGCACTCCTGGGACTGCCGACCCCGGGGCCCGCGGTGACGGCGGGGGGAGTGGGCGGCCAGGCCGATGCCGCTGCTGATTCCGGTGCCGGTGCCGGGGCCGATTCCGCTGCCGGGGCCGGAGCCGGTGCCGGAGCCGGTGCCGGAGCCGGGGCCGGTGCTGGGGCCGATGCCGGAGCCGGTGCCGCAACCGATTCCACTGCCGGAGCCGATACCGCAGCCGCAGCCGATACCGCAGCCGGAGCCGATGCCGCAGCCGGAGCCGATGCCGGAGCCGGAGCCGATGCCGGAGCCGGAGCCGGAGCCGATGCCGCTACCGGAGCCGGAGCCGATGCCGGTGCCGATGCCGCTCCCGGTGTCGGGGCCACTGCCCCAACCGATTCCACTGCCGGAGCCGATACCGCAGCCGCAGCCGATACCGGAGCCGGAGCCGGAGCCGGAGCCGCTGCCGCAGCCGATACCGGAGCCGCTGTCAGGGGCCCTGTCGGTGCTGGACCCGGTGTCGGGGGCTCCGGGCCGGGTGACAAGTTGCCCGTTCATCATCACCACCACGTCCTTCCCGTACCGCCCCCTGAGCCGCCCGCGCCCGAACCCCTCTCCCCCGCCGAGCGGGCCGCCGCCGCCGTGACGGCCGCTCGGCTGCTCGCGCCGCAACTGCCCGAGCCGCTCGGCCATGTGCTCCTCCAGGCCGATCTGACGGCGGTCGCGCCGGGGCCTCTTGAGCGGCCGTTGGCGGAGTTGCTGGGGGTGCTCGCGGAGGTGGAGTCGAAGGGCGGGGCGACCGTGTACCGGTTCACGCCGGGGTCGGTGCGGCGGGCCCTGGACGCCGGGCAGACCGCCACCGACCTGCACGCCTTCCTCGCCGAGCGCTCCCGGACGCCGGTGCCGCAGCCGCTCACGTACCTCATCGACGACGTGGCCCGTAAGCACGGGCATCTCCGGGTCGGCGCCGCCTCGGCGTACGTCCGCTGCGACGACGACACCGTCCTCGGCGAGATCCTCGCCGACAAGCGCTCCGCCGGACTGCGGCTGCGCCGTCTCGCGCCGACGGTGCTGGCCGCGCAGGCCGACCCGGCCACGCTGCTCGACGGGCTGCGCGCGATGGGCTTCGCGCCGGCCGCCGAGTCCGCCGAGGGCGACGTACTGATCACCCGGGCCCTCGCCCACCGCACCCCGCCGCGCACCGCGCCCGAACCCGTCCCGGACGGTCCGCCGCCACCCGACGCCACGCTGCTGGCGGCGGCGATCCGGGCCGTCCGGGCGGGCGACCTGGCCGCCACCGCCCCGCACAAAGCCCCGCACAAGGCCCCGCCCACCCCGCGGCCCGGTGGCGCCGAGCCGCCGCGCACCGGGCCAGGGGAGACCCTGGCCACCCTCCAGGCCGCCGTCATGACCGGGCAGACCCTGTGGATCGGCTACGTCAACGCCGAGGGCGCCGCGAGCCAGCGGGTCATCGCGCCGGTGCGGGTCGAGGGCGGTTTCGTGACGGCGTACGACCACACCGCCGACGAGGTCCGCACCTACGCCCTGCACCGGATCACGGGGGTCGCGGAGTTGGCGGAGGAGGCGGAGGGGCCGGGTCCGGGCGGCGGAGCCTGACCGTTCCGCTCACCGGGGGCTCCCCCGGCCTCACCCCTGGGGGTGTACGGCCGGGTTCATGCGCGCCACGCCGGGCGTTTCCCACCCACGGGGGAGCTTGCGGGGTGTGCCGCATCGTGCGGGTGGGGCGGGGGCAGCCAGGGGGTGTCCAGAACGAGCCCGGGGTCCAGAGAGATCCGGGCGAGCACCGCCGAAAGGAAGCCCCACCATGCGTTCTGCCCGTCGAGTCGCGACCGTGCTGACCACGACCGCGCTGTTCATCGGCGCCTTCGCCACCCAGGCCGCGGCCATCGGCATCGAGATCGCCGGTCTGATCATCGAGACCCCGGCGATCTGAGCCGGCGTCCGCCTCGAACGGGAACGGGCCGGACCGTCCTGGTCCCCGGCTCCGGCCCGCCCCCGCTCGCCCCGTCTCCCCGGTTCCCGCCCGGGACGGCCCTCCGACGAAAGGCCCGACGCCCGTATGCGCGCCAAGCCCGCCACCCCGACCCGCTCCGTCCACCCCGCCCCCGCCCCCGCACTCGCACTCGCCGTCGCCGTCGCCGCGGGCCTGCTGCTCGGCGTGTTCGCGCCCGCGGCTGCCGCGGCCCCCGCCGCTCCGGCCGCTCCGGCCGCCGTGGCCCCGGCGAACGCCGCCATCCTGCCGCTGCCGCTGCCCACGACGCCCGAGTCGCTGATCACCGAGGGTGTGACCGTGGAGGGGCCGCTGATCAACAGCATCATCCTGCCCGCGCCCCTGCTGTGAGCTATCCCCCGGAGATCCAGCGGGTGCGGTAGCTGTCCCCTTCGAGGCGTACGACCTCGGCGTGGTGGGCGAGGCGGTCGGCCATCGCCGCCCCGGCCGGGCCGCCGAACACCTCGTCCCAGCGGCCGGGCGGGCGGTCACCGGTGACGATCAGGGAGCCGCGCCCGTAGCGGTGGGTGACGAGTTGGAAGAAGAGGCGGGTGGTCTCCGCGGCGAAGGGGACGTAGCCGACCTCGTCCACGATCAGCAGCGCGTACCCGTCGAGCGCGGCCAGTTCGTCGGCGAGCCGGCCCGCCGTCTGCGCGGTCGCCAGCCGTACGGCCCACTCCTCGGCGGTCGCGAACCGCACCCGGTGTCCGGCCTGGCAGGCCCGCATGCCGAGTCCGACGGCGAGATGGGTCTTGCCGGTGCCGGGCGGGCCGGTGAAGACGACGTTGCGGTGGGTGGTCAGGAACTCCAGTTTGCCGAGCCGGGCGACGGTCTCACGGTCGTAGACGCGGGGGTGGTCGGCGTCGAAGTGCTCCAGCAGCATCCGGTCGGGGAAACCGGCCTCGGTGATCCGGGACTCGGCACCCGGCTCGCCCGTGCGCGGCGCGGGGATCGCCACCGGTGTGGCCGGTACGGGGAGTGCGGTCTCCGTAGCGGCGGGGGCGCCGGTGGTGGCGGGCGAGCCGGGACCGCCGTGGCCGCCGTGGCCGTGGCTCTCGCGGTAGTGGTGCTGCTGGATCTCGCTGTGGATCTGGTCCGCGCGGGCCGACATCGGCCCGGACATGTAGGCGAGGATCGCCGCCGACACGATGAACGCCATATGGATCACGGTCCCCCACAGCAGGGAGTGCCGTGAGGTGCGGTGCACGTCCACGAACATCTGGAGCAGATGCACCGAGGAGATCCCGACGATGGCGGTGGCCAGCTTCACCTTGAGCACGTTCGGGTTGACGTGGCTGAGCCACTCCGGCTGGTCGCGGTGGCCCTGGAGGCCGATGCGCGAGACGAAGGTCTCGTAGCCGCCGACGATGACCATGATGAGCAGATTGGCGATCATCACGACGTCGACCAGCTTGAGCACCGCGAGCATCACGTACGTCTCGGTCGCCCGGCCGCCCACACAGGTGACGATCAGCTTCCAGAGTTCGTAGAAGAACTTGTAGACGTAGACGCCCTGGACGGCGACCAGGCCGAAGTAGAGGGGCGCCTGGAGCCAGCGGGTGGCGAAGAGGGCGAGGCCGAGGGTGCGGGGCGGCAGGGGCGCCGGGGTGGGGGTCAGCGGCATGTGGGGGGCGGGGGGGTAGGGGGACAACGGGGCTGCCGGGGCTGCCGGGGCTGCCGGGGCAGCGGGGGAATAGGGGGACGGCGGAGGTCCGGATGCGTAGGGGGTGGGTGGGGCTGGTGTGGGTGTGGGGGTTAGGTGCTGCACATTGCCCGATTCTCCGGACCTCACGGCCGTCCGGCTCAACCCCTGACACCCGTTGGGGGGATTAGGTATCCAGTACGACGGATGAACGCCGGACGACCGGCGCACCCCGCGGATCGTCGCGCCGGGACCGGCCGACGGCCCCGGCACGAGGGGCGGGGGCGGATCCCGCCGTCAAGAGGGAGGGTGAACGTGGCGCCCCGGCCGTACTCCTCCCGGTGACAGAGCCGCCCTAACAGACCGGGCCCGGCATGGCGGCGGTCGCCCTGAGCAGATCCCGCACCAGGTCGTGGTCGATCCGCTCGACGTCGCGGAACCGCAGGCACCCCTTGCCCATGTCCTGCCCGGCGAGCCGCTCGGCGAAGGCGTCCCGCACATCGGGGCGCATGAGGTAGAGGGAGATGTACTGCCGCTGCCCCGCGAAGGCGATCTCGGCGGTGCCGTCCCGCTCGTAGGCGGGCATGCCGTACGCCATCACCTCCCGGAAACCGGTCAGCTCGGCCCGACACAGCGCCCGCAACCGCGCCAACGCCGCCCGCTGCCCCTCCTGGGCCTCGCCGAGATACGCCTCGACGGTCTCCGCCCTGCTCCGCACCATGCGGCGAGCGTACTGCGGTTCGAGGCACCGGAAAATCCGGAAACCAGCGCCCCGGCGGCGTGCGGGTAAGGGGTCCGGAGCAACTTCGGCGGGCCCACCGGGACGTTCCGGGCCGGGGGGCGGGCCCGATTGCCAGGGCGGTCGGCGGGGGTGCCTCTATGTCCTTCGTCAAGGCGTCTCTGTGGGGTTTGGGGTGATTCGGGCTGGCTGGGGTCATGCGGCGAGCTCGACGTCCGCGGGC